>JAXMBN010000038.1:0-53273 GCA_046349875.1 Pirellulales bacterium
ACCGGGGCTGGCAGCGAGGGTGCGCTCACCAAGGGGCCATTCAATGCTTTGTTGCCTATCTACGATTTGAATACAACCGTTGTCAGCATGATTCTGACTGGCCTCGGTGGTTTCAGTACGCCCGCTGGACATATCGGAAGCGAAGTGGAAGTAGGGCATGACATCAGTATGCTCGTACCTGAAATCTGGTGTCGCTTGCGTCCCGAAGAACGCGAACCCGCAACGCTTCAGCGCGAAGGCCTGCTTGAAAAACTGAGCGACTTCCAGCATGAAGGGCAAACCGTTTTAGCCAGTCGTCTTGGTTGGCGGATCACTGGCCGGTTCATTCGTCGATACTTTGGACGAGTCTTTGATAATCCCGGCAAAGTGTTCGATGATCGAATTCTGAAACCTGAACTGCAAGACTTTGATGCCTATGTAGATGGTATCCATCATATTGTCGAAGCTCAGCAAAAGGTGGCTCGCCAATATTTCGAAGATGGAAGTATTGAGGCGGCCTGCCCTCCACTGCGAGCTCTGTTGTCAATCATGGCGCAAGGGAATTGGGAAGGCCACGATTCATCTTCGCCCGAGGTTCGCCAGATGTTTACCAAGGAACACCTCCTTGGTAGCCAATGGTATCGAGATCGGCTCGAGGCGAAACGCCAAGTCGATATTCAGTTGTGGGAACGCCATGTACGGTATCTGACGGAGTATGTATCGCGCCGGACGCATAAAGCCGTGATCGAACGATTGAAGTTGCAAGATCGATTGCGAGAAGCGCAGTCCCGCTTAGCGTTCTGCCGCACCGATGCTTATTTCGAACGGATCCAAGGAACGCTCGGAACGCAATCGCGTTGGAGTTGAACCGTGCCATGGAACTTCTAAGGGACGCTCTCACATTGCGATGCCAATGTTGACTTCCAGTCCCCTGGAAGGCCTTCTTCTGAGATCGCCATCGGACTAGCGGAGGGTCCCTCGCTGATGCATATCACGCGTCGGGATAGGGCAAAAGCTATGAGGAGACCGAGTCGGTGAAAGCCGATGCATCAGCGGGGCGACCACATTCTTCACAACCTGAAGCGTCAGGTGGCGTCGTTAGAGGGTCAATTCGAAAACGCGGATTTCGCGTTGCTGATCTTCGAGATCGACAATGGTAATAGCGACATGCCATTGTTTGTCGCGTATCCAATTCAAGAATCGATCACCGGTTTGTCGTTGCGGTTCGGTCAACAAGACTTTCCCGCCGGGAGCTAGGTGGCGACGAATGCAAGGTTCGAGTATCGACCAGAGCTTGGGATCGTAGACGATGTCCGATCCAATGATCCACGAGAATGGATCTTCATCGAGTGTCTCGTCACCCCAATGAAGTCGCTTGATTCGGGTCGCTTGCCGTACAGGAAAAGCATTGTACTCGGCCACCCACATCCCTTCGACGGCAGCATCGGTCATGGTAACGACGGCTCCATGCAATGCCGCAGCGATCCCGGCGCGGCCGCTGCCGCATCCGAGTTCCAAGACGCGTTGACCTTGGATGGGCTGTCGAGCCAAATAACGATCGAGCCCAATGGCGGCTCGCCAAGTCGCGGCCCAAAACGGATCCAGTTCTTCAGGGGAACGATCCGTGCGAGAAAGAGCGTTCTCCAAGAGTTGATCGGGATCGATCACCTTGAGCCAAGGGTAGTCGTATCCGGCGATTTCGACGGTCGAATGCTCGACCGGGATATCGGCCTCGATGCGCCGAAGCAAACCTTGGTAGTGATCGCGTTCTCCATCGGATAGCGATGCGGGATCAAAGTAGGCGGTCCGTGCCTGCGTCATGACTTGTGCGTTCGTGGGTCCGAAATTTGTTCCATCTCTTCGATATAACGACGCAATCGCTCCAGTTCATCGGTGGTACCTTTGAGCTTGAGCATGTTGTCGACCCGCTTGTGCAATTCAATTTGATTGACAGGCTTGGAAAGGAAATCATCGGTACCCGCAGCAACCGCCCGCTCGATATCTCCCAGTTCGCTCAGCGCCGTCACCATTAAAATCATGATCTTCGAGGTGTCTGGATTTTGCTTCAGTTTGCGGCAAACTTCGAAACCGCTCAGCTTTGGCATCATCACATCCAACAGGATCAGATCCGGTTGAAACGAGGCCACTTTGTCGAGTGTGTCTTGTCCATCGACAGCCGTTTCAATCATGCACTCGAACTTGGCGAGGTAAGCTTCCAAGAGTTCGCGGTTGGCTGCGTTGTCATCGGCGATAAGAATTCGACTTGGGGTCATATCAGGCTCCGAGAGCAAAACCAGCCGCGGGTACAGGGAAGTGAACGGTCAGTTGTTTCACTTCTTCGCGAATACGATTCAAGACCGATTCCGAATCGCTATTCTTCAAGGCTTCAATGATCCATTGACCGATTTGCCGCATTTGATCGACTCCCATGCCGCGAGTCGTGAGTGCGGGAGTTCCGATGCGAATGCCGCTTGGATCCATCGGCTTGCGAGTATCGAAAGGAATCATGTTCATATTGACCGTGATGCCACAATGATCGAGCGCTGTTTCAGCCTTCTTGCCGCTCAATCCAATGCTCGTGACATCCACCAACATCAAGTGGTTATCGGTCCCTCCACTGATCAAACGAAGTCCACCACTTTGAAGCGTGTCGGCAAGGGCTTGGGCGTTTGCCACGACATTGCGACCATAGGTCTTGAAGTCGTCGGAAAGAGCTTCCCCAAAGCAGACCGCTTTGGCAGCGACGATGTGCATCAACGGACCACCCTGGATGCCAGGAAAGACCGCGCTATTGATCGGCTTGGCAAACTCTTGCTTGCAAAGGATCAGACCGCTGCGAGGTCCACGAAGGGTCTTGTGCGTCGTGGTTGTCACAAAATCAGCAACCGGTACGGGGTTGTTGTGGACTCCAGCTGCAACAAGCCCTGCATAGTGGGCCATGTCGACCATGAGCTTAGCGCCAACGTCGGCAGCAATGTTGGCAAACTTGGCGTGATCGATCTCGCGAGGATAAGCACTGGCACCGGCAACGATCATCTTGGGACGATGTTCTTTGGCCAAGCGAGCCACTTGATCGAAATCGATGCGATGATGGACGGGATCGACTCCGTAAGCATGGAATCGATAGAGCTTGCCCGAAATATTGAGGCTCATACCGTGAGTGAGGTGACCACCTTGGGCCAAGTCGAGTCCCAGAACGGTATCGCCCGGTTGAAGATTAGCAAGGTAGACGGCGGTGTTGGCTTGCGATCCGCTGTGCGGTTGCACGTTGGCCGCTTCGGCACCAAACAGTTGCTTAGCGCGTTCGATGGCGAGCCGTTCGACCACATCCACGTACTCGCAGCCGCCATAGTACCGCTTTCCGGGGTAACCTTCCGCGTATTTGTTGGTGAGAACACTACCTGCCGCTTGCATCACGGCCACGCTGGTGTAATTTTCGCTGGCAATCATCTCCAGGCCATCCTGTTGCCGTTGCGCTTCGGCCTCGATCGCATTCCATACATCGGGATCTTGGGATTGCAGCAAATTCATATTCTCGGGAACCCTCGGGTAAGCGAAAAAAGACGCGGCGCAGTCCTCCAGCGACGCGAAACCGAAATTCTCTAGCGAAAAGGAAGAATCGTCAATCGCACCGCTTCCGGCAACCTCCGGAGCCCGGTGTTTGACATGGCGGTCCACGGTTTGCGCCAACCGCCAACCTTAAGCAGTCCGAAGGGCCAGGAAACCGGAAAAATGGGGTGGGGATGGGCGATTGTGGCTTGACCCAGTTGGGATTCGTGTAAGGATAGTCGACAGAACATTCGATCGCCCGTGAGGGGCTCTCGCAAAGGGGATGCGTGAACCTGGTCAGGACTTAAGTGGAGCAGCCATAAGCGAGTTACTCTTGTGCGGGGGCCTCTCACGGGCGATGTTTGTTTTTAGCCTCTTTGGAGGTTTCCGCTAACGCCTTGGGAAACCCCTTTCTTCCGACGCATGCGTTCGACGTCGAGTCTCAGGAATGGCGTCCCCATCCTTTGGACTTTCTTCTGCACTCGCGATCCCGCCATGTTTTCGGGAAGAAATCGCTTTCGGATTGCCGCAAGTTCCAAGAGATCCGTTGGCCTGAACCTGTTCCTCGCTTCGTAATGTGATCGTGCTGCTGCTATGACTCATCAACCATCTACCTACCACTACGATGTGCTTGTTGTCGGGGCCGGGCATGCAGGTACCGAAGCCGCTGCTGCTGCGGCTCGCATCGGTGCCAAAGTCGCTCTCCTCACTTCCAATCTCGATACGGTTGGGCAGATGAGTTGCAATCCGGCCATCGGAGGCGTTGCGAAGGGACAAATCGTCCGCGAGATCGATGCTCTGGGTGGACTGATGGGGCAAGTGATCGATCGAACAGGCATTCAGTTCCGAATGCTTAACGAACGCAAGGGGCCTGCCATGCATAGCCCCCGCGCGCAGGCCGATAAACGAGCCTATCAGATCGAAGTCAAGCGGCTGATCGAACATCAAGAAGGAATCGATCTTCGTCAGGAATTGGTCGAAGACCTTCTCTATGAAAGCACCGAACAGGGGTTGAAAGTCATTGGCGTGTCGGTTCGTGGCGGGGCACACTACTGTGCTCCCGCAGTCATCTTGACCACCGGCACGTTTCTCAAAGCGGTCATGCACGTAGGCGAAGCCAAAACAGAGGGTGGTCGCGCTGGCGAAGGAACCTCGTCTGGCATCAGCAATGCATTTCATCGCATTGGCTTCAAGGTCGATCGTTTCAAGACGGGTACGCCCGCACGACTCAATGGGCGAACGATCGATTATTCAAAGACTTCGATCCAACCTGGCGATGCGAAGCCTCGTCCGTTTTCCTATCTCCATCATCGGATCGAACAAGAACAAGTACCCTGCTGGATTACGTTTACCAACGAGAGCGTGCACCAACTGATTCGCGACAATTTACATCGCGCTCCAATGTACACGGGACAGATCGCCTCGCGCGGTCCTCGCTACTGTCCTTCGATCGAAGATAAAGTCGTGCGTTTCGCTGATAAAGACCAGCATCAGTTGTTCTTGGAACCCGAAGGACGCAACACGCTCGAAGTCTACGTCAATGGGATTTCAACGAGCCTTCCTCGCGATGTCCAAGACCAAATGTTCAAGATGATTCCTGGTTTGGAAAAGGCTTCGATCCTGCGTTATGGGTACGCAGTCGAATACGATTTCTGTCCACCAGACCAACTTCATCCTTGGCTTGAAACCAAACTCGTCAAGGGGCTCTACTTTGCAGGTCAGCTCAATGGAACCACTGGGTACGAAGAAGCGGCTGGTCAAGGGTTGATTGCCGGTGCCAGCGCGGCCTTGCGTTTGCAAGGCAAAGAAGGATTGGTGCTCGATCGAAACGCAGCCTATATCGGAGTGCTCGTGGATGATCTCGTCACGCGAAGCGTCGATGAACCGTATCGCATGTTTACTAGCCGCGCCGAGTATCGATTGATGCTTCGTCAAGACAATGCCGACCGTCGCTTGACAGCGATCGGTCGCAACGCAGGGCTTGTCGATGATCACCGTTGGAATCTGTTTCAACAAAAGGAAGAGTCGATCGTTCAGGCAAGCAAACTCTTGGCTAGTCTTCGTATTGGCGATATCCCAGCCGATAAGTATCTGCGTCGGCCAGAAGTCGAATGGGAAGAGATGGTAACACGCTTCCCAGAGTTAGGTCAGTTTGCCGAAGATGTTGCGGAACAAGTTGTCTTCGATTGCAAATACAGTGGCTATGTATCGCGACAACAGCAACAAGTCGAACGCCAGCAGCGGCTCATCGGAAAACGCATACCACCCGATTTCTCTTATGATTCGATTGTCAGTCTTCGCAACGAAGCTCGACAAAAGCTCAAAGCGATCCAACCTCGAACGCTCGACCAAGCAAGTCGTGTCAGCGGAATCACTCCCGCGGATATAGCGCTATTGTTAGCCCATTTGGAGCGGCGTTAATCGGCAACGTTTAACGGCTGCGCGGATGAGCTCGAAGATAAACTTCTTTGAGATTGGCCGTACTCAAGTGCGTATAGATTTGAGTTGTGACCAAGCTCTTATGGCCTAACAATTCTTGGACGCTGCGAATATCGGCACCACGGTCTAACAAGTGCGTTGCAAAACTGTGACGCAAAGTGTGAGGCGTGGTGCGCGTATCCAATCCCGACTCGAGAATGTATTTTTCAAGCATGCGCGCTACGCTGCGAGTCGTAAGGCGGCCTCCAAATCGATTGACGAATACAGGCGCTTCTCGACCGGTGGGTTCTTTGTTGGAACGAGTTCGTTTTTCGGCATACCGTTGGATCGCTTGGATCGCGAACTTGCCGAGAGCTCCGATGCGTTCCTTTCGACCTTTACCGCGGATATGGACCGTTCCTTCCGATAGGTCGAGATCCATCGTTGAGCTCGACTACTCTGCTCACGCGGAGACCAGCCGAGCACATCGTTTCGAGAATACGCGGATCGCGCAGGTTCTGAGTATCCGCGGTTGAGTGCTTCGAGTAGCTTGCCGACCTCTTCCGAAGTTAAGAAGTGTGGGAGCTGCGCGTACTCGCGATTGCGAAGAGGTTGGGCAGGATTGGATTCGGCCATCTGTTGGCGGATGGCAAACTTATAGAAGCTGCGCAGAGAAGCCAGTTTTCGCGAAATCGACGATCGCGCATATCCTGCGTCATGGAGAAGGGAAAGAGAGCCTCGCAACTCGCGAGGTGTCACTTCCCGCGGAACAATGGGGTGCCCAGCCGACTCCACCAGAAAATCGGCAAGATCGATCAAGTCTTCGCGATAGGATTTGATGGTCAAATCCGACGCATTCCGCTCGACATCCAAATATCTTAGGAACTGTGCAATTTCCGTATGCATGTCCTCTCTCCAAATGAGTGCTTGATGCCGATTGGCATCCGCAACTCATTTCAAACCGATTCATCGTTGCCTAAGGAGTTGAACACCGAATGAACACGGATGACCTCTCTCCAGCCTTCGATTCGCATTCCATCGGAATTTGAAAACGAGGAATTGACGATTCTTTTCAAGACAGACCTAGGCGTTGTTTCGCGAACAACTCGTCCACTTTTTAACTTAGGGATAGTTTCCCTCATGGCGAGCGGTATTCGTAGTGGAGCATGGTATTCGCCTGGTCATCCCCGATAAACTGTTCTTTTTCGGGATCCCACTGCAAGCGACGCCCTAAGGCTAAAGAGATGTTGGCCAAATGACTAAAGCTGGTCGAACGGTGTCCAATTTCGATATCAGCATTGGGTTGGCGTCGCGTTTGAATACACTCGATCCAGTTTCTCATGTGCAGCACCGTGAGCGAATGGTTGGTTGCGGAAGAGTCTTCTTCAACCGTAGGCTTAAGCTTGGATTTGGCGCTCGAAAACTGACCCGCTTTGGATGGGTAGATCTCGTAATTTCGCTCGCCCAACAACATTGTTCCTTCCGTTCCACGAAGTTCGATATCTCCCTTTTCCAGGACAGGAGTACCGCTTGCTTCGTATTGGCCAAAAATTGCCAGCCGACCTGATTTGAATTGAAAGCACGATTCCATCGTATCCGGAATCGTTCGATCATCATCGACTGCAAAGTTGCCTCCTATGCAGCGCAGATTGAGGTTGGGGCCTCTTCACGCAAGCACCAGCGAATCGCATCGAGATAATGACTCCCAGTTGCCCATTTGCGACGAATAGTTTTGCCACCAACGAAATTTGTAGGGTGCGATATTCTTGATACGGTTGCCCAGCGCGAGGCCTGGAAGCCATAGATCCCATTGGGCGCGTTCGGGAGGATTGGATGGTTTTTGCGACCGATGCCGTACGGAGCCATGTTGCTCACGCGGTACGCTCGGGCTGGCCGTGACTTTGCCGAGCAATCCATCTGCAACTTGCGAGGTCATCTTTTGATAAAGGGGACTGCTACGGCGATGCGTTCCTACTGGGACCTGCCGATACTGCGGGCCGCTTGCACCATGGTTCGTCCTTCGTGAATCGTTACCGAAAGCGGCTTCTCCACGTAAACATCTTTGCCCGCTTTGCAAGCTTCGACCATTTGAATGGCATGCCAATGATCGGGTGTTATAATGACGATAGCATCGACACTTTTGCGATCGAGCAATCGACGAAAGTCCTCAGATTGATCGACTCGTTTGGGTAACTTGGCTTGTGCTTGTCGAGTGCCAGTTGATCCACATCGCGCAGGCAACGATCTCGGCCTCGCGGATCTCGAGCAACGCGTCCATCAATTGTCCACCACGATTGGCGGTACGATCACTCCCACACGCAAAGCGGTCTTTCAGCGAGCCCAAACCAGAGCTATAAGGTGACTCACTCGAGCCCATTTCCGATGCCATCGAAAACGATGTCAATGTCGCCATACTCGATACGGTGGCGAGAGCGCGAGCGAAATCGCGGCGCGAAGGACTGGTCATGTTCGAATACTCCGGCGAGGATGCGTAAGAGAGGAAAGGTTGAGGGGGCACCCCAGATTCGCAAGAAAGGGTATAGTGGATCATTGTAACCGATCGCGATGAGACCATTGGATGGCTCACGCAATGCTCTACGACCAGCGCCAGCCGCGGAGGATTTTATGACCACCCGATTTCCTCGCATGTTTAGGGTCCAACAACGATTTCCCGCACCGCGGGTGGAACGCGTTTCGGAAAAAGTCCACGAGGAACTGCAGCGATTGCAGTTGCACCATCGAGTTCAGGCGGGGCAGTCGGTGGCCATCACCGTTGGAAGCCGCGGAATCCACGGGATTGCGACCATCATCCGCGCCGTCGTGGATCATTGTTACGCACTCGGGGCCAAGCCGTTCTTGGTTCCTGCCATGGGATCGCATGGAGGTGGAACTGCCGAAGGGCAAGTGCAGCTCTTGTCGGAGTTTGGTGTCACAGAAGAGACGATGGGGTGCCCGATTCGCAGTTCCATGGAAACGATTGTAGTGTGTACCGCCAAGGAAGGTTTTCCAGTTCACTTCGATCGCTTCGCTTCGGAAGCGGATCACGTGTTGGTGGTGAACCGAATCAAGCCTCACACGCGTTTTCACGGCGCGATTGAAAGCGGACTCATGAAAATGATGTTGATTGGTCTCGGCAAGCACCAAGGTGCCTTGGTCTACCATCGCATCATCATGAACTACTCCTTCGATCAAATCGTGCGGAGTGTCGCTCGCGAGGTAATCGCCAAGTGCAAGATTTTGGCTGGACTTGCCATCTTGGAAAATGCAGATGAAGAAACCGCAGAACTGGTGGGAGTACTCCCTGAGGCTATCGAATCCACCGAACCTAGCTTACTGGAACGCGTGAAAAGCTACATGCCAAGGCTTCCCTTCGATCATGCGCAGCTATTGATCGTGGACCAAATCGGTAAAAACATTAGTGGTACCGGGATGGATACCAATGTGATTGGACGCAAGTTCAATGACCATGCTTGCACAGGAGGCGAACGGCCCAACATTCACCTGATCTATGTCCGTTCGTTGACGCACGAAACACATGGAAATGCATCGGGGATTGGAATCGCCGAGTTATGCCATCGTCGTGTCATCGATACGATGGACGTTCAAGTGACTCGGATCAATTGCATCACGGCGGGGCATATCACTGCTGGAATGATTCCTCTCGACTACCCTTCGGATCGACAGGCTCTGGAAGTGGCGCTATCGCAAGCGGGATGGTGTGAACCACAGAATGTGCCGATCCAATGGATTCACAATACGCTCAAACTTGGCGAAGTCGAATGCTCGGAAGCCTATTGGCAAGAAGCTCAATCCCGATCCGATTTGATCCTTCTTGAGGAGCCTCGCGAAATCCTGTTCAATCGCGACGGCGACTTCGAAGAACGATTCGCGGATGCATCGCATGCTTGATGGATGCAAACGCTCAAGTAGGAAGAACAATGTCTGTTTTTGTTAGAGAGACGAACGATGGAACGAATGAGTGTATTGAATCAACTCTATGCGTACAGTGATTGGGCCAACGCCAAGATATTGGAGCGTTGCTTAAAACTAACCGATTCGCAACTCGATCAACCTCGCGATCTCGGACCAGGGACATTGCGGCAAACTCTGTACCATGTGGCGATGGCCGAGCTCATTTGGCTTGAACGTTGGAAGCTGCTTCCATGGCGTCCGTTTCCTACGGATGCTCAAGGCATGTCGGTCGCGGACATCGCCAACTTGCTGAAAGATTTGAGTCAACAACGGTTGGAGTTCTTCGCCAATCAAAGCAATCTCGAAAGTGAAATCGCTTATCGCAATTTGAAAGGTGATCCCTTCGCCTATCCCTTGATTGAACTCGCCATGCATGTGGCCAATCATGGAATCCACCATCGCTCGCAGATTTTGGCATATCTCAAATCTTTCGGAGAAGTCTTTCCAGCAGGTTTGGATTATCTCTTTTTCCGCTTTGCCCAACCGGTTGTCGAACAACCTGCAGAAACGATTGCATCCATGCGCGGTTTTGGAATGGAAGTTGGTACAGCGCCTGGATGCTCGATCGAATGGGACAAGAAGCGTATCCTGCGTTACTTTGCCTATCACGATTGGTGCAATGATATGGTCCTCGACCTCGCTTCACACCTATCTTCTGAGTCGCTCGATCGGGACCACGGCATGGGGCCAGGTACCATTCGTAAAACGCTCCTTCATTTGTTGGATGCCGAACGTTGGTGGTTGCAGAATTGGAAAGATCCTCAGCCTTGGGAGCATTCTGATCCGCAGATGACCATCGAAGCGTTGCGATCGCAATGGATATCGTTGCGCCAGCATCGCCGCACATTTGTGGAGTCCTTGTCCGAATCGACAGCCGATCGCGTCGTCGAGGTCTTTGTCGTCGGTATGAAAGTACGCGTCGTCGTGTCGGAATCGTTGATGCAATTGTGTTGCCACGGGACGCACCACCGCGCGCAAGCGATCAACATGCTTCGTCAAGAAGGGGAAAAAGCGGCCCCTTCCGATTACGTTGTTTGGCTCAAAGACAATCCATTGGCCTAGTTTTGCCCATTATTTCTAGCGAGCATCCAAACGCTCATAATGGTTCTTGGTTTCCTGAAATTTGGAGCTCTTGAGAAGAGTTCGAATCTTAGGAAGGAATTCGAATGAGATTTGAGTGAGCGTTGCTTCCGAATAAAGACCGCCAAAAAACTCCTTGCGATCTAGGATGTCCCTCAAGCCTTGGCTGGAAACTTGATCGAGCAACGCGTAGTGTTGGGTCACCAGATCTTCAATGGCCTTTCGTCGCGTCTGCATCTTACTTTCACACTCGGCCTGAATTTGAGCGTCATTCAATGGACCATTGGTACCGTTGGAAACGATCCAGGATTCGGATGTCCAAAGGACTTTGGCAGCCAAACGTTCGAGCCGAGGATCGGAGGAGATAGCAACGTGGTCAAACTCATGCGCGATTAACTTCTTACCGAAGGGACTGTTCATATCCAAGTTCGAGGGAAGCACCATTTCATGCTGGACCCGAAAGCTTGGATCTACGAGCGCCATTGTTACACGGTATCGATCAGGTCCTTGGGGTTGCAATCGGTATTGCAGCTTAAAGCGAATGTCGATGCGAAAGATGGTAAGAGCGGATTTGCCTGCTCTTGCTAAGATCGAATCGTCTTGGACAAATCGAACGCTCCCTTCATCCACCAACCTTAAAAAAGGTGGTGGCAATTCCTTTTGAAAAGCAGCAGCCCATTCGTCTTTCGATCCTTGTGCGAATCCATGGGGACAAGTGGCCCCAACCACGCTCAGCGCCACAATCGCTCCCAGAAAGACAAAGGTTCGAGCGATTCGCATCTACTTTCCTTTCGGCCGCGACTTAGAATCCGATAGCGTTTGTTTCGATTTGGGTGGAGCCACCAAGGTACGAATCGGTTCGCGATACGTGGCTTCGTCGTAAGTAGCGATATCGATACCCAAGGGAGCTGGCAAAACAAAGATCTTGCCGTCCCCCATTCTTCCACTGCGCGCTACTTCCACGATCCGTTTGGTAACGTCGTTCACGTGAACGTCGTCCACCCAGCAGCTAATTTCGATTTTAGGGAGAAATGCTAGCGAATACTCGTTTTGGGTATACCGATCGAGATAGCTTTTTTGGCGTCCGTACCCTTTGACTTCGGTGACTTGGATGGCTTCGACTTGGAATTGGCGAAGGCATTCGAGCACTTTTTCGGCCAGAAAGGGGCGAACGATGGCGACGACTTGCTTCATGGGAATCGGCGATGAGGATTGCGGATGGGCTCAAGAAAAAATTGGGCTAGGCTCTTTAAGCTAGGCTCTGTTATAAGCGAAGTTTAGGTAGTCCCGCAAAGCAAGCAATCGGAAATCGGTATCCAAGGAGGGGATCATGCGAAGTATTGCGGTCATCAATCAAAAAGGTGGCGTTGGAAAAACGACCACGGCAGTCAACCTTGCAGCTGGATTGGCTCAGCTAGGCAAAAAGGTATGCGTGATCGATTTGGATCCGCAGGCTCACGCTTCGTTGCACTTGGGTCAGAATGTGATGCCAGGGCAAACGAGCGTATACGATATCCTGTGTGGTGACGCCACGATCGCGGACGCGCGAAAACAAGTTCAACCCAATCTCTATTTGATTCCTTCGAATTTGGATTTGGCAGCAGCCGAAATGGAGCTCGCAGGCGAAGTGGGACGCGAAGTCATTTTGCGTGACAAGCTGCGATTGGACCCCGAGAAGTTTGACTTCGTCATCCTGGATTGTCCTCCCTCTTTGGGCGTTCTAACCTTGAACGCGCTAACCGCCGTTCAAGAGGTATTTCTTCCTCTACAACCGCACTTTTTGGCACTCCATGGACTCTCCAAATTGTTGCGAACGATCGAGATCGTAGCCAAACGACTCAACCCCGCCCTGAAGTTGACGGGTGTGGTGCTATGCATGTATGAATCCGCAACTCGCTTGGCTGCTGAAGTTAGCCGCGATGTTGAAGAGTTTTTCCAAGCTCATACAGCGCATCAAGGCGTGTGGTGTGGTGCCAAGTTCTTTAAGACTCGAATTCGTCGCAACATCCGATTGGCCGAAGCACCTAGCTTTGGTCAGAGCATTTTCCAATACGCGCCGACCTCGAATGGTACCGAAGACTATTTGTCGCTTGCCTATGAAACGTTGGGCGAAGAAGCACCTACGGAGGAAGGCGAAGTAACGGCATATCGAGTCGCAACCGCATCGGCAGCTTCTACGAACGTTCCGGCGTAGGTTCCGTAAAATTCTCCCAACAAGAACTTCCTGGTCTACCATGGCCAGGAAGTTGGGCTCGATGCACCAAGCCTCGGAGTCTCGGACGGGGCTCCACTGACAATCGGGCCGAGGTCGATTAGAATTTCAGCATCGCAGGCGGTTGGACCTTGTCGCATCGATTCTGAATCTATCGAGACTCTTCATGTCGGTTACCGAGCTATCCCATCCATTGGTCGCGCATCATCTCAGCATCCTTCGCGACGTCGCCACACCACCTTCTCTCTTTCGTCAGCAGATCCATCGTTTAGCGATGCTCTTAGCGGTCGAATGTTCGCGAGACCTTCCCTTGGTGCAACGCGAAGTCCAAACTCCATTGCAACGGATGCAAGGAAGTGTTCTCGGATGCCGCATCGCACTTGTACCGATATTGCGAGCCGGATTGGGACTGGTCGACCCCCTTCTGCAATTGATTCCCGATGCCGAAGTGTGGCATTTGGGGATGTATCGCGATGAAGCGACTTCCAAGCCCGTGGAATACTATTGTAAGCTACCCGAAGGCAATCCTTCCGAAGTTGCATTCGTATTGGATCCGATGCTGGCCACAGGTGGATCCATTCGCATGGCAGTAGGAGCACTCATGCGATGGGGTGTATCCGATATCCGCGTGCTGAGTGTGATTGGCACCCCGTATGGCATTGAAAAACTACAGTCGGAGTTTCCCAAGGTTCGCGTTTGGGTTGCCAAGATCGATGAAGGACTCAACGAGCACAACTTTATCGTGCCGGGCCTCGGCGATGCTGGCGACCGCATCTTCAACACTCGTTGATCCAAACGAAGTTCATGCGCGTCCTGAATTGTTTAGCCTTAATCGCTAACACAAGAATAGCTACCACCGAGCTCACGAAGCTCACGAAGATTTGAAACGCAGTAGTGAACGTGATGGCAGCTTTTATTCGTACGACAACGGATATACCGCGCCATCCTCGGTCTCAATCTTTGTATCATTGAGAATGAGCTTGGCATTCTTGTGTTTGAAAAATCTTCGACGCAATAAGATGGGCAGACGAACGAAGAGCAGCATGCCGAGACTCACGGAAATGAGAGCGAAAGATGGCGGCTCAGGCACTGCCGAAATCGTTGCGATGTGCCATGGGTTGGCACCTCCAAGTGTCGTTGGAGGATCGCCAGCTAAGTACGTTCGTTCCCAGTACACGTCATCATCGGCAAGCGTAGGAGTTCCTTTGCCGTTTCTCGCGATATAACTTTCGCCAACTCCAGGTATCGATCGTCTCCAATCAATCAGTCCGAAATATCCAGTACTACTGGCATTGATTTCCGATATGCCAAAAATATTGGTTTGAAAAACAACGGGAGCTGGTGGAAGCGAAATATGATTCGCGTCAATGTGGAGAAACGTTCCGCTCATGCCCAGCGATGGGTGCGGTACAACCAACGAGTCAACGGTGAGCGTCGGGAGTGAGGGATTGCTGAGCGTGAAAGCCCAACTGATGATTTCAGAAGGATCTAACAAGCCATCCAAAGCAGCGGTATCGACAACCGTGATATGCCCCGACAAGGTCGAGCCATCTTGATCGCCTGGGAAGTTGTTCAAGTTGTAAATGATTCCAGCATTCGCGTTTGAACCAATCATTACCAGCCACAACAAGCTGGTTGCCAAGAATCGCAATCGACCGGCTTCCCAATATTTCATGTCGCGGTTCACTTTCTTTCGCTGAAACTTTTCCATCTCACCTGAATCAACGGGGCTAGTTTCGATCGCTCGCATTCGTTTTGCAATATCGCAAAGTCGTCTCGACACGAAAATAAACCAATTTCACGTCAACTCAATCACACCGTGATTTTCACAACCCGAAGCGTCAGTTTTGAGCTGCGCTAATGAGCGGTCGGCGTGCAGAAAGCCTTGGTTTTCTCAACCCGAAGCGTCAGCGAGGGACGGCATTCTTGATACCACGAAGCGTTAGCAAGGGATGTCTGACAAGGCAAAACCACTGCAAAAGTTGGTCCCTCGCGCACGCTTCGAGTTGTGATAACTATCAAATGCCCAACCTTCGCTTTGAGCAATGGTGCCTAGGACTCAATCAAAATAGAGCAGCGATTCTTGTACGATGCTCTTGCTCTACCAGTCGGCGTCTTACTCAATGCCTGTAAAGACTGGGGCTTCACTTGCCAATGAAAAATCAGTGTCGGAGATAAACAAACAGCCGGCATTGGGAGAATCGGCCTGACGTTCCTTAGGCATGTGCTCGACCGCAGTCGTGATGATCATTCGGATCTTGCCTTCCCATTCCACCAGTTGCGGGCAAGTGGCTTGAGGTGATCCCAGTGTTCGCCATACGCTTTCAAGCTTGCCATCCTCAATCCGATACTGACGCGTTTCTCCGTAGGCTGCCGCGTTCGGATTGTAGAAGCTAATGATCAGGCTCTTTTGATCGGCGGTCATGATCATCCCATCAGGAAAGTCAGCACATGCTCGCAGGTCCAATACCTCGTGCTTCTCCGTCAAGCGCCCCAAGCCTAGATCGAGTCGATAGCTGACAACGGTCTTGGTGGGAGTATCGATGTCGTAGAGCAGGCAAGCATTCCCGTCGATCCGCACTACCGCCTTGCCGTTGCTGCAAGTTTGATCAGCCGCTAGTTGAAAGAGTTTCTTGTCCCGTCCACGCCAAAGGTAAAGCCCTGCTTTGGCTTCCGCAAACTTCAAGTCCTTGCAACCGAATACGAGGTTACCGTCCCAGGTCACGCCATCATTGATGATGGTTCCTGTAACGTGGCTATCGATCCCTTCGATAATGGGCTCCCAAGCACCGGTACGCGTGTCGTACACACCGACGGTTCGTTCGCATCCGACGACAAAGCGATGATAATCGGCGAGCGGGAAGGCAAAGCCGGGACGGCCTGGTAACGTATAGCTCTGATTGGTTCGCGTACGCAAATTAAAAATGTTGAGTGACCCGACTTGTTGATCGGCGCCATGTTGGATCGCCACCCAAGAAATCAAGCCATCGCCGCAAGGATACGGTCCCTCTGGCAGGAAGCGAAGTTCATCGATCGGAGGATGATAAAGGACTTGTGCGTCGGAGGTAGGAATCATCATCTTTGGTGGGATAGTAGGAACTCAATAAAAAAACGGGCGGTCGAAGCCGCCCGTTACTCATCGATTTCGATAAGCTCGCTAGGGCCTAATCTTCGTCGGGTTGGAACGATGGCTCATCCAACGAGGTTGGATTCGATTCGGGCATCGTTTCCACTTCCGGTGGAGCCGCATTCAACAAAGGATAGTCTTGTTGCAAGGCTTCGCTTCCGCGATTCACCAAGTCTTCCAAGGCTTCCTTGCGATAGTTGACTTCGGCGTCCTGGAAGGTTCGGAAACCCGTACCTGCAGGGATCAAGTGACCAAGAATCACGTTCTCCTTCAAGCCTACCAAGCGGTCGACTTTACCGGCTAAGGCGGCTTCGGTCAAAACCTTGGTGGTTTCTTGGAAGCTAGCTGCCGAAATAAAGCTATTGCTTTGTACCGAGGCCTTAGTGATTCCAAGCAACTGCGTGCTTGCTGTGGCAGGCTTGGGTTTCTTGCCCTTGGCACCGCGTCCACCCAACGCTTCGATTTGAGCGTTGGATTGATCGACAGCTTCCTTAGGAACGATGGCTCCAACTGCGAACTCGCTGTCACCTGGATCGGTGATCTTAAGGCACTTCGAGAGTTCATCGTTGATGCGACGGAACTCGAAGCGATCCATGACCAAACCAGCGAGGAGATTGGTATCTCCCGACGACTCGATCTTCATCTTGCGGAGCATCCGCGCGATGATGATCTCAATATGCTTATCGTTGATATCCACGCGTTGCGAACGATAAACCTGTTGCACTTCGTGGAGCAGGTATTGTTGCACGGCTTCTTCACCGCTGACTCGCAAGATATCGTGCGGAACCAATGGTCCTTCGATCAATGCTTGACCAGCTTTGACGATATCGCCAGTGTGAACGCGAAGTTGCTTACCGTGTGGAAGCAAGTGTTCGCGTTCGGTGCCGCTTTCGCTACGAATGACAACGGTTCGCTTGCCACGTCGCTTCTCTCCGAGGATCTCAACGACCCCGTCGATTTCTGCGATGACCGAAGGATCCTTGGGCTTACGAGCTTCAAAGATTTCGGTAATCCGTGGAAGACCACCCGTGATGTCACGCACACCTTTGGCTTCCCGAGGCATTTCCGCCAACTCGGTACCGGCCGAAATCTTCTTTCCTTCGGGCACGTTCAAAACGGCTCGCTCAGGTAGATAGTAAACGTCCAGTGGCTTGCCTTCGGCATCTTCGATCACGATCTGTGGATGGTAATCCCCTCGGTGATCGATGATCGTACGACGAATGTTGCCGCTTGGATCTTTTTCCATGCGCATCGTTTCGCCTTCGATCACGTCGTCATAGCGAACCTTACCACCGACTTCCGACAGAATCGGAATCTTGTGTGGGTTCCATTCGCAGAGAACCTGAGCGGTCTTCACTTCTTGGTTTTCTTCGACCAAGAGTTTTGCCCCTGGTGGAACTTCATACTTTTCAAGCTCGCGACCACGGTTGTCGAGGATCGAGATTTCACCGTTTCGATTGAGAACGACGCTGATACCTTCTTCGTTCTTGACCACTCGCATCCGAGTGAACTTAACGATACCGGCCTTCTTGGCTTTGAAGTCGCTTTCTTCAATGCTCGTGCTTACCGAACCACCGATGTGGAACGTACGCATCGTCAACTGAGTACCTGGTTCACCAATCGACTGAGCAGCGATGATACCGACGGCCATGCCTTCTTCAACCATCGCACCCGTGCTCATGTCCATACCGTAGCAAGTACGGCAAACACCCAGAGGTGCATCGCAGGTCATCGGAGAACGAACTTGGATTCGCTCGAGGCCGATCTCTTCGATCTTGCGAGCAATTTCAGGCGTGATCATTTCGTTTTCGTGAACGATCACTTCTTCGTTGACGAGGTTGACGATGTTCTGACGGCTTACACGACCGTTGATCGAATCGGCCAACCGAACTTCCACCTTCTCACCACGGTAAATAACTCCCTTGGTGATGCCTTGGGTCGTACCGCAGTCGTGCATCGTGATCACCACGTTTTGCGCGACGTCGGCCAACTTACGGGTTAGGTAACCCGAGTCAGCAGTCTTGAGTGCCGTGTCGGCCAAGCCCTTACGAGCACCGTGGGTCGAGCTGAAATACTCGAGTACCGAAAGGCCTTCGCGGAAGTTGGCTTTGATCGGGGCTTCGATGATTTCACCGGTTGGTTTCGCCATCAATCCACGCATACCAGCCAACTGGCGAATTTGTTCAATACCACCTCGAGCACCCGAGGACGACATCAAGAACACCGGGTTGACGTACCAAGGTCCACGGTGATCATCGTGTTCCATGGCTTGCAACATGTCTTTGGTGATCAATTCACGAGCGTGCGTCCAAGTATCGAGAACCTGGTTGTATCGCTCTTCAGGAGTGATCAAACCTTTCAGATAGTTCTTCTGGAAGTTCATCACTTTCTTGTCGGCATCGGCGATGATCTTGGTCTTCGATTCCGGCGTCACAAGGTCGTCTGTACCGAAGGAAAGACCGCTTCGAGTCGACTCGCGGAAACCGAGTTGGTTCATATCGTCGAGCAACTTAATGGTTGGACGACGACCGAGTCGTTGATAGCAGTCGCTGATCACGCGAGCCAAGTCGCTGCTCTTGAGGGTCAGGTTATAGAAGTCCATTCCCTTAGGCAGAATCGAGTTGAATAGAATGCGTCCATAGGTCGTCTTGATGATGGCGCCAGGTTGGCTGTTGCCATCTTCCGATCGCAATTTGCGGTCGGATGGAAGACGCACTTGGATCTTGGCATGCAATGCAATCTTCTTTTGAGCAAAAGCGAAGTCCGCTTCGTCGGTGCTCGAGAAGATCATCCCTTCACCCTTCGCATCCGACTTCTCGATGGTGATGTAGTTACAACCCATCACCGTGTCCTGTGAAGGACTCATAATCGGCTTGCCATTGGATGGAGCGAAAATGTTGTGGGTACTCATCATGAGCGTATGAGCTTCCACTTGAGCTTCGATCGAAAGCGGCAAGTGAACTGCCATCTGGTCACCGTCGAAGTCGGCATTGAAGCCTTTGCAGACGAGCGGGTGCAAATGGATCGCATTGCCTTCCACCAAGGTTGGTTCGAACGCTTGGATACCCATTCGGTGAAGCGTTGGGGCTCGGTTCAATAGCACAGGGTGATTCTTGATCACCTGTTCGAGAATATCCCAAACTTCCTCATCCTTTCGTTCGAGCATCTTCTTGGCTGACTTGATCGTGTCAGCATGCTTCAGCTCTTTGAGACGACGAATGATGAATGGTTGATAGAGTTCCAAAGCAATCTTCTTGGGGAGACCGCACTGGTGCAATCGAAGACGAGGTCCCACCACGATCACGCTTCGAGCGGAATAGTCGACCCGTTTTCCGAGGAGGTTTTCGCGGAATCGACCTTGCTTACCCTTGATCATGTCGGTCAGCGACTTGAGTGGGCGATTGCTGCTTCCCAATACGGGACGCTTGCAACGATTGTTGTCGAACAATGCGTCGACCGATTGTTGCAACATTCGCTTTTCGTTGCGGATGATGACTTCGGGAGCATTCAAATCGACAAGCTTGCGCAGACGATTGTTTCGGTTGATGATACGACGATAGAGGTCATTCAAATCGCTCGTCGCAAAGTTGCCCGAATCCAAGAGAACCAACGGACGAAGGTCGGGAGGAATCACGGGGATCACATCCAGAACCATCCACTCGGGGCGATTATCGCTATCGCGAATCGATTCCACCAACTTCAGTCGGTTGATCAAATCCTTCTTGCGTTGCTTGCTGTTGGTCTCGGCCATTTCCTTGCGGAGTTCTTCCGAAAGTTTGACCAAGTCCAAGCTCATCAGCAACTTGCGAATCGCTTCGGCACCCATATCGGCTTCGAAGCTTCCTTCGCCGTACTGAGCCTTCGCTTGACGAAACTCTTCTTCGGTCAAGAGTTGCTGAGCTTCCAGAGGTGTATCGCCTGGATTGATGACGACATAGTCTTGGAAGTAAATAACCTTTTCCAAGCTGGTCGTCTTCATTTCGAGCAAATTGCCCAAGCGGCTTGGCATCGCCTTGAAGAACCAAATGTGTACGACGGGCGCGGCCAATTCGATGTGCCCCATGCGCTTGCGGCGTACGCGGCTGTGCGTCACCTTCACACCGCAACGGTCGCAAATCATGCCCTTGTACTTCATACCGCGATACTTGCCGCAAGCGCATTCCCAGTCCTTCTCAGGACCAAAAATACGTTCGCAGAACAAACCGTCCTTCTCAGGTCGGTAGGTTCGGTAATTGATGGTTTCAGGCTTCTTTACTTCACCAAAGGACCAGCTTCGAATGTCTTGCGGTCGAGCCAAGCTAATCTTGACGGAGGTGTAATCATTGACGCGATCGTAAGTGGCTTCGGCATTGGCCATAAACCAGAGCTCCTGTATTCGTTTCGATTGGAACTGGGGCTATGTGATTGGGTCGAGTGGGCCAACGCTCCCGCGCTAGCCAGGTTGCAGCGATTGCCTCGCACAATCGCTGCCTGCTGCTATGGTTGTGTCGCGGTTAGATGCGGCGTTTTTCAAGTCGCATGTTCAACGCAAGACCACGAATTTCGTTGGTGAGAACGTCGAAGCTGGCTGGCGTGCCTGCTTCCAAGGTGTTCTCGCCCTTGACCATCGATTCGTAAATCTTGGTTCGACCTTCGACGTCGTCGCTCTTGACCGTGAGAAGTTCCTGGAGGATGTAGGCAGCCCCATAGGCTTCCAAAGCCCAAACTTCCATTTCCCCGAACCGCTGTCCACCGAAACGAGCCTTTCCACCGAGAGGCTGTTGCGTGATCAACGAGTACGGACCAGTGCTTCGAGCGTGAACCTTGTCGTCGACCAGGTGGTGCAGCTTGAGCATGTAGATGTAACCAACCGTGGTCTCTTGCTCCATCGCTTCTCCCGTTCGACCGTCGAACAATCGAACCTTACCGTGCGCTGGCAAACCAGCTTCGGCCAAGGCTGCATTGATGTCGGATTCGGTCGCACCATCGAAGACCGGCGTAATGGCTTGGAATCCAGCCAAAGCTCCCGCCCATCCCAAGTGCGTTTCCAAAATCTGACCCACATTCATACGGCTAGGAACCCCCAGCGGATTCAACAGGATCTGCAATGGTGTGCCGTCCGGAAGGAAGGGCATGTCTTCGATAGGAAGAACCTTCGAGATAACCCCCTTGTTTCCGTGACGACCGGCCATCTTGTCACCCACGCTGATCACGCGCTTGGTAGCAATATAGACCTTGACCATCTGCAATACGCCCGACCGCAATTCGTCACCGCGCTTCATGCTGTTGACTTTGCGATCGCGAATATCCAACGCTTCTTCAACCGCTGGCCAGAACTGCTTGTACGCCTTGCGGACTTCAGCATGAAGGCCAGCGTCGAGCTTGTTCAGCAAGCGAGAAAGATTGAAGGTTTGGGCCTTTTCGGCGAGATACTTCGGATCTTGACCGCCCGACAATGGTGTTCCATCGTCATCGGTAATCTTGCCACCGATCGCCTTCTCAAGCTCTTCGATCATCGTCGAGAAGGTAATCGCGATTTCGCGATTGCCTTCGGTTTCGATTCGCTTGAGTTCCTTCTCGAATTCCTTTCGCTCATCTTCCGACAGACTCATCCGTCGCGAGAATCGCTGGGTATCGATGACGATCCCTTCTACACCCGAACTGACTTCGAGCGAATCGTTCTTCACGTCTTCACCCGCACGACCGAAGATCGCATGCAACAGCTTTTCTTCAGGAGTCAATTCGGTCTTGCTCTTAGGCGAAACCTTACCGACCAAAATGTCGCCAGGTCGAACATATGTACCGACGCGGACGATACCGTTGTCGTCCAAGTTGCGAAGTGCTTTTTCGCTGACGTTCGGAATATCGCGAGTGAACTCTTCACGGCCGAGCTTGGTTTCGCGAATTTCAACGTCGAATTCTTCGATGTGAATCGAAGTATAAACGTCGTTTCGTACGAGCTCTTCACTAATGATGATCGCGTCTTCGTAGTTGTAACCATCGAACGACATAAAGCCGACCAACACGTTACGGCCCAGAGCGAGTTCGCCCAAGTGCGTCGAAGCACCGTCGGCGATGATCTGGCCCTTCTCCACCTTGTCGTTGAGCGACACGATGGGACGTTGATTCAAGCAGGTACGCTCGTTCAACCCTTGGTACTTCTTGAGATGGTAAATGTCGGTACCGATCTCGATTCGAGTCGCATCGACAAAAGTGACCTTGCCTGCGCGACGAGCTCGAACAACCATCGCGCTGTTGGCCGCAACTTCCTTCTCGAGTCCCGTTCCAACAATCGGTGGTTCCGCAACGAGCAAAGGCACTGCTTGCCGTTGCATGTTGCTACCCATCAATGCGCGGTTCGCGTCGTCATGCTCCAAGAACGGAATCAAACCTGCCGATACCCCAATCATCTGACTTGGAGCAATGTCCATGTACTCGACTTGGGTCGGCAGAACGATTTGGAAGTCGCTGCGGTGACGAGCAATCAGGCCCGGACCAGGGATCAAAGCCCCACTTGGTTCGGCTGGTGTGTCAGCCGGTGCGATATACGCATTGGCTTCTTCGTCGGCTCGCAACCACACTACTTCGTCCGAGATCTTGCCTTCTTTGACGATCCGATACGGAGTGATCAAGAAGCCATACTCGTCGACGCCAGCATAGATGGCGAGCGAACTGATCAAACCGATGTTCGTACCTTCAGGCGTTTCAATCGGGCAGATCCGTCCATAGTGCGAAATGTGCACGTCGCGAACTTCAAAGCCTGCTCGCTTACGGTTCAAACCACCTGGACCCAAAGCGGACAAACGTCGTTCGTGTGTCAACTGAGACAAGGGGTTGGTTTGGTCGACGACTTGGGAAAGTTCACCTCGACCGAAGAAGTATTCGATAGCCGCACTAATGCTCTTTGGGTTCACCAAAGAACGTGGGGTCATGTCTTCTACTTCCTTGAGACTCATTCGCTCTTGAACGGTACGGCGAAGCTTGAGGAAACCTTTGCGTAGTTCTTCGCAAGCCAATTCATCGATCGTACGAAGGCGACGATTGCCCAAGTGGTCAATGTCGTCATAGTGGGCTTCGGTATCGGTATCGAACAAGTCGATCAAATAGCGAATCGAAGCGATCAAATCCTCTGGACGCAAGGTCATTTCATCTTCGGGAACCGTCAGATTCAACTTGCGGTTGATACGGAAACGACCGACGCGACCCAATCGGTAACGATTGACATCGAAAAACTTTTCGTGGAAGAGCTGCCGCGCCTTTTCAAGCTGCGGAGGGTTGCCTGGACGAAGCCGTTGATAAATACGCAACAAGGCTTCTTCGTGACTGCTAGTATTGTCTTCAGCCAACGAATTCAGGATGTAAGGAACCTTGGGCGCATCCATGACCATCACCGACTTCACACCCGAAGTGCAAATCGTTTCAGCGATGTTCTTCGAAATCTTTTGCCCGGATTCGATCAGAATTTCGCCAGCATTCTCGCTTCCGCTTGGATAGACAACATCGTCTACCGCAATCTTGCCTTCCAACTTAGGAACGCTTCGACCATCGCTGATCTTCTCGTTGCGGATCTCATAAAATGCTTTGAGCAATTCGGTGTTCGTGCTCAGCTCAGGGCTCATCGCACGCAGCAAAGTGATCACAGAGAACTTACCGCTTTGGTCGATTCGAACCGACAAGCTGTCCTTCTTGGTCACGTTGACTTCGATCCAGCTTCCACGCTCGGGAATCACGCGGCAGCTTGGTACCTTGCGATCGCTCGTGCCTTCCAGCTCTTCAACGAAGTCGACACCTGGAGATCGGTGCAACTGGCTCACCACAACGCGCTCAGCACCGTTGATGATGAACTCGCCACCACCCAACATCACCGGAATATCGCCGAGATAAACTTCTTCTTCCAAAGGTTGTTCGCGATTCAATCGCAACCAAACCTTGAGCGGCTTACCGTAGGTCAAACGTAACTGACGGCACTCTTCGGGTGTGTATCGTGGCTTCCCAAGTTCGTACCGAATGTATTCGAGACTTACGGACTTATCGTAACTCTCGATCGGGAAAATCTCGGCAAAGACCGACTCTAACCCTTGATTCTTACGCTTGTCGGACGAAATATCCTCTTGGAGGAATGCCTCGTACGATGCGGTTTGCAGAGTGGTCAAATTCGGGATCGGGAACTGCTCGCGACCAGAACCAAATTTGCGTACTGACGTGGGACTAAGCCGTCGCTGGGATGGAGTTGCCATTGACGAACGTTTCTCCTAGAACCTGTGGACTAAAGCCTGGATCCGAAAAATGCTGCAGGCGTGCCTTCAAATGAAAAAAGTGAGTGCGCACCGGCAGCGGGAATGCCTTACGCAATCACAAAATGGGCGCACAAAAGATGATTGATCCATCAGGGGCGCGCTACTAAAGATAGAAGGGCGGAACGCAAGCAGGCCGAAAACCACTTTGGACAATGTAGCAAATCTGCCTAGACCTGACAAACCCAGATCCCTGCAGAAATCATGCCAAAAGCAGTAAAGCTAGCCAAAACTCAATCGGCTCTTTGAACCCCCCTACCCTTCAAGGCACTCGATGCCACCACGTTCCTGCTCAACGTCGTCGCAAAAGCGTACTCTGCAAGATAGATGCCAAAACGCTCGGCGCAACAGATGCACCGACCGGTTCATGCGATAGGTCCCTAAACGAGTCCAGAGCTGGCCACTTTGCAGCAGCCAACCCTGTTCGATTGCGTCTTGAAAGAACGTAGAACTACTTGAGTTCGACGACACCACCAGCTTCGGTGATTTCCTTCTTGATCTTCTCGGCGTCTTCCTTGGAAACGCCTTCCTTGATCGTTGCAGGAACGCCTTCGACCATCTTCTTGGCATCCATAAGAGATGCACCGGTGATGTTCTTGACGACCTTGACAACGTCGAGCTTCTTATCGCCGAAGCCGGTCAAAACGACCTTGAATTCGGTTTGCTCAGGAGCTGCAGCAGCACCACCAGCGTCCGCAGGAGCAGCCATCATGACCGCGCCGCCTGCAGCTGCTTCGATACCGTGAACTTCCTTAAGATAATCGCTGAGTTCCTTGGCTTGCTTCAGCGTCAAGCCAACGATCTTCTCGCCAAGCGTCTTGATGTCTTCCGCAAATGCAGTATCGGACATGTCTGCCTCTCCAACCTCGTCTGAAATAAAAAATCAAAATGTGCCGGCGAGTCAAATCGGAACCGGCTACTCTGCCAAAAACGCCGAGTCAAGGTCTGAACAGCTCCAGACCCAATCTCGCCGCACACTGTGGTTTATCAACCTTCCAAATTCTCGATAAGCTTCTTGACTTGGCCTGCAACCGTGCGGCTTGGTCCAAGAATCTGACCGACCAGATTTGTCGCTGGGGACAGGATCTGACCAACCAACAAAGAGATTTGCTCTTGTCGGCTTGGCCACTTGCTGATGGCTTTGACTTGATCACCTGTCAAGCCGTCGCCATCCATCACCCCGCCCTTGATTTCAAACTTGGGGAACTTGCCTTCCTTGTCGAGCTTCGTGATCGCCTTTGCAAGCGCCACAAAGTCCTCGCATCCCCAAACGACAGCGATGCTGCCGTTCAAGCTTCCAAAGGCAGCTCGCAAAGAGGTGCCTTCGGTTGCGCGGGCTGCCAAGCTCTGCTTGACAACCAGCATGCCAATCCCCTGCTCGCGAAGTGTCTTTCGCAAGAGGTAATTATCATTTGCTTCCAAACCAACGACATTGACTACAATGGCGTCCTGAACGCCCGCCAATCGGTTCGCAATATCGCGGGTAACGAATTTCTTAACTACTTTGCTCATTTTGTTTCCTGCCGCTCGTTGATTCCAATCGAACGATTCCAATCAACCGTGAGTCACTATCTCACTAACCCGCTACTCGAACGCTCGGTGACATCGTCGCACAAATCGCGATCGACTTCACATACGTGCCGCGAACGGCATTCGGCTTAATCGATTGAACATATGCCAAGAAGGCATTGATGTTATCTGCGAGCTTGGTCGCATCGAAGCTAAGCTTTCCAACGACTGCGTGGATGTTGCCACCCTTGTCGTTTCGAAACTCAACCTTACCAGCTTTGTATTCCTTCACGACGCGTTCAACGTCGGTGGTCACGGTGCCTGCACGTGGCGAAGGCATCAAACCGCGAGGACCCAGAACCTTACCCAACGGTCCGACCGCTCCCATCATGTCAGGAGTCGCAATACAGACGTCGAAGTCGGTCCAGCCTTCGCGAATCTTCTTGGAAAGATCTTCAGCGCCAACAAAGTCGGCTCCAGCTGCCTCGGCAACCTTCGCCAGATCGCCCTTGGCAAACACCACGACGCGTTGAACGCGACCAATACCGTGAGGCAACACCACGCTACCGCGAACGATTTGATCCGCTTGAGCAGGGTCGATCCCCAGGTTCATGTGGATTTCGACCGACTGATCGAACTTGCGAGCCTTGAAGCCCTTGAGGACATCGACGGCTTGAGCCAGAGGAAGCGGTGTCTTTCCCTTGCTCTTGGTGAGCATGGCCTTCATTGCTTTTGTTGATTTCGTCATTGGCTTAGCCCTCCACCTCAAGGCCCATGCTTCGGGCTGTACCTTCGATCATACGACGAGCATGCTCGAGATCGCGAGCATTCAGGTCGGCCATCTTCTGACGGCAAATGTCATCAATCTGGGCTCGCGTGACTTTACCAACCTTCTTCTTGTTGGGTTCACCAGAACCGCTAGCGATTCCTGCGGCCTTCTTCAACAGCGATGCTGCTGGAGGGCTCTTGGTAATGAATTCAAAGCTTCGATCCGAATACACCGTTACAACAACGGGAATCGGTGTACCTTTGAAGTCCTTGGTTCGTTCATTGAACTGAGACACAAACTGGCCCAAGTTCACACCGAACTTACCAAGCGATGTACCAACTGGTGGAGCCGGCGTTGCCGATCCACCGGGCACTTGAAACGCCGCTTTACCGACTACTTGTTTTGCCATCTTGTTCGTCCAGACCTACCTATCGTTCATGCGAATGACCGAGTTGCCGAAAATCAACCCAACGCTACTCAATCGATCGCCTTTATTGAACTAAATGAAATACACCCTCGATGCGTCGATGCAGCCGATCAATCCTAGACTGCTTCAACTTGCCAGTGATCCAGCTCCACCGGCGTGCTTCGCCCGAAGATACTGATGATCACGGTAATACGGCCATTCGCTTCATCGACCTTGTCCACTTCACCTTCCAGGTTTTGGAAGTAACCTTCCTTCACCCGAACACGATCTCCGTGTCGAAATGGAATAGCCGTTTTGAGCGTTTGCTCTTCCTCTGCATCGGGATGCACTAACTTCAGAATTCGCTCCACTTCCGGGCCTTCCATCGGAGTGGGCTTTCCGCCTGAGCCAGTGAAATCACCAATCCCGGGAGTTTCGCGAACCATGAACCAGGTGTCGTCATTAACCGACATCTGAACCATGAGGTACCCAGGATAAAGCTTTCGCTTGACGACTCGGCGCTTGCCAGCACGAGTGAACTCAACCACGTCTTCCGTGGGAATCAGAATCTCGCCAAACAATTCCTTGTATCCCGAAAGCGCAATTCTCTTCACGAGCGCATCGCGAATCGAATCCTCTCGGTTGAACGCAACCTTCAGAATGTACCACTGCATCGGAGGTACCGATGCCGCGGATTGTGCGTCTTGTTGGCTTGAATCACTCACAGCTTGAACCTTGCGCCAGTACTAGCGATCCTTTCGGTGCCTTTGACAGCCGCGAAAGCAACCTCCTGGCAATACGATCACAACGTTAAAAACGTCGCGATGACAACTAGGAAACTCCTAAGGTCGAGAAGATCAATTGCCAGACCAAGTCGTAGCAAAAGAGCAACATCGCCATGAAGAAGATAGTAAATATAACGACGGTGGAAGCTTTGACAAGCTCACTTCGTCCCGGCCAAGAAACCTTATTCATCTCAGACTCTACCGAGATCAAAAAGTCAGCAAACTTGGGCCAGTTCACCAATCGATATCCCAACCAAATGCCAGCCGCCAGCAATAAAATGCTGGTGCCATAACGCAGGGTTTCTGCCAAAGCACCTTGGATTCCATAAGCCGAAAATGCAAATTCTTGCATCATCGTTTCGTGGAATCGCCAAGCTCCAAGTGCCGCTGCTGCCCAAATGGCGATGCAGGTCACTTGGCGAACAATTCGCCCCTGAGATCGTTTGTAGACCGCAGAAGTGAAAAGCTCGCTTCCAAAGGATCGGCTTGGTACGACTTCTTCGCTTGCCATGGTTTCTTGCCTTCGTTTCAGCGCCGTTCCATCCAGCGCTCGCATTCATCATTGCTTGATCAAGCAGGGGCGGCAGGAATCGAACCCGCAACCCCCGGTTTTGGAAACCGGTGCTCTGCCAATTGAGCTACACCCCTGTGCTCCAATGTTTTAGCGTCGCTAAAGCATCTTCGCGTCTTCTATGGAAAGAAGAGGGCCTCACGATCAATAAGGCCCTCTCCCAGCTTTTTCAATTCAAATCGCTGAATAAAAACTACTCAACGATCTTGGTGACAACGCCGGAACCAACCGTCTTGCCACCTTCGCGAATCGCGAAACGAACACCGTCGTCCATAGCGATTGGCTTCTGGAGTTCAACCGAAAGCTTGACGTTGTCGCCAGGCATGCACATTTCAGCACCGATCAAGTTGGCGGTACCGGTAACGTCGGTTGTTCGGAAGTAGAACTGTGGGCGGTATCCGCTGAAGAATGGCGTGTGACGACCACCTTCATCCTTGCTCAAGCAGTACACTTCAGCTTCAAACTTCTTGTGCGTTTGAATGGTGTTTGGCTTGGCAAGAACTTGACCTCGCTCGAGATCTTCACGCTTTACACCGCGAAGCAAGCAACCGACGTTATCGCCAGCTCGGCCTTCTTTCATTTCCTTGCGGAACATTTCCACGCCGGTGACGATCGTCTTGCGCTTTTCTTCTTGGAGACCAAGGATTTCGACTTCTTCGCCGACCTTGATCACACCACGCTCGATACGACCGGTTGCAACCGTACCACGACCTTCGATGCTGAACACATCTTCGATCGCCATAAGGAATGGGCGGTCTTCTTCGCGGGTTGGTTGAGGAATGTATGCGTCAACAGCGTCGACCAAGTCGCTAATGCACTTGCTCTTCACTGGGTCGGCTGGGTTTTCGTAAGCACCGATCGCGCTACCGCGGATAATGGGCACTTCGTCGCCTGGGAAGTCGTACTTGCTGAGCAACTCGCGAATTTCAAGCTCAACGAGCTCGAGCAATTCTTCGTCGTCAACCAAGTCAACCTTGTTCAAGAATACAACGATCGCTGGCACACCCACCTGGCGAGCCAAGAGAACGTGTTCCTTGGTCTGAGGCATTGGGCCGTCAGCAGCGCTCACGACGAGGATCGCTCCGTCCATCTGAGCAGCACCGGTGATCATGTTCTTGATGAAGTCGGCGTGACCAGGGCAGTCAATGTGAGCATAGTGACGCTTTTCGCTTTCGTACTCTACGTGCGAAACGGCAATCGTCACCGTCTTGGTGGAGTCGCGAACAGTACCACCCTTCGCGATATCAGCATAGGATTTTGCTTGAGCCAATTTCTTGGCTGCCTGAACCGCAAGAAGAGCACCAGTGGTGGTGGTCTTTCCGTGGTCGATGTGACCGATCGTCCCTACGTTACAGTGCGGTTTTGTACGTTCGAATACCTCTTTGGCCATTGCTCAACACACCTACTACAAAGTTGACCGTGCCGTGAGGTCAATGCCCACGTGCTACCCTAATCAAAAAATAAAAAGCGAAGATCGGACCATCCGTACTCCGCACTTCTTGTTCGTCAAGTCACTTCGTGCCCAAACATCAGAGCTGCTGATGGGACTTGAACCCATGACCTCTTCCTTACCAAGGAAGTGCTCTACCAACTGAGCTACAGCAGCCTCACGAAAAGCGGGTGAAGGGAATCGAACCCTCGTCTTCAGCTTGGAAGGCTGTGGCTCTACCATTGAGCTACACCCGCAGTCCGTCCGGGCGACCTGAACGAAATCAAGCATCTCAGTATGCCAACCCCTACAGCTTTCGCAATGGGACTATCCATACTAAGAAGTGGGAAGTGTAGGATTCGAACCTACGTAGGCAATGCCAACGGATTTACAGTCCGTCCCCTTTAGCCACTCGGGCAACTTCCCGTCTGTTCCTAATCGCGTTTTTCTCGGAAACGCAAGCATTTGGCAGCCGGTCGGGTGACCAAGACTGCAGAGCCAGCGAAGGGACTCGAACCCCCGACCAGCTGATTACAAATCAGCTGCTCTACCAACTGAGCTACGCTGGCTGATCTCTGGGCTGGTCTCGTGAGCGTGGCGAACCCCTCCCTCCGAGAATCGGCTAAGTGTACAGTCGCCGCCATGGCTGACAAGTCGAATTTAGCCTACCAACCATCGGTTTTTTCGATGTAAGACTCCTCTCTTCGGTCGATTCCCGCCGTGGCTTGAGTCCAGCCCCCTACTTTTCTAGTCGTGCCCCATCCCCTGGCCCCTCGGATGGTCCTTCCAGGTGGATGTTTCATCGTTTGCCAAGGAGTCCTGGGCTCGCCCTAAGCCAATCTCCGTTCGAAATAACGCGGAAGTTTGTCGCGCAACCCTATTTGAGCGAAATGGCCTTTTGAAGCGGCTTGAGAACGTGCGGCACCATGTATTCATCCAAAAGCCGCTTGCCAATCTCCGATAGCCGCCCAATTTCTTCGTCAAATCGCTCGTCCTGCCCCAACGAATCGATCCGTCGAAGCGACAAATACACGCTCAGTTGCTCCTCGGGATACTCGCCCGTCTTCAAGCTGAACGGCGATGTTCGCGTCTCAAAGCTGATCCTGCACTGCGTTTTGAGTTCTGCATCCAGGGTCAACTGAAGACTTGGCTCATACCCAAGTACTTTGGCTCCCTCCATCTCGATCATCGACTCAAATGCTGGCGGCAGACCGATGGCATCGGCCAACAATTGGTTGTGATTTCCACGATAGGTAAAATCAAAGCCATACACCAAATTCAACGTTTCGCAGTCCAAATGGCTCACCGAAAGCGAATAAGGCACAATGCCCAAAACTTCGCGATGAAGCTGCGCTGCATCCTCGAGCGTCACTGGATTGACGACTCCGCTCGATAATCGTTTAATGTCAGCACTCACCCATCGATAACTGCTCTCCTCTTTGTCTTCCTCCAAAAAGAACTCACGCTCCCTCTGAGTTAAGACCTTCATCTTCGGAAATCGTCGCTGCACTTGCTCGAAAAAGTGAATCAAAGATTCGCGATTTTGAGGCAGCTCAAGCGTCGTCTGGAGCTGCATGTTGACATAAAAATCATCCGCGATGGTATGGTAGAGCGTCATAGGTGTGTCCTGTCGAGAATCGCTTCCGTCTCCCATGAAGTATAGGTCCGCTCGGTCAAAAGTGTCAAAGGACTCTAAGGGAAGTCCACCCATTCATCACCCATTTACCTCCCTTTCTCGTTCCCGTTTTGATGTTGTGCTCAACCATGGAACATGCGTTGTTCTCGTTTCAAAGGCATACGATTTCGAACTTCTTTTCCCACTTGCGGCACGTTCCGCCAACGTGATTGAATCACGGAATGATTCTAGGTTGGAAACTTGGTACAATGACCCGAAGTTGTGTCTGTCGTTGAATTTGTTGAGCTCGTGAGGATCCTTGCAATGAACCCCCATCGATTTGATTCGGTGAGTTTTCATGAGACCCCCTTGGGAACCTTGATGTGCCGATGGAATCAAAAACGGATCGTCCGCCTTCAAATGCCCGGTCATGAACTCGACGATTGGAGCCACGCCGGAGAGCCAACTCTGCAATGCCAGCGAGCTCTCGATCGAGCCCTCAAACTTTTCTTTGCTGGAAAGCCCAATCCCATCGATTGGCAATGGCTCGATGTGTCCGAGCGAACTTCATTCCAGCAAGAAGTACTTCACCAGTGTTTTCTCACACAACCCGGTGAAACCTTATCCTATGGACAATTGGCATCGCGAGCGGGTTCGCCGAAAGCAGCTCGCGCGGTCGGGAAGGTCATGGCTACCAACCGCATTCCACTGCTCATCCCCTGCCATCGCGTCACAGCAAGCGGATCGGGCATCGGTGGCTTTTCCGCACCCGGCGGTCTCGATACCAAACGCTGGCTCCTGCAAATGGAATCGCCAGAATCGTTTGCATTAGTAACATCGTAGCGCGATGATCCCCACCGCAAAGAAAGTTATCCGTAGTGCGATGGTCCCCATCGCGAAGAATCTCGATACGCATCGAATAACGAAAGTCGTCCTCATCGATTTAGGACGTCAGCCGTAGTGCGATGGTCCCCATCGCAAAGAATCGTGTATCGACTTTCCCTTCAATTCGATTGCCATCGATTGAGGACAATCGAACGACATGGAATTCCTCTTTAACGATTGAGGCCACTCGAACGACATGGAATGATTCCCATCGTTTGAAGACAATCCAACGACGTTGAATATCAATCGAACAAACGCAGTCTAACGCTTCAAATACTTCAATTCAAAACACTTTTTCGCGTCGACCTTATCCCCTTTGATCAAATTCAAATCGACCAAGATGTCGCGAAGTTCTTGCCATCGTCCTTCATCCATCTGACCTATCTTGGCTGAGTCCAGACCGTTCGGCAAGCAAAGATCTTTGAGCTTTTCCGAACCATACTTCAGAGCTTCGGCCGTCATGCCTTGGTTGTTTTGCTTGAGGATGTAGGCATTCGTTTCGGCCGGCGATTCCATATACTTTTGCCAACCTTCGACGCTGGCTTGAACCATCTTTTCGACGATACTTCCTTGCTCTTGCAGTTGTTTCTCCGTGCAAACCAAGCAGCTCGCATAAGGATTGTATCCAACTTCCGACAGCATCAAGTTGCGAACTGCAACCCCTTTTTCTTCGGCCAGATAGGGTTCGCTAAAGTTATACGCTTGTTGAGCCACACCTGGGCCGGCAACAAGCTCGGCCACTGTGCCATAGTACGGTACGATTTGAACGCTGGCATCGAGCAAACCTTTCTTCTTGAGAAAGGGAATGTAAGGTCGGCCCGAATCGATTTGCAGTTTGATGTTTTTGAGTTGTGCGAGCGATTCGATACCTGAATCTTGACGCACCATGATGCATCGCGGACCATTTTGCATCGGAGCCATCAAGGCGACCAAGGGTGCCTCTTCCGATCGCGCCATCAACACATCGTCCGCATTGGCCACGCCGAATTGAGCTCGTCCGAGAGTCAATTCGGGTGCTACGACTATGCTTCTTCCACCCGCGCGGATTTCAACATCCAATCCATGCTTGGCATAGATACTATGCACCAAGGCCGCATAGAACCCACCATGTTCGGCCTCAGGATACCAATTTAACTGCAAGACCACTTTCGGATTTCCTGGTGTCGACGCAGACTCCGATTTCTTGTCCGACTTGGCGCCGCATCCCAAGCAAGTGAAAAGCGATACCATGCAACCAACAACGGCAACGAGACGCAGTAATGTATGATTCATTTGGCCGATTCAAATCCTAAGGCAAGGGTCCAACGTCGAAGTATTGTGGAAGCCAACAAGTTTACCAACAAGAAAAACAAAACACCTAAGAGTGTACTCATTCCCACCGCAGCCATCAGCAAGTCCGTCTTAAGTTGCGTTTGCCAACGAGTCATCAAACTCCCTAAGCCATCGTAGGATGTTCCGTTTCCCACGAAAAACTCACCGACAATGGCCCCGATGACAGCTAGTCCTGAAGCGATCCGCATGCCCACAACCAAATGGGCTGTGGCGATCGGTATCCGCAGTTTGATCAAGGTCTGCCAACGACTTGCCCGATGCAATTCAAATAGCTCAATCCAGTTGCGATCGATCGAAAGCAAGCCTGTTGTGACATTGGCCACGATCGGAAAAATGCTAATGATCATGACCACAGTGACGATCGTTCCAAAGCCATTTCCCATCCAGATGATGAGCAACGGAGCGATGGCGACAATCGGCACGGTCTGAAGGAAAATCACGTAGGGATAAAACGCCATACGAATCCATTGCGATTGACTGAATATCACGGCCAGCGCACTTCCTACGACAATCGAACCAAGCAAACCCATCATGGCCGCTTTGCCCGTAGCCCAGGTGCCGCGTACTAGCACCATGCGTTCTTCCCATCCCGATTGCAACACCGACAACGGGCTGGGGAGCAACACTTTAGGGAGTTGCCAAAACTGAACCGCGGTGTGCCATACAATCAGAAGGACGAGGAACACCGCGCAGGGAGCCAATACCATCCAAGGAAAGGATCGTCGCGCTACATCACGAGGCTCGGTCATCGCGCCACCTCTTCCAAGCGTTTGGCAACCTTACCATAGAGCTCCGCAAATTCCGCAGTTCCTCGAACATCACTTTTGCGAGGCTCTGGCAAGGAAATCGGAATCCACTCTTGTATCTTTCCTTTACCCATGATCGCAATACGATCACTTAAGTAGATAGCTTCGCTAATGTTGTGCGTTACAAACACGATCGTCCGCGGCCGATGCGTTTGAAGTTCCAGTAGCAACGCATTCAGTCTTGTACGAAGCATGTCGTCCAGGGCCGCAAAAGGTTCGTCCAGCAACAGAATATCGGGATCGGTGACCAAGGCTCGAGCCAGCGAAACACGCATTCGCATGCCTCCCGATAATTGCCGAGGCGTCTTCATATGATCGGCTTCATTCAGTCCCACATCCAAAAGTGTTTGCCGAATCTTATCCGCACTCGATCGATCCCATTTCCCATGAAGCTCCAGCGGCAATTGAACATTCTCGCGAGCTGATCGCCAAGGAAGCAAAGTCGGTTCTTGAAAGACAAACGAGATCCCACTCGGCTCGTTGATAACATTCGTTTGAACATCAGAATGTTCCGAGGCGATCTCCACCGTTCCTTCCGTGGGACTGAGGAGCCCCGAGATCGCCCGCAACAAGGTGCTCTTGCCACACCCGCTGGCCCCTAAGAGAGAGACAATCGTTCCCGGCTCCACATCGAAGTCGATGCGATCCAGTATCTGCCGACCGGAGAGTTCGACGCTCAATCCTTGGCAATGGATACGGTGAGTTGGCAAAATGGGGCGATTCAAAGGTCAGGCTCCGTCGGAAACAATCGACTCTGGTACACCATACCCAGTTGCCAACCCGTCACCAGCCCCGCCCCGACGAATTCGCGCCGAATCGGGTCATGCTCTTGAGAACGGCCCTGCGAAAAATCTCGCAAGACCTTCACGGTTTAGTCGCGATGCAAAAGATCGGGGCCCTTCCCCGTTCGCTTTTCGTAGACTCCATCGCCCATCTTGACGTATTTGGTAAACCCTTTTTGTTCCAACTTCTTTTCGCTCAAATTGGATTTGGCAGCCGCTTCCGAAAAAAGCCCCGAAATGTACGGTACCACTGGGACTCGTCGCACAGGGCGTCCCGTCGTAGGATGAACCGTCAACGGTTCCTCTTTCATCGACTGTACGATTTCAAAGCGTTCGCCCGATTCCCCATCCGGCAAGATCTCTTCATAAACATAGGTCGGCATCGATAGCGGCTCCTCGTCGAATGGACTCAATGCGATAAAGCATAGCTCAGGATGTTGATCGCCAAAGCGTAAGCATCGATCGAAAAACGCTGGAAGAACTCTTCATTGTCTCCTTCGCGTTCCCACCCATCCGCGATATCCGTATTGTGCGTTGCAACCGCTACTAAACGACCTCGATCGTCTTGCAATCCCCGGAAATGGACCTGAGCCATATCCGTTTCACCTCCGTTGGGTTGCTTGTGGATCCATGCTGGATCGTAGGTCTCTCCATTGCGGCGATAGAATTGAATCGCGGTGACTTGAGGACATTTTTTCAGCGGATAAACCATGCTCATGATGGGATGATCCGCTGGAATGTCAAACCACTTCCAGTCGGGTGCCACCTGATGCATGTTCCGTTCAAAGTTCTGCCATTCAGCGTCACCCCAAAAATCATCGACCCATAAAAATCCACCCCGCGATAGATATTCACGCAACGCGCGTTGCTCGTCGCGATCCAAGACTTGCCACCCTGGATCGCTCATAAACACGAACGGAAAATCCCGCAGTCGCTTGTCCGTTAAACGAAGCAAGAGCGTGCCTTGGTTGGCTTGGATGGTGGTGAGCTGATTCAAGCGAAAAGTGAGATTCTTTGCACCAACGGGATGATCGGTCGCCCAGCGCGGGATCCAGCCTGCATCTCCGCGATAGAAAGCTTCCCCGTTCCCACCCGCGCTATCGTACATAATGCGTACGAACGTAAACTTGTCCGCTGAATAACTCGCCAGATCGAGATCCGACTCCTGCGCCGCTGCGGGCGATAGAGCGATCCCTACTCCAAAACAAAAGCAAGGAATCCAAAGCAGGTACGCGACAACCTTTGTCATCAACGATTGACAACCCCTTACCGCTTCATCGCCTTGCGAAGAACGGGTTCAAAGATATCGGCTTGACGCATGAAACCTAGATCGCTCGCATGCGATGCGTCGGTCGCACCCTCGGTATCATCCCCATAGAGATGATCGCCTTCGATATAGAATAATTGCCGAACCCCTTCCGTTGTCAACCGTTCGTACGCTTGCCGAAGAGCCGCATGATTATCGGTGTGGAATTGGCGTTTCTCTGGCGTGATCCAATCATTGGTAAAGCGACGGTCTTCCACAAGAATAATGGGCGTCTCGCGATGGACCTCGCGAAGCTGTCGCACGAGTGGCTCGCACTTTTGTTTCACTTCATCTGGCTTCATGTTGGGAAGACAATCGATTACGAATGCGGCCGCATCGACTTGAACAAGATAGGTTCCCACCGCTTGATCCATCTTGCCATTGCCTGAAAACCCAAGGTTGACCACAGGCATATCGAAGCGGCGTCCTAGAATGGCCGTATGAACCATCCCTGGTCGACTGGCACACGCACCATGCGTGATGCTCGTTCCATAGAAGACGATCGGTTTCGCTCGCGGCGCATGGCCTTCAAAGCGACTCCCTTTGGCGACGCCCATCTTGAGAAACTCGACGCCATTGTAGAGCGGTAGATAAGCCGCATACTCGCGATAGCCCGGAGCTAATCCCTTGATGATCTCGACTTGCACTTCTTGAGTGGAAGGCTTGGCGACTTGAACCCATTTCCATCTTCCATCCTGATCGCGAGCGTAAAGATCTACGCCACTAACACCTGTAGCCGGCATATGCGGCATTCCAAGATTGCTCTTCGAAACTTTGTAGTGCACGTGAATCGAAGGTGAATCGGTACTGAATCGAACCATCATCCCAGCACTGTCGCGACTTAGGTTCCAAACGTTAGGCGTGACTAAGGGCTGCGCACTGGAAGGCAAACGATCGAACCATCGCAGTCGTTCTTGATCCGGTAAGATGCGACCTTCCACGCCCCATTCCTGAACATCATGCCAATCCACCGTTTCCGATGCGGCCTTGCTGGCGTCCATCGCGGGATCGAGTTTGGCAGTGCTGGGGCGATCGCCTGGTTTGTCGGAATTCGCTTTCGGTTTTTCTTGAACCGTCTTCAGTTTGTCGGGATTCAAAGAAGGCTTGTCTTGAGCGAATGCTGGTGCAATCACGACGCAAGCAACGAGCAGGGACCATAATCGAATAGGCATGAAGAAACCCATCAAGAGCGAGGAAGGAATGGCTCGACAAATTGCGACGATGGCAATGGAGGAAGGATGGTCGAGTCCAACTATTGTATCGGCAACTTAACCCGCTGTCCTATCCTAGCTCGCGGATCGGATTGCCTTTGCCGAGCAAGTCCAGAAAATTCTTGGGAAGACCGCTGGCCAATCGCACCCGTTCGATATCCAAAAGGCGATGCAAAATTGTGGCGATCAAATCCGGAATGGTAATTGGGGGTGTCGCTGGATTTCCACCATCATACGAAGATCGCCCGATGACTTGACCACCGCGCGTACCGCCTCCATAGATGAGCAATGGTCCCAGCCCTCCCCAATGGTCTCTTCCTCCTGCAGCGTTGATCTTAGGGGTGCGTCCCATTTCTCCACAGCACACGAGCAATATCTTGTCGCGAAGTCCGCGAGCCTCCACATCGTCCATAAAGGTAGACACCGCGTGGTCGAATGGGGCTCCTACGTAATCCATCCCTTCATCCATCGGAGCATTGTTGATGTCGGCATGCATGTCCCAAACAAAGCTCGTCGTCAATGTGACGAACCCAACTCCACGTTCGCACAAACGTCGGGCGAGCAATAGCAGTTTTCCGATCGAAGTGCCATGGTCGACGTAGTGCTTGTGGTTGTTCCACTTTTTATCGATGCGATCGACCGAAAAACGCGACCGAGTATCATAGCGAGCCACCAGAGAGGCATCCTCTTTCGATAGATCGAAGGCAGCGCTGACATCGCGAAGGAGTGCATCGAATGCTTGTTGTTGAAAAGCGTCGAGCCCTTCCAGGTTGCGATCGATCGGACTCAAATGCTTCAAGCGATCGAGCTCGCGGATGAGGCTTCTGCGATCTTCTAGTCGATCGCGAGATAGATGAAGTCGCATGTCGTCTTGAAGCCCCTGCCCTGCACCGAGAACGAACGGTGCAAACGCATGTCCCAAGTCTCCAGAGGATTCGAAGTCGCCAAAACTCTTGATGGGTGGCCCTGCATCCGACTCAACGGCGCTCGGGTAGAGCATGATGTTGGTCGGCATTGCCGAATCATTTCGAAGAGCCCCTGCAGCTCGCGAATAGAGCGACCCCATGTTGGCCGACAAACTATCTTTGCTCATGATCGGCTTAATGTCATGATTGCCATTCCCAGGGACAAACGAACGGATAACGTTGAAGAGATGGGCCCGTTTGGCCAACTGCTGGAATGTACTGCCGAAGGTGATGCCAGGAAGCGAGGTCGGTATCTCACCCGTTCGACTCCGCATGCTCGCAGGGAGTTCCATTTTGGGATCGAAGGTCTCGTACTGCGAAGGCCCTCCATGCATGAAAAGGAAGATGACCGAAAGATCTCGGAAGAGTGGCGCGGGAGCTGATGATGCTAAGAGTGGTGAGCTCGTTGCCCACGAGCCACAACCGAGCGTAGCGCCAAGTCCGGCTTGGATTTGCAAAAAGCTGCGACGATCGATCCTGTTCCAAGGCGACGCGAATTCGCCAGACTGCATGATCGTTCTCCAGGGTGGGAATGGGAGGGATTCGAAAAGTATCGCAGTCTCTCCCCGCGTTTTCCACAACATCCCCTTCGAATTCTTTGGATTTCCAGCCATTTCTGAGGAGCCGCAGCAGGGCCTACGCGAATTCCATCTATGATCCAAGTGAGAGCAAGTATCGTTCGAATAGGTCACGAATGGGTTGTAGGTGTTATGCAGAGTTTACGATCGATCAGTGGATGCTTTGTCACGATTGGACTTATCGCGTGGTGCGTTGGGGGACAAGCGGTGACCGCGATGGCTCAAGCCGTCTCCGCAAAGACTCAGACGGTTGTTCGCGTTGCAGGCGAACCAGGGAAGTGGCGATTAGAACGCGATGGCCAACCGTTTCAGGTGCGCGGTGTTGGCGGGGATACGGCTCTCCCCTTGTTGGCTCAATGCGGCGGAAACTCGCTGCGAACTTGGGGACCGGATCATCTCGATCGTATTCTTGAGGATGCCGCCAAGAACCATTTGACGGTCACTGCCGGCATTTGGTTAGGGCAAGTTCGACAAGGCTTTGATTGGTCTGACGCGAAGAGCCTCATTCGGCAACGCGAAATGGTGCGCACGATTGTGGAACGCTACAAAGACCATCCAGCCCTATTGATTTGGGCTCTCGGAAATGAAATGGAAGATCCAACGGGAAGCAACGGAGCTGTCTGGTCCGAGATCAACAATCTTGCTAGGCTCGTCAAGTCGATCGATCCCAATCATCCAACCATGACCGTGGTCGCGGAACTCGGTGGCGATAAGGTTCGTCATTTTCATGCGCTCTGTCCCGACATCGATATTCTCGGCATCAATTCGTACGCTGGAAGCGAGTCCATCCCCAAGCGTTATCAAGAACTTGGAGGAACCAAGCCCTACTTGCTGACTGAATTTGGTCCGCCAGGCATTTGGGAGATCGGCAACGAAAGCAACGACGCCTATCGCGAGTGGACGAGCACAGAGAAGGAAGGGTTCTATCGCAAAGCCTATCAATCCAATGTGATCAACAATGCAGGAGTCTGTTTAGGATCGTATGCGTTCCTATGGGGACAGAAGCAAGAAGTAACAGCCACTTGGTTTTCCATGCTCTTGGATGCCAAGACGCGAACGGCCTCCGTGGATACATTGGTCGAACTCTGGACGGGAAAGCCCTTGCCCAATCGATGCCCTCGTTTGGAATCGCTCGCCTTGGCCGAAGGGTTTGCCAATACCGTTGCTCCTCAGAGTACATTGCGAGCCGTCGCCAAGGTTCGCGACCCTGAAAACGATAAGCTCACCTATGAGTGGAAGTTGCTCGAGGATGAGGAAGGGTATGGCACAGGTGGTGATGCTGAGAAGATCGCAAGTGAACGCCAGAAGGCGGTGGTTCAGGCATCGCTTGAATCGGTTGAAATCCGCATGCCGGAAGAGCCAGGATTGTATCGGTTGTTTTTGTACGTTCGCGATCCACAGGGAGGAGCGGCAGTGGGCAATCTACCGATTCGTGTGGAAGGAGCCGTGAAGGTGGCTCGCGGTATCAAGGCTACCTTGCCATTGCGACTTTATCGAGAAGAAAGCGATGAACCAACCTATGTGCCATCGGGATGGATGGGCGATGCTAAATCGATTCAACTCGATCCTGCCTGCAAGAATAATCCCTATGAAGGTGAAACGTGTATGCAATGTCGCTATACGAGTCTGTCGGGATGGGGAGGCGTGGTTTGGCAACATCCTGCGCAGGATTGGGGTGATCAACGTGGTGGATACGATCTTAGCCAGGCGAAGCGTTTAGTCTTTTACGCTCGAGGTGATCAAGGCAATGAGGAAGTATCCTTCTCGTTTGGGATCTTGGGGTCCGAGAAAAAGTATCACGACACTTCGCGAGGTGCGATGGAACGAGTTCGATTAACATCGGAATGGAAGCGGTACGAGATCGCTGTCGATCAGCTGGCAAGTCGCGATCTATCTCGGATCAAGACTGGCTTTGTTTGGACCGTGGCCGCTCAAGGCAAGCCTGTCGTGTTTTACTTAGACAACATCGAATGGCAGTAGTTTTTCCAACGATCGGCGGTTTCATCTGCCGCATCGGCGCAGAGTCCCATATTACAACCTGCGACCAACATCACATCACATCACAGCACAGCACAGCACATCACATCGCTACATCACATCAAGCATCACATCACATCAACACAGCACTGCACATCACATCACAGCACAGCACCGCACATCACATCACAGCACCGCACAGCACATCACAGCACAGCACATCACAGCACATCACATCACAGCCAGATCACAGTGCCAGCATCACAGCACATCATCGCACATCACTGCACATCACCGCACATCACTGCACTGCACTGCACTGCACTGCACACCACCCCGGTATTTTCCCCCGCCCCGCCACGGATTGTCCAGGGCGACTTAGCAGCAAGCGGGGAGAGGGGATATTGAGGGGCCCCACAAATCAAGCCCCAAACAGAGTTTGCTTGACTCCGAGTTCCAACTCTGTTCTCCTTTCAAGAGCGTCATCATGGGACGCATGACGGACGCGAGGTTTTCTACACGCCTTATTTATTGAGGCGGCTTCTCAAAGTAAGAGCATGATCAAATAATTCTTTTGAGTCCTGAAATACAACCTGCAATCGATCATCCGAAACAGGTACGATTCCTCGATCACACCACACCACACCCACAGCACAGCACCCCGGTATTTTCCCTGCCCCCGCCACGGATTGTCCAGGGCGACTCTAGCAGCAAATCGGGGGAGAGGGGACAGGTGAGGGGCCCCACCAAAATCAAGCCCCAAACAGCTCGCTTGATGCCGAGTTCAAAGGTTTTCCTTCAAGAGCGTCATCATGGGACGATTACGACGCGAGATTTTCAGCACGTCTTATTTATTGAGGCTGCTTCTCAAAATAAGAACAGATCCATTCTTTTGGTGTCCTACAACAGATCAAAGCCTTTTCTTCAATCATCACTTAATTGCACGTTCAATAGCTGGGCAGGCCTTGAGGTATTGTTGAATGAGGGGATCGGCGATTGGAAACGGCGCCGTGCACTTCGTAGTGGTGGCCGATCCCACATACTCGGGGTCAATCGGCGTGTCGTCAGTTCTATGATCCAATAAGCTCATATCGAAATCAATACCGATATTTACCGTTTGAAATTTTCAATCGCAAGTCGCGGCCCCATGCATCATTTTTCTCGAGCTCTGAATGCTTTTATGCCAATCCTCGCCATAAAGGTCTGATAGCACCGCATAAAGCAGTCGATGATCCCATGGACTTACTTAGTGCCTGCATATCGAACCCAATTTTGTAAACAATTGCAGATCAGAAAACTTTCGTTGAACGAATTTCGCCATCATCATCTGTTGTGACCACGGAATCGAGAATTCGCCCACTTTATGAATCGGAAGGTCGTGTTCTCTGCGAAAATTTCTCGTCGCTGCTCAGACGCAAGCAACATTTTGTGCAAGGTTTCTTTCTTCGACATTTTGATCGCCGCGCGTTCTGTTAGAAAACTTTGGAATGGGTCGCATACAAATGAGCAGAAAAGCTGAAACGGATCTGGCGGATTGCGTTTGCGACAATTCATTCAGGGTTTTCTTCTTGTTCGAAATACTTACGATCTTTCGGTCATTTGATCCAATAATGTCGTGTCGTCCTTGCTCTTCTTCGCTGAATTTCTGTAAAGTCTTGACTAACTTGAAGCCAAATCCTCTCGCATTCGATTGTTGCACAGGCAACAGTAAATCGAAGATCAAACAATCTGGGTGATTGAGAACGCGACAGGCGAAGACAAGTGTTTCGATTATGCCTGAGTAACAGACCATGTCATTTCCACTTGCTTTCTCTTCGATGAAACCGTGGAAAGGGAATATCCTATGAATCGTTAAGAGGTGAGGGGCTCGCTAGGAAAAAGGGTAGAGGATCACTTCCATGTTCGCAATCGTTTCGTGATTCTGGCATCTTTGGCTTAATGTTGGTTGGGACATTCCCGCGATGCCAAGAATCTTACTATTTTTGAAATTGATCGCACCGATTTATCAGTCTCATTCTGCAGTCCACCAATCATAGAGAAATCGGACGTTACATTCCATTTGGAAGATAAGCAGCGTAAGCTAGTATTGGGTTATTGCAAGGGTAACGAGAATCAATCGTAGAGATTGACAGCGGAAGGCAATTGGTCGTCCTATCCTCGCAATGGAACGACGATATCTCGACCCGTGGTCCCAGGCACAAACTGTTGGCGATAGGAGCAACTCGTGGTCTTTAAGATGCCAAGTGGACGAAGGCAGGACGCGACTGCAGTCCTGGCCCAGGAAATTCAATCAAACTCGTACGTTGGCCAGATGGTGGTGGTGCGGATTACGTGCAGAGGAAACAATCTCCTCGACCAAAGCGGAAATATGCAGTTGATCCTACATTTGTTTCTTTGGCTCGGATATTCAGCTTTAGCACCTTCGGTTGCTTGCTCGGATGGTATCAACTACACGAGATGAATAATAGCGAAAGTTTGAGGCTGCGAGATAGATTTGCTTATCCCAAGCACGAGAATTGCAACGTTCGAGGATAATCCCTTGACGTAACATGGAAGGGAATCAGGAATCGAGATGAAGCATGGGCGGTGTCGATTGATGGTTCGGTCGTAGGAGGAGATTCACATTAAGAGTACTGGTTGGTGAAGAGTATTTGATTTTGAATCGGCCGTTATCACCAATCATGAGACATTGACGATGTACGTTTCAGTCTTGATTTCATGCCTTCGGCGGCAAAGTCGTATTGGCTCTGAATTCGAGTGGTGGATCCTCCTTGCGTTGAATTTAATGAGGTTACCGCTCACACTCTAACGATCAATAAGTGCTCCGATTTTGGAGCATTCGTAACAAGTTTATATTCGCCGAGTTGTTTTCGCCAAGTGGCAAACAAAAGATTCAGCTCAATTATAATAATTGAGAGGTAGCTCCACTCCAATGAGAGTATTAGCCTTGACCGCTCTTTATCCGTCACTTTGATCCTACGTAGGACTGCAACTTGCACACTTTCGGAAGTATCAGAGGTCATTCGGACTCGTTTTGTCAACTACCGAACCGCGATCATTCGAATGCGACCGGACAGAAGCGGTAGGTCATATCACGGTTCATCGAAGCACCAATGAACTGATAGTCGCAACGTTTACCATATTGTCGGGGTCGCCGATCCAATGCGTGATGTAACCAATGGAGATGAGATAACTGAAATTGTTGCCAAATGGGATGGCTACTGCAGGGGTACTACATCGAGGGAACAATCCATGCTTTCAAAGGCTAGCGAGTCATCCTTCCGTCTCTGTAGCGACTTTCGTGACTCGAGATTCGAATTCATAAATCGATTCAAAATGGACAGTCTCTCCTTAAGGTCCTTTGAGAGAAACTCGTGAGTCTAGGATTTGTGGCTGGCCATGTTCCCTACGAATCTGGTCCTCTCTTGAAGATTGAAGCTCTCGATAATGCAAAGTGGCTTCATAATTGCCATCGGCAGCCCCTTTAATCGCCTTACTGACAACGCCTTGTTGATTGAGGCGGCTTCTCAAAGAACGAACAGGATCCACTCTTTTGAGTCCTGAAATACAACCTGCAACCGACCATCCGAATCAGGAACTATTCCCCAATCAAGTATCTACGCCACTCAAATCACGCCATACCACCCCGGTATTTTTCCCCTGCCCCCGCCACGGATTGTCCAGGGCGTCTCTATCATCAAGCGGGGAGAGGATGTGCGGTGAGGGGCAACAACTTAAAAGCGGCCTTGCCATAGCTGTTCTCCTATCTTTCAGCAAGGCAACGCCAACAAGACCTGGCCGTTCTTATAATTGTCGAGCATACCAAACATCACTTGCTGTCTTGCGGGCATCCGAGTTGGTAAAAACTCATTGAGACTATCTCTTGCGAGTCCACTCATCTTTCTGCCTGGTTGTGGATACGCGAACATACGACAATGGCGTTCAGTTGTTTGAGTCGGCCCTATCGGTAAACGCCAGCAGTCACTGCATGGCTTCCTTGAGTGCGAGCGACTCGGCGCGTCCACTGCCCTCCGCTCAGAATCTGTTCTCACTATCCAAACTGGTGGTATCCAAATAAGCGAAGAATGATTTTGTGGTAAATCATGACGGCTCATCGGCTTCCTAGTTGTGTTGGTGATTGTTTTCCTTGGTTTGCTATCACTAGATGGCAGAGAATGGACGTTTGCATACTAAATACATGCAAGTTCAGAAAACTGGAATACGATCGCACATCATTTCCAGTGCATTTGCAGAGATGGGGGCGCTATTGATTTTACGATGCCGATGAAGTTGACTTGATTCTAGAGTTTTTTGAATATCGAACAGATATTGAAGAGGCTGGGTTCGAATTAACGCATCAGCTCTAGAGGACTTGTATCCCTTGCTACACTTCCCAATCTTGAGCGAGTGAGGTTGAACGGAGAAACTATGGCGAGACCACATCGACGCATTGCTAAAAACTGACAACTTACGAGAGTTGTATCTTGAGGAGCCGTAGAAATGAAAGAGGAGGACATGGCAAGGATTGGAAGCTCTGAGATCATTGAAGTGTTGAAACTTGATTGTCCTGCGGGGCACTTCGAATCCGATGAGGTAATTTTGTCGCTTAAGGAATCTCGCAATATTACCATTCTAGTTCAGTAATGTTCATTGACTAGACTAAAGAGCTAAAAGACTCAATGCCCTGGTGTGAAGCAAAGGCAAGTACTCCTTAAGAATAAGAGATGCACAACGATAATGGCCGTGGTGAGACGGATTCTGAGCGGGAACGGGTGGAGTCTGAAAACGTCGAGAAAGACAGTTTTCTCCAGGTTTCCTCTATCGCACTAATCCAACAAAACCGTTTTCGAGAGGCCTCTTGGCATGCTGCCAGAGTCTCAAGTGTTTGGCCACCCGGCTTACTGGAATGAATAGATAATGCTCGAAGAAACAGCAAAAGATAATAGCAACAGCTGGTTTTTTCGCGTTGCCAGTCGAGCTAATGGATTTGTGATGGTTGGAAAAGGCTCGTTGTAGCGTCAAAGAACGAGCCTAAGGAGGGATAACGGGGTAATAGCTACTGGGTCTGTGAACTTATGAAAAAAAGGCGAATGGGTGATTGGCTCGTGGGGAGTGGAGGCTTTACTCTGGCTCAACAATGGATGCTTTGCCGAAGCTCATGGTAGAGCTTTTAAGGTTTGAGTCTGAAAAGATCATAACCATAATTCCATCTCACTTTATTGATATGTATGCCCTAAGCGAGATTTCAAGTGAGAGTGCCTACGAGTTATTGCAGTCTCCCTAAGATAAGAGACGTATCAACGATAGGTGTCGAGGTGAGAACGCATTCTGAGCGGGAACAGTTGAAGGAGGGCGCGCTCGCATGTCAGCGCGAAGCCATGCGGTGGTATTCATTCAAGTCGATCAGCAAGCGATTGCCGATTATCCGCGCGCGGTGGAGCTGCGAACTCGTCAACCTATCGCACTTCGAGTTCTTATGCATAGAAGAGCTATTAGCTCGCAAGGCAACCGGAACGTGGTGAACTGCTCTATCGCATGAAGCCCAACAGTTCTCACTATCGATTTGTCTCGATCCGACGATAAGTGGGCGCAAAAAACGGCGGTACCGTTCATGCGGTCTCTGGTGCTGAAAGCCAGGAGTTATCTAGAACGGCGGATGGTGGGAGAAATAGCACTGTACAAGACAATGATCAAAGTGACATTGCTTTTGCTCGCATTCGCCTTTGATTGTGCCCTTACTCTACAGATGGTCAAGTTTCTGCAACACAGCGTCGTTGGAATGATCGTGCTATTTCAACTTGAACGAGTGAAAGCCTTACTGCCTGAGCGAATTGAGAAGTCTCAATGGACGATTGTGAGTTGTACACAGCGAGCTATTCCTAATTGCTTTTTCTCCCCTGACTTGGTAGCTGAATAAATCGCTTTACCAAATTTCGCCAAGAATTTGATAGGAAATTTAATTTTAACGGTTTCGTTGAGACGACTTTGAGTTGGGTTCAGATAAATTTGGAGAGGTGACAAAAGACGGTGAGCGTTATTCAAACCGATATAGACTGCCGGAGCTCCAACACAAATGATCGGTTGTTTTTTGTTACTGCTAACAGATTAAATTTTCTTGCAAACTAGTCCAAAAGGAGTGGTCAGTTAAAAGTGTTTTGCTGCTTTCACGTGCTAGCCCTTGTGACTTTTGTAGCAATTTTGCTGATGCAAGCTTCATCAACCATCGCTCAAGAGGTCACGAGTTTAACGTCTTATGTTGACTTCTGCAGCAAATTTGGAGTTGGCATAGCCGCGCGGTTCACAGGGGCCCGAATTTACGCATGAAATCGACATAACATTACTCGTCTACATCGCAGATGAAACTAGAATTATTGCCTTCGCAAAAGAAGAAGATGGAAGAGCGGCTCCATTGGTGAATGAGCTCGTTGATGAGATTCTAACAAAGCAGAACCCAAATGGGAGCGAAGGGTGATGGAAATGAGCTGGAAGATGAACTGCGAAAGAAGCTACGAAAGCCATATCAGATGGTTTCGATTGGGACACGGAACGTTGTATATGCTAACTCCGATCATATCATCATCATATACAACAAAGACATTATCGTTTGCCATCGACAGAGATTGTCACGCGATTCGTTAGAGATATGCAAGATCGAGAATGGCGAGCGATTCGCAGAGAAAAGTAATGGTTAATTCGCCTGTCCTCCCTGGTCTTCTCCCCAAAACTTGATCCAGAGATATGAAAGCTCCAATGCATCCCAAGATGTGATCAGTGTCTTTGGCATTCATTGAATGGATCGAGCTTAAAAAACAGTGCCAAGCAGTCGTTTCCAAGTCACCTTGCTTTGTAAATCTATGTCTTTGTTGCGGCGGTGGGGCGGTTGGTTGGTGTCAATAACCAATCAAAATTGGCTGATGGCAGGGATGGCGTTAGCTTCAACATTGATATTGCTGTTGTTGATGGCGACGTCGAAATCAGAGGTTTGCATTACTAACAGAGCAAACGTTTTATGGTTTTGTCTTTCTATAAGCCCAGTTGGATCATCCTTAGCATTACTTGCTACATTTGGACTGCCAATGACAATCCTATCTATCGACATGAGGCAATTTGCAAGCGGGTAGCGGGTTTGGTTTTATCAAGCCAATGGGAGATTTCACCTGACTCGTCCCTGCTGGGCTTTCTCTATCGCACTCAGCCACTGCCAACCGTATTCGAGAAGCCTCTGGCATGCCGCCAGAGGCACTGGCTGAACACGACCACCGCGATGATCATGCCGTTTTGAGGATGATCTTCGGGCATCGATACCTCTACTGTCGAACGAATCGTAGTTCGGTTGAATGGCTCTCTTTAATAACTTGCTTGTTTGAGGAGTTAGGCCGGCGTTGAGTATGGTAGTGTTGGTGCAGACACACGGTATTGAATCGCTCAATACCGTGGGCAAGTGAAAACAAACTCTATTTGCCACCGAGTAATCGCTGACCGGGGCGCCTGCGGCGCAGGCGGCGATTTATTTGAAGGGCAAACAGTCTTACGGCGTACAACGTTTACCCCACCAAGTCACCTAACAAGAGCGCGCGTTATCACGTGACATGAATCGGTGAGTTGCGAGCACAGGGTATTGTGGAAGTAGTTTTAGTGCTTGCTGGCAACGCAGAGCAGTTGAATGGTCAGCTACAATCGGTGTGGGAATGCGAGAATCCTTGCTAGTCTGCACCATAATTTGTATGCGCTATAAATTAAACATGAGGATGTTGCTTTATCTATGTAATAAGAGACACAAAATGAATGGAGTTCTATTGCCCAGCATACAAACTTGATGGAGGATCCCTAAAAAAACTGATGGTTCGGAATAGCGTTTGCCAAACGGAAGAAAAGTGAAACGTGAATAGGATCTTCACTGTGACTTCGCATACGCATTTTCAAGCGATTGGGTATGATTGCTATTGGTTTGACGTGCTTTGCTTTTTTGTTGTGGCATTTGTTCATCCACGAATCTGGCAGGACATTGCGTGCAGCGACCGAAGATCTTGAGAAACAGGATTTACTTGTGCCATGCAATGAATTTTTCGATGCCGATGAATTACTTGCGGGTAATAGACCATATCGGAGCTATGAGGAGGCCAATTTCATCCGATTGAGTGCCGAATATTTAGTAGGTGGCAAAGTCGATACTAATGGGAGACGATTGTCATTGTTTCGAATTGCGGGGCATTTGATTTCGGCAATAGTATAATCATTGATGATGTCTTAGAGAATTAAACAATTCTGAAGATGCTATTCCGAGAAGTAAGTCTAATTGAGTCAGAGCATCAGATAAGCACATCAGACATAGAGAGGCTTGCAGAAATTAAGTCGTTAAGGATTTCGCTGCTCAAAACTGATGATACCTGATTCGATATTGAAGATTAAGACCTGATTGTGCCACAACCTGATCAATTGCGCGTTTGTTGGATTGGCGATTCACTAAACGGCAAAGCAACTATTGATATCTGTATAAAGTTGTTAACTATCAAAAAGACAACGAATAAGTCAGTCAACAAGAGACGTTCTCCCTAAGATAAGAGACGTTAACAGCGATGAAGGTCGAGGTGAGAATGGATTTTGAGATGGGATGCTAGAGTCTGAAACGTCGAGGAGAAGGACAGTCGATTTCTCTATAGCACAAGCCACTGCCAACCGTTTTCGAGAGGCCTTTGGCATGCTACTAGTGACGTAGGAGCGGACGTTTTGATGCGATACCGTAATCTTGAGAATCTAATAGTACTTTGCATCGTTCTTATTGGTTCAGGATCTGCAGGTCCATTGAAACTCAGTGGTCAAGATATCCTTCAAAAACTGCAACAAGAGATCTCTACTCTTCAGAACTCTCCAGGTGCGAAGATGGATTTTGAAAATTTGGTGACAATATCTATGCCATCGGAGAGAAGCTGAATAGCGAGCAATCGAAAAAATCTAGCTGAGCACTACGAAATTGCACGTCCATTTGAACTGTTCTGTCTCTTCGAGCTTACGAGAGCGCTTTCCTCAAATGCTAACCCGATCGAGATTGAAAGTGCCAATGAATCGGTAAGGAATAACTTCCTTTGTAGCCAGAGGAATTGCGTCTGACGTCAAATTTCGGGAATACTACATGCACTGTTGAATGGACTAACACCGTAAATTGCCTACAACAAGCGAAGGCGACGATTCACAAAAGAGAAACACGCGGCTAATGACTTTCTTCTTTTTAAGAAGCCTTTATTGGCCCCATAAGGTACAATGAACTTTGGGATCATAGACTTCTCTTGCAATTGTTTCCAATCAATTTGATATGCCCTTGCAGTTCAGACGAATTGAGATCGATGGAGAACACAGGAGCATGGCGGCTTGAATTGTTTATTCACTTGTCGTCGAATCGATTTGGGTGAATGAACAGACCCGTTATCGAAAAATCCTTTGACGTTGCTTTCCAGTTTATTCGAAACTTAAGTCAGCTTCCCCCATCAGACTTAAAGAACGCCCGTTTCCAATTGAAGATGAACTTCTCGATAAATATCGTACACGCTAATGTTTTCGACAGTTTGGACCCACTAGGGCTTGAACGGATCAGATTTGAAATTATTGCCGCCAACGCACTCTGCTCGGCAGGGTGCGTCGATTTATGGACATAAAGATTCAACTGGTCGGATGATCGAAGACGGCGAGTGAGCGGGAGAGTTGCTAGAGCCTGAAAACGTCGAGAGGGACGGTTGCTTCAGGTTTTCTCTATCGCACTCAACCACTGCCAACCGTTTTCGAGAGGCCTCTTGGCGTGCTGCCAGAGGCTCATTGATGCAGGTCCAATCGCGATGATCATGCTGTTTTGAGGATGATCTTCGGGGCATCGATAGAGCCTCTATCTTCGAACGAACCGTAGTTGACTTCCAGTCCCCTGGAAGGTGTTTTTTCATCCGTCGAAAGCAAGTCGATGCTTTGGATTTCAGATCCTGGAGTAGACTCGAAGCTATCCCTACGATCCTATAGGCTCATCGAACTCCATCCAACATTTTGCGTCAACCCGATCGCGAACGAAGCATGCAGAAAACACTTGCGAACGAATATTCTCCTTCTATCGTTCGGTCAGGTACTAGACGGTGCGCTAGCACCAGTAACCATTGCGAACTCAGAAGCGATCCTTTACCCTTTTTACCTAGCGAGATCATTACAGACTTATCAATCAGTGGGACATTCCCATGAACAGTCATACGTGGATTGGTGATGCATTCAAGAAAGCGATATATCCTGGCGACGACAACTTAGTTGCTACAATGTCTGATGAGGCACTGCTAACGCGAAAGGCGTTCCTAGGAAAGCAACGATGGGAGGAATTGGATTCTGAATTCCTAGATCGAGCACCAAGTGGACTCGGCAGTGCTTTGAGCTTTCTAAGTGATATTGCATTCCGCTTTTATTTGCCCGCGTTCCTGCGTGCGCATCTCAACCATCGATTGCATTTTGTAGATCCTTGCTTTCACGTCTGTCCATATATGGATGATCTTGTCGTTAGTTTCGAAGGGCAAATCAATTGGGAGCTGATCGCTGCCAATCGAAGGTTTCAGCGATTTAAATATTTTACTTCCGAAGAATGTTGTGCAATTGCGCGCTACATCGAGGAAGTAATGACGCGAGAAGGTAATGACGATTGTCATCTAGAGAATTGCATAAAACTTTGGAATGCAACTGCCAGGCTAAGGAAATAGACATCAACGTATCTCATCGGATTCGTTTGCCTCTTTGGGGATTGGAAGGGCTCTGCGGGTGAGTTTAGAACAACCATTCCTGTGGAGCCATGCCTATTATTCATTCGCGCTTAGGATCGAAATCTCTTTTGGGGCCGTTGTATGACTAAGTTTGTGCAGTTCACAGCTGGTTTGAGCTCTAAGTTATCGATCGATGCAATGGCATTGAAGAGGTTAAGCAAGTTTTCCGTTCCCCAAGTTGTTCACGTAGTTTTCCAGGGGGCAAGCTTTAAGTAATGGTGGGAGACAAATTTAAGCGACTCACTCTAATTGTCGTCGCTATGCTGTTCTTGCAGTTAGTCTGCTTTCGATACGTCGTATGGTGGGGGAGAAGACGTTTACTGTCAACTATTTATGCCATTGGATGGCCACTCCCGTGTATTAAGTTGGTCATTTGGGGTGTGCATGGGAGATGGGAACTGCAATTCTGTTGTTTCGAATTCACTATTGATCTCTTAGCAACAATAGTTTTGTCAAGTTATTTTTGGGTAATATGCAAAGGACGATATATCCAATTCAGGAAATTCTCACTACTAAGCGTATTGGGATTGATTTCTGCCATGGCGATTGCCATTGCTTTTACGAAATTTATGAATGAAATACATTTTTCCGAAGCCCTCTATGAGACCGTCTACTCTAGATGTTTTCGGTGGCTAGCAAATTTTCTTCTGTCCATGGCATGTGTTCATTCAATTGCGAAGTTACTCGAGTTTGCTTGTCGTTTGACGACTGCCAAATCAGAAAATGGTCAAGGACATTAGGGTTGCGTTCTCGCTAAGATAAGAGACGTTAACAACGATAAGGGTCGAGGTGAGGGCGGATTCTGAGCTGGCAGCGGGTGGTTTAGTGCCATCGAAAAAGATTGAATAAATCGTCCTTCTCAACATTTGCAGTCACGATAGTGATGCTGTTTTGAATTGGCCATGCATCAATGTACTTCTGGAAGCATGCAAGGAGGCTTCTCGAAAATGCGTGCGAAT
>JAXMBN010000039.1:0-52323 GCA_046349875.1 Pirellulales bacterium
AACGCCGCATCGCTCTTGCTCAATTCATTGCGAAGCCGAACATGCTCCGCTTCAATCTCGTTCATGGCTTCGATGGCTTGGCTCCAAACTTCTTCTGCAAGCTTGGCTGCCTCTTGAAGTTTTGCCTCTTGAGCGGTCATGCCTTCCAATTCGGCTTGGAGTTTGGGCAAGTCGACGGTGAGCAAGCTGTCCGCAGCCGATTCGACGGGGAGTCGATTGGATCGTTGGTAAGCTTGCGAAAGAACAATCTGCCGAAGAAATGCTTTGGCATCAAATCGAAGCTCGATCAAACCATCGGTGATTCCTTGAAGGAGTTGCGGATTATCGGGTGGATTGTCGGGATGATGCATGTCCAAGGGATGGACGATTCCTTCGCCAAAGGCCAAAGCCCAAAGTCGATTGGACCAGTTTTCGGCAAAGGGACGAAGCTGAGGATCAGTGACCAGTGGAGCCAGTTCGGTGCGGCGCGATCGCGTAGGCTTTCGCGGCGATTCGCCCACCATCCAAGAAACAGCGGGCTCTTGATAGCGTTGCGATGGTATCTGGTACGCTTCCCACGTTGGCAGTCGATCGAGCAAAGCTGGCCCAGACCAGTGCGGTTTTCCTTTGGCAAACACCGATTCGTAAGGCGTATCGCTGGCGGCCTTCTCCACATACAGTTTCATCTTTTGATCTTTGTTTTCTGCATCCTTGTAGGTGATCTCAACCAATGAACTCGATGCGAAGAACGCCACAAGTCCCTGGTAGTCGCGTTGGCGATAATCAGCGATCAAGGGATGGTCGTGGCATTGAGCGCACTGGATGTCGCGCCCAAGAAAGATGCGGCTAAAATCGCGGGTGATGAGATGCGGGTCGCCGTCGCGATCAAGGAAGAAGCGTTGCGCAGGGCGCGTGTCGCGATTCCACCATTCGCTACCCACAATCTTTCGCGTGAGGGAATCGAGCGGTGTTCCTTCATCGATTTGCGTTCGAAGCCACGTAAGCCAAGCCTGACGATCGACGTTCTGCGCAGGGCGTCGTTCCATGAGCGTGAGGTCGAGCCACGTGACCATCTTCTCCGAGAAGAGAGGATCGGCAAAGAATCGATCGACCCATTTCATCCGTTTGTTAGGATCGGCGTCTGCTGCGAACTCTTGAAGCTCACCTGCCGTAGGCACTGTATTGCGAAGATCCAAGGAGAGACGGCGAAGGAAGAGACCATCCTCAACCGGTGTTGCAACCAAGGGGCTAGCAGGAAGTGGAATCCATTGGTCGATTCGTTGGTGTAATTCTTGAGCGAGGATCGCACGAGATGCCAACGCCATGATCATGAGGATCAAAGTGGGCTGGGCCACGCGGAGCATCCAAGCTCGAGTGCAGTTCATGGAAGACATGTTGACGTCTCGGTAGGTAGGAAGGATACGTCATAGGCGGGATGTCGAACTAGAAATCGTCTGGGGCTATCCCCGCGTCCTGATAAAAATCTCGTTCGACACAACTTTTATTGTCTTAGGTACCAGTCAGAATTGCAAGTTCGGTAAAACCGGTTCTTTCGGGTGGTTCGGTCGGCAATGCAAGAGCAATCGACGGTGACAGCGGTTAGACTAGAAATTCGAGTCACCAAATGATGTTGGTCGATTCGAATGCCTGCCTATTCACCCTCCTTGATCACGATTGAATACCTATGCTTCCCGTTTCTATAGCGCGGCGATCGTTTCTCACTTCGACCGGGATTAGCCTTGGAGCCATGGCATTTCAAAGCATGCAATCGCATGCAAGCGAACACGATGGCAAACGCGATGATTGGACTGGAGTGATTCAGCCATTCCATCATCCACCCAAAGCCAAACGCATTATTTGGTTGTATATGGCGGGAGGGATGAGCCATCTCGATACGTTTGACTTCAAGCAGAAGCTTGTTGATCTGCATGGTCAACCGATGCCAGAGTCGATCACGAAAGGCCAGCAGATTGCACAGCTTCAGGGGAAGAAGTTGCAAGTCTTCGCGCCTCAGCATGCATTTCAGAAATGGGGCAAGTCGGGACAAGAGATCAGCGTTATCTTTCCCGAGTTAGCATCGCGCTGTGCCGATGATATGTGCATCATCAAGTCGTTGCACACCGATGCCATCAACCATGATCCGGCCCATACATTTATGAATACTGGATCGATGATCTCGGGCAGGCCCGCCATGGGATCGTGGCTTCTTTACGGCCTTGGGGCGCAGTCGCAGAACTTGCCTGGATTTGTGGTGATGGTCTCAACTGGCAAGTATGGTCAGAAGCAACCCATTGCAGCGCGGCAATGGCATTCGGGATTTCTTCCGGGGAGATTTCAAGGAGTTGAATTCCGAAGCGTTGGAGATCCTGTGATGTTTGTTCGCAATCCCGACGGAGTTTCGCTCGAACATCAGAAGGATGTGGTCGATGCAGCCATTGCGATGAATCGCATCGCCGATAAATCGCTTCATGATCCTGAAATTGCGACTCGCGTGAGTCAGTATGAACTTGCTTTTCGCATGCAGACCAGCGTCCCGGAATTGATGGACATTCGCGACGAATCCAAGGAAACTCTAGAACTCTACGGTACCAAGGGAGGCGATGGATCGTTTGCTTCCAATTGTCTTTTGGCCAGGAGGCTCGCCGAGCGAGGTGTGCGGTTCATTCAGCTTTATCATCGCGATTGGGATCATCATGGTTCGGTGAAATCGCATATCGAAGGGAGTGCGAAGGAAGTCGATCGCGGAGCCGCAGCGCTCCTCGAGGACCTCAAACGTCGCGGGATGCTCGAAGATACCATCGTGGTCTTCGGTTCGGAGTTTGGGAGAACACCGATGGCGCAAGGCGATGGTCGCGATCACCATTTAGCCGGCTTCACCATGTGGTTTGCCGGCGGTGGATTCAAGCCTGGCATCACCTTCGGTGGAACGGATGATTTTGGATACCACGCAGTGGAGAATCGTGTATCCGTGCATGATGTGCACGCCACACTTTTGCACCAAATGGGTATCGATCACAACCGTTTCACGTATAAGGTGCAGGGGCTAGATGCAAAGCTGACCGGTGTCGAACCTTGCCGAGTTCTCAACGAAGTACTCGGCTCTTAGATTGTGAACGGTCTTAGATCGCGAAGGACCTAAAAAGCTCAGGGCCTAAAAAACTCAAGGCACAAGCAGCATGCAATCGTCGAGCGACCGATGAAGTGAAGATGGCGTCTACTTTTTGGTGATGAGCACGAGCAAGTAGCAACCTTCACCATTGGACGATCCACCGATCAGCGTTGGGCGACCTAGTTCAAAAGGAAGTGTCGTCTTGTGGCGCACCTGAGTGATGGTGGAAGGGGCATCGTCATCACCTTTGGGTCCAAGGCGCGAAGCTTCGTAGCTGAATTCCATAGAGACTGACGCCGATTGATCGAATGTTGTCAGAGTTAAATTAACGCTTGTACCAATCTGTTGCATCGCGAAACTCCTAGTGGTTGTCCTCCCCACGGGATTCTGCATTGTGCCCATCGACATTGGTACGGAACGTCCGACCTGCACAAAGGATTCGATGGAGTTTTGTGCCGAGAGTTGCAGCGATTCGATGACCTCCACTTTGCCTTCTTTCACCGATCCTTCCCAGGCCGCAACGATGTCTTTCGGATTGGATTTATTGAGGATTTTGAAGTCGATGAACTGAACGAGATAGGAATCACCGTGCCCATTGGATTCGGTCGGAGAGGTTGCCTTCGCCTGATTTGAAACGGAAGCGAGTAAGGTCACGAAAAGCAGAAGAAGTTGCAAGAATCGTGTGCTCATGAGATTCCCTTTCTGATGGAAGAATCAAACAGTGGATGAGTGGATCAACCCTCCGTGATCGATCAGTTTCGCGGTGCCTTCGAGTCTAGACAAAAATCTCTGGTATTTTACCTAAAAAGAGGTAGATTGTTAGCTTCACATTGGATGAAAGCCGAGTTCAGGAACTTTTTGATGTCTCAATACAATCCGCCCTCTACCCAATCCTCGTCCTCATCTTCCACGGCCGTTCTCGTGATCGTCTTGCTCGGGGGAGCTCTTTTCGCAGCACTGGTATGTGGCGGCATTCTTGTGGCGCTGTTATTGCCAGCTGTTCAATCGGCACGGGAAGCAGCTCGCCGCATGCAATGCAGCAATAATCTCAAGCAGATTGTTTTGGCCCTTCACAATTATGAGACTGTCTACAAATCATTACCGCCGGCCTATACCGTCGATGCCAATGGCAATCGACTTCACAGTTGGCGAACGCTCATTTTGCCTTATCTTGAATATCAAGACCTCTATGCACAGGTCGACCTTTCAAAGCCTTGGAATGATCCGGCAAATGCCGTCCTGCAGACGGCAGACATTCCCTTTTATCGCTGTCCATCGGCGCTTCCCGAGCCGGGAACGACCAATTATCAAGTTGTGGTGGATCCCTCCAGCGTGTTTCCCGGAAGCACCTCGGTCTCTTTTATGAAAGTATCCGATGGTCTAGCCAACACGGTGCTAGTGGTGGAAGTGGATCGAACGCAAGCGGTGAAATGGGCAGAGCCTAGAGATTTGGATATGCAGCGCTCCAAGCGTCAGGCGAGGGTTGGCACCGAGGCGTACGAAATGTCTCGATGGGAGATGGCTCGGTCAGAGCGGTGTCGAATTCAATGGATCCCAATGTTTGGCGAGCCATGGTCACCAAAGATGGCGGAGAATTGGTTGGGTTGCAGTAACCTCTCAAAAGTTTACTTCAAAAGCAGACTCTAACCGTCCATCATAGCAGCGAGTGCTTCCACCGTTCGATAATTGCGGGCGGTGGCATCCACTCGCAGTTTCTTCGGCCATCGAAGCCAATTTCGAGTCTCCGAATCCGTCGGGTGTCCACAAGTAAAATACCTTGCCTCGAATTTGAAAGTGCTCTGACGGCTTTTTGATCGCTTTCAAGCCATCGAGGTCCGCCTCTTGCGGTGCTTGTCGCAAGAAATAAAAGTGCAAGTTCTTCGGAGTTTCGACCGCAGAAGGAAAAGGGTTATCGGCGATCGCTTGTTGCAAGTCGATGTGCGAAAGGAGAAGAATCTTGGGCCGAAAACCTTGTCGAGCTTCGATCGCGTCGGCGATGGCGGTTTCCAGTTTCTCTGCCGATCGCATCGACGATTGGAACAAAGCATTTCCACTTTGAATGTAGGTTTTTACCTGGCGGCAGCCGAGGCTTTCCAATTCCTTGGAAAGCACGGCCATCGGTAACGAGTTCTTGCCACCAACATTGATACCACGAAACAATGCAATCCAACCAGGCATGCTGATTCCAAACGAAGCGACCATGAACGAATAATGATTAGGAGTCTTCACCCACGCATGGATCTATCGTGAAGGAATTGTCGCTAAGGTTCAAGGTTGGTTATCGGAATAGCCAGGCGCTTTCTGAAGAGTTCCCCGTACCTCGGTTTGATCGTAGGTGAGCGCCAGCGATTCACCAATGAAGAAGGTATGGAAATCGGCCACCGCCAAATTGTAGGTGGGCACTTCGGACGAGAGCGTTTCAATCGAGCGAATCTCTTCAGTCCCTTGCGCCGTTCGCAAGTGCATGCCTGGTTGGAGACGGGCCGTGCGTTCCCAGCCTTGCCCCGCCACCCAGCAACTATGGCCATAGCTCGAGGTCCAATTGCCTCCATCGGTGATCACTCGAAGCACGCTCGTAGGCGTTGTTTTTGAGGTTTGCAGAACAGGTTTGAGTGCAAGCTCGCCAGTTTCAATGCTCTGCGCAAGAACTCGGTCACCAACTTGAATTTCTTCGATCTCACGCAAACCATTTTCTGTTTGAACGAGCGTACCGGCTGCAAAGCAATCGCGAGCTCGAGCAATCGCGACCGGATCAAACGTATAACCATTTCCATGAGCATTGCGGGTCCGCGCTGGTGTGACCCGCCGCCGATTGCCGCTCTGATTTGTCGGATTGTTTTGAAAGTTGTAAGTAGCTGTCACAAGCACTTGATGCGTCTGTACTGCCTGAGAGTAGTCGATTCCGGCGAATTGGTGACGCGCTGGCTTAGGCCCTTCGTCCCGAAAGCAATAATCATGGCTCCACCAGTTCCACCATGCTTCAGCCGATTCATCAAGATCTTGACCGGTGGTTCGTTCCAACACTTGGAAGACACGTAGCATGGCTTGATCATTCCATTGATTTTGGCGGGTGAGCAAATCGCGAGAACGCTTTTGGTCATGATCAAGGTTCGAAGCGGTGATGAAATGAATCGCAGGACTTTGAAATCGAGTTCCACCTTCGACGTTGAGAATCGAAGAAGATTGGCTTCCCTGTGTCGTTGCGGGAACATTCGCATGGATATTGACTCGTTCCTCCGTCTGCAGAACTTTGACAAGTTCGGCGTACTGCCGTTGATGTTTGGTTTCGCGGAACAAGAGTCGACGTAAAGCCAGAAATCCTTGAGGATCGCGATAGAGCACCGATTCCGTTTGCAGCGGAGATGAGAGCAAGGATAGGGCTTCGGGAACAAAGAGATCTAGAGGATACTTCTTGAGCTGCTCGATCGCCAATTGTCCGCAGTTGGAGGTCGGATCCGTGATTGCAATGCGGAGCAAGGAAAGGCAAGCCTCGCGGCCGTAAAATTCAGTGATCTTTTTGACGAGTGGCAGCGCATGCTCTTGATTCATACGGAGCGCTGTCCACTCCAAAGACTCGATGGCTCGAGCATCACGAATGGATTCTACTTCTGCCAACGCCTTCTTTTGTATCGATAGTTGATCACTCGCTAACTTCGCAGCGATATTGCGGATTTTGGGTAACCAACTCCGATAATCGGCAAGGCATTGACGGCTCTGATCTTGAGCCATACGGATCTCGTCTTGAGAATACCATACATCATCGATTTTTACTTCGTGCAGTTTTTCATGCGCAATGACATGATTGGGGTCCAAACCCAAAACCGCATTCCAATGGGCACGTTCTTGTTCTTGGAGGCCATGTTCATGGCACCATGCCGCAAGACGCATATGCGACTCAATATTTTCGGGCAAGCTTTGGCGTTGTTCGCGATATTCCTGAAGAACTCGCGAGGGCTGAACTTCTGAAAGCTTGTTGGCATCGATCCATTTTCGATCTACTTGAAGTTGGCCCGCTTGCCAATGTCTCGCCTCTGAGACGGTTCCTTGAGCCTCTTCCTTGCGTAATCGCCGATCGTTTGATTTGCCATTCAGCTCAGGTTCAATAACAGCTCGAATCGGATCTTGAAACGGGCCTGCCGACAAAGCCGCTGCTGCATTTGCAAAAACAGTCAAGACGAACACCATTCCCAAGCTTGCTTTATGCATCCCTGATACCGTCCGAGCAAAAGGTTTACCGAATTGAAAACACAATAACGACTTGCCTTGAGACTGCGTTTCAATTGCATCAAACCAAAGTCGAGAAAATTTTGCAACGATTTTGGAAACCAAATGAGGGATAGAACCACAATTCGATAGAATGAGATTTGGCTGTGCCGATCAAGGACCTATTGAGCCTTTAAGGTGCGGTGCTGTCGCTCGAAGAGCGAATGGTATCGAATGCGCATCGATCGCACATTCTTAGAAATGGTTTTTGTACTTTTCCTGCGAATCATTGCCATGCAACCGAATCAAATGATGCATCAAAGGCGTTCCGTGGTGTTGGCTGCTTGGGGCGTGCGGGCATTTTATGGGATGTGGATCGCCTTATTGGTTGTGGATCGATTGCCTGCATTCCCGCCGGTGGATGACAAGGATAAAGGCAACGCATCGCAGATCGAATCGCAAATCGCGGCCTTGCGGCAGTTGAACCAACAATTCGATGTACTGGGAAAACGTCAGGATGAGTTGATGGCTTCTAGCAAGCGATGCGTAGAACGCATGAAAGCTTCGCAGCGAGACCTTTCCCAGCTCCAATTAGCTGCTTCTGTTACTTCGGCCATTCAGCAACAGGCCGCAGAGGCCGAGATGATCGCAGGGGCTGCTTTGCAGGAAATGTTAGCCAATGGAACGGGCGGTACCGTCAATCGACCGCGACCCATTCCCAGGCCATTTGCAACGCCACGTCTTAGTACTGGAACCGAGTTAGCCGCTGGCGATGTCGCTCGTAGCCAGGTTGCGATGCAATTGACCGCCGTTCAAATCGATCAATTGAGCACCGCAGCCAGAGCAGCTGTCTCCCGTTTTCAAGAATGCATCAACGATTTGCAGCAGAATCAACGCGAGCTATCACAGGTTCAGCAAGGGCGGGTTCAGATGCTGGATCGCTATTGGGTCTTTGCTGATCCAACGGCTATTCATTCCCATGCTCACAATGAAGCAGTGATGAGTGAATTGAATCAAGCGAGCAAGGACAACCAACCTGCAAGGCTGACGCTTGCTGCTTTCTATCGACGAATCCATTCCTACGAAAAAGCCATTGATGAATGTGATGCGCTGATTGAGGCGCAGAGTCCTTATGCTCCGATTGCTCTTGCGCTTCGCGCCGATTGTTATGCTCAGCAAGGGAGTGAAAAGAAGTCGAAAGCGGATTTGCAAAAGGCGATCAAGACGGGAAAAGACGAACCCTACGTTCATTGGATTCGTGCGCGGATGGCGAGTATTGCAAAGAACTGGGGCGAAGCCGAAAGTGAATGGCGGGCTGTTCTGAAGTCTGAAAAGCACGAACAGTTAGTCCGACGCGAGCTCGCGTTGGTCATGGCCTCTCGAGCCCAAGCCACCAAGCGGTTGTCGAACAAAGTCGTTGAAGAGTTAGAATTGCTCGATCAGGTCTCGGGTGAGAAAGGATGGGGTGTTGCTATGGCAAAGGCTTTTGCAAGCCATGTTGCCAAAGAGCCTGACCAAGTGACGAAGTTTCTCGATCAAGCAACCGATCGCGGAGCAGAGGATCAGAAAGCCAAAACACAGGCGATTCGCCAAATGCTCGAATCCAACACCCTTTGGCAGTGGGACTACGAAGGTTAAGAATCGCTCGAATTTCCTACCCCAAAATTGCGGTAAAGCGTCAGGGAATCTATACTAGCGAAAAATGGTCATTCTCGGTCCCTCTCGTCACCGCAACCATGAACGATTCTGCCATCTCAACTCGAGCATTCGAGGACCCTGAGGGTTCGGTGACGGGTTTGTTGCGCGGTGTTAAACAAGGGGATGCCGAGGCTGCGGGCAAGCTTTACGAGCGGTACTTCCACCAGCTTGCGCAGGTTGCCAAATCTAAGTTTCGCGGAATCGGTCGCAGTGTAGCCGACGAAGAGGATATCGCATCGACTGTCTTGGAGACATTATGTCGAAACGCAGCCGAGGGAAAATACCCGGATTTGTGCGATCGACAAGGGCTCTGGTTGATGTTGCTTGCGATCACATCCCACAAGGTTAGCAACGAAAAACGCCATCATTTCCAATTGAAGCGAGGTGGTGGTAAGGTCCGGACGATGACTGATTTGATCGCCGATTTCAGTCGATCGATCGAAGACGAATTAGCCGAAGGTCCGAGTCAGGATTCGATGGTCAGTTTTGCAGATTCATTCCAGCATCTGGTTCAGAAGATCAATGATCCGCTCAATCGTCGCATTGCAGTTCTCAAACTGCAGGGGCTGAGCAATCGCGAAATTGCAAAGCAACTCAATATTCTTCCTCGTTCAGTGGATCGAAAGGTGCAGCTTATTCGGTCGGTTTGGTCGAGTGCAGTGGAGGATTATTTGAAGGACTAACCCTTCCTTTGGATCTCGGAAGCCGGTGAGATTGGGAGGATTGGGCAGCGAGCCAAAAGTTTGCGAACCGAATTCTGATGGTCACCGTCTATGTGGACATGCGACAGAAATCCGGGGAAAATGGCAGAAATTTGAGTAGAAAGTTAGGTTGTCAAATACTTCAGGATTAAGGCGGTTTGATTTGCGCTTAGTTTTTGTGACTTTTGATTTCGCTTCTTGTGATGCCGATGAAATTCACACCACAACATGATTGAATCTCGATTCGATACCGAAACCTTTCAAAAGCTGAGCTCGGTGGAGCAGTTCGATGCGATATGCGATGCATTCGAGCAGGATTACCGCGCTGGTCGCCCTGCCCCATTGGATGAATATGGTCGTTGGTTGCCGGCCGAAGTCCAGGCCAAGCTTTATCGCGAACTCGCAGCGATCGAGCGCGACATCGAAAAAGAAAAGGCTACGAAGACGTGGTCTACTTCAGACGTTGTTATCGCGGGCGATACCGAGAAAACCTTAGGCACGCAGCGAACGCTTCCGTCGAGTCCCGAAAAAGCAATTGCTCAGATTCAGCTTCCCGTTCGATTCGAAAATTTTTTGCTGCTGGAAGTGTTGGGTAAAGGGGCTGCGGGATTGGTATTCCGCGCCGAGGAATTGGATCTCGCCAAGTTCTTTGCGGTCAAGCTGCCTCATCGCCATTTCTTGTCGGGCGATGTGGATACTGATTCCTTCTTCCGCGAAGCTCGCAATGCATCAAAGCTTTCGCATCCATCGATCGTTCAAGTTGTCCGAGTGGGACAATGGCAGGAGACGCCATTCATCGTTTCCGAGTACATCGCGGGCGTGGAACTGAAGCGATGGATGCGGCAACCCGAGAAACCAAAAGATCCGGAGACTCTGGCCAGGATCCTGTATCAGTTGGCGGATGCTCTGCACCATGCTCATCAACAGGGCATCATCCATCGCGACGTCAAACCTTCCAACATCATGATTGAAGAGGTGGCGGGAAGTGACACAAACGCAGTGTCCTATCGTCCACGTTTGCTGGACTTTGGGTTTCGAAATTGTTGGACTCGGCCTGATCAGCACGCAACAAGGCGAAATGTTGGGGACACCGGCCTATATGAGTCCCGAACAGGCTCGCGGAGATGCGCGAGCGGCCGATGGACGAACAGATGTGTATAGTTTGGGGGCGGTATTCTATGAGTTGTTAACGGGCGAGATCGTGTTTTCGGGTCCGGCGGCTCAGCTATTGCTTCGCATTCAAACAGGCGATTACGTACCGGTGCTGGAGCGAAATCCAAGCATACCCAAACAGTTGGCAGCTATTTGCCAGAAGTGTTTGGAGGTCAAGCCTGAAGATCGCTATGCATCCGCGTTAGAGCTTCGCGATGATCTAGGTGCATGGCTCGAACAACGCCCTGTCAGAGCGCGATTGCGTCGTCGACGCAAGCCGCAAGCCGCATCGATGCGATGGAAGATCGCTGCGAGTCTCATGGGGGTGATGGCGCTGGGTTCGGTATTGATGATGGCCTGGGTGCTGAATGCACCCAAGAAACTTCCTTCCGATCCCAGTGGGATGCTCGCGGTATTGAGCAGTGTGCCGCCGAGCAACCTTTCTGGATTAGATAAGGAATTTCCGACCAGTAACAAGCCATACATCAAGTCGCTGAAAACCATTCTTGAAGAACGAACGGTCGATCATCCTGCAGGTTTGAAAGCCCTTTGCCTGTTGGCGAAATTGGCGGCGAATGAGTTGGATCGAACTCAGGCAAAAAGCTGGTTAGACAGCATGCTGAGGCAGATAAGTTCTACCGAGTTGGACAGCTGGCAAGAGGATTGGTGGCCTCTCGTTCCATGGATGCAGGACGAGTTGGTGGCTCGGATCCCGTTGTATGAGGACACTCCCCGAGGAAAATGTAGCGAGAGACAATTGCATTCGCATTTTTGGTTGTGGGTGCCAATCCCAAGCAGCGTAACTGGTTGGATGCGGCTTTGGGAACCAGACCGGAAACGTTGCATCATTGGAAAGCATGGTTGCAACAACATTCAAGAAGTGGTCAAGCATCAAATCACCGCAAGCATGGAGGATGTTCCATGGGTCCACTCCGAAGACGAGGGAAGGCGAGAATGAGACTCGAAAAATGCGCAACGTTATTTGCTTCGTTACGTAATGGGAGACTCAGGCTGGGAAGAAATTCTAAAACAACGTCCTGATCCTCGGCCGCGAACCTACTTCTTCCATCGGCTAGCTCACTCAAAGGTTTCTTTGAATCGGTTGAGCGATTTGATGCTGTCGACCGACGATGCGGGAATGCTCTACGGTAGTTTGCTTTGTCTTGGATTTGCTGCGAACGACCTATCGAACCGACTCGACGATCCTCGCAAGACGTTGAACCGAATTCAAGATCTGTATTTGAACCATGTCGATAGTGGCGTCCATTCAGCTTGTCTATGGACGTTGATCAATATGAAGGAGGATGAATTCATTGATGCCAGCCAACCGCGTTTGATTGCGGAAGGATTGAAAACGAGCCTCGAAAAAGGACGTCGATGGCATTCCCGACCATTGGAGATCTTTTTGTGCACGTTGAGGTCAAGGATGAATCGGTTCACCCCAAAACCATGGAAAGTCGCAATCGCTGCATTTCCCATGTCATTGCGTAGATATTACAAATGAATAATGGGTAGAAGCTACAGTGCATGGGCCTGCAGCGAAGTTCAACGAGTTTGATAGTGTCTCGGGGCAATTCTTGATCGATTACGTCATGAAGCTCAACAATGAGTTTCCAAGTGACGCTCAACGAGAGTACAGGAACCTGTGGCCGTAGAGCCCCGAAGGGAGTCGAAATACTCAATTGATTATTTCAGGAAGGGTTTTCGAATCGGTCTTAAGAGTGAGATTCGACTCTTGGGAGAACGTAACAAGCGGTAACGGCCCGGGTTCGGTTCAGCTCGGACAGCGATCCTGCCTGGTTTAAATAGCAAAATAAATTCAGATGGCCCGGGTCATAAAGTAATCCATCCATGGGATGCTCCAACTGATCTAGGTGCATTTTGGTGTGTTATCTGAACGGTTTGAAAACCGAGGGGCAATCGTTCGAATCCAGTCGACGATTCATACCGTTTAATAGAACGGATGTCAGGTGATATCGTCACTGATTTCTGATAAGACCTTGTGGTTGGCGGACGAAGTGAATATAAGTACTTCATATGCCCCTGGTAGAACCGCATTTTTCTAGAATTTGTGGAAGAGGGAAGTGACTAATATGAGTGAAGCAGAGCAGCCGGCGGATTTGGGGAGTTGCGAATACGAATGTTATGAATGGCAAATGGATTCAACTAATGATGGTTCAATTCCACTTTCACACTGTCCAGAGGAATTGGGTACTTGTAACAAATCAGGCGCGAATTGTCGTTCCTGCGACCGAAAATTCTGAGCCGCCGGTGGAGAGTGGTGAGGAGAAGACCGAGTAAAACCAAAAAGTAATCCTGAACAAGATTGCTTGCGGTACAATCATAGGGTCACGCCTTTTGGGCGTGGCCTTTTTTGTTGGCTCGGTGGATCACGAAGGAAAGCTGGTTTTCATGGTGGATAAGACTCGCACGCTTGAGATCGTGCTGATCAATCCCAAGTTTGAAGTCAGCTATTGGGGCATGGAGCACGCTCTGCCACTCCTCGGGAAGAAGGCCAACCTTCCGGTGGCGGGCCTTCCCTTGTTAGCGGCCCTGACTCCCGAGCAACATCACGTCACTATCGTCGATGAAAATGTGGAAGCGATCGATTTTGATCGCATTGCCAAAGCGGATATCGTTGGCATAACAGGGATGAGTGTCCAGAAGGAACGCATGCGCGAGATCGTGGACGAGTTCCACCAACGCGGTGCTTTTGTGGTGCTCGGCGGGCCTTGGATCACGGTGAGCGAATCGTATTTTGGCGAGATCCCTAAAAGCATCTTCGTTGGGGAAGCCGAGGAAACTTGGCCGCAGTTCTTGGCCGACTTTCAGCGCGGTGAGTGGAAGGCTCGCTATGAAGCCAAGGAGAAGACCGATATGCATCGGGTACCGGCGCCTCGGTACGATCTCATTAAGACGCAAGATTATCTCTTTGGCAGTGTTCAATTCTCTCGTGGTTGCCCTTTTCAGTGCGAGTTCTGCGACATCATCGTCACCTTCGGGAGAAGGCCTCGCATCAAGACGGCCGAACAGATCCTGATCGAGTTGGAACAACTCTTACGAGTCAATCTCCGCATTGCGTTTATCGTCGATGATAATTTGATCGGCAACAAACAACAGATCAAAGAGGTCTTGAAGGCAGTTGCGAAGTGGCAAGAAGAACGTGGATTTCCTCTCACCTTCTTTACGGAAGCCTCATTGGACCTAGCCGATGATCCGGAACTGATGCAGTTGATGGTGGACTGCAATATTCAAACGGTATTCGTTGGCATTGAAAGCCCCAACGAGGCATCGTTGCGCGAAACCAAAAAGATCCAAAACGTTCGAAGTACCGGTACGCTTCTTGAAAAGATCCATCGGATTCAACACGCTGGGTTGGATGTTTGGTGTGGGATGATCGTCGGCTTTGATAATGACGACGCTTCGATCTTTGAAATGCAATTAGAGTTTCTCCGCGAGTCGCGAATCCTACATGCTATGTTGGGCATGCTCCACGCCATTCCCAAGACGCCATTGCACGAGCGATTGCGTCAAGAAGGAAGGCTCGACGAAGACGATGCAAGCCACTACGGAACGAATGTCATTCCTAAGCAGATGACGCGTGATGAGCTGCGGGATGGGTATCTCCACGTGATGAAGCGATTGTATGATCCCGATACCTACTTTGACCGTCTTGAATCACTATTTTTGGATGAGCGATTTGCGTTTGGTAGGACGCGTACCGAATACTTGCGACGCCATCCTTGGAAGCGATGGAAGGCTCATCTAACCCATGCCTGCATGGCGGGTGGACTATGGCTTCGCATGATGTGGAAGATCGAAGAGTCGTCGTTGCGACGCTTCTATCGGAAACGCCTATTTCGACTGTTGCGAAGGCATCGCAATCCCGAAGTGTGGTTTGTATTGGTCGTGAAGTGCGCTATGCACTACCATCACTATCGGTTGGCTGAAAGCATGCAGCCAGGACGATCCAAGGTCGTGAACTCATTCTGAGAAACGTCGGCGAATCGCTCGATGCAAAGTGCAATCCCATTGAGTTTGCAATTGGGGATTGCACTTGAATGAATCGTGCACCACTTGCGTGCAACGATCAACCGCCGCCGACGAGGGTGACCACTTCTAAGGTATCGCCCTCTTGTAACGATGTCGTTGCGTATTGGTCTTTGGGGACGATATCACCATTTCGCTCTACGGCGCAATACTGACTCTTCACTCCCAATTGCTGAAGCAACTCGAGCAAGGGTAGGTTGGAAGCGACCGATTGCGTTTGACCATTGAGTTGAATGGTGATCATCGAATGTAACCTAGGAGCCAATACTATTCTTCGAAGGCGGCGTCGAACGCGCGGGCACTGGGGGCAAAGTCCATCTTGCGAACGAATTGAGCTGCTTCGCGAGCCCCGAATTCGCGATCCATTCCGCTATCTTCCCATTCCACGCTGAGTGGGCCTTGATACTTCACATCATTCAAGGCTCGTACGATCTCTTCAAAATTCACGCCACCACGGCCTGGGCTTCGGAAGTCCCAACCGCGACGCGGATCACCGAAGTTCAGATGGCTTCCCAGGATCCCGGGCTTGCCAGTCAATCGTGTCGCAGCATCCTTCACGTGAACGTGATAGATTCGATCTGGGAAGGCGCGAATGAACTCGGCCGGATCCACCCCTTGCCAAATCAAGTGGCTTGGGTCGAAATTGAAACCGAACTCTTCGCGATGCCCCAAGGCCTCCAAGGCCATTTGGGCCGAGTAGATGTCGAAGGCGATTTCCGTTGGGTGAACTTCCAATGCAAACTTGACGCCACACTCGGCGAAGACATCCAAGATCGGATGAAAGCGTTCGGCCAAGAGCTTAAAGCCGTCATCGATCATCTTTTGAGGAACGGGTGGGAACGAATAGAGCAAGTGCCAAATGCTCGATCCCGTAAAGCCGTTGACGACCTTCACACCAAATTTCTTGGCTGCGCGAGCTGTATTCTTGAGCTCTTCAATGGCGCGTTGATTGACTTCCGCTGGATTCCCATTGCCCCATACATAGGGCGGAACAATGACCTTGTACCGCTCGTCGATGATGTCCAACACGGCTTGGCCGACGAGGTGAGCACTGATGGCATGGCACTGAAGGCCATGGCGTTCGAGGAGTTCGCGCTTGGCCGTGCAGTAGCCATCATCGCTCAGCGCCTTGTCGACTTCGAAGTGATCACCCCAGCAAGCAAGCTCGATTCCGTCGTAGCCAAACTCCTTGGTCATGCGAGCCATTTGTTCGAGCTTCAAGTCAGCCCATTGGCCAGTGAAAAGGGTCACGGGTCGTGCCATTGAGAGGTTCCTTCTGAAAACAAAGACGGTGAGTCAAAACAAGAGCACCGATTCTCGTCGGTGAGGATCCCCACAGCCATGGATGACCAAGAGATCCCAACGAAGAATCAGCTCTCGTTGGGGAGAAAACCAAAGCCTTTCAGGATATCACCGGAAGGGAAGCATGCCAACGACCGGTCCCTTGAAGAGCCCGAAACCGGCGCGAAGTCATTCGAGAAAGGCTGGTAAAGAAACGTCTACCCGATCCTGCCATCCTATCGACGGAGGTTCAAGAGTTCGTCAAAAAGCTGTTGCGTGGTGGTGATCACCCGCGTGTTGGAACGATACTGCGTACTCGCCAAAACGAGGTTGACCAAGTCACCCCCGATATCGGAGTTGGAAAGCTCCAAGGCGCCGGCGGCAATCGAGCCGATTCCATTTTCGCCGGGTTGACCTTCGATCGGCAAACCGGTGTTGATACCTTGTGCATAAAGGTTCTGCCCTCGCTGCTCCAAACCTTGGGGGTTGGAGAATCGAGCCAAACGAATTTGACCAAGGTCTCGCGAGATACCGTTGCTAAACACACCTCGGATCGAACCATCTTCACCGATGATGTAGCTGGTGAGCTTACCTGGAGGAGAACCATCTTGACGCGATGCTGCCAAACTGGCCTTGTCACTTGCCAACCCCGATAGGTTCTCGAAATTGAGATCGAACTCGAGGGGCGACGTGCTCGGCATCCCTACGCGATCGATCGCCACAGTAGAGCTTGTCGACGAGATGAAGTTTCCATTGCCATCGAACGAGATCAACCCTGTTCCGACTGCGATCCCGTTGCCGGACCGAGGCGAATTGTCGGCCGAATCCGCATACCAGCGGTAGGTGGTCTTCGTATCGTCGCGCGACTCCATCACGGCGGTTACGCGAACTCGGATGGGAATACCCAACGAATCATAAGCTACGAAGTCCGCAACAGCGCTCGTACCGACGGCTTGTTGAACCGAACCAAATCCCATGTTGGGAGTGGTCACATCGCCATCCGCATCGGTGATTCGGAAGCTGGTCAAATCGATGTCGATCGCATTGTCTTCACCATTGTTGGCGACAAATCGCAATCGACCATTGATAATGTAAGCACCTGGGGAAAGTGTTCCTGTTTCACCTTGGATCACGTTGACCGAAGTTGGAATTGGATTCTGAGAATCTCCCGAGTCGGTATTGATGCCGAGTGCATCTTGGATGAAGTCGGTTAGATCCTGTACCGTCGAAGTCGATGTGATGGTGAAGGTTTGTTCTTCGAGAGCCCGACCACCCTTTCTTCCTCGGAAAGCCAAAGTGCCTTCCACAAACGGTTGCGAGTAGTCAAAACCATCGCGACGGACGAGGTTGGTGAGCAACGTATTGCTCGAGATCACAGGACCATCGAGGTCGACGGTCTTGTTGCCAACAACGTTCAGATCCTTGATCTGAGCATCGGTTTTCGAATCCGTATAGGTCGTACCTGGAGGTACCGTATCTACCAAATAGAATGTATTGGGATCATTGGAAAGATTGCGATAGATGCGGATGCTATCGTAGGCTGGGAAGCCACCGCCGGATGGAGGCGTAGGTGGAGTTGGAAATCCACTCAAGTGAATGCGTCCATTGACGATATTCTGTGGTCCAAGCAATGGCGAAGGTCTCGACTCGGGTTCACCTGCTTTGTAGTAGGTGATCATGTACGAATAGTTGCCATTGAGCTCTGTCGTATTGAGAGCGGTGGAAGATAGAGCTACCGAGTTATCGTCGGTAAATGTTCCGCCAGGCGTGGCCGTTCCCAACAAGAAGAAGTTGCTACCGCCGTTTGCTGTCCGGTAGACTCGCATTTGACTGTACTGCGTTCCACCTGTTGGTAAGTTGTTCAAGGTGATCGAGTTGTCAGCAGTGGTATTCCCAGCGGGGACTGTCACACTGATTGGCGAGCTTGCTGGACTTTCCTTTCCATTGCTGTCGACGGGAACGAGGCGATACTGAAAGACACTACCTTCTGCATGCGATCCTGAGCCTTCGGTATGTGAGGTCGTTACTGCCGACACATTCGGTGTATTGGCACCGGCAACGGCCATTCCGGTTCCGGATGGCCGAGGAATCGCGGCGTCACCGAGAACCACGCTTTGGATCACTTCGGCCGTTGTCCCCACGTCACCGCTGGCGGTGAGTGTACCTTCCATCGACTTCTTCGGTAGCCTTAGCAACTGCTTCCGATCCCAATGGAATCGTCAAGGACTTGACTTCTGTCGTTTGAATGTTGAACTTGTCATCGATACCATACCCAAGCAATCGATTGCCCGTTGTGGTAACGAGTTCATTGGCCGAATTGAGTTTGAAGATACCATTGCGGGTATAGAGTCGTTCGCCTTGCGATCCTTCCACCATGAAGAATCCATCCCCCTGAATCGCCAAGTCAGAAGGGCTCGAGCTGATCTCGACAGTACCTTGTTTAAAGTTCGGAGTGATCCCCGCAACTTGAACCCCCAAGCCAGTTTGGCGAGGGTTCGTACCACCGTTATCAGAAGTGGGGGCTGCACCCAACGATAAGGTTTGCAAGAACTGCGTCGCAAAGACGACCTCAGACGATTTAAATCCGACCGTCTGCGAGTTCGCGAGGTTGTTACCGAGAACGTCGATCTGAGTTTCGGCAGCGTTGAGTCCGGTGAGTGCAGTACTAAGAGACGATGCAAGGCCCATCGTTCAATCCCTCGATGATCGATTTCTGCTCGTCGAGAGATTTTTAAGCGATTCGATGTATGAATCGCTAGCGATGCTTACGCAGCATCCGGTTGAACGATCTCCCGAACATTGTTGATATCGACCGTCGCGTCGCCAACATGCAGTTTGACATCGCGTTTGGTGCGATCTTTTTCGTCAATCTTCACCGAAACCCTGTCGACTACGCCGCTTATCTCTTTTGACTTGTCATCCAAGGCCGTTACTTTCTTCCCAATCAAATTGCTAGCCTGGGTTAGGCTTTGGCCCATGGAAAGACTGGTCAGTGCGTCGGTGAGTTGGTTCGTTGCGCCCATTTGGCGGATTTGCGTCATCTGAGCCAACATCTCAGAGTTATCAGTGGGATTGAGCGGGTCTTGGTTCTGCAGTTCCGTAATCATTAGCTGCAGAAACTCGTCCAAATTGACGTTTCCAAGATCGTTTCCCGTGGTTTTAGTCTGCGACGAACCAGAGCTCGATGTGCTACCTGTTCCTGATACTCGGCTCATCGGTCATTCCTTTAAATGATGGCAATTCTCGTATTACAAGGCTGCATCGTTGCGATGCAGAAAACGCATCGATTGGTTACAAGTCATACAGATTGGGATCGACATTTGGAGGGTCGATCAATCGGCGAATTTTCTTTTTCATGGACCCACCGGAGAAAAGTGCCATCGGATCGCTATCATCGATGTCTCCTCCGATTTCTTCTTCGACCTTGTCGGGATCTTCGCCTGCTTCCATACGGCGAATCGCTTCTTGAATCGTGCCACTCGGTTCCATGCCTGTTGCATCGAATAGCTTTCGCATCATCTTGGCCATGGCCTTGGGATCATCTTCATTCGCATTTTCAAACTCGCCAGCCATCTGCATCATCACCGATTCCATCTTGTCTTCATCGACATTGGCGAATGGATCGTCTTGGCTATCGCTTTCCTTCAAGCCTTTCGAGATGGCGAAGCGCGACATCTGTCGTTCGAGCTTGGCTCGGCCACACTTGGGGCACTTGGGTTCTTGAGGCGATGTGGAGCGTGCTAAGAAACTGTAAACCGTATGGCAATCGCGACAATAGAATTCGTAGATGGGCATCGTGTTCGTCCTATCGTGTATCGACTTCCCAGATTTCTGAAAAGCAAGGTCTCAAGGTTGTGCAGCGACGTTGGAACGTTTCTTATGACCAATGGCGAGCGTCCTGTCGCTCACAGATGCATAGGTAATGACCGAAGACGCACAGAAAGTTCTTTTCTATGCGTCTTCGATGCTGTTTTCAATCGTTCCACAATGGTGGAGGGATTAGCGTTTGCCGAGCAACGAACCCGAGTAAAGGGACTTCGTTTCAGGGCGAGGCACCGCCATGACGGTCGGGGTGAGTTCGAGTGGGATCGAGTATTTTTTCACGATCTTCATTTTTTCTTTTTCGGTTCCTCGATTCAACTCGGGGATCTTCTTGTAGGACAATACGTCTAGAAGCGATTTTGCGGTGGGAACCTGTCCATACTGACTTCCTTTGACATCCTTGGCTCCACCAAAGGTATTGATGACCTTCTGGATTTCAGCCGAGTATGCGAAGGAACCATCCGCATTGGATTGTCCGATCGAATCAAAACTGCCAACGGTTACGATACTCGAATTGCGATCATGAAATTGATAGGCCTCGATGCCCTGATTGCGCAGGAGTTGCACGGCCAAGTTCGCCGTTTCGGCTGCCTTTTCAAGTCCTGTCAAATTGGATTCGTCCCCATCGAGCATCGGTTTGGTCGTTCCAATGACGAACGTATCCTCACCGCGATAGGTGCCAATCCGGACGGTGAATCGTTTGGGATTCTCGAGCAGCGAGTACTGTAGTTGTGAGTTCAAATTCTTGACGAACTTGTCCACGATCGGTGGCTGCATGAAATCGCGAGGTAGAACGGGATTGGAGGTACCGATAGCGCGAACCATCAGACCTGGTTGGACCTTGGCGTTGGCGGATTTGGAAGTGATCATCTTCTTCAGATCGGCCCATGTATCCTTCATCGAAGCTCCGGGATTGGAGCCATCGCCGCCAAGGGTTTTGGGGCGAGCAAACTTAACGATCTTGAGCTTTTCGTCGTAGGCAGGACTATCGGCAGAAGCAAAGTCACCTACCAATACTGCATAGCAATCGACCGGACGATTTTGCGCATAAACCATGCGCTTTTGTTTGCCGTTCTCATCGATACCCGAGCCAGGAACGGTCTCTGAATAGTCAAAGGTCTTGGGATAGATGTACGCTCGCAGTCCATAGCTGCTGCGGAGTTCGTTGGCCAGGTCGATGGCGAGCTTCTCGGCGTTCTCGCCTTGGAAGGTATGAGCCATGATCAGCCATGGGCCATGTTCGGCTGTTAGCATCAAACTGCTGGCCGCTTGCGATGCCGCTTCCTTCTTCTTGAAAATCTGCTTGAACGACGGTGGACCAGCCAAAGTCGAGGAGGCGAGGCTACCAAGCACCAAGCCTGTCAAAGCAACTCGACCAGCCCAATCCATGCCGATACGAACGATCTTATTCATGGGACGATTCCTCATCTTCTGCGTCGAGCAGTTCGCCGTAGGAGAGTAATCCATTACTGTCCTATTCAACGACCTCGAACCGCCGCTGGGATGTACCAAATACGGCAATGCGATGCGAGATCAACCCAATCAAGAATTTGGGTGGGTGGCAAAAGATCAGAAAAGCGAAGCCGATAGAAAAAGCAACGATATATGCGTTGCGAGAATATAGGCAACCTATGAACGTGCCAGCAATCTAGTCGACCCGCACTTGGTTGACCAATTCAATTCCGCGAGTTGCCGAACGCACCGTCTCTTGAGCCACTTGCTTTAGATAGAAAGAATGCACACGTCCTTGGAGCGAAATGCATTCACCATGAGCCTTCACTTCGATACGGCGAACTTCATCGAAGGGACTGTCGGCAAGAAGTCTTTTGACTTGACCGAGAACATCATGAAAGCCTGAATCGATCATCGCTAACTCTCCTTAGCTGCTACCAAATGTAAGAACGCAGACCAACCTTGGCGTCCCATCTTGCTGCAATTCACGGCGTTGCGATCCGTTTCCTAGGTCGACTGACCAGCCTATCACCTGCGGATCGCGATTGTCAAGCATTACCGTCCGGATTGTTGTACCTGCGACATTCGATACAACCGGAAAGGCTGCTACCATCCCTAGGCTTTCCACTCGAATTCCATTTGCCTTCAACCAACCTGAACCTACCTTTGCATACGGTCTAGCGTACCCGCATTTTCTAAACATCACTGATATGGTCGAAATCCTTTGTATTGCCGCTGAACTCACCGCGGGACTTCTCGTGGCTTCCATCCTTTGGGATCGGGCTGCGCGTAGTGCTAGCACATCTCAGCATGCGCATACCCCCACCAAGGTCCAAGCGATCCGCGAACTGTTCTTGTTGCAGGAACAGTGCTTGCATTTGCGCAATCGGCTCGATCAAGACGAATCAGACGACGCTTGGTTGCAATCTCATCGCCAAACGATGCACTTGATTCAGGATGAGCTCCGCGAGTGCCTGCCGCAGGGATATAGCGATCGACTCACGCATTTGCGAAACCAGGCATATTTTGAACATCTCATCGAACAGCCTAGTACTCAGGGTAGTTTGGCGATGTTCGACATCGATGGGTTCAAGGCTATCAACGATGAACATGGTATGGATGTGGGGGACCTTTTGTTGCGACAGCTCGCCGAAAAGTTGCAACATGAATTGGTCACCACTGCATGGCTCATCCGCTACGAAGGTGGCAAACTTATCGCTTACTTTCCTTCGCTTCAAATCGAACGCGCCATACCGATCGTTGAAGATGTTCGCGTGCAGATGACTCGTACTCCATTTGAAGTCAAAGGGAAGTCGCTTCAGGTCGGTATTTCGGCAAGCCTCATCGCTGTAGCTACCGAGGAACAACGCGGCACCGCTACTGAGCGCTTGTTGGAAGGGATGGCCTTTGCTAAATCCGAAGGACGTAATCGCGGTTACTACCGCGCCAGCGATACTTGGAACCTGATGAAACTCCTCGAGACCGAGTTGATGATCGGCAAAGTCCAAGAGGAGCAAGGAACGATTACAGCCAAGTCGGCCAAGCCTTCCGTTCCGCTCGACGAGATCGGTATGTTGGTTCAAAACTTGGATCAACCGAAAGAGGCGAGCCCTCCTGCCGAAGCTCCTGCAGCGATGTCGACTGGAGATATCGAGGCCTTGTTGGCCAATGCGAGTACCGCCAAGGCAGCTTCCAAGGAACCGGCTAAAAAGCCGGAAGAGCAAACGGAGCGGGCATCGACCGATGATATCGCTGCTTTGTTCGCCAGCAACCGTCCTCCCGTAAAGGCGGCCAAGGCTCCTGAACCTACAGCAAGCACCGAACCCAAAGAAACTACTGCCGAATCCAAGCCCGCGGACAAGAAGGAAACGCCAGAAGCAAGTGGCGATCAAGCATCCGCCGACGATATTGCTGCTCTGTTCGCATCGAACCGGCCAGCAAAAGCACCCGCAAAAGCGCCTAAGGCGGAGGAAGCAGCCAAGCCTGCAACGCCTCCTGCTGCCGAATCGGGTGACTCTGCATCGGCCGATGATATCGCTGCACTGTTTGCTGCTGCCAAACCAGCTCCCGCAAAACCCAAAGTCGATCCTCAGCCAGCGGAAGAGCAACCTGAGGCCATGCCAACGGTTGCCAAGGTAGCTGAACCGACCGTGGCAGCTCCTGTTGCTAACTCTGCGGTATCGGAAAAGGCAGACGGCGATTCCATTTCGACCGATGACATTGCTGCCTTGTTTGCCGCAACAAAACCGAAAGCCGCGCCGGCGCCAGCTACCAAGGCGGAAGAAAAAGAAATTCTCGAGGCCAGCCAAGCCTTAGCGGAAGATGCAAAGAAGGCTACTCAAAAAGAAGAGGCCAAAGCCAAGGTTGAATCCAAGGCCGATGCCGATTCGATCTCGACCGATGATATCGCTGCTCTCTTTGCAAGCATGAAGCAACCGTAGGCTCGAACAAACAAGTGATGTTCCCTAAAACAACGAAGCGTCCATCGAAAGGGACGCTTCGGTTTTGAGGTGTGATGGATCGAGAACCGCTACGCTTTGAGGCCAGGCAATCGCCCCGTCGAATCCCCAAGGCGATCGATCGATACGCCAGCAATATCGAGCATATTCAGGAATAGGTTGTTGAGTGGGAGGTTGTCGTACCGCACGAGTCGACCTGGTGTGACGTGTCCACCTGCTCGACCTGCTAAGAGCAAAGGCAAGTCGTCGTGGTTGTGACGATTTCCGTCGCCGATTGCGCCGCCGTAAACGATCATCGAGTGATCGAGTAGATTGCCATCTCCATCGGGAGTCTCTTTGAGCTTTCGCAAGAAGTAAGCAAACTGTTCGGAGTAGTATCGATCGATCTTGGCAATTTTTTCGATTGCGTCTTGCTTCTCTTGGTGGTGGGAAAGCGCGTGGTGTCCTTCCTTCACATCGATCATGGGGAAGGTCTTATTGGAACCTTCGTTCGCCAACATGAAGGTAGCAAGGCGAGTCGTATCGGTACGAAACGCGAGCACCATCAAATCGTACATGATGCGAATATGCTCGCCGTAATCGCTAGTATCCTCTTTGGGAGCGGTTGCACCATAAGCCGACACATCGACCTTTTGGTTCATTCGTTCAAGACGAAGCTCGATCTCGCGAACACTCGTAAAGTATTCGTCCAGCTTACGGCGATCTTCGCTGCCGACCTTCGATTGCAATCGCTTGGTGGAGTCAGCCACCATATCCAAGATACTCTTCTTGAGAGCTTGGCGTTCTTCCGCTTCGGTCGCTTGTTTGCTGGTTCCTCCGAACAATCGTTCAAAGGCCATACGAGGATTGATTTCCTTAGCCATCGGTTGCGTTTCGGTGCGCCACGAGATGTTGTTGGAGTAGGCGCACGCATACCCTGAATCGCAAGACCCAGCCGAACGTCCTTCCTCGGTACCGAGTTCAATGGATGGAAGTCGCGTTTGGCGACCGTATACATCAGCGGCCACTTGGTCGACGCTTCTTCCAACGCGGATTTTGCTTCCTGCCGTCTTAAAAGGATGAGCACCAGTCAAAAAGGCTGCAGCGCTGCGAGCATGATCGCCAGGGCCATCTCCGAGCGATGCAGCATTGCGCTGCGCCAAACCTCGAAGGACCAAGAAGTCATCGCGAAGTTCCGCCAGCGGTTCCAAACTCGAGGATACCTTCCAATCGCGTCCTTCTCCTTCCGGCAACCAACGCGCTGCATTGGTTCCATTGGGAAAGAATACCCATGCCATACGAATGGGCGTTGGATTCGCCACCGAGGCCGAGGCAGCTTGAGCCGTTCGCATGGCATCCAAACATGGCAAGGCCAAGGAAACACCTAGGCCGCGAAGTAGGGTTCGACGATGGAGTGGAAACTTAGAGTTCATCTTCGTTCCTCAAAGGGTGGGCACAGACTTGTGGCAGACTACGGCTGCGTTTCCTCAAGGCTGTGATATTGGAAGGGTTGGCTGGTAACAATGGCAAGGATGAAGGTGCGGACTGCATAGTTATCGGCAGTCGCCTTCTTCATTATTTCATCGATCGCGCATTCGTCAGGAGTAATTAGACCCCTTCCGAGTGCATATGTAAGCATTTTTCTAGCAAAATGACGCGAGATCTTAGGGAGATCCGATTTTAGGGCCTCCAGTAACTCTGCCGCACCGGAAAAAGCTCTGCCATCCGCGAGTTCGCCGTTCGCCTCGATCGGCTGACCATTGTCCTGATCGCGATACCCCCCAACGGCATTGAAGTTCTCTAGTCCCAGCCCGATCGGGTCCAAGACTTTGTGGCAGCTAGCGCAGCTTGGATTGCTTCGATGGATCTCGAGTTGTTTTCGCAACGAAACCGTCTTGTGTTCCTTTTGAGTTTCTTCAAAGGAAGGAACATTTGGAGGAGCCGGTGGAGCGGGTTCGCCCAAGACGTTTTCCAGAACCCATTTGCCGCGCTTCACTGGAGATGTTCGCGCTGGATTGGAGGTTAGAGTAAGGATCGATGCTTGCGTGAGCAACCCGCGCCGAGTGCCGGGGAGCGAGGTACGTACATACCGATCTTCATCGACATAAACCCCCGATCGTCGAAGATCACCAGCGCGAAGTGGCCTTCCTTGATTGCCAAGATAAAGCGTCTTAGGATCGACTCCTTCAAAGGTCAATCCATAGTGTTCAGCCAATCGAGGATTGATAAACGAGTAATCGGCTTGCAGAACCTCGCTCAACTGCCCTTCCCTGCGAATCAGATGCATGCAGAAATGTTCTGTTTCTTTTCGCATGGAGTCTCGTAAGCGATCGCACCACTGCACAAACTGCGATGAATCGACTTCGATGGTCGCCAAGTTGCGGAGGCCAAGCCACTGCGCAAAAAAGCCTTGAATCAGACCTTGGCTGCGAGGATCGTCGAGCATGCGATGAACCTGCAGTTCGAGCTTCTTCGCATCAAATAGGTCCCCTTCTTCGGCAGCGCGAAGCAATTCATCATCGGGTGGACAGGACCACAAGAAATACGAAAGACGCGTTGCAAGATCGTAGGCATCTAAGCGACGGACACCCTTGCGAATTTCCGGTCCACTCGTCTTTTCGATGCGATAAAGAAACTCGGGCGAGACCAATGTCGCTTGAACACCAAATTTCATCGCTTCAGGAAAACTCATCCCATTGCGATGGGCTTGCTCGACAATCGATACGATTCTCTCGACCTCAATGGCCTCAGGCGGTCTGCGAAACGCTCGCTTCAAAAAGCTCTGAAAGTTCTCCCGAGCAGCCTCGGCCACTGTCCGCTGATCGTTGGGTTCCACCTTCATGATACGACGATGTGAAGACGGATAGGCCGGCTTTCCTTCGCGAGGTCCATCGATGCGAATGCGTTCCACATTCAATCGCTTCTCAAAAGCAGAATGCTCGGCTCGAGGTGCTGCGTGCACGACGCGAATTACGTGCTTCCCTTCGGTAAAGGTATGCTTGAGATCATATCCGCTAGATTTCGGGCTGGCCTCGAGTTCTTCAATAAGTAAGTTATCGACATAGATTTCCGCTTTGGAAGAATCTTTTTGATCATCACCGTACCGCATCCGAATTTGTACGTTGTACTCACCTTCAGCAAACTCGAACGTCGAGAAGCAGCTCTCTTCGCCGAATAGAGCTTCGCCTTCATCTGACTGGCGACGCAACGATTCCACATCGGAAACGATGGCCGCGTTGGCCACGAGTTCACCTGCTTGCAAATACTTTTCCAGAAGCAACGGAGGAAGGGATAAGACTTCTCCTTGGTTATCAAAACCGTTTCCGACCTCATCGGAAACGAATCCAATCTTTTGGGAGACAGGAATTTCCAATCCGAATAGTTCGCGAATGGTGTTGTCGTATTCGGTATTGTTCAAACGGCGAATCGTCACATGTCCTGGCGGTTGGTCGATGGTGCAATCGGCGCGATGCAAAGCATTCTCTACCCAATCGCTCAGCAAGGCCTTTTCTTCTTGAGTCGGTTGTGGTGAATCATTGGGAGGCATGGCGCCGATCTTGGCGACGCCGCGAATCTGGTCCCAAAGTGCCGGCTGCTTGCGAACGGACATCAACGACTTGTATTTGCCAATGTCGACGTCCGCTTCGGCATTCGGTCCTTGATGGCAGTCTCCGCAGTACTTCACCAGGAGCGGTTGGATCCGCTGCTGAAACTGCTCTTCTAATGCCGCATCAAATGCGTTGGCAGTCTGAGTTGTCGGAGCAGGTGCCCCTTTGGATACGGGATCTTGCGCGAAGGCGGTGATACCCGCACTCGACGAAATCATCGCCAGCGATACGACGATCCCTAAAGGGATTCGAAGGGATGGAAACTTAGCCAACAAAGGAAACCCTTTTACGAGTCAATCATCTTCAAAGGACAAAGCCGATTCGATGTGGGAGGATTGGGCAAATTCGTGAACACGAAATGAACCGAACTGCGTAGAATCGGAGGTAGGAATCTCTATGGTAAACCGGATCCCAGAGTGGGTTCAACCGAAGTTGATGCAGCTTGTGGACGTTTGAACACCGTTTTGCCCGAAAAGTTTCGCTAAATCCGCTTTATTGCCACCGGAATCCACGCAAAGCGTGGTCGGACTTTGCAGCGTGGTAGTGCGAAAAAAGAAGGAATCCAACTCGGCTGCCTAATTTATCGGGTACCTTTCCCATAGGCGTTTCGCTAGTCTGAAACGAGACCTCGTTCGAGGCTTGAACGCTCTTCTCTCCTTCCGCTCGCCGATCGTTGAGTTTAGGCCTATGTCGCTTCCAGACGATCTTTCGAATTTCGATGAACCGCTGCCCGAGATGGATTTGTCCGCAGCCGGCTCGGGTTGGAATCCATCCACCCCACAACCTGTCGGTCCGAAGCCGACTTCGAACGAACCCTCCAAAGCGGAGTCTGCCAAAACAAAGACGGCAGATGCCAAACCCAAGCCTGGGCCTGTGGGCGTTGAACAGCCAAAGAGTGCTGCTGAATCCCAGAGCGTTGCGGAATCCCAGAATGTTGCGGAACCCGTTCGATCGCGTCGTCGCTGGACTGCAATGCCCGCTTGGCTGATCAGCATGTTCTTGCACACCGGGTTGTTGTTGATCCTGGGAGCCATTTCGTTGGATCCTGTGCAGGAAGCATTGGCCGTACTGGTCATGAATGGTACTGCAACCGAAGAAGGTTCGGACATGCAAGCTTTCGACGTTGAAGCGGCAGCCGCACCTGCGATGAGTGAATCGGAAAGCGATTCCGAAATGATGCCCGATGCATCACCAAGTCTCAGCGTTGCGACCGACATTGCCACCGACGCAAACTTGGATGTGACCATTGGTACCTCGATGAATGTGGCTTCGATGCCGAATCTGTCGGAGCAACTCACGCCATCTGAAATGATGACGGCATCGGTGTCAGGTTCATTGACGAAGTCACTCAATAGTCGCGTGGGAACAGCGCGACGCGAAATGCTTGAAAAATTTGGCGGCAATAAGGATAGCGAGAAATCGGTAGCACTGGCTCTGCAATGGTTGGCCCAGCATCAGCTCCCAGATGGAGGTTGGGCATTCGGTCATACGGTTGTTTGCAAAGGAAAGTGCGATCATCCCGGTACGGAAGATGGTCGTAACGGAGCGACGGGATTGGCCCTTATGACTTTCCTAGGTGCAGGTCAAACGCATTTGGAAGGAGAGTATAAGCAAACGGTAAAGGCGGGTTTGAACTTCTTGATGCAAACCATGGATGTCAAAGGTGGCGAACTTCCAACAGGTAGTTGGTATAGCGATAAGGGAGATTCACTCTACGGTCATGGCATCGCATCGATCGCCATGTGCGAAGCCTACGCCATGACGCACGACCCTGCCTTGGCCAAGCCTGCGCAGCTATCGATCAACTTCATCACCTTCTCGCAAAGCCCCAACACAGGCGGCTGGAATTATGGACCGCGAGCGAATACAGCCGATACATCGATCGTTGGTTGGCAATTGATGGCCCTCAAGAGCGGCGCGATGGGTGGATTGGCGGTCGATACTCCGACCCTTCGAAAAGCCAGTGTTTTTCTAGACAACGTTCAGATGAACAAGGGGGCCTTCTATGGATATCGCGCTCCCGATTCCAATATCAATGCTCGCATGGCCACCAGCGCTTGTGGTTTGCTCTGTCGCATGTATATGGGTTGGCCCAAAGATCATCCGGCATTGGAAGAAGGAATCACCTACATTGCCAAAAAGGGACCGCACCCGACCAATGCATATCTCAACTACTATGCGACTCAAGTTCTCAAACAGTATGGTGGGAAGCTTTGGGATGATTGGAACGTCAAGATGCGGGACCAATTGATTCAGACCCAAGAAAAGTCCGGACATGGAGCAGGCAGCTGGTATTTCGATGATACGAGCCCTGGCAATCCTGGTCGGGTCGGAGGCCGGCTTTACCATACGACGATGTGCGCGATGATCTTGGAAGTTTACTATCGCTACATGCCGATCTATGCCGAGCAAACCGAGGATGTGTTTAAGCTCTAGCGGGGAATGCTTGACGCATCACTTCCATCGAGGAGGTCGCTTTTCGACGAAGGCTTGCAGTCCTTCTTTGGCATTGTCGGTGGTGCAAGCCGTTGCAGTCGCCGATGCACCACTGGCTAGCAGCATCGTGACGCTCTCCCCTACCATCTCGTTGAGCAAACGTTTGGTCAGTTGCATGGATTCGTGTGAGCTCTCGGCGAGATCTTGAGCCCACTGGTGCGAGCGAACCCAAATCTGTTCTGGACTGACGACGTGATGTACCAGACCGACGCGATGGGCCACATCGATATCAATGGTTTCAAGTCCCAGCAAGAGTCGGCTTGCCATCGAACCTCCTAACCGAAACGTGAGCAGGGGAACCGCTAAACCCGAGACGAGGCCTCGCTTTGGAGAGGGAAGCGAGAAGGTAGCTCGCTGACTTGCCACGACAAGATCGCAAGCCAACACCAAAGTGAAGCCAGCCCCTATCGCAGCTCCATCCACGGCTGCAATGATCGGCTTGGGAAATCGAAGCATCGTATCCACCAAAGCTTGCAACTCTTCCACGTATTCATGCCATTGTTCTTCGGCCGAAGGTGTGGTGGACGTCTCTTGCCACTCCTTGAGATCGACACCCGCACAAAACACCGATCCCGAAGCAGAAAGGATGACTGAACGGACTGTTTTTTCTTGATGCAGATCGGAAAAGGCATCGCGAAGCTGTCGCAGCATTTCCAAAGAAATTGCATTACATTGACGTGGTCGATCGAGGATAATGGTCCCGCTTGGAGCATTCTTTTTGACGGTGATCATCGCGTCTGATGTGGCCTATGTTTTGAGGTAGAAAAATCAATGACCCAATATACGATTGCGAAGTGGGCTCTGATGGCCTGGATGGTGATGGGAACCATCAGCCGAGCCGCGGATCCTATGGGATCACCGGTTCGCAACCTCGAGGGATCGAAGCCCAACGTTGTCTACATTCTATCGGACGATCAGGGATGGGGCGATTATTCGTTTATGGGGCATCCCCATATTCAGACTCCGAATCTCGATCGTTTGGCTCGCGAAAGCTTAGTGTTCACTCGCGGTTATGTTCCTGATTCGCTTTGCCGACCCTCGCTAGCGACGATCATCACAGGGCTCTATCCCCATCAACACGGTATCGTTGGAAATGATCCTCCCGTTCCGAGCACGATCACCAATGCCAAGGGAAAGCCTTATGCGCATCCCGACTACATCCAAGTTCGCGAGGCCTACTTCAAACATATGGATCGCGCATCGCCTTTGCCCAAGATTCTGGGCAAAGAAGGTTACCGAAGCTTGCAAACGGGCAAATGGTGGGAAGGAAATGTTGCCCGAGGTGGTTTCGATGAAGGTATGACGCACGGCGACATGACTCGCGGGGGCCGACATGGTGATGTTGGTTTGAAAATAGGCCGTGAAGGAATGGCTTCGATCGAAGAGTTTGTCAAACGCATGTCGCAGGACAAGAAGCCCTTCTTTCTTTGGTATGCACCGATGATGCCTCATACGCCCCATGACCCGCCAGCGCGTTTGTTGGATAAGTACAAGTCGAAGACCGATTCACTTCCCATCGCCAAGTATTGGGCTATGTGCGAATGGTTCGATGAAACCATTGGATCGCTGCGAAGCATACTGGATCAGAACGGAGTAGCTGATAACACCATCATCGTTTACGTTTGCGACAACGGTTGGATCAACGATCCCAAGGCGAGTCAGTATGCTCCACGCAGCAAGCGGTCACCCAACGAAGGTGGAACGCGGACACCGATCATGGTGCATTGGAAAGGCCATGTCCAACCTCGCATGGACCGCGAGCATTTGGCAAGTAGCATCGACTTAGTACCGACGACACTTGCTGCACTTGGTTTGCCACGACCCTCGGAGTTAAAGGGAATCAACTTGGTCGACAACGCGGCCGTGAGTGCTCGTAAGGAAATCTATGGCGAAATCTTCGAGCACGACATTGTGTCGATGGACGAACCAAAGGATAGCCTCATGTATCGATGGGTGATCCAAGGTGCATGGAAGCTGATTGAAGCGGACACGCGACGCCTTCCGCAAGCTCCTCAGTATCAACTTTTCGACGTTGTCAAAGATCCATCCGAAGATCATGACCTCAGTCGTCAGCATCCCGAGGTTGTGTCGGAGCTATCGCGGATGCTCGAATCCCATTGGAAGACCCGCTGAGTAAGGAGGCAGAGAATCGCCGTTAGAGATAGGGAGGGATGGGAGGCGGCGATGGTGGTGGTGGAGTAGGATCCGGTTCGGGCTCTGGCTGTGGTTCAACCTGCGGTTCGTATTCGGGCTCGGGTGTTGGTTCGTAATCGGGTTCAGGTTGTGGTTCTGGCTCAGGTTCAGGCAATGTAGGTAGGGATCGCCATTGCTGAAGTGGATTTCGTTCCGTCATCAGGCTCATTCGACCTACCAGCGTCATTCCATTGGTGAATCGAGGGAAAATCCACGCGTTCTGTGTGGAAGGAATGCGTGCGATGACCGTGATACGCGAAGTCGATTCGTCGATCACGCTTGGCTGAATTTCGATGGTGCCGCTGCGGACGCCAACGCGAGTATAGTAGCTGGCTGCGTAGGTATGACCTTCTTCCGAACTTGCACCTGGAACGATCAATCGGCGAGCGGTCTCATAGGCAACGGTGTCGGCCGTGTGGCGCAGCGACGTGAATCGCGCGAACTCGATACAGGTAACGACGAAAAGAAAGAAAACGGACGCAACAATACTAAACTCCACCATAGCAACGCCGTGGCGATCCTGTTTCTTTGGAGATCGAATCAAGGTGCAAGTGGAGCTCATGGATGCCTCGCCGTTATTGCGTCAACAAGAGCGGTAAGGATCGAGCGATGGATTCAAAGGCGGTTACGAGTTCGGCTTGATTGGTGGCATGGAAGTGTTGTCCAGCACCGATCGAGGCAACGTCCCGCATGAGGTTTTGGTCCGCTTCGTTCGAGAATGTCACCGTGTAGAGAACGACATCTTGCCACGATGCATAGTAGGCTCCATCCCACGGACTGGTTCCCCAATTGTGAATCCCATCGGTCAAGACGATAGCAACCTTCACCGACCAATTGCGACGTTCGGGCGAATACTGAATGACGTTCACACCTTCGATGATGCCACCACCAATATTCGTACCGCCCGCTTCAAAGGCCGCTGAGTAAGCATCGAGTCTGCCAAGGATGGGAGAGTAATTGTTGGAAAGAGGAAGCTCGGCAAACGTGTTGTGATTGTAGGTTGCCAGACCGACATACTCTTGTTGAGGCGTGGACTTTAAGACATCGAGAAAGGCACTGACTGCCGAGCGAGCTTCCGACCAACGCGATTGGGGCGGTACAGGTTGTCCCCAAGTCCAGCCTACAGGAGCTCGCATCGGATTGCGAAACGGATCAGCCGTTTCATCAGATCCGTAAGCCATCGATCCCGATCGATCGACAATCAGGCAAACATCGAGTTCGACTTGAGCGCAGGTAGCCAATTGCGTGGGACGAAACTGAATGGACTCGCTTCCGTAGAGCATCGGAAGGGCCAATCGGCTTCCTTCCGGAACAAGCGAATCGGCTCGAATATGTACGGCGTTGAAGGGGGCAATGTTAGGTTCAAAGGAATAGTGTTGATCCACTCCTGACCGCGAGGCAAATCCAAATACCAGGTCGCTCGGTTCGATAGGAAGTGTCGATCCTGCTACGGTATTGCGACGAGCCACTTCTTGAGCGGCAAGGATGGCTTCGGTTTGGCTGCCCGTCTTGGCGAACGTTTTTCCCGCGGCACGGCACGATGCATCGGTCACAATTTGTAACTCGGTGCGCGTCAGCTCCATATACGCAAGATTGATTGTGAACGCAGCCAGTAATAGGACCACCGGTAACAGGATCGCCATCAAGACGATCACGCCCCCATGGCGTTGTCGGCGATATCGCCTCGTCATCATCGCATGTTGGTGAACGTGTAGCACCGGGCCGAAGGATCGCATGGTTAGAGCTCGCTACGCATGGTCACATCGCAAGCCATGTTGCTTCGGCCAAGCCAAGTGGCAAAAAACAAGTTGGCACTTGCATTGACGCGAACTCGGACCGTGAAGTATTCGCCAGACGTCAATTGTTGAGGATCGGAGGGGCTCATTTCGATTGCAAACTCTTTGATGCGTCGATCGGTGAGGATCTCCTGGACCTGAGCTTGTACATTTTCAGTATTGGCTCCTGGAACGATGCCTACACGACAACCCTCATAGCAAGCAAGTTTGCAAGCTTGCTTCAAGTAGATGATCGCGTTCACATCCACGACCGCGATGACGATGAGCAAAAGCACAGGGATCACGACAGCGCATTCCACTGCCGCGGCACCCGTTCTCAAGCGACGTCTCTGGATATAGGGCAAAACGTTCAAGGCGGAGCTTCCCATTGGAAAAAATGAGTCGATCAACCCTAGCTCACACTTTGCGCCGATGGGATCATTGAATCAAAATTTTCCTTAGAGGCTGCGTATTCCGAACAATCGTTGCAGCCGGACTAAATTGGTCCCATCGTTGGGGACTTCAAGCCTCTTGGCGAGAACGCGATCGAGGCAACGCATCGGAGACATTGCGTCTCGCTTGGAAAGCCAGGCCATGAAGCTTAAGGAAGAAACTCTTTGGGCAATGTTCGATTTGCAGCAGCGGCTGCTTTCCTGGTCGTGAACTGCACCTTTCGTTTGGATGGATCTTGTGGATCATCCAAAATGATCCAGACCACTTTTTGATCGTCAACCGTTGGGGCTTCGACTTTAGATGGATTGGCTTTGGTGGCCAGTTCCATGAGGACACTGCGTCCTGGTTGTTGACGAAACTGAAAATCACGGACTTCTTTGTTGCGAGTAATCCCTTCGCGTTCAAACGATCCACCATCGATCTCGAAGATCAAACGTGGTGTACCCGCAGGAAGGCCGTTGTTGATCTCCTCGGATATGGAATTCAGCGCCGTATCCAAGGCTTGTTGATCAAATGATAGATCGATGGGGCGAGCCAGAATTTCTTCCACAGGTAGCGCCTTGCCTGCCGCCATCGAAGGCGTCGAATCGTTCGGCTTGGGCTTATCGGATGATGCACTGGTAGACATGCCTGAAGTCGATTGCATTGACATCCAGCTCGCGAGAACCAGATTGGCCAGGGCATCCGAGGGCAAGTAGGCATTGGTGAGAGCTTGATTTTGTTCTAGTCCGAATCGTTGATATTGCTTGAGAGTGCGCAACATCTGCGGAAGGCGATTAGCAACGGCTCGCCAATAGAGATGTGGTGGCTCGGCAACGAATTGAGCCTCGACGCGATCGGCAAGCGATTGAAACTGTGTCTGCATCTCCCGGCTTACCTTCAACGTCTCTTTCTCGGAGAGTCCCGTCATCCGCAACTCGCTATACAGATTCGGTTCCATGGTGATGGTGAAATACGCTCCAGCCACATCGCTGCTAAAGAGGTCTCGCAATGCGGCCTCCATTCGTGGCGCCGTTTTGTTGAGAAAGGGTTTGCCTTCGTTAAAGAAGAAACCTGGAGACATGAGCAATGCAAGATCCGATTCGGTATCGCTGGTATACCAAAGCGATTCGAGTTGGCGGCGGAGTGGACCCGCCGCACCTTCCAAGTCTGCAACCTCTTGAATCAATGCACTTGGTCCGAAAACAAAACGGGAAATCGCATCCGCGTCCAAGGCATTTGCTGCGCGACGAAATAGGATCGCTCTGGTCGATTCCAGATCGAATATCCGTTTGCACCTTTCTTCTGATCTTCCACCTGCCAAAGGTTCTTGAGATCGCTGAGCAACCGAGGCTTGATGAGCTCGACGCGAACGGCAAAGCGTACCGTTCCGTTTTCACCTGGATAAACGGCAATAGCCACTTCTTTGGCTTCTTGTGGAATCACGCCCGTCGCTTGTTCCCAATCCTTCCACAAGGACTGAAAGGGCTCTTCCAAGATGGCCATGACACTTCGGCCCGTTTTGACATCGAGCCACTTCTCAAGCTTGACGAAGAGTATGGCCTGTGCGCCGGGAGGTATTAGTTCCAACGAATGGGGCGAAGAAGGTCGCGGAGGAGCCCATGGAAGGTTGCCGTCATCGGACTGCAACGTAAACTGTGCCGCCAACGGATCGGTTTCTACAGGTTTCGATACATTCGTGTTATTGCTTGTTGTTCCCGGATTGGTAACAACCTGTTCTTTCGATGACGATGAACCTCGATTCTTGGCCAAGATCGCGACCAGGACGCAAATACCAAGGAATGAGAAGATACCGACCACAGGCATCACCCATTTCGGTCGAGACGATTTCTTTCCCTTCTTCTTTTTGCTCCCTTTCTTTACGGCGGAAGATTTCGGTTTGGTTTCACTGGTTGGTCGATCTACCGGAGGTGGTTGGCTTGGTTTGCCTTTCAGATTTGGCGATTCCATGGAAGGGACGGCCGAGGCAACCATTGCGGCTTGTTCGACATCCACTTGGTTTACGGAAGAAGGTATCGGTACGGCCAATGCTGCAACCATTTCGGCGTCCGATTTTTCATCAGCAGACTTTGCAGCAGATTCCGTTTGGACTCGAGGTGGCGCCGAAGGTATGGGTTTGGGAGTGGCTACTTGAGGTGTCGAAGCAGCGGGCGCTGGTTTGGTCTTTGCATTTGACTCGCTACCATCCGCGGATCGCGATGCTTTGGCTGGTGTTGGTGTGGAGAGCGGTTTAGTAGCGGGCGGCGCAGGAGGCACCGCCGGGCTCGTTCCCTTTTCCTTTGGTCTCTGCGACGAGGCTGGTGCGGATTCCGCGGGAGCGCCATCGTTCTTGATGGATGCTGGAAGCGGTGTGACCGTGCCAAGGTTCTTGTCGGGTTCGGCCGATGTGGGAGCAACGGTTGGCTTCGGCTTTGCGACAGGCGTCGTTGAGGCAGAAACAACAGGAGCAGCTTTCAAAATGGGAGTTGCAGCGACAACCTCGGACGCTACCTTGCGTTCTTGAGGTTTCGATTCGACTGCCGTCGCAGCTACGCGTTCAGGTCCCGCTTCCTCTTGGGAACGCGATAGCGAAGGAGACGCGTCAAAGACTTTCAAGAATTCTTTGGCCGAGGCAAAACGCGATTGAGGATTTTTCGCGCACAAATGCAACAAGGCTTTCGCAAGACGATCGGATAATCCGAGTTCATTAGGGATCGCAATGGGCTCGCGAAGATGCGCTGCCATTTGCTGGTCTTCACTTAGGGTATCGAATGGTGGACGACCACACATCCAATGAAACCAGAGGCAACCGAGTGCATAGAGATCGGTAGCGACATTAGGGCGTTGACCCGGTACTAAGAACTCGGGAGCTGCATACGATGGAGGGCTATTGGGTAAGGATCCAGGAAAGGTACCCAAGGTTACAGGAGATGGATCCAATAAGGGCGAATGGGCTGGAAAAAGCGGATCGCGGAGCAAGATCGGTTCGTTTTGAATCAGACCTAGCTGACCAAGCGAGATCCGACCATGAACGAGCCCTCCTTCATGCAGCGATTGAAGGCCTTGGGCAATCTTGCGAATCGCTTCCACCTTTTCTGCTACGGTCCAAGAAGCCTGCGCAGCGGGCGCGATCTTGGTCTGCAATGCAACAATGGCCCAGCAGTGATCGACCACCGATGGAATGGCGAAGTTGAGTAAGTAGGGTGACTGGATTTTGGCATGCTGCCGAGCCCAGTCGAGGCTTGGTGGGCAGGTACGCCAGGTCGGGTTCGATCGTAGTTTGGATTCGTGAAGCAGAAACGCTGCCAAGGCAGTGTCTGCGTTGGGGCTATTCGCTTCGAGCCACCCTTCAAAAAGACCATCGGGCATTTCCGCCACCATGCGAAAATGATCGAAGACTAACGGAATCGGGGAGCCCGACATCAAGTGATTCGCTTGAAACGGCGTGAGTCGACGTTTGCGAATGAGATAGGCTAAGATCGCACCGGGCTCTTGAATGACTTCAGGACCATTTTCGGCAATGAGTTGACTCGCCCATTGCCGACATTCTGCCTGGGTCGCCAACTTCAATTGAGCGATTCGTTGCCAAAGTTGGGTCGCTGTTAGTGTCATCCTGGAGCCATCGAGCAAGGGCTAGGGAATGCCGTTTCCATCGTTGTCATGGGATCCCGCGCGAGAGCCCTCATTGAGGAATCCTAGACTAGTTTCCTATAGTATACGTCGACTTGTCGGATAGCGGACCGGGGCCATCGCTTGGCTCCAACCAAATGCCACGAGTTGGCGTAGAATTGTTCGAGACGCGTCGATGTCCGACGTATGGTCCAATATCCACGGTGCCGCTCTATCGTGAGCCGCAGCGGTTGAATCTCTCCACCACCCATCCGAGGCTACAATGCGGGCAGTTCAAGCGACGGAATTTTACTTCGATCAAGCAGCCAGCCAACTCAAGATTCCGGATTGGATGCGCAAGCTTTTGGTGACTCCGAAACGCGAAGTGTCGGTTCAGGTTGCGTTCGAGCGCGACAATGGTCAGGTGGAAACGTTTGTTGGGTATCGCGTCCAGCATGACAATAGCCGAGGTCCGATGAAAGGTGGGCTTCGCTACCACCCGGCTGTAGACTTGGATGAGGTTCGTGGATTGGCGGCCCTCATGACCTGGAAGACTGCAGTGGTCGACCTTCCCTATGGCGGCGCTAAAGGGTGCGTGTCGGTCGATCCCAAGAAACTAAGCAAGAAGGAACTCGAGCGGCTAACCCGATCATTCGTCGATCAGATCCATGAGATCGTTGGTCCCGACACCGACATTCCCGCGCCTGATATGGGGACCAACCATGAAGTGATGGCATGGTTTCGCAATCAATGGGAGAAGTACCATGGATTCAATCCTGCCGTGATCACTGGAAAGCCTGTGGAAGAGTATGGAGCCAAAGGGCGCGAAGAAGCGACCGGACGTGGTGTCGGCATTCTCGCGATCAAGCTCTTGAAGCGACTTGGAAAGCGACCTCAACAGTGTCGTATCGCGATACAAGGATTTGGCAATGTGGGTTCGCATGCAGCGAAGTTTCTGAGCGAAGCCGAGTTCCCTATCGTTGGTGTTTCCGACATGAGTGGTGCGTATGTCGATCCCAACGGTCTAAACATTTCTGAGATGTTGCGGCATGCCATGAACCACGGCGGAACGCTCGAAGGCTATACCGGTGCAAAGAAGATCGATGCCGACGAGCTACTCAAGCTCGATGTCGACATGTTGATTCCGGCCGCCCTCGGGGATGTCATCACAGTAGAAAACGCAGGCGAGATTCAAAGTAAGATCATCATCGAGGCCGCCAATGGTCCCATCTCGCCAGAAGCAGATCAACTTTTGAACGAACGAAAGATTCTCATCCTTCCCGATATTCTTGCCAATGCGGGAGGTGTGACCGTCAGTTACTTCGAGTGGGTTCAGAATCGCCAGCACTATCGATGGAGTCTCGATCGCGTGCGTCAGGAGTTAGATCACACGTTGTCCGAAGCTTTTGAAAGTGTGTGGCAACAGTCGAGTACAGCCTCGGTCGGTCTAAGAACGGCGGCCTTCATGATTGCCATCCGACGCGTTCAGCGAGCCACGGAATTGGCAGGTATTGGTTGAGATTCCCAACCCTGGTCGGTCCAGTGGAAAGTTTCCATCATTCCATTGGAATCGATCTCGATTCGAAGGGCACCGCTGCGTTGCGTGAGCAAAACCAAACGGTCCTCGTCCGCATAGGCTTCGATGACTTTGGGACGATTGGATCGTGGTCCGCCGCTGATGGCAACGATCTTGGGACGACACCAATCCAGCAGCGGTTTCGGCGTTTGCGATAAGCTCCCATGATGCGGTGCCAACAACACATCTACATCGCGCGAAGGGTGCCGCAGTAGAGACTGGGTGCCCGGTGCTTCGAGATCGCCAGTCAGGAGAATGCATCGCCCTCCATACTCGATGGATAAGCACAGACTATTGGCGTTATCAGAACCTGGAACTCCTCGTGGCGGCGGATGCAACGAAACGATCTTGCTATCAGCGAGTTCCATAGTACCGCCTTCAGCCCAAGTGTCCCATGTCGATGTGTGTCGCCGAAGTTGCCGAAGGGTCTCGCGTAGCTTTTCACTGCTATGACTCAACACTTGCTCGGTCGTTGCAAAACGTTGAGGTCGAAAGCGTTTGGCAATCCCTTCGATGGCGTTGTAATGATCGGCATCCGCGTGCGATAGAAAGATCCCATCGATACGGCACAGGTTTTCATGCCATAGGACGGCAGCAATGTTTTGAAAACTTCGATCGCTGTCTCCCATGCGTCCCGCATCGTAAAGCCACGTTTCTCCATTGGGGAAATCGAGCAAGATCGAAGTACCATGCCCGACATCGATTACCGTCATCTTCAGTTTAGCATTCTCCGCCGTCTGTTCTGATTTGCGTCCATCCAGCTCAAGCCACGACGGAAGAACGCCAGCACAGCACCAAGCAATCAATAACGTTCCCACCACGACCCGCTTCGATTTGCCAAAACCCAACACAAGAGAAAGGACCAACAATAGTCCGTAGAATCCAAGCGTCCAAGATAGAGGCGGTGCAGGAAGCCAAGCGTGTCCGAACGAAAATTCAGCAGCGTAATCGATGCACTTTTCGGAGAGCCACAAGCTAGAACCGCACGCGATTCCCCCTAGCCATTCCATAGGAGGCAACCATCCAGCAAATAAGACAACCATGAGCCCACTCAGCAAGGCAACAAACAGCGGGATCCAGAGCACGAGATTGAGAACGATCGCTATTGGCGAGATGACATGAAACGTGCTTAAGATGAGCGGCGTGGTAATCATCCAAATCCAAGTGCTCGTTCGAAGAATCTCCCAGCTTCGGTATCCTACATCGATACACCATCGTTTCCAAGCAGGATAGGACTCATACAAGAGTTGTTGAATCGGATCTGCATCGCGCTCAGGAATGAGTCGATTCATCGAAAGAACACTCAGCATGGCCACGGCAAGAAACGACAACTGTGTTCCAACATCGAAAAGGTTGGTCGTTCGGTAAGCGAGCAAGATCAAGCCAGCCAACGCTAAGAGATTGAGCGAATGAGTCGTTCGACCATTCCACTTTGCAATACAAATCGCTACGACCAGGATGACAGCGCGGACAACGGGAGGTTGGCCACCACAGAGGACTCCATAGCCAATGATCGTCAGACTGATCAAAAGCAATGTGAGCTTGCGAGGAAGATGCAACAATAGGGCGAGCGTCATTAACGATATCGCTACCATATCGACATGCAATCCAGAGATGGCCAGCATATGCATGGTCCCCGTGGCGAGCAATGATTCTTGTAGCTCCCATTCCACTTGATCTTTTTGGCCCAATACCAAAGCCGATGCTAAATTGGATTGCCCCAGAATGACCGACCGATGAAGGGCTCGGTCTCCTTGCTCGAGGATCGTTCCCATCCATCGATCCAAACGCCATTGTTGGGTCCCTTCGAGGTGACGGACCTGCTCAGGGTTTTCAATGCGTACGCGAACAAACTGGCCTTTGCGTCGATAGTGGGCGGCAAGGTCAAATTGACCCGGATTGGTTGGTGAAGGAATGCGTTGCCAAACGCCGTAAATTCGCAGTCGGTCTCCCGCCAGAATGTCGCGAAGATTCCCTTCAACGCTGACGGTGAGCAAGCCTTCAGCGCTTTTCCATTCGGTACGATCGCGTACCTGCGTCATTCTCAAATCGAAGAGTGTTTGCCATTTTGCATCTTCGCCACGTTGAACACCACGGTCCTCATATTGCTGAACATCTGGTCTCCAGCGAGGAACTCCCTGCACGATTCCCTCAAGAACAACTGGACTCCACTGCGAGGTCGCAAGTTGGAAGGAACGATCGTGGCTCAGGTCGTTCAAATAGACGGAGTGCAACGAAGCAAATGATGTTAGTATCACTCCTCCAAGTGCCAAGCGACTCCATGACCAACACTTGATCAGGGCAATCAAGAAGCTCAGCAGGCATCCGACCCAAAGGAGGATCGACCAAAGAATCGACCATGATCCTGTTTGGCAAAGGCAGATTCCAACGGCAGCTGCCATCAAGAAAGGTATGAGCGGTGCTTGTTCGAGATTCTTCTGTAAGCCAATCCAGCGAACTTGCAGCTTACGTTGAAGCCAGCTCTTCATGGAACGACGACCAAAACGAGGCGATATTTCCATCGTTGCCTCGTCTTGGTTAGCCATTGCCATGGATTCCTTGGCAAGTCTCGAATCTGTCACACTTGGATGCGGCGACACGGGATTGCGGGATAGAATGAGTGGAAGCGCGCCTAGCGCCAAAGCCAACGAAGGGCATCGGGAAGGATAGAGGCTCCGTGCTTGGGATTATGCGTCCCTTCTCCATAGACAAATTTGTGATCGTATCCTTTCTCTTGAAGAACAGCCGCCATCGCTTTGTTCGCTTCCGGCCATGACCCGAACTGATTGACCAGGTCATTGGACCCATCCTGCTGAAAAATACGGATCGGCTTCTTGTCGGTATTGCGAACGATTTCTGGATAGCGATTCCCACCGCGTATGTTCGTAAAGCTTCCAATGGTCGATAAAACCTTTCGGAATTGATCGGGCCTCTCCCAGGCGACCGTGAAGGATGCGATGCCACCACTACTTGCACCGCAAATGGCTCGCTTATCAGGATTGGAATCGACCTTCGCATGTTTCTCGACCTCGGGAAGGATCTCCTCGATCAAGAATTTTGCAAAGGTATCACCCAACGTATCGTATTCGACACTTCGATTACGAGCGGGGGCAGGTCGGCCATCTGGACGCTTTCGTGGAGGTTCGCCAGGTGCATACGGCGCATCTCCCGGGTTGATGAATACGCCAACCATCGGTGGTATTTCTTTCTTGTGAATCAGGTTGTCGAAGACGTTTGGTACGCGCCAAGCACCGTCGCGTTTGACATAGTTGCCACCATCAAGAAAAACCATCAACGCCAACGGTGGACTCGAATCACGATCATAGTTGGCAGGAAGATAGATCCACCATTTGCGTTCAAAACCCGGATAGGTTTTGGAATTGTTCATCTCGAGAGGAAGGATCTTGCCTTGAGGTACGCCTGGCTGTTCCATCGAGTCGGGGCCGAGCACATATTGGTCGTCTGGACTCGGGGTTTTTTCTTGCTGAGCTTGAGTCTGCAAGGGAAGGAACAGGAGTGCGAGCCCGAGGCTCATGCCGAGCGTTCGGGTCCAACGATACGTGGCCCAATCCAAGATCCGATACATGGTGATCATCCCGCCAAAGACAAAGGTAAAACATTCCACTGAATGTCTTACCTTAGCAATCGCTGAATGGCGCGACAACTAGCGACCGAGGTTCTCTACCAAGGTTATCGAATGGGTTATCAACTCAGAATCGCAGCGAGAATCGAGATCGACTAGTGAGCGCAACCGGGCCCTACGGACTCGAAGAAATCGTTCCCTTTGTTGTCGACCAAAATGAAGGCAGGGAAGTCTACTACTTCGATCTTCCAAACCGCTTCCATCCCAAGCTCTTGAAACTCGACTACGTCCACTTTGCGAATGTTCTCTTTGGCGAGAATCGCTGCGGGTCCCCCAATGCTGCCAAGATAGAATCCGCCATGCTTCTTGCAAGCATCCGTAACTTGTTTGCCACGATTCCCTTTGGCAATCATCACCATGCTTCCGCCATGAGATTGGAACAGGTCGACGTATCCATCCATTCGCCCTGCTGTGGTTGGACCAAACGAACCGCTAGGAAGTCCTTCCGGTTTCTTCGCTGGACCCGCATAGTAAACCGGATGGTCTTTGAAATACTGAGGTAGAGGTTCGCCAGCATCGAGCCGCTCTTTCAGCTTGGCGTGTGCTATATCGCGAGCCACCACGATCGGGCCGCTTAGCAATAGGCGCGTCGTCACCGGATAGCGATTCAATTCGGCCAAGATTTCGGACATCGGTCGGTTGAGATCGATTCGGACGGCTGATTCGTCCTTGCGATGCCGAAGCGCCTCGGGGATGTATCGAAGAGGTTGGGTCTCGAGTTGTTCAAGAAACACACCTTGGCGAGTGATTTTACCTTTGGCCTGGCGATCGGCGCTACATGAAACTCCGATCCCGATGGGAAGCGAAGCACCGTGGCGTGGCAATCGAATGACACGGACATCCAACGCAAAATACTTTCCGCCAAACTGTGCTCCGATACCACACGTTCGCGCGACCTCCATCATCTGGGCTTCCAGTTCCAAATCACGAAAAGCCCTTCCATGAGCATTGCCAGTCGTTGGGAGATGATCGAGATACTTCGTCGATGCCATCTTGACGACTTTCATAGTCAATTCAGCAGACATGCCACCGATGACAAAAGTCAAGTGATAGGGTGGGCATGCCGCAGTTCCGAGCGATACCATTTTATCGGTGAGGAACTTGACCAACGACTTCGGATTGAGAACGGCTCGCGTTTCTTGATACAGGTACGACTTGTTGGCCGAACCGCCTCCTTTGGCGATGAATAAGAACTTGTATTCATCACCATCGATGGCGGCCAAATCGATTTGTGCAGGCAGATTGGTTCCCGTGTTCTTTTCATCCCACATGGTGAGAGGAGCATTTTGAGAATAGCGAAGGTTGTTCTCGGTGTAGGCGTTGAATACGCCACGCGACAATGCCTCTTCATCACCCTCGGACCAAACAGAGTTCCCCTTCTTGCCCATAACGATGGCCGTGCCCGTATCCTGGCAGAATGGCAAAACCCCAGCGCTCGCAACATCGGCATTCTTGAGCATCGTCAGCGCAACCATTCGATCATTGTCCGATGCTTCGGGGTCGTCGAGGATGGCAGCCACCTGCTTGAGATGCGCTGGACGCAGGAAGAAATTGATATCGTGAAACGCTTGGGAACTCAGCAAGGTCAATGCTTGTGGGTCCACTTGAACGATTTCGCGATTGCCAAACGGGACGACATCCACGTGAGCACTCGTCAGTAGTCGATATTCTGTGGTGTCTTCGCCGAGATCGAAAAGCTCTTGATAGTGAAAGGATGGAGTCGCCATAGGATTGCCGTAGGTTCGATTTCTTTTGAAAAGTGTTGGGAATGAATTGATTATAACGCTTCCAATCGAAGGTGAATTCTTGACATGTACCATCGATTGAAGGAACGGAGTTTTCCAAGAGTATTAACGGTCGAAGAGACTGCTTCGAATTTCGGACTCCAAGGACGCTCGCTCCGCCATTGCCGTTTGAAAATCGGGTTTGCTGAGAGCGTACAGGACCGTATCTTCGAGTGTATCGATGCTGGCGTTGCGAGGTTGTCCGGTGAGCAAGGCGGTCTCTCCAAAAAAATCTCCCGCTGCGAGCTCGGCGATTTTCTCCTGATGAGGGCCTTTAAGTACTGCAACGCGACCACTTCGAATGAGATAAAAACGATCGCCTGCTGCTCCTTCTTGAAGAACTCGCGTACCTGCTGCATAGCGTTCTACCCGCATCTGATCTGCGACTTGGGTGAGCGTTCGAGGTGTAACGCCTTCAAAAACTTTGCACTGCGCGAGCATCTGGGAAATGATCGCGGCCTCGCGAACCAAGACGTCGCTACGAATACGTCCATCAATCAAGTTCACGATGCGATCGGCAACATCGAGGATACGATTGTCGTGAGTGACGATGATGATAGTCGTCTTGAGCTCTTGAGCCATGCGCTGCAATAGTTCAACGACGGTCCGTCCACTTTGCTCATCCAATGCGGCAGTCGGCTCATCGGCAAGGACCAGTTGGGGGCGATGGACCAATCCTCGCGCAATGGCGACGCGTTGTTTTTGGCCACCCGAAAGTTGTTTGGGTTTGTGGTCGGTTCGATGTCCCAACCCGACCGCTTCGAGCATCTCTTTGGCTCGCTGGGTTTGATCGCGACGGCTACCTTGCTTGTCGACCAATTCAAGCGACATGCGGACGTTTTGCGTCGCCGTGAGCGATTCAAACAAGTTATGCGCTTGGAAGATAAATCCGACTTTCTTTCGAAATTGAACGAGCTGCTGCGCCGATGCATCATGAAGAGGTTCGCCCAAAACAAAGAGCTTTCCTTCTTGAACCCGCCGCAGGGTTCCAATCAGGGTGAGCAGAGTCGTTTTTCCCGAACCGCTCGGCCCGGTCATGATGATGATTTCCCCTGGGTAAACCGTCATCGTATTGTCAAATAAGACTTGCTTTCGAAGATCTCCCGTCCCGAAATAATGCTGCAATCCAATGGCTTGGATCGAGGGCTCTTCCTGGCGGTGAACGCCAGTTCGAGTCGCCACGGCAGCATGAGGATCGGGGAGGTGTGGTTGCAAGATCGGTCATTCCCTATAGCATGAAAGCATCAACTTTAGCGTTTGCGTAGAATGAGAGGAATACGACGATAAGGGAAGCGTGGCTCGCCCGAATCCGATTGCGGCCCCAATTCCCGTCGAAGGAAACTCGACTTCGGACCAATTGCCAGTCGATTCAAGTCGGAGAATGCTGGCAAAGCTCAGACGAATCCTTGATCCCAAGTTGGAATCCTTGGGGAAGGCCCAAATTGCGATCGACCAACAAAGGGAGGGAACTCGAACAATTTGGTAGGAACGGATGAGGCAGGGATGACGCCACGGAAGACCAAGGAGGGGTGAGTCTATTTTTGTTCATAGGTACCATTTTTCTTGGGTGCCATTTTCCCTAGGTGCCATCTTCATGGTGCGATCCGCAAACCCATCCGAATCATCGTCGACCCGCTGCCGCGCGATTCGGCGGAGCCTGCAAAGCCTTTTGGTAATAGGTGCATTGCTCCCCGTTGGGTGCAATCCCATAGAAAGCGGTTCGTTATCACTTGCCCCTGAATCGCCGACGGAATCGAACCAACCAGTCCCTGTCGTATGGGCACGCGGCGAACTCCTTCCCTCGCGACGGATCGTTCGCATCGTTGCAACACCTGGTGATCGTGTGGTGGACGTTCTTGTTCAGCCGGGCGCGAAGGTGGAGAAGGACGCACCACTTCTCAAACTGGCTAGTGAAGTGATTCGCGAGAAAGAGCGAGACGTCGCGCAGCAGAAGCTTCAGGAAGCTAAGGCTCAAGTTCAGGCAAAGAAAGCAGAAGGCGATCTTCAAGTCTCTTTGGCCGAGCTTCAAGTGAAGCAAGCAAAATTTCAAGCCGATCAAGCCAAGGAACAATATCGACTCGCAGAGGCCTCGCAAAGTTCGCTCGAACTCGCATCGACCCAGCTTGCTCGGTACCGTCGGCTCAGTGAAGATCCTCGTACCAAGCCGATGGTTGGTACGATCGATGTCGATCAAAGGCAATTGGAATTCAATGAAGCCAAGTTGAGACAACAGCAATCGCTTTTGGCGGCACAACAATTGGTCGAGGCATCCGAAGGCGCCATTCGAGCCGCAGAAGAAAAGCTCAACGCTGCCAAGCAATCTCGAGACCTTATCGATTCCTTAGTCCCGATCCAGTCGTTGGAAATGCAGATGGAACTTCTCGACAAGCAACTTGCATTGCTTCGGGTCGTGGCTCCATCCCAAGGAACCATACTTTCGATTGGAACTGGAGTTGGCGAGACGATTGGAACGCTGCCAGTGATGGAGATGGCCGATCTATCCGCCATGATGTGTGTGGCCGAAGTTCAAGAAACTCAGATTCGCTACCTCAAGGTCGGGCAAATCGCCAAAATCACATCGGGCGCCCTCGATCGTCCTTTGCAGGGGACCATCCAGCGCATCAATCGCGTGGTTGGCCCTCATCAATTGAAGATGCCCAATCCCATGGCAAAGTCCGACTTCCGAGCCATTCCTGTTTGGATCGAGATCGATGCTCGCGATGTTGAGATGGCATCGCAGTTTGTGCAACTTCAAGTGGATGTAGCGATTCAAACCGAAAGCAAGTAGCTTGCACTGATGAACCGGACGCCGATCGCATTCCTCAATTTGATCTCGAATCCGACTCGGGCCATCATTTCTCTTTCGGGTGTTGCCTTTGCCCTTCTGTTAATCTTCGTTCAACTCGGATTTCGAGGTGCTGTGGCCAATACTGCCACCATTGTTTATGGCAAACTCGATTTCGATATCTTGATCCAGAGCACGGGCTATCTCCATTTATATGAACCGCGTACTTTCGATCGACGGTACATGGAGATGATTCGATCGCGGACCGATCTGGTGCAGTCGGTAGAACCTTTTTGGATCATGATCAATAAATGGAGAAGTCCCCAGGATGGTCGTTACCGAGCCATCGGCATGATGGCTGTCGAGTCAGGATCGAATCCCATTCTGGTGCCTGAACTCGACGAGAAGCTAAAGCTACTCGCATCACCTGATTTCGTGCTGATGGATCGAGCCACTCGACCTGACTATGGACCCAAAGATGGAAAGCGATTCGGCGACGAAGATATCGGCGAAGCCTGTGAATTGGGCGAACGTCAAGCAACCATTGTCGGACATTTTTTGATTGGCACAGGACTGGCGACCAATGGCGCGGTATTGATCAGCGATGTCGGTTACGGCTTTCGATCGAACGTCGATGTTAAGTCCCAGGTCAGCATGGGGTTGGTGCGATTGAATGACGGAGTGGATCCGGCACAAGCGGTGGATGAACTTCAAGCGTGGCTTCAGAAGCATGATCCGTCGGCCTCATTCAACATGCGACTTCTGACCCGAAAGCAAACCATTGCCAACGAGCATCATCGTTGGCTCAATGAAACACCGATCGGAGTCATCTTCCAAATGGGCGTCGTATTAGCCTTCATGGTGGGAGCTGCCGTCGTGTACATGGTGTTAGCCCAAGACGTGATGAACCGGCTCCCCGAATACGCAACGCTCAAAGCCATGGGATACTCCCAAGGCTTTGTCTCCTATATCGTGCTCCAACAGGCTTTATGGTTGGCGATCGCGGGTTTCATCCCTGCTGTTCTTCTTTCCGAAGTGCTCTATCGCATTACGGCTTGGTCTGCTGGCATACCCATCGGAATGACCGTAACGCGTTTGGTTGGCGTCGCTTTGCTGTCGATTGCGATGTGTACCTTAAGCGGTATGGGAGCACTTCGAAAACTGTGGCAGGCAGACCCGGCGTCGCTCTTTTAAACACTCTTGGATTGTAGATTTTTGTGAGAACGTCCATGTCGGGATGGCAACGAACACCACTAGCCTGGAAGAATCTGACGAGCGATCGTCGAAAACTTCTTTTGATTAGTGGTGGCGTGAGTTTTGCCGTCGTCTTGATGTTCATGCAAATTGGTTTTCGAAATGCGCTATTCGATAACACCATTCAGCTCGTAAAACTTCTCAAAGCGGATTTGGTGGTGGTGAGTCGGGCTCGTTATAACTTGCCAAGCGAACAACGATTCGATGCCAAATATCTACAGTTGATTCGTGGCAATGAAGAGGTTCAGGATGTGCTTCCCATCTTTGTCGAACGAAGTTTGACAGAGATTCACGTCGTGGGACAAATCAACCGCGCCATCCGTGTCGTCGGCGTCCCGATGGAAGGTACGGTCTTTGAAGATCCAGATTACGACCTTAAGCGAGATAAGCTTGCCGACCATCATTCAGCCCTTCTCGATCGTCGTACCAAGAAGGTCTACAAGTTTGAAACACGCGACCTCGAAAAGCTGCAGCATCAAGAGGTTGAACTCTCCGGCAAGTCGATTCAAATGGTGGACTACGTCGATGTCGGGACTGACTTTGTGCATGATGGCACCATCTTCATCTCCGATCAGGCTATGGCGACCTACTTTCCTTTACGCAACCGTCTGAACCCTCCCCTCGAGGCGATCGATTTTGGTCTGATCCAAACGAAACCTGGAATCGACCGAAGAGAGCTTCAGGCAAAGTTGAGCCTACTGGCTCCCGAGGAATTGGATGTGCTGACGAAAGATGAATTGATGCAGCGCGAGATAACGTTTTGGGCTCGCTCAACACCGATCGGGATCATCTTTACTATTGGAACGATCATGGGATTGGTGGTCGGAACAATTATTTGTTATCAGATTTTGTTTACCGATATCACCGATCACATCGCCGAGTTTGCAACGCTGAAAGCGATGGGGTATGGAGGGAGCTACTTCCTATCCTTGATCTTGGCGGAGTCGCTCTATCTAACGGTATTGGGCTTTGTTCCAGGACTGGGGATCACGCTGATTCTGTACCAATTGCTGGGCCGCAACACGGGATTGATCATGATTCTGACCCCAAGTCGAATCGGGTTTGTCTTCATGCTAACGCTATGCATGTGCATCGTGAGTGGGCTTTTGGCGGTCCGCAAGCTATGGTCGGCCGATCCGGCCTCTCTGTTCAAATAGAATCACATTCAGCCACCATTGGGACGTCAGTGACACACACGGTCATTCTCCGAGGAAGTGTTTTGGGTGCGAGTGTGGATTGGATACAATGGAGGATCACTCAACAGCGACGAGAGGTGAAACGATGTCGGTCCGACGCAAGTTTTTGACGCAAGCTTCTGCAGTTGGAATCCTCGCGAGTCTTGCACGATCGGGGCCGTGCCAACCCATTCTTTCTGCCATGCCTCCCCTGCCCTTCGCATCGAGCGATGTACCTTGGCTTGATGAAGTCGTTGTTCCACCACCATCGATGTCTCGCGTGCGGAATGATTCATTGCGCGATCTACAATCACCGGACGATATGTCATTGACGCAATGGAAGACGCGTCGTCTGCAGATCATCGACCAATGGAGCCGATTTTTGGGTTATGATTTTCAGGCGGGAAAACGCGTTGTCACATGGAAGGAACTTCAGAAAGAATCGTTGGAAGATCACGACCGGTTACGGATCGAGTATGAAACGCATCCCGGTTGGAAGGTCGAAGCCTATTTGCTCAAACCCAAGAAGGTTAGCGGCAAAGCTCCAGGGGCTGTGGTATTGCATCCCACCGTTGACCATTCAATCGACGAGCCAATCGGCCTCAAGTCAAAGGATAGCAACCTTGAAGGCCCACGGGCTCTCGGATTGCATCTGGTGCGTCGCGGGTTCATCGTCGTTTGTCCTCGCAATTATCTTTGGCCAACCAATGATCGTATTGCAGCGAAAGAGCAAGCCGCTCGTTGGTTGAAGGAACAAGAGGTCGCCCATGTTCCGATGAAGGGAATGGCTAAAATGCTCTACGACGTTCAGATTGCGGCATCCCTATTAGAGCAGGATCCGCAGTGTGATCGTGAGCGACTCAGTGTGGTTGGACACTCGTTGGGTGCCAAAGAGGTGCTTTATGCGATGGCCTTCGACGAACGTTTCCGTTGTGGTGCCGCGAGTGAAGGTGGAATCGGAATCTCGTTTTCGAATTGGGAAGCCGATTGGTATTTGGGAAGCGACGTCAAGAAACCTGATTTCCTATTGGAGCACCATCAGATCTTAGCGTTGGCTGCTCCACGCCCGTTGCTTATCGTGGCGGGAGAGTCCGCCGATGGGGATCGAGGTTGGCCTTGGCTTCAACCAGCACAGAAGGTCTACTCGCTGTACGGCAAGGTAAGGTTGGGACAGTACAATCATCGCACTGGTCATTCGATGACTGATGAGGCAGGAAGGCGAATGGTGGAGTGGTTGGCTACGTATGGTTAGAGGCTTCGGGTTTGAACCTTTGGGGGATTCTGCCATCTTGGTGCATTGGGATTCTCTATCGAAAGAGGAAGCCAACGATTTGCCTCTTTGGGTTGACGAGATACGTCAAACGCTTCCGGTAGGAATCTTGGATGTGGTTCAAGCCTATGCCTCATGGACTATCTTCTTCGATCCATGCCAGTGGACGTTCGATGCAGTGAAGTCCTGGTTGGAAGATCGCTTCAGTACATTGAATCCTTCTACCTCTTCGCAGCGATCATCAAGGGTCTTCGAGATTCCCCTATGTTTTGAGCCTTCATTCGCTTGGGACTTGGACGAATTAGCAGATCGCCACCATCTGGATACGAAAGAAGTGGTACGAAGATTCCTAACGCCGCTTTATCGTGTTCAGATGATTGGATTCTCTCCAGGGTTTCCGTATCTTTCAGGACTCGATCCATCCCTGGCAACACCACGAAGATCGACTCCTCGCTTGGAAGTCGCTCAAGGTTCGGTGGCCATTGGGGGAACGCAGGCCGGAATCTATTCCATGAGTTCACCCGGAGGATGGAATATTATCGGGAGGACGCCTCGATGGCTTTTCGATCCAGAACGTTCACCTCCTTCGCTTCTTCGAGCAGGCGACACGATTCGATTTGTCGAGATATCGCTCGACGCTTTTGAGCACTGGAAGGAATCATGAGATTTCTTCGCGTTGTTCGAGCCGGATTGCATACGACGGTTCAAGATCAAGGCCGACAGGGATGGTCGCACCTTGGCGTGGCTCGATCAGGCTCGCTTGACAGCCATGCGGCAGATATTGCCAATCGATTGGTGTTGAACGATCCTTCGTGCGCCGTTCTGGAGATGACTTGGT
>JAXMBN010000040.1:0-52115 GCA_046349875.1 Pirellulales bacterium
ATAGATTGGCTTGGCACCGAAGTTGAATGCCATGATGATCCCCAACGCGCCGACAGCTCCCGCAGTTCCTGCGGCGATCGACCAAATCATTCCCATAAAATTCCAGTGTCCTTGATCGGGAACCGACGATAGCAACGCCAATGGCGCTGCGACCGCGATCGCAAAATAAGCCACACCAACACAGAAGAATGGACGAAGCCGACTTCCTCCCATCTTCATTTGCCCGATATGCAGGAACGGACCATACGAACCCCAACAAACGGCGGCCATAAAAATGGAGAGCATCACTGCGAAATTGTTGGATTGAGTCTTGGCGGTATCCCCTTCTTTCTTCGTCGATGCCTCTGCATCTTTCTTGGCGGTATCGGAGGTGCCTTGATCTGCACTCGCAACTTGCTCTGCTGTCGGGGCATGTTTGACGACGCGCGGTTTATTGATCAATACGCCAACCGCTCCCAAAATCACCAGCACGATCCCAACGATGAAAACTGGATTGATCTGTTTAAACGTTTTGCTCAACCACATCGTGACTACCGTGTTCACCACCGGTGCAAATCCGAAGACGAGCGGCATCACGTAAACAGGGCTACCTTTGAAGGTGAGTGCCAGTAAGACACCCAATGCCCCGAGTGCTCCGACGGTCCCTGCAAAGAGCGAAAGCAGAATACCAGAAAAGGACCAATATCCTTTTTCCTTTTGGTTGCTCATCAAAATCGCCGGCACCATGACCGCGACGAGAAAATACGCGATGCCGACACCCACAAAGGAACGCATGGCACTGCTACCCATCAGGGTTTGGCCTTCGTGCAGCAGGATCCCGTAAACACCCCAAGACAAGAATGTCAAACAAACGAACAGCAATGCGAGTGGAAGTTTGGTCATCGAACGCACAATCTAAGGAAGGCCTAGTCAACGGAACCAAGTCCGAACAACAGTCCCTATAGCATAGTGTTCCGTGAAGGGTTTGACGTCCCCAACTTGGCCAATCTCACCGAGTTGTCACCCAAAATGCCCCGATCCGAAGGCTCGAATTGTTGGGATTTCTTGAGAAAGAGGACTTTTGACGCAATGCAGCCGAGGCACTCCGTCCATGCCCTCCGAGTCCTAACGATTCGCGCAGATGAAGACGTCCAGCAGAATTCCAAGCGTTGCGTGCATTCCCAAGCAGGGCCAAATAGACTGACCACGATAAGCGATGATGCCCCAAAGGATTCCGCCAGCGATCGACCCAAAAATCTCACCGGTTGGCTTTCCAATATGAAGCAAACAAGAGGCCAAGGTTTGTACCAAGATGGCTTGCCATACGCCGAATCGCGCCTGCAAACCAAACTGCATGAAGCCGCGAAAGTAAATCTCCCAACCCACATAGAACAGAAAATATCCGGTTGCATGCAAGAGAAATCGACCAGTTGAACGGTCTGCCAACTTGTCGAGCGGATACTCCGTCATAAGTTGAGGATCGGGTGCGGCCAAATAGGAAGCTGCAATGAAGATCGGAAGTAGGCCGCCTAATATCTTGAGGCCATAACCGATATCTCCAAACTGGATTCCATAGTCGCGCAAGCGTTCACGAAATAGCATTCGAATGACAAGGCATGGAATACAACCCAAAAGAAGAAAAGAAAGGGCAAAGTGGATGAGTTCAACGATTTGCGAATTCTTTTCGACGAACAAGATTTGTTCGGGAAGGTTTTCATTCAACGCTTGGTAAGAACAAAAGTATTTCCAAGTCGTCAATAGAAGTGGGCTCAGTAAAAGGACGACATGGCAACGCCAGTCGGCACCATACCATAGCTGGCGAAGTGTGCTTCCTACACCCAAGGATCGAGCCCAATCGAGATCGCTCTTATGATTTGGCGTCATAGATTCCTACCGATCCTGCAAAGAACCAATGGACTTTCGGGGTACGATCGCGATTCGATGCGTGCGTTGTGAACTTATGCGTTCGTGTATCATCACAACACGCAAGTCTTGGCGTTGTGTCTTGGGGTATTTTTCACAACCTGAAGCGTCAGCGAGGGACTAACTTTTGCAGAGATTTTGCGTTGTCCGAGACATCCCTTGCTAACACTTCGTGACATGAGGAATGCGATCCCTTGCTGACGCTTCGGGTTGTGAAATATCAAGGCTTTCTGCACGCAGAACGCTCATTAGCACAACTCAAAACTGACGCGTCGGGTTGTGAAGTATGGGTTCCCTTGCTGACGCGTCGGGTTGTGAAAGGGGTACGCATGGAACAACCGAGCGTCTCGAGGAAGACCTAGAGACGCTCGGAGTGTATGCGATCCAATACTAGGCAGCTCGCTTCAAGAAGCCTTCCAGTTGCTGTGAACGCACAGGGTTCTGCATCTTGGCCACGGCTTTGGCTTCGATTTGGCGAACGCGTTCGCGCGTCACTTTGAATATGCGTCCTACTTCTTCGAGTGTGTAGGAGTAACCGTCGGTGAGACCGTAGCGAAGTCGAATGATCTCGCGTTCGCGGTAGGTCAAGGTTTTGAGCAACGTTTCTATGCGATCTCGCAAGAGACCATTGGTTGCGTTGCGAACAGGATTGTCGCTACAAGTATCTTCGATGAATTCGCCGAAGGCATTGTCTTCGCCTTCACCCACAGGGCGATCCAGGCTAATCGGATGCCGTCCAATATCGAGAACGCGGCGAGCCTCCTCGATATCGATCTCTGCCAATTCCGCAATCTCTTCTACCGATGGGTCACGTCGCAATTGCTGCGTGAGCATCTTTTGGATGTTGCGCAACTTGCTGAGAACATCGATCATGTGAACGGGAATACGGATCGTGCGAGCTTGATCGGCGATGGCTCGCGTAATCGCTTGACGAATCCACCATGTCGCGTAAGTCGAGAACTTGAAGCCGCGACGATATTCATACTTGTCGACGGCTCGCATCAGGCCCGTGTTTCCTTCTTGAATCAAGTCCAAGAAGCTCAATCCACGATTGCGGTATTTCTTGGCGATCGAAACCACCAATCGAAGGTTGCCGCTGGAGAGTTCTCGCTTGACTGCTTCGAACTCCTTGAAATGCTTGCGGAATACTTGGCAGCGATTGCGAAGCGAACGTGGGCTTTCCTGCGTGGTGAGGATCAAGTGACGTAGTTCATTTTTCAAGCGACGGACATCGGCTTCGTGAGCACCTTGTTCAATCAATTGAGGAATGCGAGCTTGAAGCCAAGCCATGCGATCCGCGAATTGTTCGAGTTGCTTCATCATCGGTTGAACACGCTTGGAGCGAAGTGAGAGTTCTTCGGCAAGGATCAAGCATTTTTGGCGATTGCGAGAATACTTTTGAATGGCATCCATCTTCGCTTGTGGTTCGGTGCTCTTGCGAACGATGGTCGCGAACAGACGTCGGTTTTCTTTCAAGAGAAAGTCGAGCGTCTTCAAGTTGTGGGGCATGCGCGAGGTAATCTGCTCTTTGGTCAATCGCTCGGTCAAAGAAACTTTGATCGTACGATCGAATGGCAGGACACCCAAATGAACCTTCTTGAGGATCTCAACCGTTTGTCGCAAAGCAAAATCATTGCCCAGAACGGCGCGACGAAACATCTTGCGATGGATTTCAATCTTTTTGGCCAACGAGATTTCTTGCTCGCGGGTGAGCAAATCGATCTCGCACATTTGGCTCAGGTAGAGTCGGATGGGGTCGTTGGTTAATTTGGGAGCGTCGCCAGCCGCATTCGCACCTGATGAGGCATCCTCCGATGCGAGGGCTTTGGCATCGGCGGCTTCTTCGACGAGTTCCACACCCATGCGTTCCAGGGCGACCAGAAGCGTATCGAGTTTTTCGGCGCTAGATGCCTCGTCGGGCAAGTAGCGATTGACTTCTTGATAGGTCAGATAGCCTTGAGCTTTGGCTTTGGATACGAGAGCTTGAAGATCGATGGTTTGTTGTTCCACTTTGCAACTCCTTTTAGCCTGACACAACTTTCGGATCGGGAGGATCCGGCGGGAGGTCGTATCAGGTGTGGATAACTTCCTGAAAATCGGTACTTTCCTGATTGGGCACATTCCAGTGCCCCTCGGCTTGCTGGCGGGTCGGGTGAGGTATGGGTCAACCGAAGCCTTGGCGTCATGCCAAGAAAGCTTCGATGCCTTTCGGCTTTCCTCACCTTGGCGACCGGCTAGTTTTCGCCGTTGGTAAAAAATCCATGCCGCGATCGAGCTTGCTCGATCACTTGTCGCAACAGATCCATTTCCTCCTGTTCGGTAAGCCTTTTGGATTCGAGAATCCGCATGCGCTGCTGATCCTCTGCCTGTTGATCCTGTTTGCTCAGCTTTTCGCACAAGGAGTGCAAACGCTGTTGAGCATCCCAATTGGAAAATTGTTTCTTCTTCGATGCAGCTTCTTCGATAGAGACCATAAGGCTCTTCATCGAGACCTCTTCCATCGCCGACATCACACTATTGAAATGCAGTTCATAGCCAGCTAGTTCGAGATCGGTATACACTTGTAAAAGAGCGCGGGCGGCATCACTTCCCAAACTCGAAGCGGGAAAGCGTTCGAGGGCCAAGGGAACGAGCTCCGGATAGCTCACGAGAATTTCAAAGAGTTCGCAATCGGCGGGCGAGAGATCGGAATACTTGAACGATCGCGAAGGGGCCGACGTTGTCTTGTCCGCCTCTTTGGTGCGTTTCAGGCCTTCGGCTCGCAATTGACGAATGCGATCTCGCAATTGTCCCACTTGCAAACCGAACTCGCGACCCAATCGTCCGAGAATCTGCTCGATACGAAGCGATGCACCCTGGTCCATGAGCGGGTCCATCTTCGGGATCTTGGCGATCGTTCCTAGAATTTGTTCGAGAGCGGCACTGGCACGATGCGTGTCTACCAGTGGATCGAATCCTTGGCATTCGATGGTGATCTTATGTTCGAGAGCATCGACTGCCGTGCCGAGCAAACGCTGAAGTTCATCGCCACCTGATCGCAACAGATAGTCGCAAGGATCGAGCCCATCGGGCAAGGTGAGCACGCGAAGGTCCATCTGAGCCGCAATGAAGAGCTCGAGGATTTCGTTGGTTCGCCTTTGCCCTGCATCGTCACCATCGAGAAGCAGGACAACGGAATCACAATAGCGACGAAGCAATCGAATGTGACTTTCGCTCAATGCCGTTCCACACACTGCAACAGCATTCTGAATGCCATGTTGATGCGACATGATCACATCGGTGTAGCCTTCGACGACGATGGCTTGCTTCTTCTTGCCAATCATATCGCGAGCAACATCCAAACCATAAAGCTGGTGGCTTTTGGAGTAGAGCCGCGTTTCGGTGCTGTTGATGTACTTCGCCTGTTCGCGATCGCTGGATAGCCCAGGAACGATGCGTCCACCTAAGGCGATGGGGCGGCCTTGGGGATCGTGAATTGGGAAAAGGATACGTCCTCGAAATCGATCGTAGTGGCTTCCACGGTCATTGCGGACGACGGTGTTGACTGCTTCAAGCGCTTTTACCGAAACCGCGCTGGATTTAGCGCGATCGATCAACCAGTTCCAACTATCGGGCGCATATCCGATACGAAATTTTTGGAGGGAATCGTTTGATAGTCCGCGATCGATGAGATACTCGCGAGCCTTTTCGGCTTCGGGAGCATTCATGAAAAACTGGTGATACTGCTGGACGGCCCACGCCATGGCATCGTAGAGCAGCTTCTTATCATCGTTGGCGCCATGCGAGAAATTGCTGATGGCCGCGCGCTGCATCGGCTCCAGTGTGATACCCGCACGTTCGGCCAACATACGCAGTGCTTCAGAAACGAGACTTTCTGCCGCATCATCCAGTTGCAGACATTTCCAAGGTCGCAAACCCAACATTTCCAGCTTTGACGCTCGGGATTGACTTGAAGACCGGGACGACGATCGTCGCCATGACATGCGCAACAAATCCCCTCTGACGCGCAAATTCCGTGTAGCTTCCGACCAAATCGACAATGTCGACGGCAGATCGCACCCTTCGATCTTTGACTTCATTGCCGGTAACGATGGGGTGACGATGAAGTTCACTCCGTTTGGCAGCAGCGTTGGGATTCCCAAGTTAGCGAACCAGTCGCTCTTCTACTGCCCAGTGTCCATTTGGAAGTTCCATTCGCAGGGCGAATGCCGAACCGAGTTATCCGTAACTCGGGGCAAAAGAGGCGTGGCACGACTGGCGGGCACGCTAACTCTTGATTTTCGATTTTTTAGAGATCCTCTTCAACCCATCAAATGCTTGCTTTTCTCAGTTCGTCCGAAATTCTCGCTCCCTTCATCGCGTCTTCATAGCCCGCCGGTTGATCGACAGCGTTTCTGTTGTTTATTGCCGCGCGGAATGGGTGGATTCACGCTTTCCGCCTTGTAATTTGAGAACAAATGGGTTCTGATGAAGTCAAAGAAATAATTACTAACACTTAGAACAACTTGTTGTCGTTGTTCCCTTACGCTCCTGCCATTGCAGCGTGACGCATTCACGTGAAGAGCGGAAAATTGTCGGTGGGCATCGAGGCTAACGAGACCTGCATTAGCGACTTGCGAGGGGACTTCGCAACGATTTCGAAGGAGGCGATGGCCTTCATGCGTATCGTACGATTTCAGCGCCATGATGGAACAACGGGGTGGGGTCTCGAATCGGATCTCGGTCTCTTAGATATCTCTGGTTCCGATGCAACGCTTCCTACTGAGTCTCGAGGTGATGCAAGGGGTTGGGGGAAGAATTGCAGCCTCGATTGGCTCGTTTGACCAAGAGGGCTTAGGCGAGCGAAGACATCGCCAAACTCCTTTGCCCCTCTCGATGCGGCTGGTAAAATTCTCTGCGTAGGGCTGAAACTATATCGGGACTACGCCGCGGAAAGCAACATGCCGGTTCCCCAAGAACCGATTATCTTCTGCAAGATGCCAACGGCTCTCACAGGACCAGAGGATCCCATCTATCTTCCCACCTTCCAGTACCAAGGTGGATTATGAAGCCGTCGTTGTGGTTATTGGTAAGAAGCTTCGCAAGGCTTCCCCCCGGCAGGCCCCAGGCAGCGATCTTCGGCTATGCGGTCGGCAATGATGTTTCGCTCGTGATTGGCAATTGAGAAACTGGGAAGCAATGGTTTCTGGCAAGACCTTCGATAGCTTCGTACCGATCGGTCCTGAATTACCTTGGCTGCGTCGGTAGGCGACGTGCTTCAATTGCGAGTGCAAACGCGGCTCAATGGCGAACTAGTCCAGGACTTTTCCACTAAGGAGATCATCTTTAGCCCTATGCATGTATTGAGTTACCTGTCGTACGCCGCGACGCCCATGCCGGGGATGCCGCTTTGCGAACACCCTCCGGGGTTGACAAGAATCCTCCTCGATACCTGCAGCCTGAGGATCGAGTTGAAATCGAAATCGGCGCTGGGCAAGATCTCGAATGTCTGTTTGAGCGACACGGCGGTTGCTTCCTTCATGGGACTATGCGTCGTGCGCGGTTTAGATTCAGCAGGTCGATGGTGCCGTAGATTGCTTGAGATGCAGTACCCTTGGCGAGGATGCGATACCTTCAACCAGCGATTGCATGCCACGACTACAGGAAATGGTGATGCAACGCATTGCTGCGCTCCTTGACTCCTCTCGTCTGTGATCTTATCTCCCGGGAATACATCGTGTCTGCGATCCCTTCGACGCATCCTGCGAGGGTCGTGCACCCTCTGAGTTTTGGATCGGTGTGGTGGACCGTCCATATCGTGATCACGACGATTGGTATCTATCTCGCCCAAACCCTGATATATGACGAGTCGCGTTGGTATCGGATCGATTACCCTGACGCAATGGTTTGGGGCTTATTGGTAACGCAGATCTTTGACTCGCTTTGCATGCTTCGAGCGTGACGATTCGAAATCTCAAAGAAGCCGCTCGCGGGCTTGGTGCTGATCGCTTTGTCGTTGGGGCTCACCTTCGCCGCCATGCTGTTCTTGGTCCAAGATGCCCAGTCTTCTGGGGAAGAATTTCCAGTGATGGTTTTTGCGTTGGGTTATTTCATCGCAACATTTTTATTTGTTCTGACGATGTTCCTTCAGTGGCGAATCGTCGTATGGAGCATCTTCTTTGGGAAGAGGATTTTAATCGGCGAACCGATGTTGCCGGAAACATGCCCTTAACCAAGCGAAAGCAGTAATGAGGAAAGCGATCCATTCGATTCAGAGGAGCTTCACCAAGAGCAAGGGAAACTATCGATGGTGGACGTTTTTTACGATGACGGGATTGCTCGCTGTTTCGGTGGGTGGGTTTCAGCTTTGTTTTCGATTGATGTACGACCGCGATACGTTGCGTGATACTTTTGTTCTACGCGGCGTCGACGGTTTGTCTGGGGGATTTTTATCATCGATCAGCGCTGCAGATGCGTTCTCGATGGTGCGAATCCCAGGATCTCTGGCCTACAAGCTTTATTGATGATAGCTACGACTTCAAGCGCGAACAGGCGGTTGCAGGTTTTTTCAGAGTACTATCACTACCCTCAGGTCGCACAAGTTATGATATCTCGTTATGGAACGCAAAGATTGGGATGCTCGCATTCCTGCAGGTGATTGCATGGCGAGTCTGGAATCGAAGGGCGAGTTCATGCGACTTGATTTTGTCATTACGGAGCTGGATGTCGGCGGAGCCGAACGTTGTCTAGCCTCGGTTTGCTCTTCATGCTCATCGTCAAGGTCATCAGGTCCGGGTGATTTGCCAGTTAAGGCCGATCGTTGGTCATGATATGCTTCCCGCAATGCTCGAACAAGCAGGTATTGAAACCCATTTCTTGGGCGGGGATCTTGGAGCTGGAAGTTGCCTTGGGTGGTCCTTCGCCCATGCAAGTTGGTTCGCGACCCGGCCGAAGTGCCGCAGTCCTCTTGTTTCATGCCAACGTTGCTGCGGCTTTAGCCTATCCATCTTGGAACGTGCCGTTGTTTGGCGGGTACGCGAAGCGGAGCCAAGGCGATGGCGCTATGCCATGGGTCGGTGGGTTGCAAAGAAGATGACCAAAGTGGTTTGTGTTTCGAATGCCGTCAAGGTGCCGGTGCATGCGATGTGAACAACTTCGGAATCGCTATTGAGGTCATTCCCAATGGTGCTGATCCTAAATCTACACCACCCTCCACGATGGAAATCCATTGCAGGGATTATGAGGAGCCCCCTTTCTCTTGTTCGCCGCTGACGATTGGATGCAGAAAGTGACCGACGAATTGATCGATCGCCTCCTTCATTATTAAAAACAAGTGTCCCTCCTGGCATGTTGTTGTCGTTGGAGAAGGGGACCGTGGCGAACGCGGGTCGAAGCAGCCATAGCAACACCGGATTTCCAAGATCGGTGTACCTGGCGTTGATGGCAACCGCATCCACGTCGTTGGATGGGCGTAAGCTGGGATGCTCGTTCTTCCTACCCGCCAGCGAAGGGATGCCCAATGTCGTTCTAGAAGCCATGGCCGAAGGTTGTCCCGTGGTAACGATGAACGTTGAGGGTGTCGAGGAGGTATTGGGCGAGTTGGAGTCGCGACCAAGCCGTAGCGGCTGGAGATTTTGACGCATGGGAAGGCTGGCGGATTGGCCCAGCATCCGATCCCGATCGTCGCCAACAATTGGCGCAAGCCAATGCTGCTCGAGTGCAGAAGGAGTTCGCGCTCGACACTTTGCTCGATCGCTATTTGCAACTCTATCAAGATGCAGTTGCCCCTCGTTGACTTCCAGTCCCTTGAATAACTTCATCGTTTTCGTTAATATCTCTGTAACCACGAAGCAAGGCCCAAAGCTCTCACTCGATTGCTCAGACTGAATTCTCTGGGTCCGCGAAGAACACGATTGTTTCATTATTCTTCTTTGAGATCTTCGCGTGCTTCGTGGTGATATCCGTGCCTTTTGCTGACTTCCCGTCACCCGGGCCAGCTCATTTTGATTCCGTGAATGACAAGCTCTTTGGCGTTCTTTACAATGGCGAGTTCCGAAGGCCTGACTCCTTCGACACTTCCTCCCCTTTCGTTTTCATCTCGAGTGTGACCATGACTAAACGGCGCTGTTGGCTTGGGATCTTGATTCTTGTTGCACAAGGAATGTGGATGGCAACTTCATCGTATGGACAGAAACCACCTGGATCTGGAGCTACCATTGGGTCGCTTGAAAGAATGGATCCCAGTCTTGATGCATTGATTGATCCCAATGCCAAGATGGAAGTTCTAGCGAATGGTTTTACTTGGACCGAAGGACCTGTGTGGCGTCAGGATGATGAGGGCGGCATCTGCTTTTCTCCGACATCCCGCGTAACAGCATATTCAAATGGACCGCTAAATCGGGCATTAGTTTATTCATGTCCCCATCGGGTTATACGGGGGTGACCTACTACGGATTAGAGCCTGGTGCCAATGGGCTCTTGTTGATTCCGGAGAAGGCAAATCCCAGTAGTCATGTGCGAACATGGTGATCGACGTTTGAGCGTCCCGACGCCTGGGGTGGCAAGCGTACGCTTGTCGATAAATTGCGAAGGCAAAAACGACTCAATAGTCCCAACGGTGTCTTAAAGAGCACCGGAGATATCTACTTTACCGGATCCTCCTTATGGTCTTCCCACGCGAAATGACCACAGAGAGTTGATCATTTCGGCGTTTATCGCATTGCCAAGAACGGTAAGCTCACTTTGCTTACGACGGAATTGCAGCGTCCCAATGGTATCGGTTTTTCACCGGAGACGAAAAATCCCCGGCAAGTTGCTCAAAGCGATCCTGTAAGCGACATCTGGATGGCTTTCAACGTGAAAGCTGATGGAACGCTTGAATCAGGCAAGGTCCTTTCATGACGCGACCGATACGGTTGGAAGATGCCAGTGGCCTGCCTGATGGTTTGTCGGTCGATGAACTCGGAAGACGAAAAGTGGACCTGGGGGCATTGACTTTCAATGCAACTGCAAAGCGCTTGGGACACTCCACAAGGGAACGAAATCCAGCAATTGTGGTTTTGGAGAGCATTGACTGACGCTCTTTATCACCGCCGACTCCAATTTGGTCCGAGTCAAGACCAGGGTGAAGGGGCTTGATTTTGCGAAGAAGAAATCGGGTCGATAGAAATCCATCTGCATGATCACCTATCAACTGGAACCTGATTTGCGAGCGGAGGAGTTTGTCGACCTTCTTCTCCGCTCCACTTTGGCTGAACGTCGTCCTATCTCCGAAAAGGAGACGATGGAACGAATGCTTCGACAGGCGAGCGTCATCATGACGGCTCGCTTGGAGGGGCGGCTCATCGGCGTCTCGCGGGCGATTTCGGATTTCGCTTACTGCACCTACCTTTCAGACTTGGCTGTAGATGAGAATCATCAACGGCTAGGAATTGGGAAAGTGCTTATTCAGAAGACGCATGAGGCAGCTGGGCTTTGTACGTCACTCATTCTGCTAGCCGCACCGAAAGCGCGATCGTATTATCCGCACATCGGAATGGAGCAGCATCCATCCTGTTGGTGGATTCCCCGCGTTCCCCGTTCATGACACAATCGCGATTTCGAATGGCGTCAATTCCTGTCGTTGGGAAAGTCCTCAGGTGATTGAGTGGATGATCCGTATAAGATTCTAGGTGTCGCTCCCGATGCTTCAGACGCCGAAGTGAAGAAGGCATATCGCCTACAGGCAGCAAAATATCATCCCGATGCAGGAGGCGATGTTTGGGTCTTTCAGCAAGTTCAGGCCGCTTACGAGAAAATTGAAAAGCAACGCGAACGAAAGTCGTCACCTACTTCGAAGGCAACTCAGTCCCAATCCACTTCCGCCTCTTCCGCGTCGCAACCGAAACAAGCCGCGAACTCTCAATCCCAAGCGAAGACTCAATCGAAACCTGCTGGCGCTTCTAGCTCGGAAGTGCATGCCCATCATGCCCCTTGGCCCAAGAAACTACGAGCGTTTGGCAAACATCTGTTGCATGGGGATTTGCCACTTCAAAACGAAACGACATTCTTTATCTTGGTGAATGTGCTCGATATTTTCATGACCTATGCCCTACTCCACTTCGGCGGCATCGAGACCAATCCTGTAGCCGCTTTCTTTTTGAAACGGTGGAACGTCCGAGGGCTCGTGGCTTTCAAAATGTTCGTGGTCGCGGTGATTTGTATCCTATCGCAAATCGTGGCCCATCATCATCTCCGCCGAGCCAAGCAATTGCTGATCATCGGGACGATCATCGTTGCTGCGGTGGTTCTCTACAGTGGATGGCTCTTGGCCTTTCGCGCGCGATTGGACATTACGTAGTATTCGCGAATACTGAGCCACTCGTTAGATGGCCGGCAATTGAAAATCTGCGGCGAGTACGACAATCTAGGCCGCCATCGCCTGAGAGAGCGTTTCTTCTTTGACCAGTACCGCGTACATGCTGTCGTTGAAGGGTGACTTATCGAAGAAGTTTTGACGCAAAATGCGACAGCCGGCCTGGTGGGCAAGGATGGCAAGTGTGTTGGGGGTAAAGTAATTCACGTGGTCAGGATATCGAAAGCCACACCACTTCTTTCCGCGAACGCGTCGGTTCCAACAGGCGAAGTTAGGGACCTTCAAAACGATCATGCCATCGTGTCGAAGAACAGGATAGAGCTTCTTCAAAAGCTGAAGTGGCTGCGCTTCGTGTTCCAGGAACGAACACATCGTCACCATCGATAAACTTTCGCGAGACAATTGTGCAACGCCATCGAGCGCATTGCAAAACAGGATCCTACCCCCCAGCGGCTTGACTTTAGACTCGGCTTCGATGGCTAGCTGTTTCGATATTTCAATGCCGATCAGTTCGAGCGATCGGCCGGTTGGAAGAAACCGCTGATGAATTTCGAGCAACAGGTCTCCCCAACCGCATCCGACATCCAACAAGCTTAGCGGTGCCTTGCTTTGAATATGGTTTGCGGCCCAACACGCAATGGTGGCCATTTTGTTGCGTTTGGGAAAGAAGGTCCACTTGATCCTCTTGAACAGGCTCGAAAAGAACGACGCGATAGGCTCCTCGGCTCGGCGACGCTTCCGTTCTTCGACATAGGTTCGCTCCCAAGCAAGTTCGCTTTCCAGTAACGCGTAGTCTGGGGGATTGGCAAGAAAAACAAATCCAGTCTCCACGCAACGCATGACCTTCCATGGTTCGCGTGAATAGGGTGTTTCGACCACTTGGGTAGCGCGTCCCAAAATCGGGCAAACGTACTCCATTCCGATGCTCCTGCAGGTGGAATCTCAAGTCTTTTACCGCACGAAACTATTTTCGCTGATTTTATTGAGTTAATTCTTGCCCGCAAGGTGGGCACGTCGTTCGATTGCCTTGATTGCGAGAATGTCTTAGGACGAATGTTCTAGGTTCAAAATGAGCCGTTCAATTTCCCAAATCGCAAAATGGTCGTCAGAATACCTCCCGCGACGAACCACGAATGGATCAAAAACACAAGATGGTTGTCGATTGGCGGTGGGCATGAACGACTATCGATCGTTAACAATCAACTCAAACCAAAGAGGGTAAGTACATCATGCGAGTTATGGTCATGGTGAAGGCATCGAAGGATTCTGAAGCAGGCGTAATGCCTGATGAAAAACTGCTTGCCGCGATGGGGGCCTATAACGCAGCCTTGATGGAAGCCGGAATTCTGCTGGCTGGCGAAGGCTTGCATCCAAGTTCTAAGGGAGTTCGTGTTCGGTTTTCGGGCGACGAACGAACTGTTATCGATGGTCCATTTACTGAGACCAAGGAACTGTTGGCTGGTTTTTGGATGTGGAAAGTTCGCTCGATGGAAGAAGCGATCGAGTGGCTCAAGAAGTGCCCCAATCCCATGTACGATGTTTGTGACGTTGAAATTCGTCCAGTGTTTGAAGCCGAAGACTTTGGTGATGCGATGACTCCCGATCTTCGCGAACAAGAAGATCGTATGCGAGCTCAACTGGAACAATCCTCGAACTAAGGGTTCCAAGTCGGATAGATGGAACGCGTTTGTGGCGAGGCAAAACGCGTTCCATGGTGAGGATGCAATAGATTCCAACGAGGCAAGAGAGCCATTCGCTCATCTACTCGTTGGATTCGATGTCGCGAACATCGCCGCAATGCGTGCAGGCGGGCAAGAGCGTGTGCCGAATGGCATTGCATTTCGGACAGGGTGCGTACAGTGAAGTGCTGCACGCCGGGCAGGTATAGGGTTCATCCTGATCGGCTGCTCCTGGAATGGGTTGCATGCGACGAAGGCTACTTCGCGTCCAAGCCATGAATTTCAAGGGGCCTCGGCGAATGGGATGACTACAGATGGGACAGAAAAAACTCTCGTAGGCCTCCCGATACTGCTTGAGCAACGTGTCGCGTTTCGGATGAGCGATCGCACTCAGAATATACATAAGGACTCGCAAGGTAATCGCAAGCATCGTTGCAATCAAAATGTATTTGAAATAGCGAGCCGGAAAATACTCGTGCATCACGAATCCGATTTTGACGAGCAAGGCGATACCGTAGGCATAGACTACCGACCAGTAGGTTCCGGTTCGGTAGCGGAAGTAAAGCCACATGCCCAAAAGTAGCAACGGAATCAAGATGGCAAGTTTGCTCATCGCAATGCGCAAGCGATGACGTTCCCATTCCTTCTGGTACTCTTCAAACGCTGGAGCTTTCAACTTGGCGATCTTAGCATCGAGATCCAAACGCTTTTGTTGAAAGCCTCGAACTTGTTCTTCGAGTTCAAAGATCTGTTCGTTGAGCCGTTGGTATTCACGTTGGTTGGTAAGAAAGAGCTTCTCGCTATCCGCCAACGCATTACGTTCCTCTTCAGATGGTGTTGCTCCTTTTTGAAGATTGAACTTCTGAAGTTCGACCAATTGGTTCATGGTCATTTGGGAACTGGTCGTGCTATCGCGTAGGGTTCTTTGCTTCGCTTGCTCTTGCGAAATCTGCCGCTGCAAGGTTGCGATTTGGGTATCGTATTCTTGCAGCGTGTCGCGATCTGCAGATTGAATGGTTCTCTCTTCAAACTGTGAGAGGTCCGGACCGGGAATCGTATCCAAGTCGGACAAAATGAATCCGAGCAACCAATAGATCAGCGCCCCTAAGATGACCGAGAAAAAGATAACCAGGGAACGCATGCCCCAAGTTCCTTTGGGGTTCTTCTCTGAATTCATGATGCGTTCCTTTTGAAAGATGAACAATGGGTTGTTGAATCAACTCATTGTAGTATTCCAAGGACCAACAGCGTTATGAGTCTTTCGAGGCATAGGCATGGCTATGGGGTACGAATCACAGGTTCACCTTTGGGGAAGCTAGGGGATTTGCTAATCCGATAACTCCAACCGCCAGGCTGATCGTTGGAAGATTCTCGGGTGATAATGCGAACATGAATATCGGGGATCGATTGAGCCAGCCGCATTCCGTCCTCGTGTCCCAATGCGCACATCGCGGTCGCCACAGGCATCGGAATCGACGGCCTGGGGTGCAATCACGGTGGCCATACGCGGGCCCGGAATGCCCAACCCCGTTTTTGGGAGGTCGAGTACATGGCTCAACCGTTGATCTCCCAATTGAAGATACTGAAATAGATCCCCAGAGGATGCGATGGCAACATTGCGAAGCTGGAGGCGTTCTTGGTTGGAATCCCCTTTTTCGATCAGCGCCGATTTCGATGTACATCCGTCACGACCTGGAGGTGGATCGCCACGCGCATATCACCTCCCGAACGAACCAAGGACTGAGGATATCCATTCGCTTGTAGGTGCTGGAAAGCCTTCTCGACGATCCAACCTTTGGCGATGGCTCCGAAATCCAATCGCAAGCCTTCGCGGCACGGACGAGACGCGATACGACTGCCGGTCGAGTTCCATCCACTTCCATCCACATTTTCCCCAAAGCCATTTCGATCTCGTCTTGGCTTGGATGTTTCTTGAGCCTGCGAGCCTTTCTCCATAGACGAGTCAGATTGCCGATCGCGGGATCGAGCTTTCCTTCACTGAGTTGATACCATCGATCGGACGCTTCGAGCACGGACCAAAGTGTGGTCGAACAGTCTTGCCATTGACCGATCTTTGCCGACGAGAAGTGATTTGATTCGTTCACTCTCTTCCTCGTAGTCGGTCAAGATCGAAGAGCTTGCTTCTCCACGAGGAGACGGGTTTCTTCAAAGACCTTTTGCAAATGCTGGACATCCTTTGTATACGCTTGCAAGGTTACGGTCGTTCCCATGGCTGGAAAAGTCCAGTCGTACCCTTCGAGGGCGACATCGGATTTGACCTGTGTCGAAGGAATCCGTTTCCAAACATGCGGCAAGTGCTGTTCGACCAAACTTCGCGAGGCCGCCGGAAGGGCTTCCCGAAACGGGAAACGGGCATGTTGTATCTTCGCGAAGATGGTGTCCTGTTGAGCGACCGTATTTGTAGGCATATTCGAGATCGCGACCATCTTGCGTTAAGCGAATTCCTTCACACGCCGCATTGGGCACGCTCATGTAAAAGACATCCTCCATGGCTCGCGATGTTTCGCTTTCATGCAGGCGAAGCTTGGATTTGGCGAGTTCGCGAAAAAGAGCTTTGGCGGCATCTTCCGCGGGATTGATCACCAGAATTTTTTCAGCGATCAAATGTTGATAAAGTTTGTTACCGTCAGCGTCAGTGGTATTGCGAATCGTGGCAAAGGCCTTCTCAATCTCGCGGCGCACGAGCGGAAAATGGGTGCATCCTAGTACAACCGTTTGAATGGGACGTTTGTCCTGCGATCGCTGAAGGGACTCGACGGGTTTGGCGACATCGTAACGTACGTAGTTTCCGGTAGGGTCAGCTGAGCATCACCTTGTGCCGTACGAAGCAAGCCTTGGTCACATAGCCCGATCCGCGAAGTTGCTCGTTGGCGATGTGTTCCGCCTTCTTTCGATTCAGGTCCTTTGTAGGGCTGAGGCCTTGCCTTCTGGATTGCCATTCCATACAAACGCAGGATCTTCTTCAACAGCGCAATTCCAAGAGCTTCCCTGCTGAACTACATTGGGAACTTTTCGTCCCGCCAATCCAAGGACACGGGCAAGCGTTTTGGGGTACGCTTGAGTGTTGCAAGTTCTACCGTTGCAAGCACCGCTACCGTCGAATCGGCGATTTCTCGTGAGGATCGTTCACGGAACGCCTCTGCACCTGCCTCGACCACGCCGATCACGGGGATGTCTATCTTCCAGCGTTTCGAGGAGTGCATCGCGAATATCATCGAGTCCGACGGCCGTAGCTGTATTGCAGGCAATGACGATCGCTTTGACGGGAAGTTTCGTTTGATCGGCGGTATTGCCCGCCATGGTTCGCTGGCGAGTTCCCAACAAGAAGATCGCATCCTTAAGCACCAGCTCGCGTAAAAAATCAGCCTTACCGGTACTTGAATAGTTTCCGTAAGGCATGTTGGCTTGGTCACCCAAGTAGATAAAGCGTTCCTTCTCAAAATCGGGCCGACCATCGCTCCCTGGTTGTAACGTTTCATTATGAAACGCATCTAATCCGTAGATGGCCTCGAGAACTGTGAGTCCTCCTAGACCTGAATCAAACACGCCGATCGGCAATCGTCGGCGCGATTCGGCATCAGGATAGGTTGGAAACGTATGGACTGTCTTGCCCTCCGGATCGGATACCGCATGAGCGATGAGTCCCTCGAGTGGTTCCTGTGCGTAGATCTCTGTTACACAGCCGACAAAACTCATGGCGATGAGCAAACTTCCCCAGAGGCTCCTCGACAGGAATGGGCATCTGGAAGTGATCGACGGGTGCAAAAGCCAAGGACGATTAACAGTGAACACGTCGCTTCCTCTTGGAAAAGTTTCTCGCTTCAAACAATGATCGATCTCGAATCGTTTCAAGTAGAAAGCTCGTATTACCAATCGATGGTTCTTGGAAAATACTCTGCGATCAACTCTTCATAAAAGGGCTTTAGGGCACCAACATCCATTCGTTCATCGCGTTTGGTGTAGAGATCGTATTTGTTGAAGTCACGGACCCAGCGGAACAGGTCGTGGTCCTTTTCAGTCATCAGATAGTCGTATTCACCTTCACGATGGATGGGATAGCACGAATGGTAGCGAATCATGTAGAGCCCTGGTTCGGGAAGGTAGTTCTTCACCACGTGATACAAATACTCGTCATGACCCCACGACATGTAGACGTTTTCCAGTCCGCAATGGCGACGGTAGATGCCAAGTTCGCTCTGCAATTCGGGATTGCGGAAGTCAGGATTGGCATCAAAGGCATCGTGATAAACGATCTTCGAAGAGTACTTACAACCCACTGGAAAGGTATCTCCCACCACCGCCCATTGGGGCTCACCCCACAAGCATAAAATCTTTCCAAGATCATGGATCAAGCCGGTGAGGATGAACCATCGTGGTCGACCATCTTTACGAATGGCTTCTGCAGTCTGTAGAAGATGCTCGATTTGCGGCAAATCGATATCGGGATCGCTATCATCGACCAGTGTATTCAAATACTCCATGGCCTCCCAAATCCCCATTTTGCGATGATTCAGACCAAGGTATTGTTCGCGTTTTTGCATGACGAACGCGAGAGTCTGATGCTCGTGATTGAGTCGGTAGAATTCTTTAACGCTTGGCCGCGCTTCAGCTGCATAATCGCGAAACGATTCCTTGACGGTTCCAACGACGTCGCGAATGATCTTTTTGGACTCTTCCCCATGGTCTGATTGCGGAGGATACCTCCGAAGCAAGTCATCTTCCCATTCATCAAGGCTCGCCAAGGGTTGCGAATCATCTTGGACCATGGAGGATTTTCCTGTTCAAGTTATAGAGTCGATCGGTCACCGAAAACGGTGGATGGCGTAAATTGGATTCCAACGGGTTGTGCAAACTCATTTTAGCATCGCCCCAATGGATCAATGTTTAATTTTAGCACCGCTGCGGACTCGATTAAAACGTCAGTTGTGACAAAAGCCGCGAGGAATTGTTGTAACTTCTGCAAAGAGAGTAAGTTGGATGCCCACTTCTCCCCGAATAAACGTCGATGGGGATTGCGATTCACGCGATTCAGGGGATTACAAAATGGTAGGTGCGGTTGCGAAAATGGAAGTGTCCAGCAAGACTTGAAGTTGGGTGAATCCATGGAAGCTAGTTGACTTTTGGTGCGATTTCTTGGGATCCTTTTTGATCCATGGTGGATTTGGAAATGTTCATGAAAACCATCCTAGTAGAAGACGATCCGAGTTTGGCTCGCGCCATCCTGTCGGGGCTGGAAGATGAAGGTATCCATTGCGTATGGTTTCCAAACGCCGAAGAAGCTTGGGCGGAGCTCCAACAGGAAACGGCGGGAGTAGCGATCCTCGATATCATGCTTCCTGAAACCGATGGGCTCATGTTGCTAGAAAAGATGAGGAAGAATCGGATCACCACGCCCGTCTTGCTCCTAACGGCTTTGGGCTCACTTCAGGATCGCGTAGTTGGATTGAATGCTGGGGCTGATGACTATTTGGTCAAGCCCTTCGAGATGCCCGAATTGATCGCTCGCTTGCATGCGATTGCCCGGCGTTCTCAGCGAATTGAAGGTTCGACCTTAGCCTATGGGCCATTGCGACTTGAGTTGACCACGCGACGAGCCTTCCGGGATGGCAAAGAGCTTGGCCTTTCTCCAACCGAAATGTCCCTCTTGGAACTCTTCATGCGACGTGCTGACCAAGTCGTCACGCGACGAATGCTCTGCGAACAACTTTGGGATTCGAGTTGGGAAGGCGAAACCAATGTGATCGAAGTTCACATCAATCGCCTGCGAGGTAAGGTGGATAAATCGTTTCCAACAACCCTGATTCACACCGTACGCGGGCGAGGGTATGTTCTTTCTGAGAAAGCACCTGCCGCTTCCAATGTGTCGACGCCCCCCTCATAAAAGCAAGAATGTAACGTCAGGATGAACACATCGGCTCCTGCCGCCAGTCCACCGCGACGTGGCACAAGTTTTCGCGTCCGAACCGCCATCTACTTGTTCATCGTCGTGATGAGTGTGGGGGTCGTTATTGGAGTAACGCTTCGTTTTGGAACCCGCGTGGCCCTGGAGCGAGAAGTCGATCTCTTATTGGCTGAGGATTCTGAGGAACTATCGCAAGTTCTTCAGTCTCGCAATTTTGAGGTCGATGCAACATTGGCGAGCCAATGGAACCGTCGAGCCGCAGTGCATGAACTCCACCATTGGTTCATGCGAGTCGTGGCCAAAGATTCCTCGCCGCTTTGGGAGAGTATTGGCGTTCCTTCGGATCGTCCACCGCTCGATGACATTCCTGATCGAGTCCCACATGACTGGAAAGAGTATCGTATCGTGCAGCGGCCGTTGCCCACCAAAGCGGAAGGGGAGATGGTCTATCTTCAAATTGGTACGAGTTTGGAAACGCTCGAAAACGATCTCTTGCTACTTGACCGATTACTTGCAGGAACACTTCTTTTACTTTGCGTTATCGGTCCCTGGTCAGCATGGATTCTCTCCGGGCGCCTCTTGGAACCTTTAGCGAATCTGACACGGGCTGCGGAGAAACTCGAGTTCTCATTGATGGGAGATCTTCTGCCACTTCGAGGAACGGGCGATGAACTCGATCGACTCACCGAAACCATCAATCACTTATTGGCTAAGGTTCGCCAAGAGCTTCAGAGACGCGAAGATTGGTTAGCGAATTCCGCTCATCAGCTTCGAAGTCCACTTGCTGCCATCTCCACAAACGTTGAAGTGGTTGCCAACCGCACCACCGCCACCGAATCCAAAGCGATGCTCCAAAGCGTGATGGAGGAATGCACATCGCTCCGCACGTTGGTCAACAAACTCTTGCTTCTTTCAGAGGCCGATGCCGATCGGCTCAAACCCAAGCATCAAATTGTGGATCTGGAAGGTATCGTTCTTCAGGCATTGGAAATCTACGAGGGGTTGGCGATCCATCATGGAGTTCAATTGATCGCAGGACGTATCGATGAAGCTCACGTTTGGGGCAATGCCCACTATCTGCGGCACACCGTTCAGAATCTCATCGACAATGCCATCAAGTACACTCCTTCACCCGGAAAGGTCGAAGTTCAATTGGTCTCGGATCCATCCGTTTCGCAATGCGAGTTCATCGTGAAGGATACGGGGATGGGCATCAGTGAGAAAGATCTGGCCAAAGTGACCGAGCGATTTTTTCGAGCAGATTCAGGACGAGATCCTAGCGCTACGCCTCGCGGAAGTGGCTTGGGGTTGAGCATTTGCCAATCGATCATTCAAGGGCACGGTGGCCAATTGCGCATCGAAAGCAAATTAGGTGAAGGCACGACCGTTGTCGTCACCCTTCCTCTCGCAAGTGCACCTCACTAATACAAGTTTGCTTAAGAACTACGAAATCAGGTGTCACTTTGAAATGCTCATGGAACCACGAAAGGCACGGAAAACACGAACTTGGATTCATACGGATTTAATGAATGCCAACGACAATTTTGAATGCGCGATATGAACCACGAAAGGCACGAAAATCACGAACTTGGATGCTTACGTGTTTTGAGATAGCCAACGACAGAATTGAATGCGTGATTATTTAAGTAGATATCTTTGCTGTCGTCGCAATCTCTCGATTCAGAGTTGCGTTGGAAGCACCGGTCTCATAGGTCTTTTGTTTTCTTTCGTGGCTTTTGTGCTTTTCGTGGTTCGCTCTGAATTACCTAGTCCGCTTCCAACTTCCAATGGAGATTGCGGCAACGTTGCTGCCAACGAGATTGTTCGTTGCGTTGGGCGGCTACAGGATCCGTTTGGGAGGAACGACGGCGCTCGATGCGAGTAAGCCACCCACTAAAGACATCGCTACTAATACCATGCCAAATGCAAACTCGATCCCTTCTGTTGTCTGACGATCGAGTAGCGCCGTCAGCGATCGGTACCCGAGCGAACCGGGGACGAGAATGATCAGGCTAGGTGCGAGCGGAATCATGGCGGGACGATCGCGCCATCGAGCATAGAGATTGCTTCCACATCCAACAATCAGCGCTCCAACAAAAGATCCGACTTCGACTCCATAAGTTGATCCGGCCCATTTGGCTCCAAAGAAGCCTGAAAGGCAAACGAGAATCACGATCAACCATTGTCCCGTTCGAACTCGGAACAAAATCGAGAAGGCGATTGGGGCGACTCCGATGGCTACCCATTGGATCCAAGAAGGAAGTTGAGTTGCGGTCTCGGGAAGTGTCCGCATGGAACCTCCAATGCGCCATGCGATGGCTACGCCCATCACGAGCGTCAAAAGGATGGCAGAAGCCCCAGCCAGTCTCGCCACACCAGCGGATAAATGCCCCACTGCAAGTTCCGTCAATGCAACGGTCAAGGTAAACCCAGGGAGCAATACGACGACCGATGCTAACGTCACCAATCGATCGTCGATAGGTGCGACATACCTCGCGAAAACCAATGCCACCATGGCCGCTACAAATCCTGCAAAGGGAAAGAGCATTCCCTCTTCCCATTGCAATCGACTCTGTACGGATTCCCACATGGCGATGCCTAAACCAAGAGCCCCAGCCACGCTGGCTTCAAGGATCGATCCGCCAAAGATGAAGGCGACCGATGCGCACGAAACACCACACGCGACGGCAGTGGTCATCAGACTATAGGGTGGTGGTTTCTTTGCAACTTTTTCCATCTGCAGAGCTGCTTGAGCGACCGGAATTTCTCCGGCCGTAAGCTGTTCGAGGATGGAATCGAACAAGAGTAGTTTGTCAGCATCAATGGAGCCAGAATTGACGCGGCGCAAGTAGGTCTTTTCCGACTTTCCGGTCCCCATCGATATGATGAGCGCCGTCGGTGTGTACAGAAAAACGCTCTCAACGCCAAGCTGCTGCGATACCTTCACCATCACTCGCTCAAGCCGATGCGATGGTGTTCCATAGCGATGGAGTAAAACGGCTGTTTGAATCAAGAATGCGTGGAGCTCGTCAAGCTCTGCGTCTGACCGAGTTTCCAAGGATGCCATTCTTAAAATTTGTAGAGCACGAGAAAAGTGTAGTTAATATCGTTCGGCTTGCGACCGTTGGGAGTACTATCATAACGATCATTGGCCCCCAGTTTGAGACTCAAGTTTCCTTTTTCATCGAGCAAGTATTCCCAACCCGCGTCACCGACGAATCGATAGTTTCCAAAGTCGCCCCATTCGGGATAGTAATCTGCTTTGATGTTGACTTTGTTTCGCTTGTTGATTTGGTGATCATAGTCACCACCGAAAACGGCTTCAGGAACCCAACGATCATCCGGACCACCGATCTCTTTCGAAGCACCAGAACCGAACCGACTCGTCAAGCGAAGTGCATCGGTATCGATCCACCGATAACCAAGACCGGTGTTCATGTTGACGCGGATATCGAAAGCTTTGAATTCGTCGTACTCGAGGCCAAACTTGTCGAACCACGACCATTTCGATTCTTTGAAGAGATATTCATGATCGAGAAACAGCAACGCATTGTTCTGCGTTTCTACTCCCGCCGTGGTGGTACGGTTATGCGTCATTCGCAGTTCCACTAGGTTGCGTTCCCCTTTTCGCTTGAAGCGAGCTCCCGTTTGGAAAGAAAAACTCTGGCTGTTTCCATCGGAACCATTGATCCCCAATTCAGCGCTATTCTTCCAGCCGTCTAGGGGAATCCAGGTCCATGGTTGGTACCAATGCATCTCTGGAGTAGGCGGATCGATTTGAGGCGTTGTCGCACCCAACTGCAAAGGCTGGTTGAGATCGATGGTAGATTTAGGAAGCGGAGGTGGAGGCGTTTCCAAGGGGTAACTATTCGGCCCCAAGCCTCCACCATCCAGTGAAAAGGCTGGAAATGGCTGCTGTTGAGCGTAAGTTGGAAGCAAGATTAAACAAGCGATGATGCATGCTAAACCGCCATGTTTCCAAAGATGTGATCGCATGTTCCTTCCCACTTGTTCCAACATTCCTTCTCCCTTCCAAGAGAGCGTTCCTTCCGCCAATGGAGGTCATTAGCAAGAACTGGACACTGCCACAAGATAGATTGGGCGAATAAGGAGAGTTGGGTGGGGTTTCATCCGAGCGGATTTCTTTTCTATCCCCTCGAACGCTATAACATCAGCGAACTGGGCTGCTGGTTGAAGCTCGAGCATCATTAACAGAATCACCATCAGGCGCTATCAAGCCTTCTTGGAGTAGTCGATGAAACCAATCGTGTATGCTCTCGTGTCTTTCGCACTAGGTTTGGATGCTTTTGGTTTCGCATCGGCCCAAGCTCAAGTGGATTCCGAAACTTGGAATCGAATGCGAAGTGAGGCTCGTCATCGTCCTCGAAAATTGATCGTTGACAATGATGGAAACGATGCCATGTCGATGACCGAGCGGACAGAGCAGAATTTTCTCGCTCAGCGAACCAGCGGCCTCGCCAACACCAGCGTCCAATCGCTTTTTTATTGCGCGAATGCAACCTTTGGTATGTCGACCCGAAGTAGCAGTGTGTGGCAAGAACGCAATTGGAAAGATGAACGCGTCGAAATCACCAAGGGATACAATGTTCAGGAATTGAAAGAAGTTGGGTTGGACTCATTGAAGATGGTTTGTGAGTTCGCCAAACGCAATGGCATCGAGGTATTTACGAGCATTCGAATGAACGATGTCCATGATCATTCTCCGAATACCTATGGACCTGCTTTCTTTCGCAATAACCATTTCAAGAATCAGCATCCCAACTGGCTGCTGAGTACTGCGGACAAAAAATCGAAAACAGCCGCGTGGTCGGCTGTGGATTACACCATTCCTGAAGTTCGTGAGCACCTTTTTCGCTATGTAGAGGAAGCCACAAAAAACTATGACCTCGATGGAGTATCGCTCGATTTCTTTCGGCATCCTGCATTTTTCAAGACAACTTTTCGAGGAAAGCCAACAACCGATCAAGAACGAGCAGAGATGACGGCGCTGGTACAGAGAATTCGGCAGCATCTTGATCGAGTTGGAATGGAACGTGCACGTCCGATTCTCCTATCGATACGAGTACCTGATTCCCTCGACTACTGCCGCGCTATAGGCTTGGATGTCGAGACTTGGTTGGAAAACCAATGGATCGATCTCATTCTTGTGTCTGGTTACTTTCAACTGAATGACTGGGGGTATAGCGAGAAACTAGGGCGGCGATTCAACGTGCCCGTTTATGCTTCCCTTGACGAGCCCCGCGTCAAAGATGCAGAGGGGCTCGCATTACGAAAGGACGACGCTACCTATCGTGGACGCGTTTCGGCGGTATTGGATGCGGGGCTTGATGGTGCAGCGCTCTTCAATTTCTTCGACCCTCATTCGCCGCTGATGCATCAACTAGGGAAGCCAGAGGAACTTGCTCGGCATTCGCAAAGGTGGTTTGCGGCGGCTCGATCGCCAGTCAACGCCAACGGCGGTAACTTGCCCTACGCATCGTTTCAGACTTTTGAAACGTTGAATCCCGATCATCCGAAGAATCTTGCACCGAATGTCCCCATCGCTGCAAACATTCGTCTTCCTAAGAAGCGAGATTCTGACTATCGCCACTTACGCATACGGCTATCGCGCCCCATCCCTGTGGATGATTTGGAAGTTCGCTTCGGAACGAAACTTCTTTCTCAGGGAAAAACAGATGGGGTTTGGGTGCAATGGGATATCAGCGATCAGAATGCAAGCGGCCTAATTGAAGTTCAGGTGATCTACAGACCCAAGAAGCTCGAGTCACCAATGCCTAAACTCCAGTGGAAGGATCTTTACGTGGAATCCTCATCGGATCGTCCTTAACACTCCTGAACTTCAGAAAAGCTGCTCGAAACTCTCATCCATCCAATACGGATTAGTCTTGCGAGCTATTCCAAAAGTGACTTAGGCAACTCGCCTATCAGACATTTGTGACTCAAGGGCTTCAATACGCTTCTGTAGTCCCTGGACGTATCGACACAAGTAATGGATGGGCGGGATAGTTATAAAGCAAAGAGGGATCCACATACCCCATAACATAGAAAACCCTCCGCCGTTCATGAAGAATGCAGACATAGTATGTGCGCCGATATCTGCTAAGGCTCCGCCAATTGCAAAGGCGATCGTCATTCTTACGATTGACTTGTCGTCCCTTTTGGCAAAAGCCTCGATCGTTTTCGATAGCGGGCTCTTTCATTGGAAGTTTCCTGGTAGATGCTTGAAATGTGAGTTGGATGATGGAGTCGCCTCATCATGATTGGGTATCATCAAGGCCTCGAGATAGTAACTAAAGCAATTACTGATGTTCGCGCTGATATTCAAAACGTCTTGGGGTACCTCCTTTTCATGAATCAATGGTTGCTTGCAACCATTTTCCGTAAGCTCGTACACGATTCGTTTGGGATAGTCATGACGTGGGTTATCGAAAACGGCACGTGTCTTCAGCTCGGTCAAAACAAACTCGGTGGGAGCACCGCCATTCCGGTTGAGCCACATAAATAAGCCCACCATCGCGTTCCATAATGCGCAAATATTCAAATGCCGACATTTTCCTCGCGATACTGTTCGCGAATGGCCAGCATAGTACCACCAAGAGGCGGGCTCCATCGTTCTTCGATCGATGACCCTGAGCTTCGCGTTCCAACCCAAACGCCAGACATCCAGCTCCAAGTCGTTAATGGAAGACAGGGCTGACAAGATGCAATATCCTCCGCATGGAGGTAAGTGAAACAGTTCGGCCGAGAAGCGGGCGACCCTGAGGAGGCTCGTACTTCGAGACCATCTTTTCAATTGATGCCGAAACTCCTATGAATCAAACCGGTTGGTTCAGTTCCAGGCTCACGGATAAAGTCGACTTCATAGATCACCGCGTTATCCTTCTGCTTCCCCTTGTATCTAGTTCTTTTGGCCCTTCGGCCACTTCGGTCATAGACGCCCATCGAGTTGAATTCGAACGCCGCGATGACCGGATCCGTGACCTTGTTCCAACACCAATACTCCTTCATCGACTCGCATTGAAAACTTGGAGCTCATAGCAGGTCCAAGTCGATCAGTTCCCGTCCGCTTGTGCGGTCTTCTACATAGATCCACTCTCCGTTGAACGCAGCCCAGTCGTTCTCTAAACCAACCCTTCAACTCCGCCCGTCCCGTATCGATCGTCACGATCCATGTGAGTAAAGCGATCAAGCATGACTTCTCCATCGCATAAAGAGTTCCTCATTTACCAAGGTTCATCGGTATTCATTGAAGAGCTATTCTATCGAGTGCCCAAGTCCAAGTCGTCAATTCGAACGAACCTATATGAATTTCGATCCGATTTGCCTATGACAAAAAATGCAATCTGAATCGTATCGCCCTTTTCAGTCGAACTTGCCTCTTTTGCATTGCCCCACGCTGACCTTTTAATGGCTCGCTGACGAAACCGAATGAATCATCGAATACGATTCAAGATTCTACCACGAAGGGCACGAAGGATTGATAAACACCGCCGTGTACTAAGTGAGCTTAGTGGTTGTAAATCATTTTTCAGGAATTCAATAACAAACAAGAAGAGTGCATGGAACGAAGAGGATCATGGCTTTGGGGAATCCTGCAACTAGGACTGGTTTCGCTTCGCACGTTCAAATAAGCAAGTGCGAGGAGAGCAGCTTTCCGCACCTGTTCGTGCGGATGCTCGAGGAACTGTTGGACCCTTGGAACATGTTCCTTCTCACCAACGATGTAGAGTATCGACAATGCTCGATCAATCATCTTTGGGTTAGAGTGCTCCAGTTGTGCCACAGCTGCACGCTGAATGATCTCCCATCCTTGAATTTGTGTTTGAGCGACAAGTTGCACAAATCCTCTAAGACCATTCTTGGCGTAATTTCACGTGTACAGGTTCACTGCAACTAAAGTAGTCAATAGTAAGCAACCGCTTAACCTCTCTTGGCAATTCTCCTTCTCGACACATTGCCAATGGAGCAAGAAGCGTCGACTACGAGCACGGTTTCGCAGCTTTGAAATCGAAAATCGTCTAGCTTAGGGCATGCCTTCAAAGCATTGATTTATAGGCCCCAAAGCTGGCGCCCCGATTCTTCAGACCAGACCGAAATCAGAGCTTCGAATGACGATCGCCTTGTATTGGTTGAGAATCGCAAGTGCTTCACACGAAAAGCTGTGTGCGATGGCAATGACCGGTTCGTTTCGTTCTGAAACGCGTTTTAGGAGCTCGTTCTATCGATTTCTGCGATACTTTCGAAAGTGAATTGTTGCGAATCGCCCGAATAGCAAATCACGGTGTAGAACGGATGCGTTAGTCGAACAAGTTTGACATACTCGCGAATGTCGCTCGGCACATGCGATGCGATGGCCTTCGGGTCAACGGAATAGCGAATGGATGGTTTGATAGCCATGAAGAGAATTGTTCTAAAGGATATCGATCACCAAATAGAAGCAGATTTAGAAAGCTACCACGAAGGGCACGAAGATCACGAAGAAGTTTGGTTGGTTCCCTCGTGTTCATCGTGGTAGTTCGATTCTGGTAGGCTTGATAGGCCCTCTTCTTCTTCTGGAATTCGAATGCGTGGTGTTACGGTCCCCATGAAGGTCTGGACCGATTGCATTGAAGGTGGCGACCAAAACCAGTTAGATTTTGTGGCAGGGGGAGTCACCTTATCAGCCTCACAATGAGCCTCAGCAATACAAATGGTAGTATGATAGCGGCGACGGGAGCTAAGAGCAATCCGAATACCATCCGAGAAATGGAATTGAAAGCGCCCATTCCCTCGTCATGATTGTTCCATCCGAACGCACATGGACTCGGACACACACATCGCCCGTCGATGATGTAATCGATCGCTTAGCCTCTTCCCGATTGAGATTGGATAGATTGAATACGTGGTTGTTGCATAGCGTACAGTGACGAACGATCGCACTGCCTTCATTTTTGACCAGTCCATTTGGCAAGGCGATTGAACAGTGCCCCAATCTTCAAGTGGAAGGCATTCCTGGTTTTCATCCATCGAGTTCACCTTTTCCATAACACCTGGATTGGCTGCGTCCCCAATCTGTTGTAGCACTTTCTTGGGTTGAAGATCCATAGGGCCTTCGTGTTCTTCGCGATCTTTCGTGGTGATATACTTTCCTCTTCTTGATTGCCGCCGAAGTTCGGGATATCAGGATCGAGCAATTGAATGGCGAATAAAGCAACGGATCCTAACGAATTGCCAGATCCGGATTCTACCACGAAGGGCACAAAGATCACGAAGGGTTGGTTTGTTCCTTCGTGTTCTTCACGAAGCTTCGTTGAATACTCTCTTCTTGATTGCCGCTGAAGATGGGGATATCAGGATCGAGCAATTGAATGGCGGATAAAACAACTGGATCCTAACGAATTGCCAGATCCGGATTCTACCACGAAGGGCACGAAGATCACGAAGGAATGATAAATACTTTCGTGTTCTTCAAGAGCTTCGGTGGTAATCGATTTCTGAAGGATGACCACTGCAGTTAGGATTGTTTAAGCTTTGCTAAGCGTTTGGTGAATGCAGCAAGCCCTAAGGTGTTGAGTACATCTTTTTTCTCGAGACCGGCTCTGCGAGCTTGCAGGATGCCATATCGAAAAGCCCCAATGCTCGACGTATCGTGGGCATCGGTGCTGATAACGATGGTGACACCTGCTGCTTTAGCCATCATGCAATGCACGTCGTTCAAATCGAGACGATGAGGATTCGCATTTAGCTCTAAATATTTGCCTGCCTCGGCCGCCGCTTGGATCACTGCTGTCAGGTCCACTTCATAGGCTTCGCGTCGGCCAATCAAGCGACCCGTGGGGTGCGAGATCGCAGATACAGAAGGATGTGCAATGGCTCCAAGCAAGCGATCGGTGATCTGCTGTTTGGATTGCTTTTGGCCATAGTGGATGCTGGCCATCACCCAATCAGCCTGGGCCAAAACATCTTCAGGCAAATCCATTTCGCCCGATTCCAGGATGTCGCATTCAATTCCTTTCCAAACGCGAAAGCTTCCATCCAGCTTGGCATTGAGTGCGTCGATCTCTTTCCATTGTTGTAGTGTTCGGGCAGCATCGAGTCCCTGGGCCATGCTCACGCGTTTCGAATGATCGGTGATCGCAATGTACTCCAGGCCGCGAGCCTGGGCCGCTGCCACCATCTCTTCTAAGGAATTCGCCCCATCGGTGGCATTGGTGTGCATGTGAAGATCGGCCCGCAGATCTTCCTCCACAATCAAATTGGGTAGGGGCCTTGGTTCGTCACCATCGAATTCCAAACGAGCCTCGCGAAGTTCAGGAGGTACCCACGGAAGACCAAGCTTTTCATAAACCTCTTTTTCCGATCGACCTGCAATCCACTTGGGAGGCTCCTCCATGGTATAGAGGCCATACTCGTTGAGTCTCAATTGATGTTTCTTCGCGATTCCGCGAACGCGAACGTTGTGCTCCTTACTCCCTGTAAAGTATTGAAGGGCCGCTCCCCAACTCTCCGAAGGTACCACGCGCAAGTCGACCCGAAACGCTTCCGACACGCGAATGCTCATCTTGGTATCGCCTCTTGCCACCGTTTCTGTTCGGTCTGGCAAAGATTCCAGCCGATCCATCACCTTCGATGGTTGTTGACTGACAACGAGAATGTCGAGATCTCCCACGGTCTCTTTGCCGCGACGATAGCTTCCCGCAAATTCGAGTTGATCGATCGACTTCTCCTGCAGCATATGTCGACGAATACGGTCCGCAAAAGCATCGACTTGGTGAAGCAGCAACCGATGGCTGGCTTGTTCCACGATCGCAAGAGACTCCAAGATCGATGCTTGGGTCTTGGCTCCGAACCCTTTGAGCGTTTCAATCTTTTTGTCTTCGCATGCTTGGCGAAGCGTGGCAAGATCGACCACTCCAAGTTCTTTCCAAAGTGTTGCAGCCTTCTTCGGCCCTACACCCGGGACCTGCATGACTCGCCGCAACGACGATGGTGTTTTGGCGCGTTGTTTTTCAAGAGCCGGAAGACTTCCGGTGTCGACCAGTGTCTGGCATTTTTCGGCTAAGGTATCCCCGATCCCATCGATATCGGTCAACTTGCGATCCGATTGAGCCAAGATATCGGATACCTCTTCTGCGAGATCGCGAATAGCCTTCGCACCATTGCGATACGCTCGCACTCGAAATGCGTTCTCACCTGATAGTTCGAGAAGATCCGCCAGCTCCTCGAAGACTTCTGCAATTTGCGAATTGTTCATTTCATCTCGGATAAGATTTTTGCGGCCAAAGCCAACATGGCGACGGAATTGACAAACATGTGAACTAGCAAACTAGGCCAGATGCGGTGAGTCGTCCGATAGAGCCACCCAAGGACGACTCCAAGCAAAGTCAGTGGCAGCCAACTCATTCCGTATTCAAAGTGAGCAAGCCCAAAGAGTAACGCGGTCACTAAGATTGGCCACCACGCAAGCTTGACGGGAATGGTCGCTTGCGTCTCCGAGCTCTCCATGGTCGTACCGTCATGGATCGTAGGTGCAAAAGCCGGAGCCTGGTAGGGATTGTTGGCCGATGCGAGCGACTTGTCCACGTTGCTCGCTGGATCCATCACCATAGGATCGGCATGGACCAAATCCGCCACAACGACATCGGCCACAACGACATCCGATGGCGACAAGCGGCTTGAGGAAAACGAACCCTGCGAAGAAGATACCCATCCTTCGTTCCATTGGCCGATGCCCGACCCGGCAACCAGGGCCGGTTCGGAAACGCGTCCAAACAAAATGGCTCGCAGCGAAATAGGTCCACAAGCCATCGATTCGAGGTACCCTTGCAACAAGACTCGAAAGAAAAACTCTTCCGTGAAGGGCGCCACCACCACTGCCATCCACACTGCGAACCCAAGGAGCCAAGGGTTTTGACCGACCATTTGAAACAACGGGTGGTCGTATTTCGATTCAAATTGTTGGGACACGATCGCCATCACGATATAAACGATCGGGACAAATAAAAGGATCGAGCCTGTCGCCAAAAGAAAGTCTCTTCCCAATCGTTGAATCGACCAGCCAATGCGATCCCATCCGACCTGGCAACGCAACGAGATCCATAACGTCACCAACAGCATGACCGCTAATCCCGACGAATGAAGCCAAGCCGCACTTCGAATATCTCGAGTTGCCTCGACAGGTTTCGTAGAACCATCAGCCTCGGTTCCTCCATCTTTCGATTCGGATGGTTCCGATGAACTCTCTTGCTCTCCACTCGATGCATTCGAATTGCCTTCTTGCTGCGAGCCTGCTAGCGATGCATGTACCTCCGGAGGCATCGAAGGCTTTTTGAGTTTTTCAAGCGATTCGGCTCCAACCCCTATAGCAATTCCCAGAAATAGAAACTGCATGAAAATCATTAGAAAGACGGTGACGATAATGTCGACGAGTCCCCATGGAGCCATCTTTCGTTTCTCGGGTGGTGGAAGTTTGAGCTTTCCGGTTCCCCAGCCTATCAGCGTTGCCGACCACGCGAAGAGCGAACCGGCGATGAATAGCAATGCGAACAGGCCGACAAAAAGCAATAGCGGATGGGGCTCAGTGGTTGTCACAAAGATTTTCCATTACGAGTCATCAATACAATTTCAACATAGAATAATAGAATTGGTACCGAGCGACAGGCGTACACCGTTGTTTTGGCACCCTTTCAGCACGAAGATTTTTCACAGGTCTGTCAGAGTTACGGCGCCTTGCTCCGTTTAAACTGTCTAAGCATCTTGGAGTGGCCCTCTCGTCTAACTTTCTCGTGGACTCGTTGATAAACCCCGAAGGTGGAAACCTTTGAATTTTAAAAAGGGATGGAGCTCGGCTTCAAGGTCGAGCTGGCGGCTATGAAGATTGTATGGGCTACCGACCTCCATCTCGCCTTTGCTGGATTGCAGGCAATCGAGCAATGGTACGATTCCATTCGCGAACTCCATGCGGATCGGCTATTGATCACCGGTGATATCAGCGAATCTACCGATCTATTGTTTCAATTGGATCGGATGCTTCAATCGCTGCAGATTCCGATCGACTTCGTATTGGGCAATCACGACTACTATCAAAGTTCGATACGTGAAACGCGCACCAAGGTGCGACAACACTGTCGTGCTATTGGGAAGTTTCACTATTTGACCGGTGCTACACCCATCGAGCTCGATTTCGGTTGGTCACTTGTAGGACACGATGGTTGGGGAGATGCGACGTTGGGGAATGTCGATTCCACTCCCATTCGCCTTGCTGATTTTGAATCGATTCGGGACTTTCATGGTTTATCTTTCGCAGTTCGACAAGAGAGATTGCGCGAGTTAGGACGCGATGCTGCCGAAACATTGAAGCTGTCGCTTCAAGCGGTGCTTCGCGATGGTCGCCATGCGATGGTCTTGACCCACGTTCCTCCTTTTGCAGAAGCGATGTGGTATGAAGGTGGTCACTCCGATCCCGATTGGCTACCTTATTTTGCTTGTGGCGCAGTCGGAACCATTCTCGAAGAATTGGCCGAACAATACCCGCACAAAAAGATCTTCGTCCTGTGCGGGCATACCCATCATCCCGGGAGCGTATGGATGCGCCCCAACTTATGCGTCGTGACCGGTGGTGCAGAGTATGGCAAACCGCAGACCGCAGGGATTTGGGATACGGCTTATCTTGAACAGTCCTTCCCTTCCCCTCTGCCGTAGTAACTGCTGGTTCCCTGGGTAGGAACAGGACGATGAGGAAAAATTGCCGGGAATGGCTTTCTCGATTCGTATGCTCGCCTGCGCAAGGTTACAATCAAGGGATCCTACCACGGTTCGACCTATCCTCATTTCCACCGGCCTTCATCCATTTTCTGTGTCCCCATCGAATCAAACGGGTTTGCTCCAAACCAAATCGGTAAGCAAACCCACCAAGCGGATTCGAACTCGGTGACACACACTTCCCACCCTCCTGCCCTTCGAGATGGTATCTATGCTTAGGCTTGGTACTCGGAATCCAATGTTTGCGTGGCTCCAGCTACCTGTTCTGCTATTGTGGATAATCGTCTTGGGATCTAGGCCGCTAGTGGCGCAAGCGGTAGTGGAACAAATGACTCCGGCCAGTATCGAACCTGGGAAGAGTACGCAAGTTATTCTGCAAGGAAAGAACCTCACTGGTCCTGTGCGATATTGGACACAAGCTCCAGTCGAACATTCGATCGACTCTAGCGACGAGAATCGGGTAGCCTTAACATTCCGAGCATCTCCTCAAGCACCCTTGGGGTTGTTTTACGGATGGATCGCTTCCAAGCAAGGTGTGTCCGAAGCACTCCCCTGTGTGATCGACGATCTCCCGACAACGCTCGAGAAGGAAGACAATCATGGATTCGCGACGGCTCAGGCGATATCCATTCCCATGGCCATCGAAGGCCGAAGCAATGGAGCCGCAAGCGATCTCTTTCGGATCGAAGTCGAACAAGGTCAAACAATTGCCTTCGATGTGCTTGCCTTTCGCATCGGTTCGAAAATGGATCCGCTCCTTCGATTGCTCGATGCGAACGGTCGCGAAATCGAAGTTGCCGACGATCGAGCCACAAATGGCGATGCGGCGTTGCAGTATACCTTTGCGACCCAAGGGACCTACTTTCTTGAAGTTCGCGACAATCGATACCTACAAGGCGATCGCTATCGATTGCGTGTTGGCTCCTTTCCACTGATCGATTTTGTATGGCCACTCTATGCGAATCCAGGTCAATCGATTGCATTGACATCCTATGGTGCGATGAACTCTGTAGGGAATTCCGTGGAACGATCCTTGCCGGATCAGCTTCCGGAAGGCCCTTATGCCGTCGCATTGCGTGCAAAAGATGGATCACCATCATCTTGGGGCACGATCAAGATCACGCACCGACCATTGCGAAGCGTTGAGCATGCCACTTCGGATCATCCTATCGACTCGAACATTCCATGCATTCTTCAAGGTCGATTGAATTCCGAGACCGCGAAGGATCGCTATTCCTTGATGGGAAAGAAAGGTGCCTCGCTCGTGTTTGCGTCCAAGACGCGAAGCTTGGGGACAGCCACCTTGCTTCACATGAAGCTCATTGGGGCGGATCAAAAGGTGGTAGCCGAGTCACCTGTGGGCGAGCAAGACGAGTTTCAGTTGACGGCGACACTTCCTGCCGATGGTGTCTATCAACTCGAGGTCCGCGATCTTCTGCGACGACGTGGGGACGCGATGGCCTATGCCATTGAAGTCGCCCCACCTTCTCCGTTTGCCGTTGCGCTAAAGCCCGATGCCAAAACGAAGGATCGTTTTTTGCTCGAAACACAACAAGGGGTCGGTGGAATCGATCTGGTGGTCCAACGGCAAGGCTATGATGGAGAAATCGATATCGACTTTGCATCGCCGGTACCTGGTCTTCGATGGCTTCGCTCGACGATTCCCGCGAAGGCCAAGGAAGGGCGAGTCTACATGGCGGTCGATGCCAGCTTTCAAGAGTCGGCGCTCCAAGCGATTCCCTTGATCGCTCGTTCCAAAGAACAGCCTTCCCTACAAGTTTTTGTTTCAGGACAAGCCCTGCGAACGCTTCGCAATCCGCAAGAGTGGATGGTTCATCCATCGCTGGATGGACGCATCGCGATCGCAGGTCATCCCAATGAAGGCCCGTTCTTTCAATGGGATGCTTCACCTCTGCCTATGGCGCGTCGGGCTGCAACGCAAACGGCAACCCTAAAACTTGTGCGGAGTAAGCCCGAGTTCAAGGATGCTGTCACGTTATTGCAATTGGAAGGAAGCACTCCTTGGAGTTTTCAAAGCAAGATCGACAAAGATCAGTACGTTTTGACCATCACACCACCTGCAAGTGCATCACAAAGTGCATCCGTCTATCCTGATACATTGATGGTTCGAACGATTGGCGAATTCCAAGGACGCGGACGCATTGAAGAGCAACGCCTTCCGTTGGAGTGGTTCGATCCATTGGAATTGCAAGTGAAGGCTCCGTTGGAGGTGGCCGCGGGACAAACCATTCCCATTCAGTTTTCTGTCCGCAAAAACAGACTCGATGTAGGGAAGCTTACCTTGCGACTTAAGAACCTGCCGGAAGGAGTGACCGTTCCCGAGGCATGGACCTTGGAGGAAGCGGAGATGCAGAAGGTCGTCGATCTTAACCTTCCACAAGGGATCGCGAAGAGTGTGGCCTCGATGACCTTGCAGGCGGAAGTGACGGGCAGCTACGCGGGACAACCTTATACAGCGACATCGGTAGCGACCGTGAAGGTGGCATCGGCCCCATCGCGCATCGAGGCTTATCCGACATCGATCGCGCTGACTGGCCAACGCGTATCGCAACAACTGGTAGTAACAGGTGCGGATGAAAAAGAGCAACTTCGCGATTGGACCCATCTTGCTACGATCCGTGTCGAGGATCCAAAGATCGCTAGAGTCGAGCACGGTGTGATCCAACCTTTGTCCAATGGGCAAACGCAGGTCACGATCGCGGTAGGACACCATCGTCTTCAAGTCCCATTAACGGTCGAACGATTCGAACAGGTAGCACCGATCGCCTTTGAGAATGAAGTCCTCGTGGCTCTCTCCAAGCAGAACTGCAATTCTGGAGCGTGTCATGGATCGCCGAGTGGTAAAGGATCTTTTCGCTTATCTCTTCGGGCTTTTGATCCCAAACTGGATCAGTTGACGCTCATTCGCGAAGACATGGGTAGACGGGTCCATGTGTTGGATGCTGAAAAGAGTTTGCTGCTCCTCAAGCCGCTGATGAAAGTTCCTCACGGTGGGGGCGTGCAATTGCACAAGAGCGACTTGGCTTACCAACTCTTGCGTTCATGGATTGCAGAAGGAGCTCAAGCGGATGCGCCCGATGCTCGTCGCTGTGTGCGATTGGAGATCACGCCGCATGAACGACGCGTGTTGGAATTGAAAAACCGGCCAGCAACAAATCGCAGTGACGGCTCATTTTTCCGATGGCTCAAAGACCGATGTGACACCGTTGGCCGCCTATGAAAGTTCGCATCCTTCCATAGCATCGGTGAATGCACAAGGGCTCGTTCAGTCGCATCAACGTGGCGAAGCCACGATCTTGATCCGCTATTTGGAGCATGTGGAAGCATTACCTTTGCTCTTCGTCGATCAGGTTCAAGGATTCGTTTGGTCCCCACCTGCTTCACGCAACTATATCGATGACCTCGTCTTTGCTAAGCTTCACCAGCTGCAGTATGCTCCTGCCGCACTTTGCGATGATTCCGAATTCTGCGCAGGATCTACTTGGATCTCTTGGGTATTCTACCGACTCCGGAAGAGGCTCAGCAATTTGTTGCCGATACTTCCAAGGAGAAGCGGGCAAAACTTATCGATGCATTGTTGGATCGCCCCGAGCATGCCAAGTTCTGGGCCTTGAAGTGGTGCGATCTACTCAAGGTAACGGCAAAAACCGTAGGGGACGATGGCGTTCACAAATACCATCGCTGGGTTGAGCATGCGATTCGTACCAATGTTCCTTACGATGTCTTCGCAAGGGAGCTCATCACAGCTTCAGGGAGCACCCTTTCCAATCCACCGGCCAATTTTTATCGCACGGCCGGTGATACCAACGAGTGTGTAGAAAACGTATCGCAGGTTTTTTTGGGGGCGCGTTTGCAATGTGCCAAATGCCACAATCATCCCTTCGAACGTTGGACTCAAGATAATTATTATGGATTGGCTTCTTTCTTTAATCGCGTTCAGCGAAAGAAGTCCGTTAGGCCCGGCGAGCAAATCATTTGGGCTTCTGGCTCAGGGGAGGTCACGCAGCCGCGGACGGGAACGGTGATGAAACCATGGTTGCCAAAACAGGGCTCGGTGGATTTAAGTGGCGAAGAGGATCGGCGGTTGACCTTTGCCGAATGGCTCATTCAAAAAGAGAATCCTTACTTTGCCAAGATCGAAGTCAATCGAATTTGGAGTCATTTGTTTTCGCGAGGTATCGTCGATCCCATCGACGATTTCCGCGATTCAAATCCTCCCACGAATGTCCCCTTACTTGATGCTTTGACTCGCGATTTTGTCGAGCATGGATACGATCGCAAGGCTCTCTTGAAAACGATTCTCAATAGCCATACCTATCAGGCAAGCTTCAAAACCAGCGAATGGAATCGCGATGACCATCTTTATTTTTCCCATCAAGAACCTCGCATGCTAACTGCCGAACAACTTTTGGATGCGCTCAATCATGTGTTCGACCTCCCGCAGTCGTTCGGCAATCTTCCGATCGTTCATGCGACACAGCTTCCTGCGCCGGATATTGCCAAGAATGATTTTCTTCGCGTGTTTGGACAGCCAGAGCGTTCAACCGTTTGCGCTTGTGAAAGGAATGAGGATTCGAATTTAGGTATGGCGATTGAGCTCTTCAATGGTCCGGTCGTTTACGAAAAACTGAAGCACGAAAACAATCGCTTCCGTAAGGGGCTAAAATCGAATCAACCCATCGAGCAGATCATCAATGAACTCTACTGGGCCGCTCTGGCTCGGGGGCCATCTGATGCCGAATATCAAACTGCCGTGGGCTATGTTCGTTCTCAAGCCGATACGGCTCGAGGCCTTGAAGATTTCTGTTGGGCATTGATCAATACGGATGAATTCTTATTTCAGCACTAAAAATCCTGTGTACGCCAATGAGCGATTCATCGTCGTTCTATGGAGAGGCTTCCACATTGGTGACGAGGCGATTCGGTTGAAAACTATGCATGACTTAGTCGTACCCATCCGTAAAACGATGCAAGCCATTGTTCGAGCCTTCGTAACTGCCGTGATGGCCGTCACGATCGGGTGCTTGATTGGTGGAGTTACCAGGGCTGAGGATAAGGCCCCAAACCAAGACGTGCGGTTTGAAACGCACGTTGCTCCGATTTTGCTTGAACATTGCATGCCTTGCCATGGGCCCAAGAAAGCGGAAGGGGGTTACCGGGTTGATACGGGCGTGCAACTCAAGAAGGCAGGTGATTCGGGATTGTCGCCTCTTTCGATGGAACCCAACTCGGCAAACGAGTTGCTGCGAAGAATTGAAACGCAAGATGCTTCCGAGCGAATGCCTGCCGAGAGTGAACCATTATCACCCGAACAGATTCAGACCATTCGCGCATGGGTATCGGCGGGAGGTAAGATCGATTCCGCATCAGAGAAGCTACCATTGCACTTGGCTTCGCCACCATCTACGTATGTGGCACCTCCAGCGTATCCGCGGTCGATTCCACTTCTTTCGATGACATTCACTCCCGATGGCTCGCGACTCATCACTGCGGGCTTGCATGAGGTTTTGGTTTGGAAAGTCAATGCGGATGCAACGTGCACGCTCGAACGACGCATCGCAAATATGCCAGAGCGAATTTATGCGATGGTGATGACGGCGGATGGAAAAGAACTCATCGTGGGTGGAGGAACACCTGGACGACTTGGTGAAGTTCGCAGTTATGACTGGGAAACAGGGACATTGAAGCGAGTGGTCGCGCGAACGCACGAAGTGGTGTTGGATATTGCACTGAGTCCCGATCGAAAGAAACTTGCCGTGGCGTCAGGCGATACCTTGATTCGAATCGTGCCATGGGAGGGTGACCTCAACCAAGAGACCAAAACGATTGCGAGCCACGCGGATTGGGTTTTGAGTGTCGCATGGAGCCCCGACGGTTCGAAGCTCGTCTCTGGCAGTCGCGACAAGTCAGCCAAAGTGTTTGATATGCAATCGTATGAGTTGATCGCCAACTATCAAGGACATGGGGCTCCCGTACGAAGTGTTCTGTTCTCGGAAGATGGCAAACAAATCTATTCGACCGGATTGGATCAGAAGTGGCATCGTTGGGATGTTGAAGGAACCAAAAAGATCGCTGAGGCTGCCATCACTGGAGAAAGTCTCAAGACCCTTCTTCATCAACAGAAGATTTGGATTGCCACCTCGGAAAGGCTGGTGAGTTCAATCGATTTGAAGACCAATAAAGCCGACAAGGCCGTCCGCGATTTGACCGATTGGGCAACCTCGATCGCAATCCATCCCACGCAAGGATGGCTTGCCATCGGCACCTTCGATGGCCAGGCCAGCCTTTGGACCGTGGAAGCTCAGCGTCGTTCTCAATGGCGAGCATTTCCCTAGAAGGCCGACTTTTGGGAGTTTTCGGGGATATCCCTTGTCTCTGGGGGGCTTTGAGTCACTATAGAAAGAGTGTGACTTAGCATTCCTTCCTTTTGCGGTTTCTCCTTCCTACGACGATGGCTTTCAGTCCCGATATCGCAGCTGCCATGCGTCGCGAGCATCTTCGATCTTATTTTGATTCGTCTCCCACGGTCCGGCTTCTTCGATCCGATCTCGCACCCTTGGTGATCGATTTTTGTATCAAGCTTTCAAAGCGACCGAGCTTCTTTCGATGGGGCAATCGGAAGTTCGTGAGCGCATTCGCCAATATCAGGGTGAACTTCATCAATCCTCGCCAGAGGTCATGACGGGGACACCGGATCGCTATCTTGCCAATTGGGTCGACGGTGGATGGTTGAAACGCTTTATCGAAGCCACCGCCAACGAACCTCAATATCAGCTCACACCTCATGCCGAAGAAGCGATGCGATTTGCCGAGGCTGCATTGGATCGACGCAAAGCAATGGTGGGGACCGAGGGAAGATTGCGTTTGATCATGGAGACGTTGGAGGATGTTGTTCGAGGCGCGTCTGCTGACCCGGATGCCAGAGTGGCCTTCCTTCGCGAGCAACAATCTAAATTGCAGCAAGAGATTGATGCGATCGAAGATGGGAAGGGAGTGCAGATTTATCAACCTGCTCAGATTCGCGAACGATTTCACGCGGCCATGGAATTGCTCAAAGGTTTGCAATCCGATTTTCGCGCTGTGGAAGAGCGTTTTGAAGCGATCGCTCGCAACGTTCAAAACCTGCAAGCATCAGGCGAGCAAAATCGCGGCACGATTCTCGGTTTTGCACTCGATGCGGCCGATGTGCTCAAGCAACAAGATGAAGGGATTAGCTTTTACGCATTCACCAAGTTCTTGCTTTCACCAACGCAGCAACGAACCGTTCGGAAGTGTATCGAAGACATTCAAAAGTTAGAAGCCTTAAGCTAAGATCACGAATCGTTGCATCACCTCCGACGCATGGTGCCGCAACTTTTGGCCGAGGCAGACAAGGTCATGCGAACCAATATGCGGCTCTCAGCGACCTTGCGCCGACTGTTGGACGCACAGGCTACGGCTCAGCGACAGCGTCTAGCTTCGATGCTCCACGAGATTCGAACACTGGCCCTTTCCATGCAGTCTGAGCCTCCCGAATCCTTTGAGTTTGAGATCGAAGTGGAGCCAACATTGCAGGCGCCCTTGAGCAGGCCCTTTTGGTCTCCGTCGGCTTCGTTCGAGATGCCCGAGATTCAAGAGTCTACGTTCGATTTTCGCCATGCGCAAAAGGTAGTCGCCAGTCTGTCGCAATTGAGTCGGCTCGATCTACGCAAGCTTCGGCGGCAAATTCGTGAATGCACTTTGCAAGGCAAGGTTTGTACTCTTGCCGACATTGTGGATCGCTTTCCGCTCCAGGAAGGGCTCTTTGAAATCTTGGGGTATATGCAAATCGCGAGTGAAGATGGGCATCCTATAGATGAAACCCTGAGCGAATCGATGCGGGTCGAGATCGGGAAGGAGGACAAAACCGTTTGGTCGGTGCGTCTTCCGTGGATGCGATTTCAACCGATGGCTCGTTCACGCGAAGGAGGACGAAAACCAAAATGACCCGTGATCCATCGAAATCATCCAAACGTGAGTGGGAAAGAAACATGGAAGCGATGGAAGAGAAGCCCGTTTCGGCCGTCGAGTGGAGCGCTGCAGCAGTACGCTTACTGCAAGGTGTGATTTACCATGATGACGGCGAGCGACTATGGGATCTAATCCTTCGGCATGCCGCTGCATTGCGAAGTTACTTTGCCAAAATTGGATTAGAAGTCATCCTTGATGAGGCCGATGGGATGGCCTATCTCCATCCGGCCAACAACGATGCCGATGCGGAAGATGCGCAAGACGTACCGCGTCTATTTCGACGTATTCCACTTTCGTATGACGTGACGTTACTTTGCGTTTTGTTGCGAGATGAATTGCGTCGTTATGAAGAAAGCGACGTAACCAATGAACGATGCGTCGTAGCGCAGTCCGATCTATATGCCTTGTGGCAAGCGTTCTTCCCTGCGACCGAAGATGCCCTCAAGCTTCAAAGACAACTTGCATCGTCGTTACGTAAGTTAGAGGAACTCCGATTTGTTCGAGCCTTTGAAAAGGATCCTCCGACTTGGGAGATTCGTCGTATCCTCAAAGCTCGCTTGCCACTCAACGTTTTGGATCAGTTGCGATTGCGACTCTTGAACGAGTTGGAATCTAAAGGAGGATCCCAAACGTTGCTCGCCAACGAATCTCGTAGCCAGCGCGAGGAGTTTTGATATGGCTTCAACATCTTTCAAGAAGTCTTCGAAGGAATTCGCCGCATCGCAGAACGCATTGGACTTCCCTCCCCTGCCCGGTTATCGTTTGCACCGATTGGAAGTTCTCAATTGGGGAACCTTTGATGGCAAAGTGTATTCGCTCGATCCATGTGGACAAACGACCTTGCTTGTGGGCGAGAATGGATCGGGCAAGTCCACGTTAGTCGATGCCATTTTAACGTTGCTCGTTCGGCCTCAAGTTCGCAATTACAACGTGGCTGCAGGGGCGAGCAAGAATGAACGCGATGAACGAACCTACATCCGTGGTGCTCACGATCGATTGGTCGGGGCCGATGGTCGTCCACAAATTCAGTATTTGAGGCCGAGTCATGGACACTTCACGGTCTTGTTAGCGACATTTCATCATGCCGCTCGCCAAAAATCATTCACGCTTTGCCAGGTGTTGTATCTGAATCACGAGCAAGGTGTCGAGAGGATTTATGCTTACGGCGAAGGCGACTTTTGCATCGCGAAAGATCTCGCTGGTTTGACGGCAGCGACCAACGTGGCCAAGCAATTGCGAGCTCGCGGATTGGAAACGGCCACTAGCTACCAGCAGTATTTTCAGTGGCTCCAGCGGGCTATGGGCTTTCGACCGAAGGCCATGGATATCTTCAATCAAACCGTTGCCGTCAAAGATGTGCAGCGCTTGGATGCATTCATTCGGCAACATATGCTCGAAAAGCAGCCTTGGAACGAACGCATTGCCAAGTTGCTGACTCATTTTACGGAACTGAGCGAAGCGCATGCGATTCTCGTTCGCATTCGTTTGCAAAAAGAATTGCTCGAGCCAATCGTGCAGTCTGGGCGGCTCTACCGCGACCGCGAACGTGCCTTGCGACACCAGGAACAACTCTTGGAGAGTATTCCTTACTTCTTTGCCAACGCCAAAGAAAGACTGCTTCAGCCGTTTTGGGAGAGACTTCAAGAACAGATTCGTTACCATACGCTCGAGATGCAGCGACTGGGTGAAACCATTCAGTCGCAACAGAAAGAATCATTGCGTATGGAAGTAGAGTTGGAAGGCGCTGCCGATGATCGCCTTCGTATGCTCCCCGCGTTTATCGAGCAAGCCAATCGTCTCGGAGAGAACAAGAAGAAGCTGTACCAACGCATGATGCAGGCCGTGGAAGGACGGTCGCTTGGCCCTGTCCAATCCGCCCAACAATTTCATCAGCTTCGATCGCAACTTCAAGAACTTCTTCCAAAGTTGCATCAGGAAAAGGAAAACAACCATCAACAGTGGCTCGACTTGCAACGGGAATTGGGAGCTCTGACCCAATTGCAACATGAAGAAGAACGAGAGCTTCGTTCGTTGGCCGCCCGGCACGGGAATCTTCCAGAAGCACTCATTCAGGTTCGCGATCGCATGGCCCAGGCATTGAAGCTAAAGCCACAGGATCTTCCATTTGCGGCGGAGCTAGTGGAGGTGTTGCCCGAACAGCAAGAATGGACTGCGAGCATTGAACAGGTTCTATTCAGTTTTGCGCGAAGCTTGCTGGTACCGGAACAATACTATCGCAAGGTGGCTGAGTATCTTGATCGCGAACGTTTGGTCGATCAGCGAGGACATGGGCAACGATTGGTGTATCTTCGCGTTCTTGATCAAGAAAAGATTTCGGATCGAGCCATGCCGCGCCATCGACTTCCCGGAAAACTAGGGTATCGAAATCATCCTTTGTCCGGCTGGGTCCGAGCAGAAATTGAACATCGATTTGACTATCTTGCTTGCGAATCGATGGAAGATTTTCAGCATGCTCGTGGTGCTGCCATGACGAGAAATCGGCACTTCAAATCGAACGAGGTTCGGCACACCAAAGATGATCGGCAGCAAGGGAACGACGTCAAGCATTATGTTCTGGGATGGGATAATCAATCGAAGAAAGCTTCATTGTTGGATAGCATCGGCCAGCGCCAACGAATCATTCAATCGCTTCAGAATCGTATGGATGGATTGAGGCAGTCTCACGAAACGATCATTGGATCGATCGAATCCGTGAATCAGGTTTTGAAAATCGAAGACTTTGATTCGATCGATTATTTCCGGCATGAAGTGGAAGCGAAGCAGTTGCAGCAGGAAAAGTATCAGTGGGAGCACGCGTCGGATCGAACGCGAGAACTACGGCGAAGGGCGGAACTGCTGCTTGGCGAAGCAAAAGCACTTCAAGAACAACGAGACCAACAGATTGCCGCCAAGACAGCGCTGGAGTCGGAGGCGTTGCAGGGCGAGCGACTTTTGCGTTCAGCGCGACAACTGATCGACAGAGCCAAGAAGAATGGGGGTTGGGAACAGCATTTTCAGCATTTTGCAGCGATTGAAAAACTGTTCGCAGAACCTCTGTCGATCGAAAATCTGGGGTTGCTTCCGGATGTGGTTGAGCGAAATCAGCGAGTTCAAGTGGAAGCGTTAAGATCGCAGCTCGCTCCGCTGGTGCGCGATGTCACTCATGCCATGACGCGATATGTGCGCCAGTTTCCTGAATCCCAAACAGACCTCGATCCTGAGCTCGCATCATTGGATGGGTTCATCGCCTTGTATGATCAACTTGCAGGCGATGACCTACCTCGCCATGAGGAGCGGTTCAAGAATCGATTGAATGAGAGCGTTTTGCATGAGGTTGGTTTGCTATACGGGACGCTGGAGAATAATTCGTCAGGAGATTCGCGACAAGATCGAACAGCTCAACAAAGCCCTTCAGATGCTTGAGTGGAAGAAGGGAACGCACATGCGACTGGAGGCGATTGAAGTGGCGGACCGCGAGATCCAAGAGTTTCGCAAAGAGTTGGCGCATTGTTTAAGCACGTCGATGGATGGAACGCCCGAATCGAATGAAGCGACCTTTGTTCGCATCGAAAAATTGGTAGGGCGATTGCGAAGTGAGGAGCAACAAAGGTGGCGTGAGAAGGTCATCGATGTCCGCAACTGGTTTCAGTTTGCGGCCCAAGAAGTTGTTTCTGAAACTGGAGAAAGACGCAGTTATTACGATGGCGGAACGGGGCAATCGGGAGGTGAGAAAGGAAAGTTAGCATTCTTGGTATTGGTGGCCGCTATCGCTTATCAATACAACATCGATCCCATGGCACCGATCTCCGATCGATTCCACTTTGTCATGGTTGATGAAATGTTTTCGCGAAGCGACGATCTTCACGCCGAGTATGCTTTGGATCTCTTTCAGAAGTTTGGTCTGCAACTGTTGATTGTCGCGCCACTGGATTCGAAAGTTCGCGTTACGGAACCCTATGTTGGTACGTATGTTCACGTTACCAAGGACCGTGAAAGTCACCGAAGTTCGGTCCTCTCGATGACCTCCGAACAATTGACAGAGGCCACCCACGCGGATTCAGCTGACGTCAAAAATGAGGCCTAGAGCAGAGTCTTACCTAGCGCTTCAACGCTAATTGTGCCGTTGGATTGGGGTAGGAAAATCAGCCAGCCGGTCCGATGCTGTGACCAAAAGATGAGGTAAGGGACAGGAATCCGTCGTTTTTGGAGCCATTTTGAAAAGGAAATGGAGACGAGCCAGGGGCTAAAACCCTTTAAACGAGGGCGAAGATGGGTGTTTATGCCCACTTTTCTCTGGGAAAGCGAGTTTACGGAGGAACCCTTTGGTTCTCAGTTGATTTTGCTCCGTTTCAGGGCGAAACTAGAGATAGTCCAAGGCTTATGGATTTTCGAAACGGCAGGATTGGTAGATGCTGAAACGACCTAGTGACTCTGACGTCTCTGCAGACGAACCGCTCGCCGAAGGTGGGGAAACGCCTTCGCAAAGCGAGTTGGGGGGCGACGCTGTTGCCTCACCTTCACCCGTGCATGCCCTTCCGCAGGACTCAAATGGCGTTGCAGAATTTGTGGAAAACGCAAAAGTTCTATCGGACGACGAATGTGCCGAGACCGAGCTCGAAGAAGACGATGAAGAAGAGGAAGAACGCGGGTCGTGGTTGGATGGTGATACGAAGAGCTTTTTGATTTCGTTAGTTGTTCACGTAGCCTTGATCGTGGGGTTGGCGAGTGTTCCGATCATCACGTCACCTCAATCCTTAAAGCGCTATTGATCCAATCGGTTCCGGTGCCCGAGGAAGAGCCCGAGTTCAACGTGATCGATGAGATCGCTTATTCCGATACTCCTTCGGATTCGATTGGGGCCAATTCTTTCGGTGGTTCAGGGATGGCGCTGAGTGAAGCACCGGTAGTGGCTGATGTTTCCGAGATACCGATTCTGGATGCCGCAAGTCTCAATACCAATCCAAACTTGGAGGTTTCCAGCAACGTTAAGCAAGCGGTCGGATTGGTTGATTCCAATCGATCGGTTCGCGGAATGACCGGAGTGGGAACGACAGGAACCGAAGGCGCTGTGGATCGCATTACCTATGAGATTTTGCGATCGATTGAAGAACGTCCCACGCTTGTGGTTTGGTTATTTGATGCGTCGGGCTCGTTGACGCGTCGACGTCAAGAGATTCGAGATCGATTTACCAAGATCTATGATGAGCTTGGCATCATTCAAGAGCAGTGGAAAGAGAAGCTTACCAAAGAAGATCTTGCGGAAGTGCCTTTGCTGACGAGCGTTTATTCGTTCGGCGAAAAAGTAGAACTCTTGACCGAGAATCCGACGGTCGATTTGGAAGAGATCACGGCCGCCATCGATTCGATTCAGACCGATGTATCGGGCGTCGAGCGAGTATTCTCGGCCTTGTACATGGCGGCTGACAAGTACAAAGGATTACGAGCCAATCGATCGGGCAAAGGCCCGACTCGCAATGTGATGTTGATCGCTGTGACCGATGAACGAGGTGACGATGCGAAAGGGCTCGATAAGACTGTCGAAATGTGCCGCAAATTCGCCATGCCAGTTTACGTGATGGGGGTGCCTGCTCCGTTCGGTCGAGAATACACCTACATCAAGTACGTGGATCCTGATCCCAAGTATGACCAGACTCCTCAGTGGGCACAGATCGATCAAGGTCCTGAAACCTATTATCCTGAGCGGATTCAGCTAGGGTACGAAGACAACTACTTCGATGAGCCGATCATCGATTCAGGGTTTGGCCCCTTTGCCCTTTCGCGACTCTGTTATGAGACCGGTGGAATCTATTTTACCGTCCACCCCAATCGCAAAATCAATCGACGCGTTGGAAGAGGTGAAACGGATGCGTTCGCATCCCATTTAGCTTACTTCTTTGATCCGGATATCATGGAACGCTATCGTCCTGATTACATCTCGGAGACGGATTGGTGGAGATGGTTTCCGGCAGATTCAATATGCGGCTTTACTCGGTGTTATCGCGATTTTTACGAGGGTTCTTGACAGCCTCAACGTGAACTTTTTACCAAGACGGACGAGCCTGCCTTTGTGAGTGCGCTAACGCAATCGCAACAGGAAGCAGCTCGCTTGGAGCCCAAGCTTTATGCTCTATGCGAATTGTTGCAAGAAGGAGCCAAGCATCGGGACAAAGAGGAATCACCTCGATGGTTGGCCAGCTTCGACTTGTCCTTTGGAACGGCGCTCGCTGAAAAAGTTCGAACAGAAACGTACAACTTGATGCTGGCCAAAGCCAAGCGAGGCATCGTCTTTGAGGATGCTAAGAGCAACACATGGAATCTGGTTCCATCGACCGAGATATCGGTTGGTAGCAAGTTAGAAAAAGAAGGGGCTGCTGCGATCGAGATGCTGCAGCGAGTGGTTCGCGATCATCAGGGAACTCCTTGGGCCTTTTTGGCGCAGCGCGAATTGGAACGACCTGTTGGATGGTCTTGGAAGGAAGCATTTACCGATCTGAATCCTCCTCGGAACAATAATCGTCCCAACAACAATAATAACAATCCTCCACCGCCACGAGACGATAAGGCGCGGATGATTGAAAAGCCACCTACGCGGCCCGTTCCTAAGTTGTAGGTTCGCCACCTTGGCCGAGATGGATTCTTTGGTCGCAGAGGCACCAGAAGCATGGATTCAGCATACAAAGCGCCTTTAGCGTCTTGCCGGTTAGAGCGTCGGGAACGCAAGGTTCTGGCGTATTGGATGATTGCTTTGTTACTTCTATCTTGTGCTTTGCTCGTATCATTTCCAGGCTTGGTACTGCTCAATCAGGAACTTCGATGGATCCCGACCGATGGTTGGATATCGGAAGTTCGATATGGTCAAACGCCCGTGCCATTGAGAACGGCCATGCGAGACTCGCTGCTTTCTGCATTCGTGATTGGACTTACAGGGACGTTGTTTGCGGTTCGTGGTTTCCGAAATTCTCGATGGAACGCAAGAAGCTTTTCAAACGTTCCAGGATAGAGTTCCGGGTTCTGTAGATCGAACCTGAAAATCGGACTCATGATCATCAAGTGTGACTGATGCAAACTAGAGAACAAGCGGCCCCTTTTTGATCTGGGATTTCCCTCCTCTCTCCGCTTGCAACTTGTAACGCCATGGACCTTCCGTGGCGGGACGAGGGGAGAATACTGGGGTGTGGTGTGATTGAAGTTGATTAAAAGAGTCGAGTTCTTAAAGGCAGAGGGCTGATCTCGGAAGGAAGTTGAATCGTGGTTAAACATCAAGTGTGACTGATGCAATCCAGAGAATAGCCGCCCAAATTTGATCCGGGATTTTCCTCTTCCCTTTTGTAATGACTCTCCCGTAACCGAATAGGTTGCTAAAAGGGAGAGGGGCTGGGGGTGAGGGATTTCTAAATGTGGCGTGTGGTACCCACGAAGGTAAGGTAAAAGATGCGCGGCTTGACGCTTGGTTGAAGCCTCGAGGTATTCGAGTACTTCGGTTCACGAATACACAGATCGAAGATGACGTTCTTGGTGGTATTGAAAAATAATAGGAGAATCACTAGGTGAATGAGGCTTTTGAGCGTAAGTCCCTCACCGCCCCTCTCCCCGCTTGCATCTTGTAACGCCATGGACCATCCATGGCGGGGCGAGGGGAGAAGGTCGGGGTGTCGGTGATTGAGTCCGTTGATTGAAAGAGCGAAGTTGTTAAATGAAGAGGGCTGGTAGCGGTTGGTTGAGTACACGTGAACGGATGCAGAAATTCCAGATCCTTCCTGGCGAGGAATATACGTAAAGCCATCGTCCCCAACGGTTGTATGTACCGCTTGAGACTTGAAGGGCGTGAGATGAATGCATATTCGGCCACATCAAGTGAAGAGCTATTCGATTCTTGTTTTTGAGATAGTGGTGTTGTTTATGTACCTGGCGATCTTTGTACAGATGCCTTTAGTCACTAAGATGGTGATTGACAGATTCCATAAGGAATGAAATGGAGCATTGGGAAGTATCGCAACGTCGCGACTCCCATGGCTAACTGATGGAGAGCGAGCGATAGGGGGAAAACACATGATTCGCTTCGTGGTTCATTTGATGCTGGTTATGAGTTTGAGTGGGAAGTGTCTTGAGCTAACAACGCCATTTTGGTTCGTTGGATGGCGAAGCGGTATCGGTGGTTCTCACCTCAGAACAATTAGCGAGCGCTCCAACTTGGAAGGGTGGCGACGAGGAACCTTCCCTGTCGGTGGGCAAAGCGATTCGAGCAGCGAAATCCGCGGTCGCTACAGAATATTCGGGACTCAAAGTACAGGATGGGACTGTATCCGTAGCATTTCTGAAAGAAAACTCCTCAATCAATTCAGGCGATCACTTTACGGATCGGACAAGGCGTTGAATATTTCCGTGATGACGTTGAGACCACGATCGTGACTGATTGTTGGGTCTATTGGATTCGTTTGACATGGACGCCTGTCGTCGGAAATGGACTAAGCACTCAACCTTCCCCAAGCGTACCCGTTGCAGTTCTGATGGATGGAACGGCAGTGCTCCCTTCAAAGATCATCAAGCCCTTGAAGGAGCCTGAATTCACGAGTCGATACCGTAAGCTTCTTCGCGAGAATCTATCCGGGCCGCTTCCATCGGTTCGTAGTGGCAGTATTTCTAGAGAAATTCCGTTACTGCAAAACCAGCGAAACGACTTTTCAATTGAGCTACACGGACCCCTCGCAGTTTTTGGGGGACATTATTATCTACGAAAATCGCGATGGCAGGCTTGGCTCGTTGTATTCTTGGTGATCATGGGATTGGTGATTGCGATTGTTTCGTTCGACCTTTGATTGAAGGAAGTGCTCTGTCCCCTCACCCCTGCCCATCTCCCCGCTTGCGGCTCAAAACGCCATGGATCATCCGTGGCGGGCGAGAATACCGGAGTGTGGTTGTTGTTGATGCTGTGAGTTAACTAAAAGGAAGAGTTGTGACGCGGACGACGGTAAAAGAAGGTCTGGAGTTGTTGGGTGATTTCAACGTTAGACCTGACCCAGCCAATCTGGAATAACTGCGGCGTGTCCATTTGATCCGGGATTTCTCCCTCTCCCTTTGTAATGACTCTCCTGTAACCGAATAGGTTGCTAAAAAGGGAAAGGGGCTGGGGGTGAGGGATTTCTAAATTTGCTTGTGTGGACTCAGGTGATGGAACAGCGCCGCGTCGACGCGATGAGTTTGCCGAACAGTTGAGGCAACGAGCCACCAAATCGAAATCGATTTTGTGGTTCCACCTTCGTGGACGACGATGTTGTGGAGCGATGTTTAGGCGCCAACACCCAATCGGCCCGTACATGCTTGATTTCTATTGTGGAACTCATCACCTTGCAATGGAATACAACGGATGCGATCATCGTACCCATGAAGGTAAGGCAAAAGATGCGCGGCGTGACGCTTGGTTGAACGCTCAAGGTATTCGAGTCCTCCGGTTCACGAACACTTCGATCGAAGTCGATGTACTTGCTGTATTGAAAGTGATAGGTCAATCACTGGGTGAATAAGTCTTTTGAGCGTAAGTCCCCTCACCCCCGCCCCTCTCCCCGCTTGCGGCTCAAATCGCCATGGATCATCCGTGGCGGGGCGAGGGGAGAATACCGGGGTGATGTGTTTGTTGATGATGTGAGTTAACTAAAAGGGTGAGTTGTGACACGGACGACGGTAAAAGAATGTCCGGAGTTGTTGGGGGATTGCAACGATAGGCGAGACCCAAGCAAACTGGAAAAACTGCGTCATTCGCGGTTTTGGGCGAGGGATTCACAAACGATACGTCAGGCGAATTTCATTCGATACAGGTACTTGAATAGTCGAGGTAATGCGAGCGCATCGCGACGCCTTTGGGACGTTGTTTCTAGATGAAACGAGGTCGGATTCCATTAGCCTCATAATAGAAAGTGAAAGCGATTGGACAAGAATCCCTACCAATACTTCGCAACGCTGAATGGGGCGGAGCGTACCAATCGTTGGCCGATTTGGAGACTAGTGGCTTGGTCGATTGGGTTGCCGATGGGAGTTAGCTTCAATTTATTGCTATTGACCGGTACCATGGATCGCTTTTGGGGACTCTTATTTCAAGCAGCGCAGATTCTCATCTTTGCTTGGCCTGTCTCGGTGCCGCTCGCGGCTTGGCTCTGTGTCGCTTATAGGAATGCGTCAATTGTAGGTCCGTTAGAGAATCGTCAGCTATTTTGGCTTGTTCCTCTGATTGAAATCCCCATTTCGATGCTTGTTTGGGGCGCCGTGTTCGCCCACTCGCACGGACGCGAGTACTTTCAATGGCAACTGACGGTAGTTCATGGAGCATTCCTCGCGACAATTGCATTCAGTCTCGTCGCTGTGGTCGCGAATCGAGGGCGAAGATTGTTTGTGAGCGCAGTTGTCCTACTCCTTTTGCTGTTTGGTCTTTCGTGTTGCTTCACCGCTGGCTGTTCTATCACCGTTGATTGGCTTTAGGATTAAAAAAGTGACCGCTCTTTTGAGCGTTGCAGAA
>JAXMBN010000041.1:0-46954 GCA_046349875.1 Pirellulales bacterium
GGGCTGTTGTACCAAGAAATGCTTGAAAGAGTCGTCTCTTGCGAGGCATTTCCATCCAGACGATTCAGACCAACCAAGGTCTGAAGAGTGTCTAAGAATCCTAGGTCGTTCCTGTCGCAAATGCAACCGCATAAGTCCGGCAGTGGCTGATGCTGATCAACATTTCTTTGATCCCCAAGTCTTCCGCGATCTTTGCGGCCTGACCATCGAGCCGAATGGAGGGACGACCTCCCTCATCGTTGCAAACTTCGACATCGGTCCACTGAATCCCTCGCGACCAGCCGGTTCCCAAGACCTTCAGCACGGCTTCTTTGGCCGCCCATCTACCTGCATAGTGTTGGGTGGCGGCTTTTCTGGAACTGCAGTAGGCAACTTCGCGGCGAGTGAAAACGCGCGTAAGAAATTGTTCTTCGTGCTTTTCGATCATCTGCGCAATACGATGGCATTCGATAATGTCGGTGCCAATCGAGATGACTCGACCCGAACTTTGGCTCGCTTCACTCATCCGAAGATCCCCTTATGCCTTCTTCGTTTGGGAAAGAGCTAGAGCGTCGAGGTTGAGACCGCAAGCCTTCTGGGCTCGCTGAAGCACTTGGGAAGCTCGCAGTCTTGCCTTTGCGGCTCCTTCTTGGAGTATGGCTTCAACTCTTTGCGGATCGCTGGCGAGTTCGGCTCGTCGTTGGCGAGCATCTGCGAAGAAGACATCGGCTGCATCGGCAACGGCCTTCTTGATTTCTCCGTAACCAAAGCCACCGCGTCGATAGAGATCGGCCATGCTTTGGATTTGATCGGGCGTCGCGAGCAAGCGAAAGAGTTGGAAGAGGTGATCGGTTTCTGGATCTTTGGCTTGTTCCATGGGACGTGAATCCGTCGTGATCCGCATGATCATTTTGCGAAGAGCCTTGGGGTCTTCAAAAATGGGCAACGTATTGTTGTAGCTTTTGCTCATCTTCTCGCCGTCGGTTCCAGGGACCTTGGCCGAACCTTGAAGGACTCGCGCTTCGGGTAGAACAAAGACTTCGCCAAAATGCGCATTAAAACTTCGCGCCAAATCGCGACAGACTTCGATGTGTTGGACCTGGTCTTCGCCGACGGGAACCCAATTGGCATCGTATGCCAAGATGTCTGCCGCCATCAAAACCGGATAGGTGAATAAGCCTGCGTCCGATGACAGTCCTTTTTGAACTTTATCTTTGTAAGCATGGCATCGTTCCAGAAGGCCCATGGGGGTTCCGGTCATGAGGAGCCAGCAAAGCTGCGAGATTTCGGGGACATGTGATTGGACGAAGAGCGTTGCTTTGGAAGGGTCGAGCCCCAAAGCAAGCAGGTCCAAGGCTGCATCCCAAACATTTTGTTGCAATTGCTTGGGATCGCGAACGGTCGTCAGAGCATGTAAGTCGGCGATGAAGTAATAGCCTTCATGTTCATGTTGCAGATCGATGTATTGGCGAATCGCTCCGAAGTAATTGCCCCAGTGGAAGCGACCGGTTGGTTGGATGCCAGATAGAACGCGCATAGTGTTTGATAACGGTATCGAAGGAGAATCAAAAGAGATGGATAGGATTGAGGCACGCAATAGAATTGAAGTGACGATCGATTGAGTTTACGGAGTTTTCAGTGCTTGCAAGGCGCTCAGTTTCCCAACAACTTCTTCAACGGATGTTGCACCGATCTCGGACAAGGCTTGGGGAAGTTCACTCACAAGGCGTTCACTGATGCGAGGTTCAAAATAGTTGGCCGTTCCTATTTGTACGGCCGAAGCACCTGCTACCAAAAACTCCATCACGTCATCGATGGAGCAAATGCCGCCGATTCCAACGATGGGAATATCGACGCGCGATGCCACTTGATAGACGCAACGCAAAGCAATTGGCTTGATGGCTGGCCCACTCAGTCCACCGACCACATTGGCGAGCATCGGTTTTTTCTTCCGCCAATCGATGGCCATCCCCAGTACGGTGTTGATGCACGAGACCGCATCGGCTCCACCTTCTTTGGCTGCTTTGGCGATCTCTGCGACACTGGTGACATTCGGTGTAAGCTTGGCCAGGATCGGAACATCGATAGCAGCACGAACCATGCTCACCACTTGTTGGCATGCCGAAGGATCGGTACCAAAATCGACTCCACCGGAAACATTGGGGCAAGAAATGTTGAGCTCGATGGCTTGTAGGCCCTCGGCCTCTTGAAGTCGTGTAGCCAAATAAGCGAAGTCATCGCGGGACTTTCCGGCGATGCTCACAATGATGGTCGTTGGTAAAGTTCGCAAATAGGGCCAATGATTTGCAAGAAAATAATCGATGCCATCGTTATCGAGTCCGATCGCATTGAGGAGCCCAGCCTGAGTCTCGACCGTCCGCCAAGGAGCATTGCCAGGGCGCGGGTCCTTGGTGATGGTCTTGGGAAGAATTCCCCCCAAACGTTCCAAGGCAACGATCCGTTCCATCTCCTTGGCATATCCAAACGTACCCGAGGCTACCAAAATGGGATTGGCCAAGGAAAGTCGGCCTAATTTCACACGCAAGTCCAACGCGAATTCCCCAAAAATAGTTCCATGCAAAATCGTCTGTTCTTGATCAAAAAGATCGAACCATATTAGCGAAATCGGGTGGAATCGGCGACCCGGCTCGATCAGGGAAGCCAGCGGAATCATGAAGTTGAGCTCACTTCAACCTCATCACCCAGAATTCCAAGCCAATTCTCCACAACCGATGCGCGTTCGACTGATAGGACAAGGCTTTGCGGTTTTCGATGGGCAACTTAGAATGCTCCACTTCTGAAATTGAAGGCTTACTCCATATAGGTGATGGGTTCAATCGTGGAAGCAGGAATCGTTGGTCTTCCGAATGTTGGAAAAAGTACGTTGTTCAACGCGCTGACAGGGACGGGTGCCGCTCAGGCTGCCAATTATCCCTTCTGCACCATTGAACCCAATGAAGGCATCGTTAGCGTCCCTGACTCGCGTTTGGAACGGATCACCAAAATCATCGTTCCGAAGAAGACCGTTCCAGCCATTCTTAAGTTGGTGGACATCGCCGGGATCGTGAAAGGTGCCAGTGAAGGTCAAGGACTCGGAAATAAATTCTTGAGCCACATTCGTGAAGTCGATGCGATCTTGCAAGTGGTGCGATGCTTTGAGGATCCCGATGTTACGCACGTCGGTGGGAAAGTGGATCCGCTTTCCGATATCGAGACGATCGAGATCGAATTGATGTTGGCCGATATCCAGACATTGGAGAATGCTCTCCCCAAAGCCGAACGTGCGACGAAGTCGGGTGACAAAGAAGCCAAGCTTCGCGTTTCCGCCATTCAGAGCTGCCTCAAGCACTTGGCAACTGATAAACCTCTTCGCGCTCTCAAGATGGATCCCGTGGAAGCGGCAGCCATTTCCAGTTATGGACTGATGACAGCCAAGCCCATTCTCTATATCGCCAACGTCGATGAAACAGATCTGCATGGCGAGGGCGAGTTGTGCAAGAAGGTGCGGGAATACGCAGCCTCGGTAAACTCTGACGTGGTTCCCGTATGCGCGAAACTGGAAAGTGAAATTGGGGAACTCGATGAAGCCGATCGCAAAGAAATGTTGGAAGGCGTAGGCCTCGAAGAGCCCGCACTTCAATCGGTGGCCCGCATGGCTTATCACACGCTTGGACTCCAAAGTTACTTTACGGCGGGCGAAAAGGAAGTGCGTGCTTGGACCATTCCCATCGGAGCCACGGCGCCTCAAGCGGCAGGTGTGATTCACAGCGACTTCGAGCGAGGTTTCATTCGGGCCGAAGTGTTTACTTTGGATGATCTCGAAAAATTCGGATCGGAAAAAGAGATTCGACAGGCCGGAAAGCTACGCGTCGAAGGGAAGACCTATGTAGTCCAAGATGGCGACATTTGCCACTTCCTATTCAACGTTTGATGGGTGCATCTGACGAATTGGCAAAAGCGGATTGTTCGTAGAAGCTCTTTCAATCCGTTTCGAGTTCGCGAAGGAGCTTGTCGATCGCGGGGAGGTCCTTCGTGCCCATGAGCTGTCGGACCGATTCGATATGGAGTTTTCTTGCTTCTTGGATCCCTTCATTCATCACTTGCTGAATCAGCAGTTGAATGGAATCCTTTTCGTTGGTCGAGAATGCTTCCGCTGCGATCTCGATTTTCTGAACCTGACCTAGGCCGTTCATGATCACGGCCACAGCGTTACAACTCGATCGTTTGACGATTGTTTTGGACCGAAGATCCGATCGCGCTTGTTGGATCTTGGGTGAGAGTTGATGCGCATTGCGAAGCAGATTGGCTAGCTGGGTCAGATTCTTCAGCATCGAGCGACCTACGCTCCCAATTGAGATGTTACCAATAGCGTTCGACAACGATTTGGCCAGGATTCTTGGCCTTATGGCGATGAAGGCCCGCTTCGACGAGCGTGTTCTCCATCTCATCTAGCATATCGGGGTTTCCACAGAGCATGAAGGTGCTCGTATCTTTTGAAATCTCTATACCGCCTCTTTGGGCGAGTTCGCCATTCGCTAAAGCAGTCGTGATTCGGCCCGAGATTCCATTGGCGATCGTTTCGCGCGAGACAGCAGGGATGTAGCAAAAGGCATCCCCTTTATCGCGATGATATTGTTCAAACTCGTCTTGATAGGCGAGGTCGCGTGCATGACGAACGCCATGAACGACGACGACTTTTTGAAATTTGTTCCAAAGACTTCCTTCGCGGAGCATCGCTACATACGGGGCCAATCCCGTTCCGGTCGCGATCAACCAAAGGCATTGGTTGGAGGGAACGTGCGACAAGGTAAAACTACCTGCCGCTTTCGCACTCACGTCGATCGCGTCCCCTTCGCGCATCGCCCAAAGCTTCGGTGTTAACTGGCCCTCTTCCACTAGCACGATGAAGAACTCGAGGATGTCACCATGTGGAGACGCCACCGAGTAAGGGCGATGCAAGTGCTTTTCTGGTTGATCCATACCGAGTTGAAGGAACTGCCCCGGCTCAAACGACTGCACACCCGGTGCTTGAATGGAGAGGGTGAAAAGGCCTTCGGTCCAAACCTTACGTCCTACGATTTCACCACGAATCCATTGCATTCGGAAACTCGCTTTCTCAATTCAGGGTATCGACGTTGGTTTGATCAAGAACGGTGCCGCAATGAAATGGCATTCGTTGAGAGTGTGGTAACGATAACCGTTTTCGTCGTTGAAATCCACATGGGGATTCATTTCGCCAGCAACGAGGTGAAAGCGGGGTAAAGATCCGCGTTATGCCATTTGTTGCCGGAATTGCGGAGGAGGGGAATTGGAAGGGATCGGCAACATAACCTTTACAAATACATGCCAACGTAGCCCTGCTGAGATTCAAGGCTTTTTTCCATGGCGGCCAATCGTTCACGCGTTTTTGCGAGATCTCCCGCTGCGATGTATCGTCCAAACTCGACCAATACGGCGTGCCGGACGGTGACTGCAAACCATTCCACGATTCCCTGATTCAACCAGTCGCAGTCTTCTTTATCGATCGTGACCGTCAAGTCGCTGCGTAGAGCGCGAAGATCTTCCGTATCCGTGAATACCGTTCCTTCGAAGGTAAACTGAATGAACCCTACGAGATCGTCATTGGTCAAGTGAAAAATGCACTTGGCGTTATGCAGATAATACGTGTTGTACGTTCCGTGCTTTTCGACCGCGTCTTTGATCCTCATCATTTTCGCGGCCAACTTCGGAGAAGCATCGATGGGAGGATCGAGCCGGGCAACGCTTCGCAAGGGGAGGCAATCAAAGGAAATATCGACCCATCGATTCATACTCAAGTTCCTTCTTTTCTTTCCTTCGAATGAGGCGGAAGCCACCACGATTTGTGGAATTGCATGACACCACCGTGTTTGAAGCAATCGCTGGTATGGGCTCGAAAATGCGATGGCCTATGACTGCGTGGCTTGCAGTAAGTCTTGCCGAACTTTCTTCATGAGACAATATAAGTTCTTAAGATATCTTGGGACAAGACGGCGAGGATCTTTGAGCGATCGGTGAAGCCATTCGAGCCCGAGTTTTTGCATCCACTTGGGTGCTCGCACCGAGTTTCCTGCCACAAAATCGAACGATGCTCCTAGCTGGATGCATACCGCATGTCCCAACTGGTTGAGATGATCTTCGATCCAAAGTTCACCTTTGGGTTGTCCGAAGGCAACGAACAGCAAGTCGGTATGGGAATCGCGTACGGTCTTGCACATCGCACGTACTTCTTCTTCGCTCCAAGTGCGGAAGGGAGGGCAGAGAACTCCGGCGATTTGCAAACCTGGATAGCGTTCCTTCAATCGATCTGCTGCGGCTTGTGCGACCCCTTCCGAGGCCCCCAAAAAGAAAACGCGATAAGAACGAAGTGCCGCGCGTTCGCACAATCGAAAGATGAGGTCCGACCCAGCGACTCGCTCAGGCAATGGATGCTCCGTGCATCGCGAACGCCAATAGATTGGCATGCCGTCGCATAATTTCAATGGAGATCGTCGCGTGACCTCCATCAATCGAGGCTCTTGTTCGCAAAGCATGATGTAGTTGAGATTGGCCGTGATGACTTGGCTTGCCATCCTACGGCGGATCAATCCTTCGATCGATTCGATGGTTTGATCCATGGTCAGGCAGGCAAAATCGAGTCCCCAAACGGAAGTGGTCGCGGGAGGGATCCAAGAGGCGAGGCTTGGTTCTGTCCGTCCAGTGGAGGGAGCATGGGCGGGACGAGAAGCGATCGAAGATTGAGTAGGAAAAACCGGGACCGGATATTCATGAACCGTATCGGCACGAGACCCGTGAGCAACGAAGGTGTCGAACGGGGAAGGCGATGGATTCATGGTATGCTGCCTGATCGAGGTAGGCCCGAAGTCGCGTCGGGAAAGACGCAAGGGTGCTTGTCGAAATGTAGACCACGAACTACAAGGTTTGAGTCGGGCGATTGGAACGTGGATTCTTCTGAAGCGTGATCCCGGCCAGCTTTGTCGATGTTATCGAATGTAGGGACCCCCATGTCCAAATCTGCCATCGTGATCGCCATCGAAGGATTGGGCACCAACATGATCGGTGCTTATGGTGGCCCCTGGGCTTCGACTCCAAATCTCGATGCGTTTGCGGCTCAAGCCATCGTTTGCGATCAGTTTCTCTTGGATACCGATTCCATTGCAGGACTTTATCGCTCCATGTTTTGGGGACAGCACGGGCTTGCGGCATGGAACCGAAACGCTCCGACTTTGTTGCAGCGTTTGGAGTCCAAGGGCCTATCTAGTCTCTTGGTTCACGATGCACCTTGGGCAGCCGATTGGATCTTGCCATCGTTTTCGGAATCGATCGATTTGACTCGCGATCCCGCAACGGCGCACGAAGTCTCTGAAGATGCCTGGGAAACGGCATGTATTCCCGAGACCTTGGGAGTTGCGCTCGATGCATGGCACCAATCGACATATCGGAGTTCTTTGCTTTGGATTCATTGCCAAGGATGGAATGGTCCTTGGGATGCGCCCTATGTTTATCGCGAGGCTTTAGGAGATGAAGATGATCCTCCGCCTCCCCAGGGTATTGATCGTCCCGAAGAATGGTTTGATGCAGCATCCGATCCGGACCTATTGTTTGGATGGACGCAGGCAGCTGCGGCTCAATCGAAATTGTTGGATCAAGCATGGGCCTGGATCGATTCGGCCTTAGAAGATCGGCAACAACTCGATGATTGCTTGGTGATCCTCTTGGGGCTTGGGGGTTATCCCTTGGGCGAACATGGTGCCATCGGACCACGATTGGCTCGGCCCTATGCCGAGCGGATGCATGTACCTTGTGTGATCCGTCCAGGGAAGCAATGGGATCTGGGACGACGTATTCATAGTTTGACGCAACCGAGCGATCTTCACGCGACGCTATTGGCGTGGTTTGATGACGAGTTTCAAGGCGATGGAAGTCAAGAGAGTGAAGTAGGTTCGACATCATCGCGATCTCTCATGACGTTGTCGTCGAGCGAATTGCTCAAGTCCACCAAGCATTTGTTACCCTATCCTATGGTCACTGCACAAGGCTTGGGTTTTCGTATTGGCCCGTGGTGGGCACTTTGGAATTGGGAGCATCCCATCGAAGATTTTGAGGAGCGATATCTTCGCATTCAGTCCTCAGGAGACGGTGGCAAGTGGGGTCAACTTCCTAGTCGCAGTTCTGGGGTTGAGTTATACTTGCTGCCCGAAGATCGGTGGCAACAAAACGACATCGCCAATCGCGCCGGAAGTGTGGTTGAAGCGATTGAAGCGTTCGCCGATGCTTGGTTAGCATGGCAAACGAGCGATGCGACTGCGACTCCTCCTTCGATTCCTTCTCTTCTCTTGGATCCACCCTCATGAAAACCATTCCAGCCTTTCGAACGCACCGCAAGATCACCGGAATGTCTGCGATCTTATTGCCTATGCAATCGCAGCGTGAAGTGGATTGGGGAGGGTTTGAGCGGCATTTGGTGCGAACCTGGGAAGCGGGGCTCGTTCCGGCCGTCAATATGGATACGGGCTTTGCCAATCTCATCGACGAAGCCACTCGAACGGAAGCTCTTCAAAGAACACAAACGCTGGCTCATGGCCGCAAGTATGTGGCGGGAGCTTTTGTAGGGGACAAGCCTGGCGCATCGTATGATCGTGATGCGTACATGCGTCAGATCGAGCAAGTGCAGCGGCATGGTGGATTGCCGATCTTGTTTCAATCATTTGGACTGACATCACAAAGCGATAACGATCTGATCGCTGGATACGCTGACATTGGAAAACAATGCGGCGACTTTTTGGCTTTTGAATTGGGGACGATGTTTGCGCCCTTCGGCAAAATCTATTCGCTCGATGTTTATCGTGAATTGGTGAAGATACCGCAATGCCTCGGGGCCAAGCACTCCTCGCTGGATCGAGGGCAAGAGTGGGAGCGAATTGAAGTTCGCGACGCGACTCGACCAGACTTTCTCGTGTTGACGGGCAATGATCTAGCGATCGACATGGTCTTTTATGGCAGCGATTATTTGCTCGGCCTAAGCACCTTTGCACCGGATCTCTTTGCCTTGCGCGATCGGTGGTGGGCTGAGGGCAACGCCATGGCAATCTCGCTCAACGACATCCTTCAATATCTTGGATTTCTTGCATTTCGAAATCCAGTGCCTGCTTATAAGCATTCAGCAGCGCAGTTTCTGAAGCTTCGCGGTTGGCTCGATTGCGATCTCACCTTCCCTGGCAGTCCCGTCCGTCCCGATTCGGACATTGCGATTTGGAAGGAAGCGTTGGAATTGCTTCGACCTTATCTTTCGTGAGATAAGGTCTTCAAGGGCAATGAGCAACGGGAAGGCAAGGTTCTTAGTGAAGCATGCGGTTCTGAAAAGCCGCTGCATGGAGTTGGCGTTCGATCTCTTCGGGAGTTAAGACAACCATAGGCACGGTGGCCATGGTGCGTTTGGGAGATTTCGAAAGCGGATAATCGGGTTGACTATCAACTTCTTCACCGAGGGCGTCTAGCCAGGGTGGAACGTCGAGTCCCACTCCGGTTGGTTCGAGCGTCATGACGCGAATTTCTTCGACCAAGAGATCGAACGAGGGAGCATTTCCATTCTCATCAGGTTCGGCCAATTGTCGCATGGCTGGACGAATCAAAGAACGTAGGCGATCGATGGTCATCGGCTTGACGAAACGTTCGCCGAGTCGATCGGCAACCGTCGGCATTCGCATGGCATATTGTTCTTGCAATTTCTTGAGCTGTGCCAGGTATTGATCGGCTTCGCGACCAATACGCTCCGCTAAGGCTCGTCGCCATGACGCTGCGGTTTGATGGCAGGCGCTTCGCACAAGAACTTCGTGCGCCCAAAACACCGGTTTCAGGTTCCAGCTGACGCGATCGTATCGAACACGAAGTCGCAAGAAATCGAGCAGCATGTAGATCATTTCGCCGCGATCCGATTGCGTCGTGGTGCTGTTGTAGTCGCGATACTCTGTGAAATGATCGATGATCGTTTCTAGCACGATACTCAAACATCGATGAGCTTCTTCGGCAGGTAGTTCACCGCGTTCGATCGCTTCTAGGATCGGATTGACTTCTTCGTGATCACCATCTTCCTTCGCTTGTTCCAGCCAGGTTGCAACGCCTTGATGGAGGATGGCGCGTACGCTTCCAAGCTTCAAAAACTGCTGGGTGAACAGCCCCGATCCATACTTTTCAATAAAGGATACCAACCGCTTCCAATGGTTGGGATGATCGACCGTTTCCAACACGCTGAGGCGAAGGGTGCGCGAATGGGACAACCAACTACCGAGCAAGACTTCGGTTAGTTGTTCGAGAATGGGAATGATCGAGTCACTTGCAGGTTCGATCTCGGGGTGCTCGATCAATTCGTCCATTTCGACCTGCGGATCGATGGCCATCGCGAATGCATTGGTCTTCGATTTACCGCGCCGCGTTTTCTGGCCCTGCGCGTTCCATGCATAGGCATTGCGAACCAGGCTTTGGACCATCGACTTGTAGGCCATCTTGAAGAGCTCGTCGAACTCGGTGACCGCGCCTGGGCCAACGGGATGGTTGTGTTCCATGAATCGCGCTGTTTCAATAAGCTGGCACGATTGGAAGTAGAGACCTTGCCGCGGAAGCCAACTAAGAAGGTGTGTCAGAACACGTCGGCGCAAACGAACCGCGAAGATCTGTTCCGGATCACCACCGCGGGCCAAGGGAAGATAGAGGAGCTGCAAATTGCGAAGCTCGGCCAAGTACTTGGGAAACTCTTCTTCAATGACGCTTCTACGTCCCGCCATCAAATGCGAAATCAATCGCACTGCGAGCTTGTCTTCTTCGGTCATCTTCTTCCAGGTGTCCGAATCATCTTGTGATTGAGGACGCTTGCTACCTACCAAAGCCAACAAGAGTCGCTGCGCATCGGAAATGTCGACCGCGCTGGCAATGGTTTTTTCGAGCAAGGATTCCTTGATCAATCGCTTGCGGTCATAGCGAGCCATCGAGTCTTGATCGGCGCTGCCGCGAGCGATTCGATAGTGATAGATTTGATCCACCAATCCGATCAATCCGCGTCTGCTGGAGGCCGATTGCACACACCAACGTTCGAGAGCTTCCAATTGCCTTCCATGCAATTCGCTTTCCCCTTCATCGACAAGCAATTGAGGGTTCAAGGCGACTTGCTTCCACATGTAAGCCAAGGCGGCTTGGAAAGTCAGATGTTCGGTGAGCCTTTTCGATTCCGCGGCGAGTTCATCGTGCGTATCGGTGTCCTCTTCAAAGGTAGCCCCTTCCATGCCATCATCGGTGCTATCTTTATAGACCACGTTTTCATAGGCGGACTCAAATTGCGAGCCCTCTTCTTCATCATCGTCATCGCCAAGCAATTCTCGGTCACTAGTGCGTCGCTTGGCATCGCCCAATCGAAACTCTGGGGCCAGAGCCAACCAATCGGCGTTGGCCTCCAGATAGTCGAAGAACTTTTCGATCAATTTCCACTTTGCCTGAGACGTGAAGGGCTCACCATCGTTTTGATACTCGGTTCGTTGAAGCGTTTCCAACCAAAGACGCGCGATATCGGAGAAGGAAACCGAACCACTTTGAAGTCCAACACGATCGTTTTCGCTGAGCCAGTGGACGAGCAAAGCCATGCTGGCCACAAAGTCTTGACGCTCCAACAAGGCCTCGATCACCAGCGCGTAGGCCTTGGGGGAATCGAACATCGCGGCGTGAGGTGCCCAAAATTTAACATCGCCCGTAGCGGCTCCTCCTTTATGCCAAAGCCTCAAAGCGGTTGCGACCAACTCGGCTGATTCGACACTCGCTTTGATATCGGTGGCTTCGAGATCTTGGATTTGATGAGCTGCATACTTGCGCCACCAACTCGCGAGAGCCCGAAAATCGCTCTCAACGCGTTGGCAAATATCTTCGCGATTGGCCGCAGCGGCGGCTCGCCAAACACGCGATTGAAATCCACTGAAGTCTTCGATGACGGCGATCAGCTCATCCACACGATGGTCATGAACGGCCGAATCAGGGCCATGGAAGCGACTAAAGTTTCCTGCGAACCCCAAGATGTTCCAGGGGTCGACAATCGCGCCACATTGGATGCCACGTTCGAGCCATTGACGCACTTCGCCTAAAACCGTGCTTGCTTCTTCCAAATCACCGATCGCCAAGGCTCGCATCCCTGTGGTGAGCAGGCAATCGATGACACATTGGAGTCGGGCCGAGGGAACTTGAACGTGATCCGATTCTTCTTTGGCTGCCGCGGGCGAACCCATCCGAGCAAAAAGCCGGGCGAGCATGACATGTTCTAACTGGCTCGCGCGTTCACGACCTAATTGCGTATTCAAATGTTGCCGACATCCACCGAAGGCTTGACGGCGAATCTTCTTTTCCGCTTGCAATCGATCGGCATGGGGACCCGTCAATCGTGAAAGCAACGCTTCGTAAAAGCGATCGCGATTCAGGGCGATCGGCTCCATCAAACTTCCCAAAGTGACATTGGAACCAAAGGTGTTGGGACCACTTCCGCTCACTCCCGAAGCCATCAGCATCGTTCCCGCAAGTACAGCGGCCGCTTCAAAGAGAACCTCGTCTCGAGGCAGTTCTTTCTCGATATCGATGCGAGCCAACAATGCATCGACGGTTACTTGCTGAATGACAAAACGACGATAATTGCCATGCAAGTCGATGCGATGCGGATCCCATTGACCAAAATGATAGTTGGGTCGCTTGTTTACCGGATGATCGAAATCGTAGGCCCGCGCATCGATGGCCAACTCTTCCAAATGATCCAATTCAAAATACGATGCATGAAGAATGTCGGGAGGTGTATTGCGCAGTATGTCGATCGTCTGCGTGATAATCTCGTAGTAGGGACCAAAGGCGACCCCAACATTCTCAACATAGAGCGGGATCGGCCGCGACCATTCGTGAGGGTACGGTTCTAGCCTTCGCCCCTCGAGAACCGCAACCGGACGGTATCCGACGAAATCATTGAGATGGCGAATCGCATCGGAAATGATTCGGTCTTCTTCGGTCCAAGGGCCTCCTTGAACTAATACCGCTTCGATTGCCTTGCCCAAGAAGAAACCATTGAGCAAAGCTTCCGGTTCTTGATGGAAAAGAAGGTCGCGATGAAAATCGAGATAGGCAGGCAGAAGTTTGCTCCACACCAACTCCAAAACCTGCGATCCTTGTGTGTTTTCACGGAAAGCAGGTTGCTCCTGCACCAGAAGGGCTAACCGATCCTGAAGCCAATGCTGGATCGAAACCCATGCAGGCATCCCCGTGAAGGGACTGGCAGACATCTTGGCCGCCGCCGATCCGGCAATGGCCCATCCGTAGAGTCGGTTCAGGGCCTGAAGGGTGCGAGGATCTGACTTTCCTGAGGAAAAATTGAGGTACCCGAGAACCTGTACCAAGTCCTCGTCTTTGCCTGCGAAGCGGGTCACTGATGCCACAACTCACCCCAGAACCTGCCTAGATTGCCCTTGTTGCCAGGCCCCGTGGCCTACGCGCGTTTTGGAACTAGCTCATGGTAAACCAATTTCCGATCTGCCAAAGGGGGGCAAGGTCGGGAAGTCCTCGAGTGCTATCAGAACTTTAGGCTAGGCCGATAGGGAAAAGCATCGCCCTTGCCAATGAGGCCGCCGCGCGAGGCAAGGCCTTTTCAGCGGAACCAATGAGTTGCTACGAACCAATGCGGCAGTGGGTCAGGATTTCACGCGGCGTGGCGATATAGCTGGTGTAGAACGGACCAAAGACTCCATAGCGAGCACTGGCGCGATCATAGCGCATCGTATAGACGATTTCTTTGAGATATTGGGGATTGCGAGCCCATAAAGTGACGCCCCATTCCCAATCATCCAGACCGACCGATGCTGTAACCAATTGAGTCACACGACCGGCAAAGGCCATTCCGCTTTGGGCATGCTCGGACATCAATTCCGTTCGTTCGGAAAATGGTAACGCAAACCAATTGGCACCAACGTTGCGAGCCTTATTCATTGGGTAAAAGCACATCGCTGGCCAATTGGGAAACTCGGGGCTCATCCGTTGCTGCAGCATCATAGGAAGTCGTTTTTCATAGGATGCGACTTTCGCTTGAAACGTCGGTGATGAAGGATCTTCGCCACTGCGTACGAGCTTTTCAGCGTACTGTTCGCGGTTCGGGAGATACTCCGATACCTCCGACATCGAAATAAAAGAATAGGTGGGTTCGAGCGCTACTCCCAATCGGGTTGACATCAATCTCTGATGGACCGCATCGATCTTGAGAGGATCGGGATCCATCATCACCAGTGCAAAATCGGCTTTGTGGCCGGAGACGATTGAGGTTTGAAAGCGCGCGGTGCCGTAGTCCTCGGTCGGCGTGAGTGCTTCAACGAATTCCTGCTGCGCTTCCTGCATCAAGAATCGTTCGAGTCGCGAAAGGGCCTCGCGATTCCATCGATAGTAATAATGGCCGCAATGCCAACCTTGGATGGGAGTACGCGAGGCTTCAGGAAGGGCTTCGGTGCGGTGTTGAGGATTCATCGGAACAAGGGCCTTCCGTTAGTGATTGGAGTCATCGATGGAACCTATGCGATCAACCGTGTTGAGCAGCCAGGTTTGAAATCATTACACAAGGAATGCATCAGCATATAAGGACTGCATTCGGAATAAGTAGGTATTCATGTAATGGGGGGATACGATTCAAGAGATCCATTGTCACCAGAGTTGCCGATTTCGCCAAGGCGAGCCTCCGAGCAAATGCGGCTGGGAAAGATTGTGCCGATTATGCAACGGAAAGTGTTGTTTCCATCGACCCAGCTAGCAATCTCAGGAAAGCAAGGGCGCCCGAGCGATCGATAACGCCAACGGGGAAATAGTCGATCTTGGCGAAAGGATATTCGAGGAATGGCACCGACCTATTGGCGAGTGGATGCGCCGCATGGAAGCTGCCTGGACGTGGATGCGTCCGAGTTTGAGCGGATCCTGAAGGAATCGAACCAACCGAGTGTCGCTCTCCAGGGGACCGGTGCTCTCCCGATCGCGTCGAAGGCGCAAGATACTTCGAACGATCCTACGCTTGATCTTGAGCAACGCGACTTAGACCTGCGACGCCGCGAAGAAACTCTGTATCGGCATATCGAGCAATTGGCTGCCGAAGAACGTTCGTTTCGATTGTGGATGGCCGAACGCAAGAAAGAGCTCGAGCAGCGCGAACAACAATTGGTAGCTCGCGAGACCATCTTGGTCCGGCAATACCAATGGTTAGGCTGGGAGGAAGTCGATCAATCCACCAGCCCCATGACGCGTCGAACGTAGTTTGGAAAATCCTTCATATCGTCGGGCGGTTCTGGCCCTACGATAAGAGGACCATCTTGCGAAGCAGGATGGGTACCATGGCTTCCACGGACCAATGTAGCGTCGAGCGGAATAACATCCATCTTGTAACGCATGCCGAGTTTCTTTTGGGCCAATCGCATCATGGCGCGTGGCATCGATGTCATGAAAAGTTCGACGGGATCGTATCCAGGCTTGCGATGGATATCGACCGTTCTCGCAAAATCGGGTGCATGATGATCATCGAGCCAATAGTAGTAGGTAAACCACGCATTGGGTTTGGCTAATGCGATGAGGTCGCCGCTGCGAGGATGATCCAGTTCCAACTCTTCGGGATCGACCACGCGATCGACACCAGACATGCTCGCTATGCGATCAGCCACTTCGCGTTTCATCGAAGGATCGCGAACGTAGATATGGGCCACTTGGTGATCGACGACGGCGAAGGCCTTCGAGTCGCCTGGGATGAGCATTTCACCGAATGGTCCGGATCTGACTTCGAGCCAACCTGCGCGACGAATTTCGCGTTGAATATCGACAGGCTGGTCGACCGGGACGAGACCATATTCGGAAACGACGATCGGAATGGCTCCGATTTCATGGGCTGCGTCTAGAACGACCTTGGCGCATTGGTCGACTTCCACCACTCGCTGCGGATCATGCGTTGGAAGTCGTTGGAAGTCATAGTCGAGATGCGGCAAATAGACGAGCGTGATTTCGGGCCGTTGCTCTCGAAGGACCATCGCAGAAGCGCGCGCTATCCAATCGGAACTGGCTAGTCCGGCCTTAGGCCCCCAGAAGGCATGGAATGGAAATGGTCCCAACTTTTGTTGGAGGTTACAACCGGTTTTATCCAGGATATCAAAGGCTTTAGAACCGTCGCATCCATAATGAGGCTTAGGCGTTGCACTCCATGTCACAGGAGCATGTTGGTTGAACCACCAGAACATCTTGGCCGTTTGAAAGCCCTCATAAAACTTCTTGCCTTGCACGAGACTATTGGCTTGTTGCCAAAACCGAATCTCGGCCGTATCGCGATAGTACCATCCATTGCCGACGATGCCATGTTCGCGAGGGGCCAGTCCAGTGAGCATGGTCGCTTGACTGGTGCAGGTCACCGCTGGAATGGGACTGCGCCAAGCCCGAGCCATTCCTACGCTGGCGATATTTGGAGCGTGAGATAGCAGTTTAGGAGTGAGTCCCACGACATTGAGGATGCAAATTTTTTGAGGAGCATTCATAGCACAACACAGCGACTACAAAGAAGATGACTCGGCGGGAAAGGATGACTCATCAATGGACTCGAGTTCCTCCCAATGTTCGTTCCAACGCGAAGGAAATGGGGCTAAGCATTGTACAGGTTTGGCATGATTCGGATGGCGAAAACCAATCGAGCGAGCATGAAGGGCAAGTTCGGACCATTCGCCACGCGCATCGGGCTGTCCCCATCGGGTAGGACTACCGTAGCACCAATCGCCCACGATTGAAAAACCGCGGCTTGCACATTGGACTCGAATCTGATGCATTCTGCCCGTTTCCAAGCGAATGGCCAACAACGACTTGCCCTGTTGCCGCCGCAGGCAACGAAAATGCAACACGGCTTGCTTGGCGTCGGGGTGATCTTGAGGAACGATTTCCGCCACGGGGCGATCCGGTATTTTGCGAACGCAATCCCGCCACGTTCCCTCTTCTTGTTCGATCGTTCCTTCGACCCAGGCGACATACCCCTTATGGATCTTTCGCGATTGAAACTGGGCACCAAAGCGTTTGAGACTTCGTTCGTTTCTCGCGATCAGTAAAGCACCGCTCGTACCACGATCCAATCGATGAGGAAGCCCAACGAAAGGAGTGTTCGTTGTATCAGGGCGGGCCGCCAAGAGTTCGCGGAGTAGGACTTCCATCGACGGAATACCAGGAGCCGCTTGCGTAAGGATCCCTGCAGGCTTGTTCACGACCAAGAACGTTGTTTCTTCGAGAAGGATGCACGATTCGGTTAGCATTTGACCAATATTCACGGACTGGATAGCGGCTCAGGAAAGCGAACGGGACGGAGAGTTCGTCGAAGCTGGCGAAGTGGATGGATCGTCGAGAAGACTCTTGGGTCCATCGGTGATGAGACGCGCGGTTCGATTGCGGGTGATGTAATTCCAAGCCCATTGAAATAAGACCATAACTCGATTTTCAAATCGTGCTAGATACATGATGTGAATAAACAACCATGCCAGCCAAGCGATCTTTCCACTAGCGCGAATCTTCCCACTTTCCATCACGGCTCGCGAGCGACCAATCGTCGCCATGTTTCCTTTGTCCCAATATTGGAATGGATCCCGATCCGAAAAGCCGGTTACACGACGGGCAATCGATTTCCCTACATATTCACCCTGTTGAATGGCAACCGGGGCAACGCCGGGCAGCGGATTGCCATCGCCACCTTTTTGATGAGCCATATCACCGATCACAAAAATTTGATGATCGCTGGGGATATTGCAAAAGGGGTCGACCTGAATCCGTCCGGCTCGATCCAGTTCTAGCCCTGGGACCGATCGCGCCAAGATGGCACCCAAGGGAGACGCTTTCACGCCAGCAGCCCAAAGCACCGTGCAGGCCGCAATTTTTTCGACGGTGCTTTGCCGCGTGATCTCTACCCATCCTTCATCAAGATTGGTGACCTTGGATTCATTCCAGATCTCGGCCCCCAAACTCAAGAGTGCCTCTTTGGCCTTTTGTGACAAACTTGCATGATAACGCTCGAGGATCACCGGGCTGTTTTCCACCAAGATCACGCGAGCCGATGCCGGATCGATAGACCGAAATTCGCGACGCATGGTCTGACGTGAGAGTTCGCAAATAGCACCGGCAAGTTCAATCCCGGTGGGGCCACCGCCGACGATCACAAAGGTGAGGCATTGCCGTTGACGCGTTGGATCTTTGCAGCGCTCCGCCTCTTCAAATGCGGTGAGAATCCGCTTGCGGATTTGTGTTGCATCTTCGATCGACTTCAAACCAGGCGCATGCTCTTTCCATTGATCATCTTTGCCAAAGTAGTGATGCGTGGATCCTGTCGCAACAACGAGATAATCGAATGCAATCGGTTCAGATTGATTGAGAAGAACGGTTCGCGATGCGAGATCGAATCCTTTGACTTCATCCATCACCACCTTCGCATTTTGTTGCTTGCGAAGAATACATCGAAGGGGACTGGCGATATTGGCTGGGGATAAACCGCCAGTGGCCACCTGATAAAGGAGAGGCTGAAACAAGTGAAAATTGCGACGATCGATGAGCGTTATGTCGACTTCCGTTCTCCTGAGCGATTGGGCACAGGCCAATCCTCCAAAACCGCCTCCGACGATCACGACCGATGGACGACTCATGGCGAATGGTACTTTCTAATAGTGAACTGAAAAGCAGAATGGAGTGACCCGCGTTCACGATCTTAAGATACAAACAAAACTCGATTCCAATCAGCCCTCCTCTCCTATGGCAACCTTTCCAGCACCTTTTTTGATAGGACGGAGGCCCAAAATAGGTTTACCCAGGTGCGTCGAAGAATGGCTCTTCGTTCGCCCGTGGTCGATTCGTACGGTTACAATTGGTGTCCATGATGCCACATCCGGCATGCAGTTCGATCCTCTTCTCACATGGCAGGAATACTCACGTGATGCACACTCGATGGTCAGCCCGAGCATTCTTCAGAATTGCAAATCTCTTAACGCTGCTCTTCGTTGCTTGGAATTCTTCTTCGCTTCTGTGGGGCCAGACTGCAGATATACCCGCAAACTACCAATTGATTTATCAGCAAACGTTTGATGACGCGAAGTCCTTGGAGGATTACCAGTTTTCAGATGGGAAGGCTTGGCGATGGTCGAGCGAAGGGAAATCGACGGGAGCGATCGAGCTGTTCCAGCAAAGCCAATACAAAACCGAACATCGTTCGCCGTTCAATCTGGCGATTCTCTCCAAGCATCAAGTAAGCGACTTCATACTGGAACTCGATATGCGGCAAACGGGGAAAGAGTATGGACACCGAGATATGTGTTTGTACTTTGCATTTCAAGGGCGATCTCAATTTTATTACACGCACCTCGCAACGACGCCTGACCCAAATGCTCACAATGTTTTTATCGTCGACAATGCACCTCGCAAATCATTTCTCGAGGTTCCCAAGAAAGGAGTCAATTGGGGCGAAGATTGGAAGCACATTCGACTTGAACGTCAAGGGGATCGCATTCGAGTCTACTTTGAAGACATGAAGCAACCGGTGTTAGAAGGTCGACACAGCGCGTTGGCCTCTGGTGCGATCGGTTTCGGGTCGTTTGACGATGTTGGGAAGATGGACAACCTAAAGCTATGGGCGCCCAAGGAAGAGACGCAATCGATTACCTATTTTCCGTAACGGAAGCTTGCAGTACTCGGTTATCGCATCAGCTAAGCCTAATAGCTGCGGAAGCGTCAGTATTCCGTCGGCGCAGATTGTCCACTGCAAAGACAAGACTCTTTATTTGAACGTAGTACGATGATTTGCCATTGTCGACATCTGGAATTACATGAAGACAGGTTCAAAAGTTGAGGAACACGGGGGAGGATTTTAGATTGCCACGGTACTCCGGTTCCTCCATCGGGTTGAAAAGGATTGGTCGTTTTGGCAAGGTAATCTCTACCCACGGCCTATCGAGAAGATCCCCATGAATCATGAAAATCCTTACGCGGCGAGCCAAACTGAGGTCTTTCAGGCCGAGTCTGCTCGTTATTCCATCGCTCCCGATCAAGAAGTCAAAGCCAAGGCCGCCATGAAGGTGATGCAAATCATCACGGCCGCGTTGATGATGGGGATTTCGATGTTTGTCTTCGTATTGCTCTCCACCACGCCACCGGTCATCCGTGCTGGACTGGGTGGATGGGAGTTAGTCATCACGGCAGTGGTGGCGGTCGCCGCTTGGACTGCTTGGTGGATCGTACGAAAGCAATCCTATAAACTTCCATCCCATTCGATGCAGATTGTGAACGGTGAAATCACCGAACTCGAACCGATGCTCGCCATCATTCAGCGGCGGCACATCCTGAGTTGTGCGTTTCTTGAAGGTGCCGCCTTCTTTGGTTGCTCGCAGTTTATCTACACTCGCAACCATGTATGCTTGACAGTTGGATTCTTTTTTATCGGCATGATGGCCTATTCCTTCCCACGATGGAAATGGCTGCTACACGAAATTCATCGCGCCACAGCAGGGCAGGAATAAGCCGACGTCTGCTTTATGGCTGTTACCTGTTGGAATGAATTCACAACCCGAAGCGTCAGCGAGGGACTGCATGTGTTATGTCACGAAGTGTTCGGAAGGCAAGTCTTAGAGAATCCAAACACTGGAAAAGTCGGTCCCTCGCTGACGCTTCGGGTTGTGATGATACTCAAACACGCAACTTTAAAAAGCGTCAGCACGAGACACTCTTGTCATTCGGTCGACGACCATGCCGTGGCACGATTAGCAGCTCCAGCATTTCGATTTAGGCAAAAAAATGAGGGGCAAAAAAATGTCAGAGATCAAGACGTAGCCTGGTACCAATCGTTCATGTGGTTTCGATTTTCTATTTCGATCCTCGGATTACCTCTTTAGGTCCCAACGATCCCGAAAGCACATGTATATTTTTGCCCTTAAAGAAATCAGTTCTAAGCGTGGAGGTCGCGCTATGAAGTGATCACAACCCGAAGCGTCAGCGAGGGACTGCATGTGTTATGTCACGAAGTGTTCGGAAGGCAAGTCTTAGAGAAGCCAAAACACTGTAAAAGTCGGTCCCTTGCTGACGCATCGGGTTGTGATATTACTCAAATGCGCAACTTCAAAACTTACTCGCCGGGTTGTGATAACACTCAAACAATGAAGTTTAGCGCGGCGTTTCGAGAAGCCTTAAGCGTTGCTCCAATTCGAGCAGCCTACGCTGCGTGAAATCGAGTTCCCCACGAACGCGATCGAGTTCTGATTGAAGGCCCATGACATAGTCGGGTGTCAGCATGCCGGGATCGATCGAAGGCGGAAGATTGGCATATTCACCGGCGAGAATGACTTGCCCCTGATGGAAGCCTCGTCCACGATAGTAGCCGATCGTCACCACTTGGCCAGGACGAGCGCGACGAAGCCAGTCTTGGAGTTCATTTGCGGATTGGATGACTTGCCCATCGATCTCGACCACGCAGTCACCTGGTTTGACTCCGACAAGTTCAGCGGGCGAACCTTTGGCGACTTCGGTCACCGCTGCACCCCGAAATGGCGCTATACCAAATTGTCGGCGGAAGTAATCGGAGAGATTCGCAACCGAGAGCCCCAATACGGCCCGGCTTTGTCCCACAGGAGCCGAGCCATCAGGGAGAAGCGGAGCGACGGGTTGATTGAGCATCGGCTGTGTCCTCGATGCCACGGCTGCATTCAATGGAACGACGGTGACATCTTTGGTTCTGCCATTGCGACTAATCAAGAACTTGATCGGGCGGCCCGACGGATGATTCTGCAACTGAGAAGCCATTTCCTCTAATTCGGTGACTGCCGTACCCGCGATGGCTAGAATGCGATCACCCACTTGGAATCCAGCTTTCCATGCGGGAGATCCTTGTGTGATTTCGGAAACGATGAGACCGATGCCACCTCCAGGAATCTTTTCTGCCACAAGCCCTAAGTAGCCAGGATCCTGGCTCTCTTCGATGATGATTTCCTTCGAGCCTTGGGGTGCATTGGGATTGGATGGCGGAGGTGGTACAGGCGGTCGCTTGTTGGTATCTCCTACAATTTCATCTGGCAATACAAGGGACTCGGCGGTGCCTCTTTTTCCGGAGCAGGCAAGTTTTCTTGTTCCGTGCCTTCCTTCTTGGGCATTTCCTTCGCGGTACCAGGATTTTGCAAAGCTTGTTGAGCTTGCTTGACCTTTTCGTCCAATTTCTTGAGGAAATCCTGGGCTTGGGTCGTCGTTGCAAGGGGCATGATCAACCCGATTGCCATCGCCTGCACCCACGTTTGGGACTTCATCATCACGCTCTCCCGTTTCAAAAAAATCTTGAGCCAATCGGACTCGTACCTGCTCCCATAGACGCTATTCTAGGGACTTTGGTTTCCCGAATGAACGCAGAAAATTTTGAAGACTCACCGATGATTCTGGTCGACGTTCCCCATTCCAAACGGCTCGCTTTTCTCGAGCAAATCCATGGAGGAATGTCGGAAAGTGATCGCCATGCCTGGCTTCAGCGGTTGACTCACCATCTCGCCCAGTTCGAAAACGGCTTTGGGTGGATAGGCAAAATGGCGGTTTTGGGTGATCGTGTGATCGCCGGTGGTTATTGCACAGCCTATCCAGGGCGATTGGCTGTGTTAACGGGCCCCTTCTTTTTTTATGACGATCACGATGTTCAAGGGTTGGTGGCGGCCCTCCTCGAAGGAGCAACATCGTTTGGGGCTGACCTGGTTCAAGCCATCATCGAACCCAATGACACTGTAATCGCAGGGGCACTGGAGCGAGGAGGGATGAAGCGGATCGCAAGCTTATATCAGATGCATGCATGGGTCGATCCACTTCCCGACACCGATGCGCGAGTGGACAACAAGCTTGATCGCGATATGACGTGGCATCGTTATGCACCGACCGAAAGCGACCGTTGGATTGCCCTCCTCGATGCGACCTATCGCTCCACCGCAGATTGCCCTGAGCTCAACGGCATCCGATCGACACGTGATACGTTAGAGGGCTATTTGGCTGCTTGCCAAGGGGATGCGAGCGAATGGTGGTTATTGCGCAAGAATCAATGCGACATCGCCTGTTTGCTCTTAACCAAGACGAATGCGCAGGGGTGGGAACTGACCTACATGGGAGTTACCCCAGAAGCGCGAGGTCATAAACTAGGCGAGATGCTCCTCCAGAAAGCCATGGAACGAGCTCGATCGTGTCGCATCGACATTCTCAGTCTCGCAGCAGATACTCGCAATCAATATGCACTTGCACTCTATGACCGTTATGGTTTCTGTATCGATCAGCAAGTGGATGCATGGATTTGGGTGCCAACGAAATCAAAACGATCGATCTAAGAAAAGGGCTCGAGTTCGATGCAAGCTCCCAAAGATATCGATGATCTCGAAGAACGACTCAGTCTGCCGACCGAAGAAGTGATCGAAACACTTCGAGCGTTTCCAGGAGATTGGCTAGTCCTCGGTGTAGCAGGAAAAATGGGACCGAGTATGGCTCGGATGATCCACCGAGGTCTTCAAAAACTAGGTCGAACCGATCGCGTTTATGGAGTGGCGCGGTTTAGTCAACCACATGCCAAAGCGCAGTTGGAGCATTGGGGTATCCAAACGATTCCCAGCGATCTTTTGCAAGAAGGTGCTCTCGAGAAACTACCTTCGGCGCCTCATGTCGTCTATTTGGCGGGCATGAAATTCGGATCGACCGGCCAAGAGCCTTTGACTTGGGCGATGAACACATGGTTGCCAGCGATGGTCGGTGCGCGGTTTCGTTCGAGTCGTATCGTAGCGCTATCCACAGGCAATGTTTATGGACTGAGTCCGGTAGATCAAGGTGGATCGCGGGAGACGGATCCGTTGAACCCCGTGGGCGAATATGCGATGAGCTGTTTGGGACGGGAACGCCTTTTGGCTTACTGCAGCCAAACTTGGAATGTCCCCTTGGCTTTGATTCGATTGAACTATGCCTGTGATCTACGCTATGGAGTGATGGTGGATTTGGCAGACAAGGTGACGCAAGGCATTCCCATCGATCTGTCTATGGGATACTTCAATACTCTTTGGCAAGGCGATGCCAATGCTTTGACCATTGCCACCCTGAAACACACATGTACTGATCCTTACCTGCTGAATCTTACGGGACCTGAATTGCTCTCTGTGCGAGAGACCTCACACGCCCTTGGAAAAGCGTTCAACGTGGCACCTCATTTTCAAGGAAGCGAAGCCAGTTCGGCATTGTTGAGCGACGCGCGCAAGTGCCTTGAACAAATTGGGAGACCGCGAATGGATGCTACGACGCTGCTCGACTGGGTGGTGGCTTGGCGAAAACAGGGAGGGGCACGATTGGGCAAACCCACTCATTTTGAATCACGCCAAGGAAAGTTTTAGCGCGCCGCTTTCCAAGCGAAAAACACTTACCGTGGAGCGAGTATACTGTTGCTGGAATGACGTTTGATTCGTATTCGCGTTGAAAGAGATTGATGTCCGACCATTCGTTTGATGCTTCCAAACGCCTCAAGAGCCCGCTCGATTTTCAGCGGGTCTTTGAGTCAGGCAAAGTTGCGGCCAATGAAATGTTGGTTGTGCACGCTCTGAAACGCGACGGAGATGAGACGCGGCTTGGGATTTCGATCTCGAAAAAAGTTGGGCATGCCCCCTTGCGCAATCGATGGAAGCGATTGATACGCGAAGCCTTTCGACTGCAACGAGAATCCTTGCCTAGAGGCTTCGACTTGGTCATTCGGCCCAAGAAAGATGCCGAGCCGGACTATGAACGGATCTACGGAGGTCTTGTGCGACTAGTCCAGCGCGCCTCACAGGCGTCACCGCGAAAGGCTCACCGCGATCCAGGTTCATCCGCCTCTTGATTCGACAATCAGCGTCCTAGCATCAGCAATCTAGTAACCGAAGGCTTCCAAGTCCGAGGCAGGGGCCTCTTGATATCCATGGGGTTCCATGGAGCAGCCAGCGCGACCTTGGCTTAGACTTCGAATGGCGCTGGAATAACCAAACAGTTCTTTGAGTGGTGCATGAGCGATAATCAATGTCGTGATGCCGCGATTTTCTGTTTTCTCGATGATCGCGCGACGCTGCTGAAGATCGCCGACGATTTCACCCATGTAATCATCGGGCGTGGTGATCTCTAACTTCATAACGGGTTCGAGAAGAGCAGGTCCACCTTCTTTGAGGCCCTGATCGAATGCATCGTTCGCAGCGATGCGGAATGCGATTTCATCCGAACCAACCTCTTGAAGTTGCCCGCCATGGATGCTTACACGAATACCGGTGAGCGGGAAAGAGCCGATCAAACCACCACCATCAGCGCGGTTGCGAAGCTCTTCAAGTGCCGCTTGCCGCAAATTTTCAGGGAGGAGTTTATCGGGCGTGGACCGATCCATAACGATCATAGGAGCCGAGGAATCGGCCAAGGGTTCAAACGATACATCCAATCGCGCAAACATTTGGGTAGCGCCGATCTGACGATTGCATTCTCCCGTGACGCGCGTGGCACTCTTGATCGTTTCGCGATAGTTTACCCGCGGCTTGTAGAACTTTACATTGAGATTGAAGTCGCGAGTCAAGCGATGCTTGATCACATCGAGATGGAGTTCTCCCATCCCGCTGATCAGCGTTTGACCAGACTCTTCATTCTCGACCGCTTTAAAGGTCGGGTCTTGTCGCTTAAGCATCTCCAAGACTTCGGACAACTTCTTGCGTTCCATGGTGTTTTCAGGCTCGATGGCCATGGAAAGCACCGTCTGCGCAAATTGGATGGATGGCAACTGAATCACATCGCGAGTATCGCAGAACGTGTCGCCGGTGATTCCATAACGAGGGCCGATGGCACAGGCGATATCACCGCATTGCAGCGTTTCGACTTGGCCTTGGCGTTCCTTCTTGGTTGCATGGATTTGCCAAAGCTGCGCGATGTTCTCTTTCTTATCGCGATTGGGGACGTAGACTCGCGAGTTGGCATCGAGCGTCCCAGAGTAAACGCGAATCCAATACAAGTCGCCCGTCTTGGCCGGCAGGATTTTGAAGACCAACGCACAAAAAGGATCTTCAGGGGATGGTCTACGAACGAGAGTCTTATCTGGCTTCTTCGGATCGATACCTTCCACGGGTGGACGGTCAATCGGACTGGGCAGGAAGGTGTTGACCGCATTGAGCAAAGGTTGCACACCCATACCGTGCAGCGCAGAACCACAAACGACGGGCTGGATGTGATGCGCTAAGCACGCTTCGCGAAGGACCTTGCGAACGAGATCAGCCGGAATCGGCTTTTCTTCCAAAGCCAGCTCGGTCATTTCATTGCTATGTGAGTACAGCTTTTCAAGCATTTCTTCCCGCCAAGCCTGCGCATCATCGAGCATCTCTTCGGGAATGTCTTCGAGGATCACCGTCTTTCCACCATCGCCTGGTTCAAATCGAATGAACTTCATATCGATGAGATCGATGATGCCACGGAAAGGATCGTTTGTGTGGGAAGGGCCCATTCCGACCGGGATCTGAATGGGGACAGGGTTGGCGTTGAGACGCGGGCCAATTTCTTCAAGGACGCGATAAAAATCAGCACCTTCGCGGTCGAGTTTGTTGATGAAAACAATACGAGGCACCCCATACTTGTTGGCTTGTCGCCAAACGGTTTCGCTTTGCGCCTCGACCCCTTCGCGTGCACTAAACACGACGACAGCACCATCAAGCACGCGCAAGCATCGCTCGACCTCTGCCGTAAAATCGACGTGGCCTGGTGTATCGAGCAAGTTGATCGTGCATTCCTTCCATCGGAAGGTTACGCAAGCCGCGAAGATCGTGATGCCCCGCTGCTGTTCTTCCGGATCATCATCGGTTTCCGTAGTGCCCGAATCGACCGCCCCAGCGCGGTGTTTGGCACCGCTCATAAACAGCATTTGCTCGGTGACTGTGGTTTTTCCCGCATCAATGTGGGCGATGATGCCAATGTTGCGGATTTTTGTTAGCTCGCGTGCCATGGGGATGATCTAAGTGCTCTATAAAACTACAATTGCCAATTCGGAGCTCATTTTTTAACGTCCTTCCTAAGTCCTTACTATGGGTTGGGCGATTCCATTCTCGACCGCATCGCTGCTTTGCCCCCAAAATGCCGGAAAAAATGGAAAACCAATCGCGGTATTTGAATTTTCGAGCCTTTGTCGGTCTTTCCGTTTTCCTCTTGGTCAACGTCTTTGTGAGCGGGGCACTCCTCCTGGTGAATTCGGCGATTTCGTTCGCTCTCTACTCGAGTCTGCGAGGTTCTGTTCCCGGACTCGATACCTACCCCCAGGCATGGCAGCTCGTCATTTTTGCTTTGCCCGTGATTCTTTTGATGATCGAATGGGCTCTTTGGGATTAGCTTCGCGGCTTGCTTTGGCATCGCTAATCGTCGATGGCATCTTCTGGTAGTTTGCTCTGGGGTTGGTAGTTTGTAGCGATTGCGAAATCGCTAGTGTGGGAGGAGTTCCAGTCCAGTCATGACGATTGGCGAAGCGATAACTATTGCCACGATCATGCTCAACGTAACGAATGCATCGAGCATCTTATTCTGAAGCTAGCAAAAGCCGGGGTTGAGAAGCCCCTTCGATTGCTAGCTAATAGTCGCGGTGGGTGGCATCGGTGCAGCGATCCTAAAAAGCTTGGAACTCCAATGATGGTACGAACTCCAAGAGTCTTTTTTGTTCTCACCACGATACTGACCATGACTCTCGTGGGTTCGGTTCGCGATGTCCAGTCGCAGGATGCGTCTCCATCGCGAGGATGGACTTGGCAAGCTCAGGCAGCGGCGGTCTTGCTACGACCGCTCAGTAGCGACAACACGGCCTTTACGATTCGTTCCAGTGATGGTGCCACCTTCGAGCGCCTAGAAACGATTGAATTCGATTCGAATCTTAAAGCTGGCTATCGGTTGACGCTGGGTGCAACGACCGAATATGGATTGGGAATGCGAGGTGGATACTTTCACTGGGATGGAGGGACGACTCAGCGATCGAGCCGGCCACCCGTCAATGGATTCGGCGCGATCGAGCATCCATCGTTTGGCGATGTCGATATCAGTTCAACCATTCCCCAAGATGTTTTTGCAGCTTCCCGATCTCTGGATGCCTCAACGGCTCACGGCGAACTCACCTACCAGCACGGTTACGAACTATGGGATTGCGGCATAGGAATGGGAGTCGAATCCTCGTCTCTATCGCAGCATTATCAAGCTCAACTGATAAACGACCAAGTGGGGCTTGTGGGAAGTCTCGATTCGCTCCGCCATTTTCGTGGAACGGGTCCGGCCTTGGTCACGGAGGTTCGATCGTCGATTCTGCGAAGGGTGGATTTGTTCGGATCGTTGCGAGGGAGTTTGCTGTTTGGCAAGAATCAATGGGATTTTCAAGGGGGAGAAGATCTCGACTTGCAGCCCAGCTTGATCACCACCGAGCATCGATCGAGTGCATCGGCCATCACGCGTTTGGCCGGCAACGTTGGAGCTCGCTGTATGCTGATTCAAAGCTCGTCGTTGCAATGTTCTTCCTTGGTTGGATTGGAAGGCCAAACGTGGTTGGGAAGTGGCACGGCACAGTCTGTCGACGGCAATTTAGGGCTCTTCGGAATGACGCTCGGCCTTGAAGTCGTTCGTCGTTAGAATAGGGATTCGTTTGAAACTTGCTCGTCGAAATTTCGCGAGCCATCCCTAGGTCCGAGATTCTTAGAATTCTATGCCACGTACCCTTTTTTTGGTTCGCCATGCGCAAAGCGCGAACAATGCGCTCCCGGAATCCCAACGTGTTCATGATCCCGATATCACGCCCGTTGGAGTCTCTCAATCGATAGCCGTGGCCGATTGGTTTTCCAAGCAAAATCCAACCCAGCTATATTGCAGTGGATTTTATCGGTCATTGCGAACCGCATCCTATGTGGCAAAACAGACTCGATTGACCCCACGGATTCGAGCCGACCTCTTTGAGCAAGGCGGATGTTATTCGGGCTATGAACCACTAAAACTACAACCGATGCCCGGGCTTGGACGCAAAGCTCTGGAAGACCAGTTTCCGGGATGGGAAGTGGATGACCGCATCACGCATCATGGTTGGTGGCATGGACGCGAATATGAATCGGATGACGAGGCTTGTGAGCGGGCTCGATCGGTGACTCGATGGATGCAAGAGTCCCCCGAGTTCGAACATCAACGTTCGGTTTGTGTCATTCACGCGGACTTTAAACGGTTGCTATTGCAAGCCATGCTTCCCGATATGGATTGGAACCAGTGTCAGGAACCCTTTAATACATCCGTTACGCAGGTGGAATATGATGGGCGATGGCAATTGGTAAGCTACAACGCTGTTTCGCACCTACCGATTGAATGGATTACTTGAACCGGACTTTCGCAAGCGTGCTAGGTTTTCGTGCGTCTTGAGAAAATGGGCCGGTGGTGTGTTGGGAGATAGCAGGGATCCAACCATGCCATCGGTTTCAGCGATGATCGATTGCATGCGATGAGCGGCCAAGGATCGCATGCATCCAAGGGAATCGAACCACTCAGGACGCAGCATTGCTAGCACAGATTGCCCGATGGTTTGATTGAAATTGGGATTGGCATCACCTAGTAGTGAAGTTTTCGCTAGCCAACGTCGCATGCCAAGAATGCGTAATTGCAAATCGATGCCGACCATATCGGATTCGATGGCATGGTCGAATTCTCCCACCCACTCTTGCATACGCCCCATGCGATGACAGTAGAGCCTCGATCCGTGGCAGTCTCCCAACTGGGCCAACAACATATCGGTCCATTCGTCGAGGAAGAATCGGAGACGATTGAGTTGCGCTGCATCCGATAAGGGTTGGCCTGGACCATCGAACATCAATTGCAGCGATCGTTGTCGAGCTTCGGATTGAGTGTTCGCCACACTGGAGGTGATGGGGCTTGTATCTTCATCGATGTTGTCGCGTTCTAGTTCCGCACCAATGGCTGCCAACGTGCGGCTGAGTACATCGGACAGCAAGATTTCGGCGATGACTCGTTTCAATTGCGACCAGATGGCGACGCGTTTGGAGGCTCCAGCCTTTTCAAGTTCGTGGCGGTACACAAACAATGCTTCATGCCATTGATCCGCTCGTTGACGATTGGCGATCCAGTAAGCATTGAGCGCCGCCAGAGGAAGACCCTTGCGAACATAGCCAATCGTTTTGCCATGACTTGCTAGAAGTGCTGCAATCTCGACTAGAGTGACGGCATTCATGGATGTTATGGCCTCTGCGGTTAAGACTTCGCTTACGGATCGAAAGACTATCCTCCGCAATCTCCATGCCTCTCTTTATTAGAATGGTTAATGGTGTCGCAAGTGTATGTGCTGTAGGCATTTGCGTTCTTAGGTTTGCACTTCAAAACACCGAAGTGTCGATGCATCCGGGCAACATGTTGGAAAAAAGCATCATGAGGGAGAGAAGGCATCCGGTGAGAATGCCGCCAATCGTCTCACTATTTGTTGAGTGGAGTGCCGAAGAAGACCATGGGGCAGTCTGTATCGATTGCATGGGAAATGCTGGCAATTGTCGCAAAGGTGCGAAGGCATGGAACGAGCCGAGATTCGAAACGATGTGCTTCGCTTTTTGAGCACGTTGGAAGAAGTGTTGGAGCCTTGGCAAGATTGGCTAACGCTGGTTCACGGTTTGTACCTTCAAGGAAAGTTTCGCGAGCTAGAGATTGAGCGTGATCACGGGCAAGCGATTCTCGATCGACTTCAAGGATTCTTACAAGAACGATCGCGGTACCTTAGCCGGCTTCGAGAACAAGGCATCGTCGTTGGTGGATTGAAAGACGCGTTGATCTATGGTGGCGGAACGAACGAAGAAGTGAAGCAGTTGGAACGCTATTCCCTTCGGATGCAGACATTGCGTCAGCAAAGCTTAGCCCTGTGGATTCTTGCATTTCAATGCATGGAACATACATCGCAAGTGCTGCAGATCTTGTCGACTGGAGAAGCGAAAGAGTCCACCTATGGAAACAACGATTCCGAGTCGATTAGTGGCGGACGATTGGTCAATCAAGCCGCCTAAGGGCAGAGCTATCGGGAGATAAGAAACCATGTCGCTCTTCGCCGCAGTCCAGCAATCGGCCAACGCACTCCGCATCAGTGAGCTTGGATTACAGGTCACTGGAAACAACATTGCCAATGCCAATACCCCGGGGTATGTGCGCCAAGATATGGTGCAGGCGACGGGGGTGGGAGTACGGATCGGCGAAGCGATTGTCGGTTACGGAGCGAGGGTTGTCGGTGTCGTACAAAAGATTGACGACTATGTCGTTCAGCGGATGCGCGATGCAAATTCAAAGCTCGCCTACAACGAACAGTTGTCCCAAGCAAACAGCCAGTTGGAAACCTCGATCGGTGAGCTTGGCGACAATGACATTTCTTCGTTGATGAGCCGGTTTGCCAATGCCTTTCATGATTTGGCCAACCAGCCAGGCAACACGTCGCTCAAGACGTTGGTCATCGAGCGTGGCAAAGAGCTTGCCATGGGATTGAAGACGGTAGCGCAAACCGCTGTGGATATTCAGCAGCGAAGCATTTCAGACATTCGAGCCGTGGGTACGGAGATCAATCGCCTTACGGAGCGGATTGCCGTATTGAACACGCGGATTGTCGAGATGGAAGGTGGAGGGGCGTCGAACTCTGATGCCGTGGGACTTCGAGACGAGCGACTCAAGTTATTGGACGAGCTGTCGGCCTTGGTCGATTTTCGGGCCACGGAGCAAGAGAGTGGGGCGGTGACCGTATCGGTCGGCGGTGATTATTTGGTGGCCGATGGTATCCCTCGCAAAGTGACGGCCCATTTGAATTCCGAAGAAGGCAAGGTCGAGATTCGTTTAGCAGATACGGATGCTCCACTGGAAGTAAGTGGCGGAAAACTCAAAGGGCTCTACGAAGCTCGCGATGGAGTGGCCGGGCATTTTCTGAATCAGATGGATACGCTGGCATCCGATATCATCCAAGTGGTCAACAAAGTCCATTCTCAAGGTCAAGGCTCAATCGGTTTTAAGGATGTGCTTGGCGACTTTGCGGTAGAAAACGAATTCGCTGCGTTAGAGCAATCGGGATTGGAGGCTCCTGTCGACAACGGTAGCTTTGTGGTCACCGTTGCTGATGCGCGTACGGGTTTGAAGAATACCTACGACATCCAGATACGACAGCAAGGGTTAGGAACCGATACGACGACCGTGGATCTCATCCAGCAGCTTGATAATATTCCGGGGATTCGTGCATCGTTGACCAACGATGGCAAAGTCCGCATTACTTCGGATTCGGAAGCGATCGAGTTCAGTTTTTCAAAGGACACGAGCGGCGTTCTGGAGCACTTGGGATCAATACGTTTTTCAAAGGGAACTCGGCTTCCACGATGGAAGTCCGGCCTGAACTTGGGACGCAGCCAAATCTCTTGGCATTGAGTTTAGATGGTGTTGGCAAAGGTGCTGGCAATGCCTTGAAACTAGCGAGTGCCTTCGAAGACGTCCAAGAGATGCTCGATGGTCGAAGTCTTCGGCAAAACTATGAAGCAGCCATTGTGGACGTGACGCAAAATGTGAGCACCCAAGAGGGGATCACGGAAGGAATTCGCAATTATTACCAGACGTTGGAAGCACAGCACTTGGGCACATCAGGGGTTAGCCTCGATGAAGAAGCGGTCAAGATGCTTCAGTATCAACGCGCTTTTCAGGCGACCTCGAAATTGATCGCAACGGCCAACGACATGTTGGAAACCCTGGTAACGATGCTGTGATCCGTACTATTCAATCGGTGATGTGAGATGCTGAGTTCTTTCTATCCAATCGTTCCTGGTCGAACGAGCGATTCGCAAAACCGCACGCGGATGTTGTATCAGTTGCAGGTGGATCAAATCTCCATCGCCAAACTGCAAGAGCAATTGAGCACGGGGCGAAGGATCAACAAGCCGAGTGAAGATCCTGCGGCCTCCATCCGCGTTCTTGGCATACAAAAGACCGCAGAATTCAAAGTACAGGCTGCCACCAACCTAAAAACGAGTGCCACCTTCTTGAACATGACGGAAAGCGTCCTGTCGGAAGTGCAAGGCATCATGATCGAAGCGCGAGGGATTGGCGTGCAAGCCAATACCAACACTCTATCGACGTCGGAACGAGCCGGTTTGGCAGATCAAGTGGATGCGCTGCTTCAGCGCGTCGTCAATGCGTCCAATACGCGGTTTCAAGATCGGTATCTAATGGCCGGGGGTAGTGTTGGCGTACAACCTTTGCAAATGCAAGGGAGCCGGGTTCGGTTTGCTGGCGATGAACTCGATATGCTATCGGCTGCGGATGAAAACGATTTTATTGCTCACAATGTGACTGCACAAAAGGCGCTGGGTGTCACCTCGTCGACTATCGTATCGAACGTTGATCTCAATCCCGGTGTCACTTCCTCGACGCGATTGGAAGATCTTAACGGGGGAGCCGGCGTGCGAGCAGGTGTCATACAATTCAGTTCGGGGACCGAGCAGTACGAATTGGATATCGCGGGTGCGGAATCGTTGGGAGATGTGATCGAACGCATCAATCAAGTGCAACTCGACGGTCGAAGCCTCGAAGCGACACTCACCAGTACAGGGCTTTCGATACAGTATGCCGATCATGCGGCGGGAACGCTTCGGATCTCCGATATTGGAGTTGGTTCGAGCGCTAAGGACTTGGGGATTGAAACCAATTCGCCCAATCCAACCTTGCCCATCGTCGGTAACGATCTTGATCCCATCTTAAGAAGAACGACCCGCATTTCTTCTCTTCAAGCCGGCACAGGCTTTGACCTGCAAGGCGGAATCGTCATCAAGCAAGGGACGAATTCGTATCGCGTTGAGTTATCCAACGCCACTACGATCGAGGACATGATTAACTCGATCCAGCGAAGCGGAGCTGCCGTGCAGGCGGACATCACTCCAGACGGAAGGAGTATTCAAATCCGGTCGATCGAAAGCGGAACTGATTTTTCGATTGAAGAGTCGCAATTAACCTTGGCTTCGCGATTGGGGATTCGATCCTTTGGAAGTTCGACACGACTGGATCAACTCAACCATGGCCAAGGGGTGACGTTTGGCGCAGGAACCGATCTGACGATCGGATTGAATAATGGCGGAGAACTCAAAATCGACTTGGATGGAGCCGTCACGATTCAAGATGTGATCGACCGCATCAACAACAACGTGGCTAACCAAAATTCGGCTACGCGAGTCGTGGCCGCAGTTCATCCGACCGCCAATGCCCTCACCTTGACCACGCCTTCGGCAGGAGCCACGCAACCTCTTTCCGTACGCGTTGCCGGGGGTAGCGAGATGGCCTGGAATTTGGGATTGGTTCCCCTTGGATCGAATCAATCCACAAGTACGTTGGTGGGATCGGATTATGTACTCACTGGCACGGATCCCAATCCCCAAGAAGTGAAAGGGGTCTTCAATTCGTTGGTCCGCCTTCGCGATGCCATTACCGACGGCGATCTAACGAAAATCGATCGTTCCATTGCGTTGCTCGATGAAGATCTCGATCAAATCTCGTTAGCGCGAGGCGAACTGGGCGTGCGATTGCAACGGATTGAACGGTTGCAAGAGACCAATGATGCGTCGCAGATCGAACTGAAGACCCAAGAATCCGAATTGGTCGATGCCGACCTGGCCAAGTTGATTTCGGACTTGACGGCCAGACAAGCGGCTCAGCAAGCAAGCCTTCAATTGCTGGGTCAGGTTAGCAAGCTATCCCTGTTCGACTTCTTATAGCCTTACTGATGAGCAAGCATTCGTGTTCATGAAGTGCGCGAAGCTTTTGCAAATCTTGGTAGCCGCTATCGACCGTTCCTACCAAGAATGCCGATAGTAACGACGGTGAGACGTCTCACGAATGGCGATGTGATGCTAGCAAAAAGGTTTGGTGCAGAAATGTTGGTTCCATCGACGCGATTTGGCAAACTCCAAGTGGAACATCAAGATTTGCTGTTGATGCCCCAGGGATTGATTGGCTTTGAAACCTGTCGCCACTGGGTCTTGTTGGCGGATGAAGGGCAATCCAATGTGGCTTGGCTTCATTCGGTCGGGTTGGCCAACGTAGCATTGCCCGTGATTTCGCCGCGAAGGTTTGCTCCCGATTATCGCGTGCATGTCACCGAACGCGATTTGACTCGCCTGAAGATGCGTGGAGGAGATCAGGTCTTTGTGTTGACGGTGGTGAGCAAGAATGGAATGACCTTGACCACCAATTTGAAGAGTCCTCTCCTGATCAATGCGACGCAACGCGTTGGAATCCAAATCGTCTCCACGGAAAATGCCCCGTTGGCTTTACCGATTGGGTTGGTTGATCGCAGTGTGCAGATTACCCATCCTCAAAAGCGAGACGCGAACACGATTCGCGCAGTGGCGTGATTTTTCTTTTCGATTCCTCGGTTTCTTAGAAAAGCCTGCGTTACATCCCGATTTAGTAGCATGCTTGGAAACCGAGAGGGCTCGGTCATCACTCCATGGTTAATGGACGATAACTCTCCCGTCAGAATGAGAACTGGGTCATTCTGAGTCAAAGACCGTTACCACAAGCTGCTTGCATTGGAAGCAACGAGTGTAGAAACAAGGAGTCGCCCATGCTGGTGCTGTCGCGACATCGAGACGAAAGCATCATGATCGGAGACGATGTTATCGTCACGATCGTGGATATCCGTGGAGACAAGGTCAGGCTGGGGATTGAAGCGCCTCAAGATATTCCTGTTCACCGACAGGAAGTTTACGAGGCCATCAAGCGAGAAAACCGTAAAGCCAATCACATTCAGCCTGCAGATTTGCGTGGCCTGAATGATGAGCGCGCTTAACGCGTTGGAACACCCCTTCGCTTGCTTTGCGAAACGAACGATAGACAACGTTTAGGCCCGACGATTCTCAGTTCCCTCAAAGAACGAAGAATCGTCGGGCTTATTCATTGGATCGTTGTTGATACTTTTCAATCGGCGAGCATCTCTTCCTAGATTATTCTGGACTCGCGATTTCAGTAGGTTGGGAAGACGTCTGTGGCCAGCGTTTCTTGAGCCAGGAGCCGGCCTGGTAGGCCATGTGTCGCAAGCGAGGCAACGATCGTGGGGCCGCTGCAACCCAGCGACATTGCGATCGAGGGCTAGCACCGAGGCGGGCCTTGTAGGGTTCGTCGCCGCGAAGAAAATCCAAATGCTTCACACCTCGTTCGATCGCTGATTGGATTGTAAACACATTGAGCGTCCAGCCAGGACGATGTTCTTCGAGTCGCGGTTCCATTCCGACCAGGTAAAGATTCAAGCGATCGTCGTCCCAAAAGCCGACTGCCCCAGCTGCCATTTCCCCATCGATCTTTAGCAGCCGCAGATAGAGTCGCTCCGACGCGGCCATCTCGAAACATACCGATCGGAGAAAGGCTCCAAAACCCTGATCCGAAAAGCATCCTTCGATGTTCTTTTCTTCCCAGCGATGCTGGTGCAATTCACGCAAGTAGGTCAAGGCTTCCTCAATTTCGGAAGTCGATTTTGGTTCAATCAATGTGGCTCGACCGGTTGCCACGTACATCTGATTTTGCTGACGGAGGAGGCGACGGGCCCGTTTGGAAAGGGATTGAAGGTAGAGTTCCCATTGTTTCGGGAGTTCGACCGACCAACAGTTTGGACCAGCAATCGAGAGGATGGGAACGCCACTTGATGTTAAATACTGGTTGAGCGCCTGCATAACGGGGTCGTTGGTAGCGATGCCGTCCCAAGCCAATCGGTCCCATTCTCCTTCGCGGCCCAATTGTGCAAGGGTGCTAGCTATCTCTTGTAGTACTTGGGGTGACGCTTGGGGATCGAGCAGAATTGAGTTGTCGTCGGTACACACTTTTCGGCCGCCCATCCATTCCAATTGCGTGCCGAATAAGGCGGAACGACTTCGGCAGAGGGGAACCAAGGCTCGAGTGGATTCTCCTTCAGATATGCGGAGAACAAAGAGTGACAATGGCGAGGAAAGTTGGCCAGCATAATGATTCCACCATGCGTCATGCCATTCAAAGCTATGCATCGAACGCATCTGAGCAAGTCGATTCCATTCGTTGCGTAGAGCCTTGCACTCAGACCATTGTCGAATGATTTGCACTTGGATGCTGGACTTCGATGGCACGTTGGACTCCGCTAGCACGATGGAACAGTAATCGTATCAAGCAATAGAACCCAAGAAGGCGAGCCAGTTGCTCTCTAGGATTCCATGATAAAGATTCTCTTGGACTCTAACGCCCGTTTTGCGAGGCGATCGTCTGACGGTCGGCTCGTTAAGGATTTCCTTTCCCTCAGCGATGACCAAGAGCGCATGTTCCCTACGACCGTTAAAGATGGAACGTCGGACAATCCAAGAAGAAACAAGTACGCATCGGCCAGGATCATGGGCCGAGCACTCAACCATCGCTAACTAGGAGCCAACGCGGTCATTGATATTTCGATTGGCCCCATGAAGGAAAAACGGATCGCAAGAGGCGTTTGCAAGTTTGTTTGAGAGGGATGCTCTTCAATGCGACGCGAGCATGATGTCGACATTGGTGGTAATGCCATTGGGACGCCGAAGCGGTGAGAATCCCTTGCGATACAGAGCGAACTCGGTTGGTAAGCTTCTGCTTGTACTCCGGTTCTCCATATCCCATATCGATGAATCGAAGGCCATGGGTCTGGGATTGTCTTGCAATTTCGAGAAACAATGCCGTGCCTGGTGAATATGCGTGATACTGGGAATCGTAGGAAGGAAACCAATAGTGGAGCCAGTCTCGTTCGAGCAATCCGAAGTGGACTGCGACCAAGGTTGGGCCCGCATAGAGAGCCGACAGTAGGCCTCGGCAATCGCGATGCGATTCTTCCCAAAAGCGACGAAGCATCGACGTTGCCCAATCGACTGAGAGAATGTCGAAGAGATAGGTTCGTTGGTATTGGGCTCGTTTCCAAGCGATGGCCTGTTCAAAAACCGAAGGAGATCGCTCATCGAATACCAATCGCAGCGGCCCCAGATCGCGGACCATTTTCTTGGTTTTTCGCTTTTGTTTGAGGATGGTGTTGCGAGACTCCTCGAGGAATGGAACATATCCTTGGGGTGGTGCATCGAGATCGGCTAGGAAGCTCGTATGCGTTTCAAAATCAAAAGAGACGCTGGAGACCGAACCGGACATGGCATGGTAGGTATACCGGTCGAGGATACCGGCGGACAGGACATCCGAATAGCGAAGAGGACAGTCCGGGGCGACGACCATTCCGTGTTCATCATTGAAAAGGCCACCCACAGGTACTGCGCGTCGGTTCTCGCAGAATTCGATGGGCCAGTACGCAACCTCTTGGTGACCGGAAATGCCCACTAGGACATCGACGTTGCGTCCTGACGAGGCCACGACATCACTGAAATCGACCGAGAAAAAAGGGCTTCGCAAGACAGGTTGGTGCGAACGCCATTGTTCCCATGTTTGTTTCTGGCCAAGGGAAAAGTCCTTCCATGGCACGATTTGAAAAGAGAATGGGGAAGACATGATGGCAAGAAGCAACCGCAACAGAGGAACTTGGATCGTCGATGCTGGCAAGGAGCCCGTCGATGCAGCCGAGGATTACGGTGCTTCTGGCAGTGGGCGGACCACTTTCTAGTCTAATTTCCGATGGCGACGTTCAAGACCGTGGAATCGCGTGAAGTGGGGGAAGTCTCAAATCGGGGCCGGTGGCATCGATTGGCCGTGTAGGGTGAGCACGATTCGACGGGGAGTAGCGTGATCACGGTGTTCCACCAGTTGGATCCCTTGCCACGTCCCCAATGCCAACCTGCCTTGGCTAACTGGGACAGTCAACTCGCATCCGATGAGCGTACTTTTGATATGAGCCGGCATGTCATCGGGGCCTTCAATGGTATGCCGAAAGGGTTGCGATTCGGGAACCATTCGATTGAGAGATTGTTCGAGGTCCCACCGGACGTCGGGGTCGGCATTCTCGTTAATGGTAAGGCTGGCCGAGGTGTGCTGGAGGAACAGATGCAGCAAGCCAATCGGACATTGCCGAAGTTCGGGGATGGCCTTCTCGATCCTTTGCGTGATGAGATGGGAGCCCCGTTCGAGCACGGGAAGTTCGAGAACGCGTTGGACCCACATCAAAGTGTCCCCCCAAGGCAAAAAAATTTTCAAAAAATTTTCTAGAAATTCTGAAAGCCTTCGCAACTCTGCGAATGGTAGCGGATTTTTCGCCTGGGGGTCAGACCCCAGGCCCCTTGTCAAATAGTCGATTCCTGATAAGCGAGTTATTCTCGCATCCGTCCCGGTCTAATGGCATTCAAAACGACATTGTGCCGAGGTTGATATTCACCAAGCGGGTCGTGTTCAAGGTTTGTCCGTAGGGCTTGCCGGACCGCTAGAGTTTTCGCAAAGCGGGAAACAGGATCTGGGGCAATGGGCCTCAGCGCATCCCCTAGAGAATTTTCTTGACATGCTAAGGGACCCACGAATAATACCCAAAGTGATCTTCGCCAGAACGCTGTAGCGGATCGTGTCGTGCTCGAAAGTGATGAATGAAGCGAGCGCGCGAGGAACTATCCAGTTCTGATCATCTTTGAGATTCGCTGGCGGCTAAGACAACGAGCAAATCAGACATCTAGGTTGCGAAGATCGTGTTGAATGGTCATTCCGGGGAAAAGGCGATCGAAGCATCGAAGCGATGATACCGGTGTGATTTATTAACAAAATTATGTTGTCGATTGGAACCGTGGCCCTTCGTCGGATATCCAATCGACTTTGATGGAAATTATAGGTAGCTCAATACAAGGGGAGGAACTTATGAGCTTTTGCAAGAACGTTTTTGAAGCCATTCTGAAGTACGGTCATGACGAGGATTTTGATCCTCAAGCCGATGATAACTTTTTGCCAACGGATGCTCCCGCTGGTTCGGAAGAAAAGATTGACGTACTTCGCCGTCGCGTTGAATTGGGACAACCACTTTGGCACGAAGATGACCGCGTTGATTACAGCGGTTTGACCGGTGCGATTCGCCCTCGCGAATAATCGCCTCTGAATCCGATGAAGCTCGGCTTGTTAGCCGGGCTTTTTTTGTTGGCGCATTGCATGAAATCGGGCCTCGTCTCTTAAGGAAAGTCCATTTCCAATGGAATTTAGTCGACGTCGAAAAATCCCTGGAACCGAATTAGAGATTAGTCCGGTATCCATGGGATGTTGGCCCATCGCCGGTATCAGTTCGCTCGAGGTTAACGATATCGATAGCCAAGCCACGATCGAGGCTGCGCTCGAGATGGGAGTGAACCATTTTGATACGGCCTACAGCTATGGCTACGAGGGGCAAAGCGACCGACTGTTGCAGAGGGTGCTGAAAGGTCAATACGACCGCGTCGTTATTTCTAGCAAGGTTGGATCACACTATACCAGCGACCGCACGCGAGTCATCGATTCTGACCCTCAGCGGCTTGCGCAGCAGCTTGAGGAGATAAGGCAGCGTCTTGCGATCGATTGCATTGATCTTCTTTATCTTCATGCACCTGATCGTAAGACTCCCATCGAAAAGGTTGCTGAAGCCTTTGCGGATTGGAGGGCCAAAGGTTGGATTCGGCATGCATGCTTGAGCAATGCAACGGCCGAAGAAACCAGACGATTTGGTTCGATCGAACCACTCGCACTCTTGCAGCCCTATTTCAATATGTTGCAGCAAGAAGAGGTGGAGGGGCTCAGGCCTGTTGCTTTCGAGCAGAACATTGGAATCGCATGCTATTGGCCACTCATGAAGGGATTGCTGGCTGGAAAATTGTTGCGTGATCATGTTTTCCATCCAGTCGACCGACGATTGACCTATCCCATTTATCAAGGGGATGAGTGGCAGAAGAATCAAGACTTCATGGATCGCATCCGCGCGATGGCGAACGAATTGGGATGGTCTGTACCGCGATTAGTCATTCGATGGACGATGGATCAGCCAGGGATCACTACCGTCCTTTGTGGGGCGAAGCGACCGGATCAAATTGCCGAGTCAGCGGAAGCGATGGAGTCATCCCTTCCAGTCGAAGTGATGCAGGTCATCGATGCCGCCATTGCCGAGCGGATGCATGGGCCGATCAAGGGCTGATCATCTACGATCGATTCTCAATCAGACATTTAATTTTTGAGAATGGTCTGAAAACCCAGGCTATTGAGGAAGCGGCCGAGAATGATGGCGGTTGCTCCCCACACAAAATGCCGGTCCACTTCAAAGCCCGGGGTGAGAATCATAGCGCCGCGGCGATTCACGTTTCGTCGCTGAATCGCTACGTTTGGACGCGACGTATCGAGCGCAAACCGAAGGACCTCATCGACTTCGTGTTCATTGATTTGATACTGAAGAGTATGATCGGACCAAGCAACGATCGGATGAACAAGATGGTTGCTTGCATACACATAAACAGCGGGCAGAACACCATGAATCTTGACCCGATTGGCACTCACCCCCATCTCTTCTTCGAGTTCGCGTAGGGCCGCGTTTTGAATGGACTCATCGGGATCGACTCGACCACCGGGAAGGGAAACTTGACCGGCGTGATCGGCGAGTTTAGAGGAGCGAACCGTTAACGGAAGGTACCATCCGAGTTGGTCGCGAGCGACAAGGATCATCACTGACGCCAATTTAGTGTTGGGATCGCATGGGCCGCGATGGCGACCATAGGCCAATTCAGGTGCCATGCATGCCAGTAAAGAGTTTTCTTCGCAGCACGCATCGAGGCTTGGTTTCCAATCGGCGAGCCAATGAGGGATCGATCCTGTGCTCGATTCCGGGCTCGATGTTTCTTGCACGTCGTTCATAGAGTTGGTTTTAGCGACTTGGAAGTTCTACGACAACGTATGTTTGATTGCGTTGGGAGCCTCGTGGATACACGATGGGCAACCGTGGAAGTTGATAGTAGACCCTTCGATCAAGAACCGCATATTGGGCTCCATAACGCGTTGCCAAGGATCGCAGCGACTTGACATTATTGGGGATAAGGCCTCCCGTAGTGGCATAGGGGTAGACGGATCGCATGCGTTCTCGCCATTCCAGCATGCTCGTTGCATCTTGAGGGACGTTTTTCCAATTGACCACCTCGGCTCGTTGGGAATACCACACAAACGATTGTTGATAGCGGGGTGTAATGAACAATGCATCTTCTGGTGTATTGGCTTGGATCCAACCACAAACGGCCATCCAATCCTGATAGGTTTTGAGTTCTTGTCCCTCGTTTTCATTGGGCATGAGAAGCGAGCGGCAATCAGCTTCGGGGATCACTTGGTTCCATTGAATGAGGGTACGATCCGCTAGCCAAAGGCTCGATGGGATCAGTAGCAGAACCCAAGCGAGATTCTGTCGCCAACCGCTTTCGATGGGTGCCAAGCACCAATGCGCAAGCAGCATGACGATGACGATGGGGAACGCAACATCGTTCCATCGGAACCAATAGAAACGCAAGAGCGATGCGGGTGTCTTCGGGTGATAGAGTCCGTAGAGATCGATAATCAAACCGAGGAATGCAATGGAGAATGCCGCGATTCCGAGAACCCACAGAAGGTTGATTTTGGAAAAGGCCGAGCGTGTTGATGGTAGCATTGAACCTTGGAAGAGGCCGTAAGCAGTTCCAACGAGAATGAGCCAAACTATGTGGTGAGTCCAGCGATCGATAGAGAAATGCAAAGGGGACAAGTGGTGAGGTAGGCGATCGTAAACGTAGATATGGGCTGCCATCGCCAACATCCGCCGGGATGCCACGATTACTACAGGGCGGGGAGGAGTCCAGCCAGTGAGATGCAGCCACCAGCGCGCTGCTGGCTACGCCAGGTTCGATTGAAGATGGCCATGCCTCCTTGCAGATGGTAAATGCGAGAAGGCAAGTGAGCGTGACCCATCCGCCCACGACGACATGAAAGGCTGAAGCAAGTCCGAGTAAAATCCAGCTCCACCGCCAACGGTCGCGAAGGGATTCACCAATAGCTGCAAGGAGCAAGGCGTACGCCATTCCTTTGGCCTCGAAACCACCGACGACCCATTCCCCTGAGACTTGTCCAAGTTCGACGGCACCTAGGAACGCCGGAAACGTGAGGACTCCGATAAAGGAACTCGGGATGACGCCTCGTGCCAGATGTCTCCATCCGATAGCAAGGGACAGCCAAACGAGCAATCGGCCAAGCCAGGCACTGGTTGGAAGCGAAAAGGAATGGGTAAGCCAGCCCATGGTCGAAAAAAAGAACCAATGAGCATCGGCAGAAGCAACAAAAAGGTCGTTTTGAGCGAAGGCGGGATCCCAAAAATGTCGGGCTTTGATGAGGTAGTGCGATTCGTTGACCTCAGGAGCGGGCGTGCCAGCATAGGCAAGGCAAATGCCCAAGCAGAGCAAAACATCGATCGCTGCAAGTAAGAAACGCTTCATGATGGCGGACAGTGCAGATGGAACTTGGCGTGCGGGCTGTATGGACCGAGCCGGTTACCCTACCAAAATTTAACCCATTTTCGGGTCCCTCCTCGCGCTTTTCCTTGACTCTTCGAAAGTTCAACGTAGAGTGAGAAAAGATATGGAGATGATAAGCTGCCGGGGATTGTGTAGTCCCTGTTCAGGGTCCTCTACTTGCCGATGGTGGATTACGAGTCACGGTTTTAGGAAAGGGGTTGAGCCCCATCAACTTAAGGAAGGGAAGAAATGTTAGTACTCTCCCGCAAGAAAAACGAGAGCATTGTCATTAACAACGATATCACCATCGTTGTAGTGGAAATCCGAGGCGACAAGGTGCGATTGGGTGTGGAAGCACCTCGTGAAGTTCCCGTGCATCGCCGCGAAGTCTATGACGCTATTCAGCGTACGCAGAGCGAGCAAGACGTTGGAAACGATAACGCTTCGGTCGAAGAGTAGTTATTGTTGTTGACCTGCCACGGAGCTCTTTTGCATTGCGAAAAGCTCTGGATTTCTTTGTATTGCGCACACGGTTTCAAAAATTCTCGTTCCCAAGATAATTCCTTGTGAGACGAGCCTTGACCAATCTTTCTTAGCAGGGTAGAACCTTGCACCATCATGCGACAGCAGTCTTGCTTTCGCGTGTCATTGGCCCCGTCGTCTAGCGGCCTAGGACACCGCCCTTTCACGGCGGTAACACGGGTTCGATTCCCGTCGGGGTCATTTCTTAAACCTATCGATCGCCTGGACTTTGTTCAGGCGATTTTCGTTTAGGGGTTAAATGTCGATTGCTAGAGCTTGCTAGGGTTCGTGGTGAGGGTGGCGGTCGGCGAAAGAGTGCAGGAAGTAGCGGACAAAGCGGGAGATCTGGGGCACGCCGAAAAAGATTTTGACGTCAATCCCCGAAGACGACTTGCCAGAAACGAGCTACCATCGGTAGCACTCTTTGATTCACTGGAAAATGGATATCCAATGGAAATCATGTGCAAGTCATTTCCTGGCAGCAGACTTAGTTTCTTCTGATGTAGTGGGAGACGGCGTTTATGCCGCGTCTACTTGGCGTTGACATTCCGAACGATAAGCAGGTCCACATTTCCCTTCAGTATTTGTACGGGGTTGGTCCGGCCGTTGCTCGAGAGTTGTGTGTAAAGACTCAGATCGATCCAATTAAGAAGGCTCGCGAGTTGGATGAGGATGAGCTCTCGCGTCTTTCGACGCTTTTGGAGCGAGACTATACGGTCGAAGGTCCCCTTCGTCGTCAAGTTGGACAAAACATCCACCGACTTAAGGAAATCAAGTGCTATCGCGGATTGCGACACAAGGCAAGTTTGCCTGTGCGCGGCCAGCGAACCCGCACCAACGCTCGAACCCGTAAGGGACCTCGAAAGACGGTTGCAGGGAAGAAGGGCGTCAAGGATTTGCGATAGTTTTCGGGTTCATTTGGGAGTGCATGAAACGTGGCCAAAGCCGGTTCCAATCAAAACAATTCCAACAAGCGTCGCAAAACGCGGCGTAATGTTACGGTCGCTGTGGCTCATATCCAGGCGACATTCAACAATACTACGGTGACGATTACCGACACCAAGGGCGACACACTCTGCTGGGCAAGCGCTGGCACATGCGGATTCAAGGGAAGCCGAAAGAGCACTCCCTTCGCTGGTCAGGTTGCAGCTCAACAAGCGGCTGAAAAGGCTGCAAAGTATGGCGTGAAGGAAATCGAAGTTCGCGTCAAAGGTCCTGGATCAGGACGTGAAAGCGCCATCACGGCTCTTCAAACCGCAGGGATGACGGTGAAGCAAATCGAAGATGTGACACCGATTCCTCACAACGGTTGCCGTCCACGCAAGCGTCGACGCGTCTAGTATCGAGTTTGCTCGCGAGTCGTTTATTCAGTCTTTGGTTTTTTATTGAGGATACAAGCCATGCACATTCGATGGCGTGGTTTTGAACTGCCAAGTTCGGTACAAGTCGATCGAGCGACCCTGACGGATACTTATGGTCGCTTCGTCGCTGAGCCATTCGAGCGAGGATTTGGAGCAACGGTAGGCAATAGCCTTCGCCGTGTCCTTCTTTCAAGCTTGGAAGGAAGCGCCGTTACGCAGATCAAAATTCGAGGCGCTCAACACGAATTTACGACCCTTCCTGGCATTCGCGAAGATGTTACGGAAATCGTTTTGAACGTGAAGAGCTTGGTGGTGAAGAACCACAGCGAAAGCACTCGCGTGATCACAGTAGAACGTAATAAGGCCGGCGTTATCACCGGTGCTGATATCGAAACCGACGCTGACGTAGAGATCATCAACAAAGATCACGTCTTGGCCACGTTGACCTCCGATGTTCCATTTATGATGGAAATGGTGGTTGAAAATGGCCGCGGTTACGTTCCTGCAACCGAACACAGTTCTGGCGATCACGAAATTGGAATTATCCCAATCGACGCGGTTTACAGCCCTGTCATTCGAGTTCGTTACGAAATCGAAGAAACCCGTGTGGGTCAGAAAACCAACTACGATCGCTTGATTCTCGAAGTTTGGACCGATGGCTCGTTAGGCCCAGAGATGGCCATGGTGGAATCGGCGAAGATCCTTCGCAAACACCTCAACCCATTCGTCCAGTATTCCGAATTGGGACGCCAAGTCCATGCCGCATCGCGTGGTGGTCCAGGTTCGGCCGAAGCTCAACTCGAAAACAAGTTGAACATGTCGATTTCGGATTTGAAGTTGTCGGTGCGAGCCAACAACTGCCTAGAAGCTGCTCAGATTCGCGTTGTCCGCGATCTCGTTCAGCGAACCGAAGATCAGTTGCTAGAGTTTCGAAACTTTGGGGAAACAACTCTCACCGAAGTTCGTGAAAAACTCACCACGATGGGATTGCATCTCGGTATGCGGCTTCCATCCAGTCAGGCAATGCGATAAGCCACTTACATTTTTGTTTTGGATTGTAAACTATGCGACACATGCGACACGGCCGCGTTCTCGGCCGATCTCCAGCTCACCGCAAGGCGCTTTTCAAGAACTTGGTTTCCGCATTGTTCTTGACCGAAGAAGTTTTCGAGGACAAGAGCCTCGTTCCGAACGCACCGAAGGTTGCTGGTCGGATCATTACGACTCTGGAAAAGGCCAAGGAAATTCGTCCTTTGGTCGAAAAGTGTATCACGATTGCCAAGAAGGGGCTCGCTGCTGAAGCAGAAGCCACCAAGTACGCAACTTCGGCTGATCGTGGCACCGACGAATACAAGAAGTGGCGTAAAAGCCCCGAGTGGAAACAATGGGCTTCGGCTCGCGCTCCCGGTGTGAATGCGCGACGACGCGTCTATCAATTGATCGGCGACAAGAAGGCCACCAACATTCTCTTCACTGTAATCGCTCCTCGTTTCGAAGATCGCAATGGCGGTTACACCCGCATCCTTCGTTTGGCAAAGCCACGATTGGGTGACGCTGGTACCCGCGCGATTCTCGAGTTCGTTGGCAAGAACGATCGAACCAAGG
>JAXMBN010000042.1:0-46295 GCA_046349875.1 Pirellulales bacterium
ATGGCGATGGTGTGCCGATTGTCTATCGTTCCGAAGAATGGAGTTGGGAGGTTGGCGAAGGGGCCAACGAGGTTCCGCTGGAGGTCACCGCACAGCATGGACGAAGCAAGCAACCGATCATCATTGAAGTCCTCGACGCGAGCGGGAATCGACTGAGCGAGCACGTTCTTACAAATGAAGAGCGAGGGGAAGTTTTGCCAGCGGTGCAGCCGTGGGTCGTTACCGTGGGTGGCGATCTTGGATTGGCACAGCTCAATCAACGAACTGCCGCTGGAGTATTACCGAATTTTAGTTTGAGCATCGTGACAGCGGTTGATGGGTTACCACGAACGGCATCGGGTTACTCTGGCGTGGACTTGCTGGTCATTGGATCGCATGATTGGAAGCGGTTGCAAGCGATGCAGGCGGATCAATCGAATGCTCTTCATGAATGGATCCGTCGCGGAGGCAAAGTATGTTTGTCGATTGGAAAGAATGCCAAGTTAGTCGCTGAAACGGAATGGTTGGCGAAGTTGCTTCCATCCAAAATTCGAGAAAGGGTTGAAAATGTTGACCCAGGTCCCATTGAAACTTGGGTAAGCTCTGAAAAACCGATGGCCCCGATCGTGTGCGCTGCAATGGAATCGGCATCCTTGACGGAACTTCAAGGCTTGACTCCACGACGCGAGACCATTCCTCTCGTGATCAAGCAGGCTTTTGGGAAGGGGCAAGTCACTGTGTTCGCTTCCGATTTGGAGTCGACTGCGATGGCGGAATGGAGCGATCGTGGAAAGTTGCTCGACAAGCTACTGGTCGGGGCTTGGAAGCAAGCCTCGCGCGAGGCGAAAGGAAATGATTCGATCGCTTCCTTCGGTTATGACGATCTTTGTGGTCAACTCCGCGCGACCTTGGATGTGTTTGCTAATGTGCAGACTGCGAACTTGACGCTATTAGCAGCCCTCTTAGCGATCTTCTTGTTGGTCATCCCTTTTGACTATTTCGTACTCACGAAGGCTTGGAAAAAACCTTCGTGGACTTGGGGATCATTGTTTCTGTGTTCATTTGCCTTCACTTTGGCGATTGCATGGTTAGCGGTGTCTTGGAAGCCGCGAGGCTTCGTTCTCAATCAAATGACGGTGTGGGATTTCGACCAAGCAAGTCATTCGATTCAGGGGCAGTCTTGGATGCATTTGTATGCAGGTCAACAAGGGAAGGTGAACTTAAAAGCCACTCCTAGTTTCCAAGGCATCGACATCCAGGGAGCCGATTGCCAATTGGATTGGTCGGGGTTACCGGGCACAGGACTGGGAGGGTTTGAGTCTGCAGTATCAGCCGATCGCGGAATGCCCGAGTACCACGAGGTCATCGTGCGGTCCAACGATGGTACCCTTGCAAGTTCGATCGAAGGGATGGGGATTCCTCAAGCTGGAACCAAGGCTCTTCAAGCGTCGTGGAGTTTGCCATGGAAAGAGATGGACGCATCCACCTTGGGATTGGTACCAGGCTCTGACATGCTCGAGGGTACCTGGACCAATCCACTGAAGGTTGACTTGCTGGACGGGGCAGTTCTTTATCGTAACTGGCTGTACCCATTGCCCACGCGGTTTCCAAGCGGCAAGGCGATGGAGTTTTCGTTGACGAGTCAACCGAAAGACCTTGCAAGGCGACTTCAACGTCGCCGAATGGTGGAAGGGGCCGAGCGAAGTGTCCCATGGAATCCGTTCGAGCGAAATGAGTTGGATCGCTTGGGCGAACTTCTGTTGTTCTATAAAGCAGCAGGGGGAGAAAGTTATACATCGCTCCACCATCGCTATCTCAAGTACCTCGATCTATCGGATCATTTGAGGTTGGATCGAGCCATCGTTTTGGCTCGAATTCAAGGAGATACTTTGCCGCTTCACTGCGATGACGGTAGTGGATCAAACCAAGTGAAATTAGAAAACGGTCAGACGTGGGTTCGGATCATGATTCCCGTGATCACGCGCACCCCCAAACCGTGATTGCTGTTGGGCTGTAGAGACAAAGCGAGAATTGAATCGTGATCAAAACGATTGGGCTCACCAAAAAATATGGCGACATGTACGCCATTCGCGATATCGATCTCGATCTCAAAGAAGGGGATTTGTTTGGATTCATCGGTCCCAATGGAGCGGGAAAAACCACGACGATGCGTATCATTGCAACGTTGTTGACTCCGACTTCTGGTGAAGCCTACGTCTGCAATTATTCCATCTACACGCATCCGAAAGAAATTCGGCGATTGGTTGGGTTCATGCCCGATTTTTTCGGCGTCTATGATGATATGACGGTCATCGAGTATCTCGAGTTCTTTGCGGCGGCTTATCGCATTCAGGGACCAGCGAGACGAAAACGTTGCGATGAGATGTTGGAGATCGTCGACCTTGACTTCAAACGGGATGCCTATGCGAATACCTTGTCGCGCGGTCAAACCCAACGACTTGGTTTAGCTCGAGTGCTCCTACACGACCCAGCAGTCTTGCTGTTGGATGAACCGCTGAGCGGATTGGATCCGCGAGCTCGTATCGAAATGCGGAACCTTTTGCGAAGACTCGGGCAGATGGGGAAGACCATCATCGTATCCAGTCACATCTTGCCTGAACTTGCCGATATCTGTAACAAAGTTGGGATCATCGATCGCGGTCGCTTGGGATGGAATGCGGAAGTTGCAGAAGTGATGCGACAAGTTCGTTCACGTATGGTGGTTTTGATTGAAATGGTCGATGCGAAGGATCATGATCGGGCCGCTGCTTTGTTGGAGCAGCATCCGTCGGTCGATCAAGTTGCGATGGAAAAGGGACGCATCCGAGTGACGCTCAAGGCCAACATCGAAGATTATTCTGACTTGGCTTCGCAGTTGATTAGCGCTCAGTTCCGACTCAAACACTTTGGCGAGGAAGAGATCAATCTCGAGTCTGCGTTTATGGCGCTCACCAAAGGTACCGGCGCTAAGATTTGATCGGTTGATTTTCTCAACTTGAAGCATCAGCGAGAGACCGCAGATTTCATAACCCGAAGCGTCAGCAAGGGACTGCATACCTCATAACCCAAGTGTTCGCGAGGGCCATCTCGAAGACTCCAGAATCGTTGCAAAAGTCGGTCTCGCTGACGCGTCGGGTTGCGATCGATCTCGAACGCGCAACTTCAAAAAGCGTCAGAGCGTCAGCATGCGACACTCGCGTCATTCGATCGACGACAATGCCGTGGCACGTTTACCACCTCCGGCAATTCGATTTGGGCAAAAAAATGTAGGGCAAAAAAATGTCAGAGATCAAGGCGTAGCCTTAGCCCCAATCGTTCATGCGGTTCTGATTTTCTATTTGGATCCATGGAACACGTTTTTCTGTCCCCAATGATCCCCAAAGTACTTGCATATTTTTGCCCCACCTATTTTTGCCCTAAAGAACCAGCTCTAGGCGTGGAGGTTGCGTTATAAGGAGATCAAAGTCGCGAAGGCTTTTCTATTTTCATAACCCGAAGCTTCAGCAAGAGACGTTTCAGAGACCCCAGAATCGTTGCGCAAGTCGGCCTCTCTTACGCGTCGGGCTGCTATAAAACTCAAACGCGCAACTTCAAAACGTATCCATCGGGTCGTGATGATACTCTTAAAGTTGTGCGTTCTCGAATCAGTTCCCGTAGATCTTCATCAGCCGAGTCTTGATGTAGCCGACCTCTTCAGGGGTGAGTTTCGAGCGTAGAAAAGCTCGTTCCGGTGCTTGGCTTTCAACCGCCATGATGAGTTCATTGATGATCTCCCACTGGGAGCGAAATTCTTTTTCTTCTTGCCGCAAATCTCGAGCATCGTGACCGACGAGCTTGCTATTTTCTGTCGTCTTTTCGATAGCATCATTCAAATTTCTGAGCTCATCTTGAAGTCGGAGTTTTTGTTCGGTGAGTTCGCGACGTCGTTGTCGATCCGCCGTTTCCCACCTCTGAAGGGTGGTCTGATAGTTTCGGTAAGCTGCCATGGCACGATCGTATTCGGCCATGAGAATCGCGTGTTGTAGCCTTCGATCTTGGTCGATTTCCCACTGAGGCCGTCGTTGGAGAATGGTCTTCTGCTTGCCATCTTTGTCGATGATGATCACCGTTTCGTACTCGTCGACCTGGGTACGATAGAGATCGGGGCGGATCGGTTGGAGGATGGCTGGGCCAGGGTGGCCTGGAGTCGGGCGTTTGAGATCCGTCATCACTTCGCGGATCATCTGTTCCAAGCCACGACGGTCAAGCCGAAGCCGTTTGAGCCGTTCGTTGTTATCCTCGCGAATATCGGCTACCACATCTTGTTGGACTTGGGACTCCGCTTGCTTCGCACTCCATTTCGTTTCGAGTTCTTTGGCCAAAGATTTTAGTTGATCCAGGCCACCCGCTTGAAGTTCCTCAAGAAACTGAAGCACATGCGTGGAGCGTTCTTTGCTTGCGTCGTAGGCTGATTGAAACGTAAGTTCGAGGCCGACATTGCCATTTCTAGGCATATCTTGAGAGATCTGCTTGAGAATCGCGGGATCGATCGGAGACTGAGCTGCGGGAGATTCTAGACGTCCACAGAGTTCCCCCAAGATCGTTGCATATCGCTTTCGATCCTGGAGTGGGACGCTTTCACGCAAGCAGGCCTCATAGAGCGATTTCGCAAGCTGACTTGCCTCTTTAGGTTCCTTGAGGAGCAATGCACCATACATGCTCAAGATTCCAGCTTGAGCTCGGATTTCAGAAGGGCTGGCTTTGGATGATAGCAGTGGATTCAAAAGGTCTAGGCATTCGCGGTGCTTCTGTTGTTGAAACAGAACGGTGGCCAAAGCCAACCGAGCCGCTGAATCCTCGGGGCGTTGCTGGAGGAGTTCCTTCCATTCGCGTTCAGACCACGCTAGGTCATCGGGATCGGAGCTGTCGAGAAAGCGTACGGCATTGGCTGGAGACTGCGATTTTTGATCACCATTTTGGTATGCAGGGGTGAGCAGCGACGAGGTCCAAACGACGAGAATCACTAAGGGGCTAACCATGACGAACTCCAGAAACAAAGGTGGCCGCCTTCAAGCTCGCAAATTGCGCACCAATTAGCTGGCATTGGAGAAGAATCACGTTCCTAGGAGGAGACGAGTTGCGTAAGGATCGGTCCATTGTAGGCTCGGCCGAACACTTTCGCCTACAATTTGGCAAAGCTTCGCTGCGCTTTCTCGCCAGAAATACGCATGGAAGTTCCTGATAGAGAACTGCCGCGAAGCGTGGTGAGATTCTGAAAAATACTGGCTCGAATGGTGTTGGGTGCTGCGTTTCCATTCAAGACAATGACGCCCTGTGACTTTTCCTGAAGATTCCGACGGGGCATTTGTTGGCTCGGCAGGGTTAAGCCAAAAAGGGTTTGCTTCCGTTTGGTTCTTGAATCCCGTGGTGTTATCCATCGAAGGTGATCTATGAAACTTGCACAATTGGGTTTGGGTTTGTTTGCACTAGCCGTAAGCTGGGGAGCCGAATGGGTTGTAGAAGCAGGCAAGGAAGAGAAGCAACCAGCGATGGTATTGCACGTTGTGCACATCAAGCCGAGCGAAGAAAAACAGTTAGAGCTAACCTTGAGAGAAGGAGCTTTTCGGCCAGGAACGCGCGATTTGGTTTACGTCGAAAGGATTCTCAAGAAGTTTAGCGATGAAAAAGTTCAAGCAGTCAGCCTCAACAAATCTGGTTTTATTGAAGTCGAGCCTGCTCTTGAAATGCAATGGAATCAAGCAGGACTCAAGATACGTGCTGGTAAGGATGCAGCTGCAGGCGTGCATCATTTGCGGTTTCGATACGATTCATTTCTTCACGGTTCCCATTCGACAGGATTGCAGATCAAGATCGAGCCATGATGGAGCTTGGTAGCACTGTTCTTGCAGGTGCATCGGCATTGCCCGGGGGCACGATACTTGAGGCGCAACAGAACAGGATTGCCGCTATAATGCCTTGCGTTTCGGTGGCTCTGTAGATCTCATGCGGAACAACGCGATTCGAGTTCTCTCGTTACAGCCTCAGAAAGTTGTTGCCGAATGCTCTTTCCCATTAGTGATGACGATCGCGAAGTCGATACGCCTGCAACCGTAACGTATAGTTTCATTTGCATCAATGTATTATTGTTCGTAGTGCAATTGCTCTTTCCCGACTTCACTTACGGATGGAGCGTCGTACCCAAAGAGATCGTAACGGGCGTCGATCTTGTTGAGCCTCAGCTGGTTGAATTGCCGAACGGCGAGAATCTTTCCATCCCTCAATCCAAAGGCCCTTGGATTTTATGGATCACGTTGCTGAGTTCGATGTTCATGCATGGTGGATTTGGGCACATCGCAGGGAACATGCTCTATCTATGGATCTTCGGCAACAATGTGGAGCACCGGTTTGGTCATGGTTGGTTCCTGGTGTTTTATTTAGTGGCGGGGTTATGTGGCAGTATGGCGCAAATTGCGGCCGACCCCTATAGCGTCATTCCAAACCTTGGTGCTTCGGGAGCAATCGCTGGAGTCTTAGGGGCATACTTGGTTTTGTTTCCCCATAACCGAGTCCATGTCGTGTTTCTTTACAGTGTGTTTTCGGTTCCAGCCATCGTGGTACTTGGACTTTGGATTGCGACTCAATTGGTGAGCGGGTTTGGATCGATCGCCTCAACGTCTTCAGGCGGTGGAGTGGCCTATATGGCTCATATCGGCGGATTTTTTGCAGGGGTTGCGCTCGCTGCTTGGGCCAGGATGCGCTACCGTGCCGAGCCTGATTCATTGGTCTATCGCCAGTACGAACGCGATCCACGAGATCGGCGGATTTGGTAGTTCGAACCATGGCCGATCATCATTGCCTAAGGGTTCATCATTCGGGCTAATGCTGGCAGTAGGCGAACTCCTGATCCCGGCTTGTGTCCATTGCAAAATAAAGGTTTGCAACGGAAAGCGGTCGGTCGAGGCGTGTCTAAAGTCCGATAGAAGAAAACCCAGGATCTCGATATAGTAAGGGGCTTGGTTGAAGGGCCTGAGATGGTCGAATCGATGGGTGGATTTCGAGGATCGAAGTGACCTATCGACAGGCGAAGCCGTTCTGAGGCAAACCTTCGGTGGATATTCTTGCGCCTATTGAAAGACGAGCGATCGAGCCATGAAAGCCGACGAACTACGGGAAAAGTACTTATCCTTCTATCAAACGAAGGGGCACTCGCGGCAGGCGAGCGATGTGTTGGTGCCGACCTGGGATCCTTCGGTATTGTTCACTCCGGCCGGGATGAATCCATTTAAGGATCACTTTCTTGGAAAGGTGAAGCTCGAGTTTACTCGCGCGACCACGTGCCAAAAGTGCTTGCGAACGGGGGACATCGATAACGTTGGGCGAACGGCCTATCACCACACGTTCTTCGAGATGTTGGGCAACTTCAGCTTTGGTGATTACTTCAAGACCGAGGCTATTTCGTGGGCATGGGAATTCTTGACAGACAAGAAGTGGCTTGGCATCGATCCAGCTCGCTTGAGTGTTACCGTCTACAAGGACGATGATGAAGCGGCTTCGATTTGGAATGAGAAGATCGGCCTACCAACGGCTCGTATTGCGCGGATGGATGAGGACGAAAATTTTTGGCCAGCGAGCGCTCCAAGCCAAGGTCCTGATGGTGTGTGCGGACCATGCAGTGAAATCTACTATCAATTGGATAGTGGCAAGTCGGTGGAAATTTGGAACTTGGTGTTCACGCAATTCAATCGTGTAGGTGAACCACCAGATAATCTTCGTCCATTGCCGAGCAAGAATATCGATACGGGCATGGGGATGGAACGCACGGCTAGCGTCTTGCAGGGAGTGCCGAGCAATTTTCATATCGATATCCTTTTCCCGATCGTGAAGGCAGCAGCCGAGGTTGTGGGAATGGAGTACTCGTACGAAAGCGATAATGGCCGCCGCCTGCGACGCATCACCGATCACGTTCGCGCTTGCACTTTCGCGATTCATGAAAACGTCTATCCAGGACCTAAGAAAGCTCGTTACGTCATTAAGCGACTGGTACGTCGCGCCGTGTTGGATGGCCATCAGATGGGAATGCGCGAGCCCTTCCTGTATCAACTGGTTCCAGTTGTGGCAGACATGATGAAGGCTGTGTATCCCGAACTCACGGAGACGGTGACTCGGGTCGCTCAGGTATTGAAGACCGAAGAAGCAGACTTCTTCAACACGATCGATGCCGGTTTGGCTCGCATTCAGAAGGTCTTTAGTGATCTCGAATCGAATAAGCGAGGAATGGTAGATGGACGCGAAGCAGCGACCCTGTATCAAACCTATGGCGTACCTCCCGAGCTCTTCCAAGGATTAGCAGCCGAACGAAATTTGACGTTCGATTGGGACGGCTACAAGCAAGCGATGTCCGAGCATGAGATCATCAGCGGCACCGGCCGAAAAGAGCTCTTTCAGACGGGCCCCATCGAGACGCTCAAAGAAGCTCTGTTCCGGAGTGACTTCTTGGGGTACGAAACAACCTCGGCACCGTGCGTCATCAAGGGGATTATCGTAGGCAAGCCTGAGAACGATCGATTGATCAGCACGCTGAAGAGCGATAGTGCCAGCAGCGAACCGGTACGCATCGTATTGGATCGTTCTCCGTTTTATGGCGAGAGTGGTGGGCAGGTTGGTGATTCGGGGGTGTTGGAAGCCAACGGCGTCCTTTTCCGTGTCAAAGATACACAGCGACATGGTGAGTTGATCGTGCACTCGGGCCACCTGGAGAAAGGTGAGCTACGTGAAGGGATGGAGGTGACTGCCAAAGTCGACGAGTCTCGTCGCTCTGCCATTCGACGAGCCCACTCTGCAACGCACATGCTCCATCATGCTCTTCAGAAAACGCTGGGCGGACATGCTCAGCAACAGGGAAGCAAGGTAGATGCCGACTGGCTTCGATTTGACTTTTCCAATCAAGACGCGCTCGAGGAAACTCAGCTGTCCTCGATCGAATCGATTGTGAATGATCGAGTGCATGAGGCTAGCCCCATACGTGCTGAGTTGCTTCCATTGGCGGATGCTCGCAAAGCAGGGGCGATGATGCTCTTCGGTGAAAAATACCCTGACCCTGTTCGCATGGTCAGCATGGGAGCATTTTCGAAAGAGCTTTGTGGTGGTACTCACTTGCAACGCACCGATGAGGTCGAGGCGTTTGAGTTGATCTCGGAAGAAAGTGTATCGGCCGGGACGCGTCGTATCGAAGCCTATACCGGATCGCGGGCGAAAGAACATCGCGAGTTGGTTCAAAAGATTGCTCAGGAAGCAGCCAAGATTCTCGGTTGCAAAGTGGAGCAGTTGGCTCAGGGTGTGGTCGATGCGATGCACGTGACCCGCAAGCTGAAAAAGCAGCTTTCCGGCGGTGGCGAATCGCAAGAAGCAGCACCCAAGGTAAGTGTTGTTTCGAGCGGGGATTCCTACCGCGATTTGCGGCTTTGTTTGAAGACCGCTGCGCGGGCCTTGAACGTAGGGTTGCTCGAAGTTCCTGCGAGACTCGAGTCGATCCTCGACGAACAAGTCTCTCTGCGAAGCCAATTGGAAGTTCTGGCGAAGAGTGGGCAAACTTCTGCGGCAGATCTGCTTGCAACTTCCGAATTGGTATCGGGAGTGCGCGTGGTTGTGGCCGAAACGCCAGGTGCCAATCCAAATCTCATGCGACAATGGATCGATCAGATTCGTAAGACTCAAGCGGAACCAACGGCTGTCCTTCTTGGAAGTCGTGCTGGTGACGATAAGGTTTTGCTCGTATGCGGATTGAGTAAAGAGTTGACCGATCGCAAGTTATCGGCGGGTGGATGGATTACACCGGTGGCCGAGATCGTCGGTGGAGGCGGTGGAGGAAAACCTGACCTAGCACAGGCAGGCGGAAGGTTTCCCGACAAGCTTCCTGAAGCGCTCGAAAAAGCCAAGACCGTCATCCGAACTTTGGTTGGTGGTTGAAGATAGCAACCGCGTTGTTTGCTGGTAAGACTCAGCAAGTTCATGACTTGCTGAGGCAATGGCGGCAATGAGGATCGAAGACGTCTTCGAATGGCGACCTTCGAGTGATAGGTCTTCTTCGCATGGGCCGTAATCATCCCAACCCGACGAGGACGCGTCAGCGAGGGACAACTTATTTCATAACCCGAAGCGCAAGTTTTGAAGTTGCCATTGATTCTTATCACAACCCGATGCGTCAGCGAGGGGACTGATTTTTTGCAGTGATTTTCCTTGTTCGAGACATCCCTTGCTAACGCTACGTGATATGAGGAATGGGGATCCCTCGCTGACGCGTCGGGTTGTGAAAATCAAGGCTTTCTGCACGCCGACCGCTCATTAGCGCAACTCCAAAAAACGCAAGGCAAGGGACTGCTCAAGGGGATGGGGAAGTGTTTCCGCTCCCTTTTCCTTTCCGGAGCTGTTGCACGTAGGGATATTGAATTCCTAGGTAAGTGATCGCGGCTATGGGAGCAGCCACAAACGTTCCATAGGGATCGATTCGTGAATCAATGAACCAAGCGATCCCGCAGGCAAGTGCTGTCACGGCTAAGCTTCGCAACCATGTGGCCATCAATCGAAGGTCGACATAGCAACCCACGGCTCGGTGAAGCGTGATGGCTAAGACGGCCGTGACGACCACAAAGTAACCCGAGGTGGCCCAAGCAATTCCATCAATTCCCCAAGTCTTCGTGGTTAAGAACTTGAAGACATAGGCAAGTGAAATGCAGATCACGGTTACACAGGTGGGGCGCCAGTACTGGCCCAATGTGTAGTGTCCGCGAGCAAACAGATCGGCGATAGTGGCCCCTGCAAACATCCAAAGCAGAATCTGAAACAGGCGAGCCACTTCGCGAGTATCAACGGCAGTGAAGGAACCTCGTTCGAGAAGATCGCGAACAACGGGGGCTGCAAAGAGTAAACCTCCCATGACGATCGGTGTCACGATCAAGAGGAAGGCATGAAGGCCCATCTTGATGCGATGGGAAAGCTCCGTGCCGGGATCGCTTGCATCGACCTTGGAGAGCTTGGGAAAGAGGACGGTAAGCAGTCCACCGGAAGCAATCGAAAGGAGGGCCTGAATGAATCGCGTTGCGTATCCGAGGTGGGCGATGCTTCCTTCTTCTAATTGGGAACCCAAGAAACGATCTACGATTGGATCGATGCGAACATAAGCGCCACCCAAGAGTAAGGGAAGCCACTGAAGAAGCATCGTCTTGAGTTTGGGATGATGCAATGCCCAACTCGCCAATGAGGCTCGCAGGGGAATGGCTAACAAAATCACTTGGATCAAACCGGACACCATGATCGACCACGCATAGCCCAAAATGCCATAGGAAAGCCATGCATAGGCCAAGACGAGATTGAGAGCTGCACCCAAGAATGCCGTAAACGACGGCCATGCAAATCCCATACTTGCGTTTTCGATGCTTGTTAACCAAGCCACAATCACACCAAGTTCCAATTGCCAAGCCAGGATAGCAAGACATTGCGACGCGAGGCGATGCGTATCAGGATCGAAGCCAGGGCACAAAAGAGTGATGGCTTGATCGCTTCCCAGAGAAAGTAGAAGGCAGAGCAGGGTGCTGATCGCGACAAGCCACGTTCCTGTCGCTGTGGCTAACTTCCATGCGTCTGGATCATGTCGATTGGAAGCCAACGACAGCGTTAACGTTGGAATCAATACATAGCTCAATGAAACGGTGAGGATTGTGTTGAGCGTCGTAGGGATCGTCAATGCAGCATTGAATGCATCGATCACAGAAGTGGCGCCAAAGCGTTCAGCGATGACAACTTGTAACGCGAACTGCGTCACAAGTTGAAGGGCGGCAATGCCAGAGACGATGGTCACGCTGCGGAGGATCGATACATTCATTCCTGACTCACACCGTGATGGAAAGCGTTGGGCGGTTGCCGCAATTTAGAATTGAGTTTCAATCAGTTTGAGACAAATGTCTTGCACGATTCGTGGATCCGCATTGGAATTTCGTTTGCGAGCCTGGCCGACAAGACTGCCAATCGCTTTGGCATTGCCCGCTTTGACTTTGGCAACGACGTCGGGATTGGCCTCTAAGAGTTCTTTGCACAGGGACTCCATCTCACTTTGATCGACTTGAGTGATTCCAAGCGATTGAATCGCATCGGCTACCGAAGCTTGAACATTGGAAGCCAAATATTGGAAGACTTCTTTGCTCCGGGCGGAGTCGAGCTCTCCTTGATCGATGGCGCGAATCAGATTGCCAAGACGCTGAGCAGAAAGTGGGAAGGACGCGATGCCTGTGTTGTTCTCTTTTAGGAATCGCAAAACATCTTGTTGCATCCAGCTACTAGCACGTTTCGACGATGCACCTTCGCGAATCAGGTCTTCAAAGAAGTTGGTAACGTCCATACCCTGAGAAACGAGAACGGAAGCATCGTATGCCTTGAGATCATACTGAGTTCGAAATCGCGAGCGTTTGGCTCGGGGCGATTCGCAGACCGTTTGTCCGATGGTTTCAATCTGTTCCGATGAAAGAACCACGGGGACGAGGTCGGGATCAGGGAAGTAGCGATAGTCCGCTGATTCTTCTTTCTCGCGTTGCAGGCTGGTCACACCGGCATCATCGTCCCAACCGCGGGTTTGCTTGGTTCCATGGGCTAACGTTTTGCCATCCTCTTGCCATTGGCGCCAAAGTCTTTGCGATTCGTATTGAAGGGCGCGTTCGACGGCACGAAAGCTATTGAGGTTCTTGATTTCGGTAATAGGAGTTGCCAATGTCTTGCCATCGCGATCGATATGGAGATTGACATTGGCATCGACGCGAAGACTTCCTTCTTGCATGTTGCAGTCGGAAACATCGAGATAGGTTAACAGTAGCTTGAGTTCCTCGAGATACGCTTTGGCCTCATCGGCGGAGGAAATATCCGGTTCAGAAACGATTTCAAGCAACGGTGTTCCGGTTCGATTGAGATCGATGCGAGTGTCGGACTTGCCACCACCTTCATCATGCATGCTCTTGCCAGCGTCTTCTTCGAGGTGAGCGCGAATGAGTCGAATCTTTTTGGTGGGTTGGTCGGGCTCTTCGCCACCGATCTCCAAATAGCCACCCACGCAGATGGGAAGATCGAATTGACTGATTTGATATCCCTTGGGGAGATCTGGATAAAAGTAGTTTTTGCGGTCCCACTTGGTGAAGTGTGGAATGGTGCAGTGAAGGGCTAGCCCCGTTTTTACGGCCAATTGAACGGCTTGCTCATTCATGACCGGAAGGGATCCGGGCATGCCCAGGCAAACAGGACATACTTGCGTATTGGGTGGTTCTCCAAACCGCGTCGAGCATCGGCAGAACAACTTGGTCGATGTCTTCAACTGCACGTGGACTTCAAGTCCGACCACCATGCGATAGGGCGAGGATTGCGAGTCTGCGGTCATGAGCGTTTCCTTCAGCGAGCCCTCCTAGGAAGGAAACTCGGGTGTGTATTCCGTATGAGTTTGATAACGATGAGCGATTTGCAGCAGGGCTTCTTCGCACAAGGGTGCCGCTTGCAGTTGCATTCCAATGGGAAGACCCTCTGCGGTTTTGCCACAGGGAATCGAAATCGCAGGGATCCCTGCTAGGTTGGCTCCGACGGTATACCAATCTTCCAGGTACATTTGCACGGGATCGGACACCTTTTCACCAATCGTAAAGGCTGGGCCAGGAGTCGTTGGTCCCAGGAGAACATCGACCTTTGCGAAGACCTTATCGTAATCTTGACGGATGAGGCGACGGACTCGCAATGCTTTCAAGTAGTAGGCATCGTAGTACCCGGAACTCAATGCATAGGTCCCTAACATGATTCGCCGTTTGACTTCGGTTCCAAAGCCTTCGCCTCGCGAGCGGCAATACATATCGATAAGAGGCGATGATTGGGACTGCGACTCAGAATGTTTGGGAGATCGATAGCCATAATGTGCACCATCGAATCGTGAAAGGTTACTGCTCGCCTCGCTCGGTGCAATGATGTAGTAGGCGGGCACCGCATATTCAGCAAGCGGCAACTCGACATCGACGATCTCAGCACCCATCGCTCGGAATTGCTCGATCGCGGAAGCGATGGCTTGACGAATCTCGGGGTCCAATCCCTCATGGTCCAAGTGCTGACGTGCTACGCCGACGCGTAGATTCGAACGAGTATCGTGAAGATTCAATCTCGGTGGTGGCAATTGAATGCTTGTGGAGTCGCGCGGATCATGACCGGCAACGACACAATAAAGCTCTGCCAACTCTTCGACGGTGCGTCCAAAGACACCAACTGTATCGAGGCTACTGGCATACGCGACGAGGCCATAGCGACTGAGCCGACCGTAGGTTGGTTTCAATCCACACACGCCGCAGTATGCAGCAGGTTGCCGAATCGAACCTCCCGTATCGGTACCAATCGACCAAGGAGCAAAGCGGGCTGCGATGGAAGCCGCCGAGCCACCACTGCTTCCACCGGTTGTTCGGGTCGGATTCCATGGATTGCGAGCCGGCCCGAAGATGCTTGTTTCCGTCGATCCACCCATCGCGAACTCGTCGAGATTGGCCTTTCCAAGTCGAACCAATCCCGCATCGTCTAGTCGTTCTACCACGGTGGCTTGGTAAGGTGGAACGAAGTGTTCGAGGTATCGCGACCCGCAAGACGTGGTTGTACCCTTCGTGCAAAGGATGTCTTTGAGTACGTACGGGATTCCATCCCAGGCCGATTTGGGTTTTCCCGCCGCTCGACGTTGGTCCGACGCGTGCGCAGCCGCTCGAGCGGATTCTGCTTCGACGCGGTTGAGGATATTCCACGTCGCGTTTTGACGTTCGATTTGGCTCAAAAACGCATCAACGAGTGCTTGGCTCGTTAATTTGCCGGAAGCGAGCTGCGTTTTTACTTCTTTTAGGGGTAGTTTGGTGGTGTCCATAGTTCCAAAGCTTACGGAAATAACGACTTTTCTGGAACAGGGGAAAAAGTCTTTCGGGGGCTTTGGTGAAGAGCTTCGGCACAAGTAGCGGTGGGGAATGGCCGTGAATATACTGAAATTTCCTTACGGGGGGCTTTTAAGGCATCATCAGCCTGTAACCTTACCGTTTTGTTATTCTTGCTTTGAGTCTACTCCTAAGAGGCTGTCCCGTGAGTTCTGAAATTGGGGTGTCACCGATCGTACCTGAGGACACCCGAAACGGTGCCCGAAATCGTGTGGCTCCGATCGTCCGTCCGACTTTCGTTCGGGTGGCCATGCCCGCCTACAACGAAGAGGCGTCATTGCCACTCTTGATTCCCCGCATCGTGCAGAGTTTGGAAGAAACACCCTGGCAATATGAAATCCTGGTGGTGGATGATGGTAGCGCGGACCGCACTGCGGAAGTGGTCGAAGAGCTAAGTAAGAGTTACCCGGTGCGTTTGGTGAAGCATGAAGTGAACCGAGGATTGGGGGCAGCCATTTCGACGGCGGTAACCACCGCGGTTGAAGGGCTCTATGACGACGACATCGTCGTGACGATGGATGCAGACAACACCCATCCTCCTCAGCTTATCTCGCGCATGGTTCCGATGATTCGTGAAGGACGCGATATCGTCATCGCAAGCCGATTCGAACCAGGTGGCCAAGTCGTCGGATTGTCACGCTTTCGTGAAGTGCTGAGTCTTGGTGCAAGCTGGATGATGCGCTTGTGCTTTGGTGTGCGCGGATGCAAAGACTATACCTGTGGTTATCGCGCCTATCGCGCCGGGATCCTTCGCCAAGCCCAAAATCGATATCACGGTCAACTCGTACGCGAATCTGGATTCGCAAGCATGGCTGAATTGCTACTCAACATTTCAAAGTTGGGAGTTGTGATTGGAGAGGTGCCGCTCTTGCTACGCTATGACCTGAAGAAAGGGGATAGCAAAATGCGGATTGGGCGCACCATCTATCGTACCATTGCTATGGTTCTTCGACATCGTTTTGGAAGTTAGTCGAGTCCCCGAACGATGCAAGAAAAATCGAAGCAGGCTCACTGGGTCGTTGCAGGTGGAGGAATGCTTGGCCTAGCCACAGCTCTCAAGCTCATCGAACGTGGTGAAAAGGTAACGCTCTTAGAGTCTGCCAAAGAGTTAGGTGGACTTACTAGTGCTTGGAAGCTTGGGGACGTGACGTGGGATCGTTTTTATCACGTCACATTGCTTTCGGACACGAAACTGCGAGCCCTCCTCGAAAAGCTCGATCTTGAAAAGGAAATCGAGTGGGTGCAGACGCGAACAGGTTTTTATTCGGATGGAAAGCTCCATTCGATGTCGAATACCCTGGAGTTTCTTACGTTTCCGGTACTGAACTTCTATCAAAAGCTCAGGCTTGGCGGAACGATCTTTCTTGGATCGAAGATCAAGAATTGGCGAGCCATGGAGCGTTTGTCAGTTGAATCTTGGTTGCGTCGATGGAGCGGTTCTTCGACCTACCAAAAGATTTGGCTACCATTGCTAAAAGCCAAGTTGGGAGAAGCGTATCAACGCGCATCGGCGGCCTTCATTTGGTCGTACATCGATCGCATGTACAAGGCCCGGCGTAGTGGCATGAAGCGCGAAATGTTTGGTTACGTTCCGGGCGGGTACCAACGCATCTTGGCCAAGATGCAACAAACACTTGTCGAGCGTGGATGCCGAATTCTTTGCGATGCCAACATCCAAAAGATTGAAGCTCGGGAAGGGCAGGGGCTTGAGGTCACCTTTGGGCCTTCGGACCATCCCAAGAGAGAGACTTTCGATCGCGCTATATTAACGATTCCGTCGCATACTATTTCGACGGTGTGCCCTCAGTTGGAGCAAGATGAGCACCAACGTTTACAATCGGTCGAGTATATCGGGGTTGTTTGTACGTCGTTATTGCTCGAACAGCCTTTGGGTGGCTATTACGTTACCAACATCACCGATTCTTGGGTTCCTCTGACCGGCATCATCGAGATGGGAGCAATCGTCAAGCCAGATAAACTCGATGGGCATTACTTGGTTTATCTCCCTCGCTATCTTATGTCGGACGATACGCGGCTATCGGAATCGGAAGATTCGATTCACGAGCGATGTTTGCAAACGCTTGAGAAGATGTATCCGCAATTCCGGCGCGATCAGGTTAAGGCGATTCAAACGGCTCGCGCGAAATACGTCATGGCTTTGCCGACATTGAATTACAGTGAGACCCGACCAAAGATCGTTAGTTCGATGCCGGGTGTGTATCTGCTCAATTCGGCTCAGATTGTCAAAGGGAATCTCAATGTGAATGAGACCTTGGAATTGCTCGATGACGAGATGGAGCAAACCGTTTGGCGCGATCATCAGCGTCTCGGATGATCAGCGTTTTGGATCATCAGCCATTGAGAAGGTAGCGGCCCGTCTCATCTTCACGGTCGCGAAAATCTTCTGGTATTTGGATTTGAAAGAGCCCCTCGCGATCGAGCAGGGGCGTTTGGAGCTCGAAGTATTCAATCACGGAAAGAGGTTCAAGAATCTCTTCTTGTTTCGAAGGCTCTTTGACCCTTTGATAGTATTCAATTCGATAGGGAAAAAGGTTTTCGCTGGAGTCGCGAGCGAGCGTTAGACGCACTTCGGTGGGAAAGGGATCTTGATTCACGGCAAGAGCATCGTTGTCGATCTTCGTGTTAGGAAGAATTGGGGGCGCTTGTGTTCGGGTCGTACCTACGAGCTGCCAAACGGCGATACCATCCATGCTCCCTTTCCAGGCTTTGTACCATCGGTATTTAATGTAGAGCATGCGTAGGACTTCCATTTGTCCTCCAATTCCCAAGCTGAGATCGAGGTCGGGGTTCTTGGGATCCCATTTTCCCTTCTTGGCGATGTTGGTCCGAATGCTATCGAGATTCACTGTTCGGAATGGATAGCTGTTTCCTAAATCGGTCCAAAGCACTCGTCCATCGCAGATTTGTTCGCTGTTTCGAACATCCCCTTCCATGCTCAGTTTTAGGCTTACTTTGAGCCTGCCCGTTCCGTTTCCTGCTTGAGCACAGGTGCCGATAGCATGGATTTCTCGGCCGTAGAGAGTGGTCTTTTGTCGGACTTTGCAAACAAAGCCGGGGCCCCAAATGGAATGATGGAGGGCACGAAGGACCAATTCATTAGGATCGATCAACGTTTGAGGATCGGCTGTGGTTGCTTGAGCGGGAGTGGAGGGTGAAGGCGATTGCGATCGCCGATCGGGCGAGGACGCAGGGTTGGAAGCGGCGACGGTTTGCCCTTGTTGCGGAAGAGCTTGCAGTTGCAAAAAAGAACATGCAAGCATTCCCAGACAACCTTGCCAACAAAGGATGGACCTATAGCGGCAAGCGAGGAGTTTCGCAGAAGACAGGAAGTTTGGATTAGCGCTGGAAAACGCCATAAGCGGGTTGTAACGATTTTATCAAAGAAATAGCGGTCGTCGGACCGAACATAACCCAAAGCTTCACGAGGGCATACAACCTGCTTCCTTGCTAGCTTTCCTGGTGCGACTTGAAGGACTCGCAATGCGAGCTTCAAGTCGACGGATTCTAGGCGAAGGTGAGCCTTCGAATCTAGGCGAATCGTGCAGCAACTGACAGAAACGTCACATACTGCCGCTGCGATGGCTCATGTTGAGTCGCGTATGCTGGCCGGCCAGTTTATCCAGGGGGATGATAATGAGGATGCGAAAGAACTTGAGAGTCATGGCCGCGCTCGGCATGCTGGTATCCACGGTCCAGCGTCCCGCCGAGTCGGGAGAACATGGGGCCATTCGGCACAATATTCCTCCTGCTCAGCGATTGCTCGAGCCAGGTCCGATGGTAGGTGGTCCTGGGCCAGGTGTCTTGGCACCTCAAACGATTCCAGTACCTGCCGAAGGATGCATGGGCGGTCAAGCAACGGCACCTGCAGTTCAGGTGATCTTCACCGAGCCCATTTCGATGCAGGTGATGTATGACGTCGTCGGCGACAACACCTTTACCAGCGATCCTCTGGTTGTTCCAGGACGTTTGGAGTTTGGTGCTGGCGGCATCTACCGCATGAAGCTGACCAATATCAAAGGTCGTGAAGGAGTTGAGCTTTATCCTACCGTCGAGATTGCAGGCGGTACTCCTCGCACGGCTGCCTACTTGGCACACAATGCGATTCCTCTTCAGTTCTCTGAAGAAGACTTCGAGCAAGCATTGGCTGGCAACTTCGTGACCAAAGTCATCTACTTGCCCGATCCTGCGTTCCAAGGAGATGCCTTGGCCGGCATCGATACCTTGGTAAGCACACGGTTGGAGCCAGGATGTGATCCCATTGTCGAAGCCGATCGTCGCGGTTCGATTCTTGCGATCATTCGCCTTGGTAACAAAGACATTGAATTGTCGGGGCCAAGTGTTCCTGGAGCAGGCATGGTTGCCTATGGTCCAGATGGAATGATGATGAACAATCCTTACGGCAATCCACCAAATATGGTTGCTGGAGTGACTGCTCCTCAGTACGGCATGACTCAATCGGGAACGCCGATTGGATTGGCCGGTCCTCCTCATATTCCATTGGGAGCACCTGCTGGATTGCAAAAGCATGTGATCCGCAATCATACCCAGATGAATATTCCAGATCCTGTATCGACCATGAAGATGCATGTGCGATCGGTTCCTGGACAAAGCTATCCACAACCACCAAGCCGTGTGCATATTCGCGAGCAGAACATCAACCCTGGAATCTCCAGTGGTCGTCCTCCGCAATATCATGCCAACCAATCGGTTCCAGGCGATGCCTACCGAACCGGTATGGCACCAGGTGCGGATTGTCCTCCTGGCGTTATTCGCTAGTTGACGGCTTCAATACGAGACACACCGCGATGCTACATCGCGGTGTGTCATCTTTTGGTTAGTGTGTAGGCGAGGGCACCGAACATGCGAGCATTGTTATTGGGCGCGATCGTAGCAAGCATGTCGATGGGCATGGCCTCAGCTCAAGATCCACGAACGGCGAATGTCTGTGGGCTCTACCGCGATTCGATGGCTCCAGGTGTGATTGGTCGAATCCAACTCGAGCGCAACCCACGATTGCGCGGATGCGTTCAAGCGATCGAGCTTTCTGGACCTCAAGGTCTAAAGATTGCATTGGCCAGCGATGGAGTGTTTGTCGATCCACAGCCACAGCCTATGCGAGCCGCCTTCTTGATTGGACCAGTATATCGCGTCCAACTCACCAACATTCCCAATGAAGAGGGAATGGAGCTCTTTCCCACGATCGAAGTGATCGATCGACTCTATCCACCCGCCGAACGCGAGCATCGATTCCCCATTCCTATCGTCTTTGCGCAAGACGATCTCGAACGTGCTTTGCGGGGTGAAATGGTGACACGCGTGATCTATCTGGAAGACTCCGAGATCGCAGAACCAGTGAGTTACGCGGACAAGATACAACGAACCTATGAAGTTACCGGGACTCAAGATGCGATGCAGGCGGCCGACCGATTGGGGCGGCCCGTCGCGATCGTCCGCATTGGTTCGCGCGTTCCGGATGCTGCTACCGGTGTCAACATGCAGTTCCTATACGGTTGCCCTCCTTGGACACCGATCAAAGAAATTCCCGACCGACAAAAGCTGATGCAAAGCCAAGGTTGGCCAGAGTTTGAACTCCCACGTTCCGGTCAACCGCTTCCTCCAGCCAATGATGTAAAAGCAGCACTTGAAACCCGGAAGATGCTTCCTCCCACAAACGCAGCGCGCGGAAAGCTAGGCGGATAGCTCCTCATTCACCATTCGATGGTGAAATGATGGAACGGCAAGGATAAGAAGAATACTTACCGCGGAAAGTAGGAACCAGTATGTGGATTCGATTCTCCTCTACGATGACGTTGATGTCCTTGCTCGTGTTGCAAGGATGCCAGGGTCCCACACCGCGAATTGCTGGTAAGACCAATCCACATTCCCAAGTTCCTGCATTGGCTGCGAATCCATCCGCTTCTATGCAAGGGCAAGCTCTCCATGCTCCCATGGGATTGCCATCGGCTTCCGCGAACGGGGTTGTTCCGGCGAGCTATGGGGTTCCGCGAGAAATGCCTGTGCAAGGAGAAGTGCAGGGAATGCCGCATCCCGTACAGTGCCCGTGTGGAATGCACGGATCCGGCAAATATCAACCCATGCTTTCTCAGTTGCAAAGCGAGATGTGCAATGCCCCTTGCGCGACCTGTCCCACGGGATTCGATGCGCAAGAATACGTCTTTGATGGAGGCGATCGCTTTCCTAAAGTCGTCATCATGAAAGATGGTACGGCTGCGAATTTGCAGCCCGAGGATACGGTCGTTCAATTCGAACTCGAGAATGGAAACGTCTGTGTTGAAGAAGCTTGCCGCGCGGCCATCTATGCTCCTCGGTTTGCATCCGTCCGTCGAATCGATTCGCCCATCCACAATGATTGTGTGGTTGGAACGCAAGCGACGCTATTGCCCGAAGGCCCAGGCTTGCTTCATGAAAAGCTTCCATCACCTTCATTGCGTCAGCCCATTGCACCCAGCCGAGAAGACAACGTAAAGGTTGTCGAATCCTTCCGAGACCGCAATCGCGGTACACCGTTGGAACGAGTCGTTCCTATCTTAAGTGTGATGGATGCGTTCATGCCCTATGAAGATCTTGCATTGGTTCGCCATGGTAAGTGGAATGAAACCGACAAGATCAAGCTTCGTCGTGGTACGCAAGCCGCATTGGCTTGGGGAACAGTTGATGAAGTGCAAGTCTTCATCAATTCGAAAGAACCGCTCACGGTTAATCGCGTGGCTGCAGCTGCCGAGACACACGTTTATGAACTCAATGGCAAGCCTCGAATTCGCATCTGCAAGGTGGCATCGCAGCAACTCGCTGAACCAGGAGATGAAATTCATTTCACCATCCGATTGGACAATGTAGGCGAACAAGAAGCTCGGAATGTCGTCGTCATGGACTCCTTGCCGCCACGACTTGAGTTCGTCGATGGAAGTCAGCAATCGAGTTTGGAAATGAACTTCGAATCGCAAGACAATGAAGTGGGATCGAAAACACTTCGCTGGTCGTGTTCAAAGGCTCTGAAGCCTGGCGAAGGTGGATACATTCGCTTCCGTTGTGTGGTGCGGTAACTCTTTTTTCTTCTGATGGGATTCTTCATAACCCGTACAACTGGACCTAGGGGCCCACTTCGGAGCGAGAATTCGCTAGAATTCCCTAGTTGGGTGGAACCGGCGCTTGCGTCGAGTTATCGTAGAGCTTTTAACGTGACGAGCTTTGTCGGAAAACCGTTGTTTCGCGTGGGATGTGGATCGAGAAGATGGCAGAGGGTGGAGGGAAACGGGAGGACGAGGAAGCGGAATTCCGCATTTCTTGGTCGCGTGTTTGTCCTTCAGCGCGGCGGCAAAAGGCCATCTACGGAGCGATGGTAGGGATTGCGGTCGGCGAAGCGTTAGGATTAGCCCGGCAGGGATTCTCTCGGCGTTTGGGGCTTTGGCTATTTGGAAGAGGGCCTCTCAGGTACCAGGCCGCGCCTCGAATTGGAGTTGCAGGTCCTCGCCTGCACGCATCGTTGACAGCGGGCCAAGCCATTCTTCGTAGCTATCAGAAGCAAGCAGTTTTTTTAAAGCATTCCCAACGACGCTTACGTTGGTACTTGGTCACCAACCCTCTTTGGCTTTCCCCAAGGCTGGTTCTCGTTGGGTTTAGACTCTTTTGGCCATCGAAAGAAGAGGAACGCGGAATTCCAAGTTTGGGGACGGAGTTGCTTGCCAGGAATTTGGTTTTGAGCACGGCCCTTCAAGGGACCGGGGTTCGAGTGGATCGATGGGTGGAAGGTCTTGCAAAGCTGACCCAATCCAATCCTGAAATAGCGGAAGCTTCAACTTTGATTGCCAATGCAGGCCATTTGGCGAGTTTTTGCGATCCTGAGTCGCTTGATGTGGTTGAGGTGTGGCGTGAGCTAACAGCGAGATGATTGATCCTCATCTGGGCACGATGATGGACCAAATGCTTCCCATGCTCGAGCATGGGTTCAGTGTTCAAATGGTTGCCAAGAAGATGGGGTGGGGGGAAGGGGTGCCATCGCAGCCTTATCCTGTAGCGTTGATAGCAAATCTACTCCTGGTTGAGGCATTCCTATCGATTTCGCAAAGCTGCTGAGCCCGCTATCCTGCTGGGTGGAGATACGGCGTCGGTCGGAGCCATTGTAGGTGGGTTAGCAGGAATTCACCTTTTCCTTGTCACAAAGTCCCCCTGACTGGCTAAAGCGGATGGCTTGCTGGCCGCACGACCGAGATTGGATGAAGTAATCTTCCGGAAAGGTTGACGGATTGCCCCACGGGGTAGAGGATCTGCATCACGCACTGCGCCGCTGCCGTCTCTCGCTTTGTTTCAAGCAATTCGAAACCTGCTCCTCTCGATCCTTTGGATGCTGCATGCAGTTTGGCGAACTCCATTTCGAATTTGGGATTGGCTTTTCTAAGGCCAATTTTCAAGTTCAAGGAGCTCCCAGGACAGTTGGAGGTTGACAGTTTCGCAGGCGGCCAGTAGCTTTGCAGGTTTCCCAAAATCCCGGCCTGACGGTCGGGCCCGGCGGTCGACCACTCGTCCGGCGGCAGCGGTGCATTTGGTCCCTCGTCGGTATCGTCTGGACGCATGAACCCACAAGAATTGCTTCGAATTGTTGACTCGTTGCATCGAGAAAAGAACATCGATCCTGAGTTGGTCTATCAGGCCATCGAGTCAGCATTGGTAACAGCTGCAAAAAAGCAATTTGGTGAAGACTCGGATATCTCCGTAAAGATCTCCCGAGATGGTGGCGCAATTCATGCAATGTGCGATGGGCGCGAGCTGAATCAAGAAGAAGTTGGGCGCATCGGTGCTCAAACCGCCAAGCAGGTTATCATCCAAAAGATACGTGAAGCCGAGCGTAATGCTCGCATGGATGAGTTTGAAGATCAGGTTGGGCAGTTGGTTACTGGTGTTGTGCAGCGAACAGAGCGCGGTGTAACCATAGTTCAGCTGGGGGCAGTAGAAGCCATTCTCCCTCGAAGCGAGCAGATCCCCGGTGAGAGTTATCATGCGGGTGAACGGGTTCGCGCCGTGATCTATGAAGTGAAGGCTTCTGGGACTCGCGTCAAAGTAATTTTGTCTCGCACGAAGCCGCAATTGGTGCAGCGTTTGTTCGAGCAAGAGATTCCTGAGATCGCTGAGAATGTCATCGAAATCAATGCGATTAGCCGCGAGCCTGGCTATCGAAGTAAGGTTGCGGTAAGTAGTGCTGACCAACGCGTCGATTGTGTTGGGGCATGTGTTGGCCTTCGCGGTAATCGAATCAAGAATATTACTGGTGAGCTCGCAGGGGAGCGAATCGACATCGTTCGTTGGAGTGACGATCCGATGGTGTTGATTCCCAATGCGTTGCAGCCTGCTGAAGTTGAGCAGGTTCTTTTGTGCGACATGATCGGTCGTGCCATTGCATTGGTCGGTGAGGATCAGTTGTCCCAGGCGATTGGTCGTTATGGTCAAAACGTTCGTCTCGCCAGCAAGTTGTGCGGTTGGGACATCGAAATCATGACTGCTTCCGAATTAGAAGAGCAAATCGATCGAGCTATGAAGGGCTTCATGGAAATCGAGGGGATGACGGAAGATCTTGCTCAGCGTTTGGTTGAGCAGGGGTATTTGTCCTACGATGATTTGTCGGTGATCGAACCAGATGCCCTGATGGAAATGGGCGGGCTGACTGCCGAGCAGGTGGATGCCATCGTCGAACAGGCGGATGAGCGAGCTGCTGAGCAGGAAGAGGAAGAAAAAGAGCGTAAGCGGGTTGAGAAGGAAGAGAAAGAGCGTCGGGCGACCGAGGCTGAAATTGCTAGGGAGCAACTAGGAAGAGATGGTGGCGGGGGCGAGCCCGGCTAGCCATGGCTTTCTCAAAACAAAAAAATGTGGGTTGCCAATGGAAATTGGTAAGCATTGAGACGTGCCTCCGGCGATTTCGGGAGATCCGTCCCATGAGTTAAGCGGTAATAGAAGATATGCGGAAAGCGGGCGCTCGTGGAATGTAGTGAGCTCTCCGCTTTGGAATGATCAGGAAAAGTTTCCAGTGCCAGTACGTATTTATTCGTTAGCTAAAGAACTTGCAATCGACAGCAAAGAGCTGGTCGATATCTGTAATCGCATCGGTATTACCGGCAAGGGCAGCGCTCTTGCAAGCTTGGAAGACGACGAGATAGCTCGTATCAAAAAGCATATCGCTGCATCTGCTGCACCGTCAGCGCCCGCTGCCAAGGCAGCGCCAGAGCGTGCACCGGTGGTTCAGAACGAACCGATGAAGCCGATAGGTCCCGTTCGTGGAACCGCGGCGTCGGTTGGCAAGCCGCCCATCATTCAGGCTCGGGGCAAGAAAGCGGCGACGCCTGCCGTTGAGGAAGTGGTTCCTGTGGTTGAGGAAGTTGTAGCGCCCTCCTCCTGAGGAAGTTTCGGTGCCCGAAGAAGTGCTTGTCGAAGAACCAGTAGCGGAAGTGGTCGAGCCAGAAGTTGTTGAACCGGAAGTCGAAGAGCCAGAAGTAAAGCCATCTACCCCTGAGGTCACTCGCGAAGCCTACGTTCGTCCAAGGGGTAGCATGGGTGGAAAGGTTCGAGTGATTGGTTCGCGAGCAAGAGCGACAGAAGCAAAGCCCGCCGATGAAAAACGCAAGGCCAAGACTCGCGAGCCAGTGATCAATATTGGCTTCGCTAAGATTCCAAAGTCGGGCATGCAGGCACCTCCTGCTCCTAAGAAAGACGAGCCAGCTCCGCAGAAGCCCGAAATCAAATTGACTCGCGATTTGATCGTCGGCTCGCGACAGGGTGATAAGACCCAACTGGATCAGTTCGTTCAGGCCGAGAATCAAAAGAGTAAAGCGGCCCTGGCCGCAGCAGCACCTGGTGGCTTGAGTAAGTTCAAAGCCGATGCCGACAAAGCCAAAGCCAAAGGCAAGAAGGGTGATGAGATCGATGAGGAAGAAGAGGTCAAAGGAAAGCGAGGCCTTTCAGGTCTTGCGGCCTCGCGAGCCGATCGAAGTACCAAGCGACGTGTTAAACTTCGTCCCGACGATATCAATACGGAGGAAGATGAAGTTGGTCGTGGCAGCAAGCAGTTCAAGCAGCGTCGGGGCGGAAGTACCGCTGCACCCCGAAAGGAGAAAGTTGCCTTGGAGTTGCCTTGCACCGTCCGTAGTTTTTCCGAAGCTGCAGGTGTGCCTGCCGCCCGTGTGCTCCGTTCATTGATGGGCATGGGGTTGCAAACGCTGAATATCAACGCAGCTTTGGATGAAGAGCAAGCGATGATCCTTGCAACCGAACTCGGAGTGGATCTCGAGTTCAAGTCTCCTGAAACATTGGAGAATAGTCTTCTTCGAACGATTGATAATCTCGAAGATAGCGAAGAAGATTTGGCGGTACGACCTCCGATTGTTACCTTCTTGGGCCACGTCGACCACGGAAAGACTTCGCTCTTGGATTACCTTATTGGTACCAAGATCGTGTTAGGTGAAGCGGGTGGTATTACTCAACACATTCGTGCCTACCAAGTTGAAAAAGATGGCCGATTCGTTTCGTTCGTCGATACGCCTGGTCACGAAGCGTTTACCGAGATGCGGGCTCGCGGAGCTAACGTTACCGACATCGCAGTTCTAGTAATCGCTGCTGATGACGGCATCATGCCTCAAACGGAAGAAGCTATTTCCCACGCGAAGGCAGCCAATGTGCCTATCGTCGTGGCGCTCAACAAAATCGATCTGCCTGGTGCCGATGCGAATCGCGTCATGACGCAGATGACCGAACACGGACTCACTCCGAGTGAATGGGGTGGCGATGTCGAAGTGGTTCGAACTAGCGCGATTACCGGTCAGGGTATGGACGAATTACTCGATACGCTTCTCACGGTTGCGGAACTTCACGAATTCAGAGCCAATCCAAACCGAGCTGCTGTTGGTGTTTGTTTGGAAAGCGAACAAGAATCAATCGCGGTGTGATCGCCAAGGTGATGGTTCGCAATGGAACGTTGCGCGTAGGCGATATCGTCGTTTGCGGTTCCGCTCATGGACGTGTGAAGGCGCTCTACGATACTCTGCTCAGCAATAAGCAGTTGACTCAAGCAGGTCCATCGGTCCCGGTGAACATTACGGGTCTCGATCGACCACCCGAAGCTGGTGAACAGTTCTACGTGCTGGATGATATCGCCCAAGCACGTGAAATTGCCGTTTCCCGTGAAGCTGCCTTGCGAAAACAAGTGCTCTCCGGAACCTCGCCCAAGGTATCGTTCGAAACCTTCCAAGAATTGCTGCAAAGCGGTCGCTTAGGTCAGAAGGAAGAGCGAGTCATCCTCAACTTGATCGTTCGCGCCGATGCACGAGGTTCGCTCGAAGCCATCGAGAAAGAGTTGACGAAGCTCGAGCACCCAGAAGTCGACATTCGCGTATTGCAAAAGTCGGTTGGAGGTATCTCCGTTGCTGACGTAACCTTGGCCAGTGCTTCACAAGCGGTGATCGTTGGATTTAATGTTATCCCTGACGAAGCAGCCCGAATGCTTGCAGAGGAACGCAATGTCGAAATTCGACGATATGACATCATCTACAATTTGACGAACGACATTAAGGCGATCGTTGAAGGTCGCTTGAAGCCAGAAGAGAAGGTCGTCGAACTTGGACGCGCGCTGGTTAAGCAAGTCTTTAGTATTTCGCGCGTTGGAACCATTGCTGGATGCTATGTGGCCCAAGGTGCGATCGAGCGAGGTTGTCGTATCCGTGTCAACCGCGATGGTCGTACCATCGGCGATTATGCTCTCGATACGCTGCGAAGACACAAGGATGATGTCAAAGAAGTCCCGCGTGGTATGGAATGCGGGATTCGTTTGGCTGGCTTCAATGACATCAAGCAAGATGACATTCTCGAAGCGTATAAGATTGAAGAAGTTGCACGTACGCTCGATGGCTCCAAGTAATTGAGTCGAGCGTCCTTGTCAGCGATAGCGTTTCAGGAGTTTGGATTGTGAGTTCCCGTCGACTGCTAAAAGCGGCCGAAGCCATTCGTGAAGTGGTTTCCATGGCCATCTTGACGGAGCTTCGTGATCCGCGTGTCAAGAATGTTACCGTCACCAGTGTTGAAGTCTCTCCCGACATGCGCGAAGCCAAAGTAATGGTCAGCGTGATGGGGAATGAGAACCAGCAAAAGCTCACGCTTCGTGGGTTGGAAAATTCTGCAGGCTTCTTGCAATCCAAAATTGCCAAGCGGATCGATACTCGGTACACGCCACGACTCCAGTTTGTAATCGATGATGGCGTGAAAAAATCACTAGCCGTTGCCGAGATCTTGCAGAAGATTGCAGAAGAACGAAAACAAAGTGAAGCTCTTGAAGATACCACGCAGGATGATCCTGAAGGTGATATCGAATCAAGTGATAATCACACCGAGAACTCAGCTGATTCCCAAGGGGACGCTCCATGACCAGTACCAATCGAGCCGATCGAATTGAGCAGCTTTATAAAGTGCTCAAAAAGCACTACAAGCCGACAACGATCGCAACGGATCGCCCTGTCCTAGATTTATTGCTTTACGCGTGCTGCCTCGAAGATGCAAGGTTTGAGGCGGCTGATGAGGCCTTTGCGAAGCTGCAGCAAAGCTACTTCGATTGGAACGAAGTACGAGTCACAACGATTGCTGAACTTGCGGAAGTGCTCAGCAGCTTGCCTGCACCTGGAGAGGCCGCAGCGAGAATCAAGAACTGCCTGCAGTCACTTTTTGAAAGCCGTTATAGCTTCGAAATCGATGAACTACGCAAAGCGAATCTTGGAAAAACCGTTGCTGAAATGGAAGCATGGAAAGGTGTTTCCAAGTTTGTTGTCGGCTTCGTAACTCAGAGTGCGTTGGGTGGGCATGCCATTCCCATCGATAATGCGTCGATGGAAGTGATGAAGCTCATGGAGATTGTCACTCCGAACGAAGCGACGAAAGGTGTCGTTCCTGGATTGGAGCGTACCATTGCTAAATCGAAGGCACCCGAGTTTTCGACTCTGTTGCACCAGTTCGCAGCCGAGTTTCGGGCGAGCGCCAAATCGCCTTTGGCCTTGACGGTGTTCAAAGAACTTGGAGTGAACCCCAAACCGAAGCCAGCACCTCCACCACCGCCACCGCCAGCTCCGAAGAAGGCACCAGAACCACCGAAGGCTGCTCCTAAAACGGCGAGTAAGGCGGCCCCGGTTGAACCTGTGGCGAAGAAGACGCCTACCAAAGATTCCGCACCCAAGCTTCCACCTGTAAAGGCCGCACCAGTGAAGCCAGCACCTACAGGAAAAGGTCCGTTGGCTGAAAAGCTGAAGGAAGCCAAGAAAGCGCCAAAGGCCGAACCGAAAAAACCCGAGGTGAAGAAGCCTGAGGTAAAGAAGGAAGAAGAGAAGAAGGCCGCTTCTGCACCCAAAAAACCGGCTGCACCTGCCAAACCTCCGGCAAAGGCTGCTCCACGCAAGCCCGTGATCGAAGTCAAAAAGGGGAACACCAAGAAGCCGGCACCTTCGAAAGGTACTCCCGCTTCCAACCCCAAGTCGAAGTCTAAATCAAAACCGATTGCTTCGAAGATTACCAAGAAGAAACCCAAGTAGATCGAACATAGTTGAGGATTCGGAACTATGGCTGGACATTCCCAGTGGGCCAACATCAAGCATCGCAAAGCTGCCGTCGATAGCAAACGCAGTAAGCTGTGGAGCAAATTGGCAAAGGCAATTATTGTTGCCGCCAAGCTGGGAGGTGGTGACCCATCAGCAAACGTTCGACTGCGAAATGCAATTGCTGATGCGAAAGCGGTAAGCCTGCCTCGTGATAATATCGAACGAGCCATCAAAAAGGGCACAGGCGAAATTGCTGGCGGCGATGTGGAAGAAATACTCTACGAAGGCTACGGTCCATGTGGCGTCGCTGTTCTGTGCGACATCATGACCGATAACCGCAATCGCACTGCTTCGGAAGTTCGAAAGATCTTTGACACGCATGGTGGCAAGCTTGGTTCAACCAATTGCGTAGCCTACCTTTTTGAGCGAAAAGGTCTCGTCATCGTAAAACGCGATGCAGCTTCTGCAGATGCCTTGATGGAATTGGCTCTCGAGGCAGGAGCCGATGATTTTTCAGAAGCGGAAGACCGTTATGAAATCACCTGTTCCACGGATACATATGCGGCGATCGTCGAAAGCATTGAAGCGGCAAATATTGCAATCGAGCTCAAGGAAGTAACTCGTATTCCAAGTTCCACGGTAGAAGTGGATGACGACACCGCCAAGTCGATCCTCAAATTGTTGGAACAATTGGAAGATCATGATGACGTTCAGTCGGTCGCTTCCAACGTGAATTTGACGCCAGCTCAGATAGAAGCCGCCGGATAGTTATTCCCTTCTTCGCTTTGGTTCCTGGGGGCCATGTCACCTAACCTATCCATTCTTCGTATCGATGCTCGGAAGAACGACTACCGAGAATCTCTGAATCTATTGCGAAAGAAACTAAGTCCCGACGGGGATGTTGTCAGCGAGAAAGGGAAGCAGCTTACAGAACGTGTTTTTGGTGAGCTTCTCTCTCCGCAACAAGTCGTCGAGCGAATATGCTCAGACGTTCGCAAGCATGGCGATGCCGCATTGCTCAGATATAGCCAAGCACTGGATGGTGCAACGCTGCAGGCTGATCAATTGCGAGTGCCGCTTGCAATGCTCGAGGAGGCGCATCGAAACGCGACGCCAGACTACTTGGCAGCGATAAGAAAAATTCGCGCGAACATCACCGGCTTTCAGAAAGCAATTCTTCACACAGATATCATTCACAGGCCAGTGGCAGGTATCGAACTCATGCAACGATACCTACCGCTTCGGCGAATTGGTATCTGCGTTCCTGGAGGAGCGGCAGCGTATCCATCTACGGTTTTGATGACCGTTATTCCGGCGCAAGCTGCGGGTGTCGATGAGATTGCGGTGGTTGCACCACCGACTGCGTTAGGTGCCTACAATCCAGACGTACTTGCCGTTTGCTATGAATTGGGAGTCCGCGAAGTTTACGCAATGGGAGGCGCTCAGGCCGTTGCGGCAATGGCCTACGGTACGGGGACGGTTCCTGGGGTCGACAAAATTGTTGGACCCGGAAACCTCTTTGTTGCTCTCGCCAAAAAATGGGTCTTCGGCCACGTCGATATCGATTCTATTGCAGGTCCAAGTGAAGTGATCGTGGTTGCCGATGCGTCGACCAATCCTCGTTTCGCCGCCATGGATATGTTGGCTCAGGCCGAACATTCGCCAGGATCAAGTGTCCTCATTACATGGGACGAGAGCTGGGTCGAATCAACTCTCCAAGCATTGGAAGGGTTTATCGCCGAGCTTTCGCGAGGCGATCTTGCCAGAGCTTCCTTGGAAGCTTTCGGTGCTGTGATCGTGGTTTCTAATGCAGATCAAGCATGTGAAATCATCAATGAGTTGGCACCAGAACACTTGCACCTTTCATGTGAGAACCCTCGAAGCTTGCTCCCCAAGATTCGCAACAGTGGAGCCACGTTTGTGGGAGCGTTTTCCCCAGTGGCTCTCGGAGATTATGCGGCTGGCCCATCACACGTGTTACCAACAAGCGGTACTGCACGATGGGCGTCAGGATTATCTTCCAATGATTTTCTGCGAGCGGGAAGCGTGATCGAGTATTCGCGAGATGCCTTGGCGGAAATCGCCCCTGAGATTGCAATGATCGCTAACAAAGAAGGCCTTACGGCTCACCGAGAAAGCGTTGAGATTCGAGTACAAGATCGACCATAATGCAAGATAACATCGAAAAGTGGTTTCGTCCCGACATCATTAAGATGAGTCCCTATGTGCCCGGCGAGCAACCTCAAGCGGGCAAGTTCATCAAGCTCAATACCAATGAGAACCCATACCCACCATCGCCCAAGGTGATCGAAGCATTGCAGCAAGCGATCGCCAATCGCTTGGAACGATATCCCGACCCCTTGGCTACATCGTTCCGCATTCGCGCCGCGGAAGTCTTGAGGGTTACACCTGATCACATTCTGTGCGGCAATGGAAGCGACGATATTCTTACGATCGTAACGCGTGCATTTGTTGGTGAAGGGGATCGATTGCGATTGCCCTATCCGAGTTACATTCTCTACCGCACGCTTGCACAAATCCAAGGTGCAGCTTGGGAGGAAATTCCCTTCACTCGCGACTACCAAATAGAGGATGCTTTTTCGCATGCATCGCCAAACTTGAAATTGGTATTCTTGCCAAACCCGAACAGTCCCAGCGGGACGATCATGACTCCTGACCAAATTTCTAAGTTGGCAGACCGACTTCCATGCCCTTTGTTGGTTGATGAGGCTTATGCCGATTTTGCCGATTACAACTGCATAGAGTTGGTGAAGACGAATCCTAAAATCATGGTCTCGCGGACTCTTTCCAAGTCGTATGCTTTGGCAGGTTTGAGGTTTGGATTTCTCGTCGCACATCCTGAAATCGTTAAAATGCTTCGGAAAGTAAAGGATAGTTACAATACCGATTTGATTTCGATTGCCGGGGCAACCGCCGCAATCGATGATCAAGAATGGCTGAAAAGCAATCGAGCAAAGATCATTGCGACGCGCCATCGCATCGAGCAAGAAACGCGAGAACTAGGTTTCGAGGTAACCAACTCTCAAGCTAATTTTGTTTGGTGTACTCACGCATCGCGACCTGTTCAACCGATTTATGATGCGTTGAAACAGCAGCGAGTTTTGGTTCGCTATATGAACTATCCTGGTTGGGGCGATGGATTGCGAATCAGTATCGGAACGGATGACCAAATGAATGCTGTAATGAGTCTTCTCAAGAGCCTTGTATAATGTCGAATCGTTGCGCTAACATTGATCGCAATACATCCGAGACGAAAATCAAACTCTTGCTCGATCTCGATGGAGTCGGGGAGAGCCACATCCAAACCGGTGTCGGTTTCCTAGACCATATGCTAACGCTTTTCGCGAAGCACTCGTTCTGCAACTTGCGCGTCGAATGCTTGGGTGACACGCATATCGACGATCATCATTCCACTGAAGATATCGGTATCGCATTAGGACAAGCGTTTGCAAAGTCGCTCGGCGACAAGAGCGGAATTCGCCGCTATGGCTGTATGTCTCTTCCAATGGATGAGACCCTAGTGACATCCGCCATCGATTTTAGCGGGCGAAGTTTCTTGGTCTTCAAAGCAGGTTTTACGAGTCCTAAGATTGGTTCCTTTGATACCGAACTAGTAGAAGAGTTCTGGCAGGGGTTTGCATCCAATGCCAAATGCAACCTGCATATTGTCCTTCATCACGGACACAATTCCCACCACATCGCGGAAGCGATCTTCAAATCTGTAGCGCGATCCATTCGCGCTGCAATCGAAATGGACCCACGGCAGGTCGGCGTTCCCAGCACCAAAGGTGTTCTCTAGTTTTTCCTCCGCCCCAAATTCCAGTCCCGGCCCAAAACTCAATAGGTGCCACCCACCTTTCATTGATATCGGCCAATTTTGTGGGGATTTTGGGGGCTCAAGAAAAACGGATGCTGCTGGTGGTCGGATCAGGGGCTCAAAGAAGAGATCCGGGTTGGGTTGCTAACGCTGAAACGCGTGCGATCGCGAAAGAATGGGTAATTGGGCCGTTTGATGGGCAAGAATGGCGAGGATCACCATGAAATTCGCGATGTGGAGATAGACCGCGAGCGACTGCAGGCAATGGATCGCATGCTGCATTCAGATTTAGAAGGCTGCGTGAATAGTTTCGTTACGAGAGAAACAAGCCTTGAGCTGACTTTTGACCCTTGAGCCAGATGCGACCCTGCTTGGAGGCTTCTGCCTTCATGCTTTCAGGACGACCAGCGGCTTGTGACTTGCCGAAGTACTTGGAGTACTTCCATACAAAATCACACCACATCGAACTATCGATCCCAATTCGCTCGAGGATCCGGTTGCAGGTCCGCAGGGATACTGCCTCGTTTTCCTTCGCGTCCTTGCTTGCCAGTCCAGTCTAGGAGCGTTAGGTACTCCTCTTGCTTCATCGGCAAAAGCCCCTTGTCGCTGGCGTGTTTTCAAATGGCTCGGCATGGGACCAGGAGCTTTACGCTCTTCTATCTCCAGAGGACACAGCCAAGAATCCACCGGCATCTTCTTGGAATACTTCATGCCTTCTGATTCACGTTTCCTGCGTGAATCACTGACCTTTGCAAGATGGTTCGCATTTTCAGACTGAGCTTCAAACTCAAGAGCAGCTGCAATCCCTTTGACTCCCTGGCTCGCTGCAATGCGATCGTCAAGCCGAAGTAAACTTCGACTTTTCAGGAGTCGCTGCCAAGGCGGCTCGCACCGGATTCAAATCGACATACATTACGCAGGCCAAGAGCCCTGCTTCATCCACAATCTTCTGAGCCTTAAAGCGTCCTTCCCAGAAGCGGCCCGTACACTTGTCTTCAAAATTGGCTTGCCTTTGCAATGGGCTCACGAAGAGCCCGCATAAACCAAGAGATATCGCTAAGCCTTGTGCGAAGCAGGGCAAAGCCGCTTGCCGCATCGCCAAGGACCTTGGCGATATCGGCTTGGGTAGGACTGCCGAGATATTCTTCCAGCTTTTTACCCGGAAAGAGTCGCAACCAACGCGAAGCGACGTCTTCATCACTCATGTTTTCACCACATCGGGCCTAGTGCGGAGCATGACGTGGATGTGATTGGAGAGGACCGCGTAAGAGAGAACATCCATCCCGAAGATGGATGCCAATAACTCCATTCTTCGTCGGATCCATTCCCTTCGATGTTCGAAGGACTTTTGAGGATCCGGCATCGATCCCAGCCAGATAGGCTCGTCGAACGCACCGCTGGATGCAGTGAGCGACGGCAACTTCATTAGGCGGAAACTGTTCGCGCCGCGTTTAGGTCTGGGCATGTTGGAACTCCTTGCAGGCAATATACGCATCAGAAGAGCGGAAGTCAACAAAAGGTGGGTGGCACCAATTGATGTTGGGGAGGGGATGGGGTACATTGTGGGTGGAGGTGAATGATGTGGAGTGAAGAAGCATTTGCAGAATGGTTGGCAAAGAATCAACCGAAGTTGATGGTGTGTGTCGAACAGAAGCTTGGTCCGGGCCTGCGACGCAAGGTGGAGCCAGAAGATCTATTGCAGGACGCTGTGGCGCGAGCCATTCGCAGCTTGTCGGGGCTGGATGGCGCTACCGAAGATCCTACGGCTTGGTTTCTGCAGATCGTGGATCATCAGATCGTTGATGCGCATCGATATCACTTCGGGGCTATGAAACGCGATGCAGGTCGCGAAGTATCTGCGAATGCGGCTACCGGCGGTGAGGCAGGGGAGTCACCCGCGCTGATCGATATGCTCGTCGCCAGCATGACGAGTGCAAGTCAAGTTATGTCGCGTAATGTGCGAACGGATCGTATGTATGAGGCGTTGATGCAGTTGCCACAAGACGCTCAGAATGCGATTCGTTGGAGGTACTTGGAAGGTCTACCCAGTCAAACCATCGCAGAACGACTCGGCAAGTCTGATGGTTCCGTCAGAGTACTTCTCACACGTACTCTCAAGAAGCTGGAAGAGATTATGTCGGATGTGCGTCCTGGTTCTTGAGATCGTTTGTTGCGAACTCATCGACAAGCTAACGCACTACTGATTTCGAAGCGACTGAAGTAGCTCTTGCAAAACCAAAAAGGTTGCTTCTTGTTGTCGTTCACGGCGGCGTGAAAAGTCTTGAAGAGAAGTGCATCGTGGTGACCGCAATCTTCGTTCGCTGCAACTCGGAGGGGCTTCGGGAGTTCGTTTCGCGATGCTGATGAATACTTGCCCGTCGATCTCTTCGGAAACGCCTGGCCCTAGATGTCCTGTAACGCTGCAACTCAGGGTGGCCTCCGGTGTTCGCATGATAGCGCTGGCTGCAAGTTGAGACGTGGTTTCAGGGCATACGGTTCCAAACGCCGGATTGTGAAGTTGCACGCGTGAAAGGCCGAGCCACTGGGCTTTTGATTCAAGCCGATAGACGACCCAAGATCCGCAAAGCGATTCCGAAATACCTGGCAAGGAACCGAAAACCGAAGAGACCATGCCTGCCGTGCAGCTCTCTGCAAGCACCAGCCGATGCTGCTGGAGCTCGAGTAGGGTTTTTACCTCTATGGCTAGATTCTGAAGAGAATCCCAGTTCCAGGTGATTGATTCGGGACTTTGCAAGGTTCGTTACCCCTTCTGGTTAGTGAGAATCCACTGGATTTCCTGATTCAACCGTGACGCGTTGTGGGTCACCATCTATATTTATAGAAGAGGTTTTCCTGCTTTTTTCTACCCCAAAAGCCCTAGGATTTGGCAGGATTGAAGGAGTTTGATCGTTCGTGAGGAGCATCCGTGTCTATTCTTGAAGCAAGTTCAACCAGGTCGAATCCCGTCCCTAAGGCTCGTCCCATTCCTGGAACGCACCTTCCCGCATTTGTTTTTGACACAGGGGCAGATCTTGCTCGCCATGCGGCGCAGATGATTGCGAGGCTTGTGCGGGAGCGATCGGATCTCGGCCAACGAACCGTCTTAGGACTACCCACGGGTTCGACACCTGTCGGTACCTATCGTGAACTCATTCGTCTCCATCGCGAAGAGAATCTCGATTTTTCCAACGTGGTTATCTTCGGCTTGGACGAATACTATGGTTTGCCCGCGGATAGTCCGCAAAGCCACAAGCGTTGGTTGGACGAGCACTTTATCAAATGCATCAACGTGGCTCCTGAAAACGTTCACTTCTTAGATGGGCAGGTACACTTGTCGGACGTGGAACTCCACTGTCGACGATACGATGAAGCCATTCAGCAAGTCGGAGGGTTCGACCTCGTACTCTTAGGGATTGGACGCAATGGTCACATCGGATTCAACGAACCATTTTCGGTACGCAAAAGCCGCACGCGTATTTGCACTCTGGATCCGGTGACTCGCCAAAGTTCCGCTAGCGATTTCTTTGGTGAAGAGAATGTTCCCACGCAAGCATTAACCGTCGGTTTGGGAATGATTCTTTCTGCCAAGCGGGCACTGCTACTCGCATTGGGTGAACATAAAGCGAAGATCGTTCGTGAAACATTGGAAGGAACCATTACCGATCGCGTACCTGCTTCGTATCTCCAGGATCATGGCGACGTCCGCGCATTGCTTGATCAACCTGCTGCAGGCGAACTCACAGGGTTTTCGACTCCTTGGTTGATCGGGAACGTGGATTGGAATGAATCGTTGATCAAGCGAGCGGTGCTATGGCTGTGTCAACAAACGCACAAAGCGCTACTCAAGCTCGACGATGATGACTTCCGCCAACACGATCTTCATCAATTGCTGCGACATCACGGGCCAGCGCAATCGATTGCTCATCGCGTCTTCCGATGGATGATGGATACGATCGATTATCATCCGGCGGGCAAAGATCAAAAGACCGTTCTTTGCTTTAGCCCTCACCCAGACGATGACGTGATCAGCATGGGTGGAACTCTGATTCGACTCGTCGAAGATGGGCATCGCGTGCATGTCGCGTACATGACCAGTGGAAACATTGCGGTCTTCGATCACGATGCTAGGCGCGTGGCCGATATGGTCACCGAATACAATCGCATTTTCGGTATCGACCACCAACGATCGGTTGAAATCGAACGCGATGTTCGATCAGGTATTTCTTGCAAGACTCCAGGGCAGCCTGACCACGAAACGATCCTGAAAATCAAAGGTTTGATTCGTTGGAGTGAAGCGCGAGCTGGAGCGGTCACGGTCGGATGCAAAGAAGAGGATCTTCATTTTCTCGATCTGCCGTTCTATCGTACGGGCACGATCGCTAAGAAGCCGGTCGGCGAAGACGATATCTCAATCATCCGTGAGTTACTCCTAAAGGTTGCACCAGATCAAGTCTATGTGGCTGGTGATTTGGCAGATCCGCATGGAACGCATCGCGTTTGTGCTGAAGCTATTTTTAAGGTTCTTGGTCAGATGAAGGCTGAAGGTCAGAAGGTGCCAGATGTGTTGCTCTATCGCGGCGCATGGCAAGAATATCCACTCCATGAAATTGAAATTGCTGTTCCGCTAAGTCCTAGCGACATCTTGCTCAAGCGTGAAGCGATCTTCATGCATGAGAGTCAAAAAGACGAGGCGTTGTTTCCAGGAAGCGATCCACGCGAGTTCTGGCAGCGAGCCGAAGATCGCAATCGGGGAACAGCGGATAGCTACAATCAGATTGGTTTACCGGAGTTCTACGCGCTGGAAGCCTTTGCGCGTTGGAAAGGGAATCCTATCTAGCCATTTTGTTTGAGCGAAGTGAGCGCCAACTGAACTAGCCAAAGAAATCTGCTCACTAACAAAAAGAGGACAAGGGGTGATTCACTCCTTGTCCTCTTTGCATTTTGGATTCGCGAAGAAAAGACGTTGCAGGACGTTATTGCCCGATGCAAATCAAATGCTTGTTGGTGCGAATGAGCAGCGCGTCCTTCGTGACGGCCGGGGTCGATCGACATGTTTCTTCGAGATTGATTTCTCCAAGCTTCTCAAATTTGTCTGATGCGGCCAGAATCGTCACCAAGCCCTCTTGAGAGATTCCGATGAGCCGATCGCGAACGACTACAGGAGAAGCTGACACGTCACCACCGATCCGCTGAGTCCATAGGACTTGTCCTTGCTTATCGAGATCGATGCAGGAAACGATGCCGTTATCAGCCCACAGAAAAGCAAGCGATCCAAGAATGACGGGTGTTGGCACATAGGGAGCAGCCTTGTTGATTCGGAAAAGCTCTTTGCCGTTAGGCTTGGCTTCCGTGGCGAAGAGAACGTTGCCTCCGCCGCCCGAACCTTCGCTCGATAATAAGATGTTCCCGCTAAGCACAGCGCTGCTGCAGACGCGTTTTGAGAAACCACTTCTCGACCATAGTGTTTTTCCTGAGGCTGCATCGACTGCATAGAAGCCTTCGACCGTGTTGGCGCTAAGAAGGATGGTGTTGCCTTTTTCGTCTTGGGTGACGCAGGGGACTCCATAGCATACTCGCGATGCTTTACGTTCGGATTGCCATCGCGTTTTGCCGGTCGCTGCCTCCAAGGCAACCAAGTGATCTTCTCCTGGTTCAACACCAGCAGGTAATTCCTCGATATCTTGGCTGTTTGCAAACACAAGAAGATCGTTCACACGAATCGGCGACGTTCCAAATCCATGCTGGCTCACATAACGGCCCATTTCACGATGCCATTTTTCTTCTCCATCGTGTGAAAAGGCTTTGACAAAAACGTTGTCAGGATCAGCCCAAGTAAAGTAGACCAGCTTGTCATCGACGCAAGGTGTGCTCGATGCATAACTGCTTCTCTTGTGCAAGGGATGGGGTTTGGAAGGAAAGCTCTTCTTCCAAACGACTTTTCCCGATTTGATGTTTCCACATAGAACGTGGCGTTCAGCCGTAGCGGGATCGGCACTCATCAAGAAATAGTGGTCATTCCATACAACAGCCGATCCATTCCCTTCGCCTGGAAGCTCAACCTTCCATCGAACTTGATTAGGTGCCCAAGGAAGTGGAACCGTGGACTGCGCAGCCACACCGCTACCGTTTGGACCTCGGAAACGTGTCCAATCGTTTTCGATTGCCATGCAAGGTGATGCCATGGCAAGACCGAAGACGCCAAGAATCGAAGGTCGCAACGATGCAAACAAGTTGAACATAGGTTGGCTCGACTGGAGAAGGTGGGTAGGACTGTGGGTTGATGACCAGTATAGGCATTGTTGAAGGCGAATGCGAACAAGCGGTCTCGAATCCACGGAGGAAACTACGCCGCGGCCGATTGAGTGAATTCTGCTAGCTGCCCTAGCAAATGAAGTGCTTTTTGGGAATCAATCGCCTCGCACGCCAGGTCGACTCCGGTCCGAAGATCAGCTACTTTCTCGGTAATCCAAAGGGCTGCTGCTGTGTTGGCCACAACGATATCGCGTGGTCCTCCTCGCAGTCCTTCAAGTACGCTTCGGATCACGTGCGCACTATCTTCTGGATTCTCGGCATGCAGGGATTTCGCTTCGATGGTCGAAAGCCCAAAGTGTTCGGGAGTCCAGCATTCGAAAGTGACATGACCGGGTTGAACGATTAAGACTTCCGTTGCATCCATCAGAGTAACTTCATCGAGTCCATCACGCCCACGAACCACGATGGCGCGTTGAATGGGCAATTGCGAAAGAGCTTCGGCAATCTTTCGATGAAGTCCTTGTTTACCAACACCTAGGATCTGATAAGGTGCTTGGGCAGGGTTGCACAATGGGCCCAAATAATTGAAGAGTGTGGGAACGCCGAGCGATCTTCGGACATTACCAACATGCCGCATCGCCGGATGCAAGAGCGGTGCGAAGCAAAACCCGATTCCCAATTGATCGATACAAGCTTCAACCTTATCACGTGGGATATCGATGCGAATGCCAAGTTGTTCGAGGACGTCTGCCGATCCCGTGGCGCTCGTAATCTTGCGATTGCCATGCTTGGCGACAGGAACGCCTGCCGCCGCAGCAACGATGGCAACCGCCGTTGATATGTTGAAGGTCTTCGCCCCATCGCCGCCAGTGCCGCAAGTGTCGAGAAGTCCAGGGCGATGCGTTCGGATCGGAAGCATATGGCTTCGAAGAGCGCGGGCAGCCCCTACGAGCTCATCCACACACTCACCTTTATCGCGTAGCGCCAAGAGCAGCGATGCGATTTGCGAGTCCTCGATGGCACCTTGAAGCATGCCATCGATCAAAGACTGCATCGTATCAGCCGAAAGATCCTTGCCTTGTTGCAGCGTCGCAAGGGCCGATTCGATCATAACGCTGCAACTCCCAACATCGATTCTTTAGGAACGAGTGTAGGTTTGATCGAGAACAGGCAGTCCACGAAGCAATTGGTAAGAGCCAAAGAACAATGCCGAGGCAAACAGGTCGCTCATCACGGTTCCGCGGAAGAACGGCAATGCCATCCAATAGCATTGCATCAAACCGGCGAAGGAGTTTTCGTATCCCATTTGAGGATCCAACCAGCTACCGAAGTTGCTGATGATGAAAAACGCGATTGAACCTAACCCAGATGCAGAGACAACCCAAAGTGGATGATCGTTTTCATGATCGTTGCCAGCGCGACGGAGACCGCCACCCAAGGCAACGATGCATGCGTAACCGAGATAAACGCTGATCATGGTCGCGGGATGATAGAATCCCATATCGGATATGCGACCCCAATGTCCAATCAGGTCGCTAAGAGCCATGCAGCCTAGAGGCAAAGCCCAAGCCTTCCATCCACGGAGATAGCAGCCCGCAAAAAGACTCAGGCCACCCATCAAGGCCACGTTGGTGGGTACGGGGGAAAAGCGTACCGCCAGTGCTGCGACAGCAAAGACCAAGGCGAAGGCCAAAGAAGGATGGATCCGGTTCATAAATCGTCGTGCTTTCCAAAAAGTGAGGCCGAAGGCCCGTCCCGCAATCGGTGTCAGAATATCTTGCCTGACGGAAGGAGTTTAGCCTAACGGCCGACGTCCATTGTGGCAAGCGATTCCCTGGTTCTTGTCATCGGTCGTCGCCAGCATTTTGGTTGAAAAACGGTATTCCAGGTTGTTAAAAAGGGGGCAAAGAACGATTTCAAGGCATTCTAGGAACAGAACAATGGAAATCCGAAAGATTTGGGGGGCATGGATGGGAATATTCGCATGGCTATTCCTGGCGAATTTTGCCCCAGGTGAGACGGACAACAATGTCGCGAAACCCAACATTATTTTCTTCTTTGCTGATGATCTTGGATGGACCGATTTAGGATGCTTTGGAAGTTCCTTCTACGAGACACCTCATCTCGACCGAATGGCCAAAGAAGGTGCTCGGCTAACTCAAGCCTATGCGTCTTGCCCGGTATGTTCGCCAACCCGCGCCAGCATCCTCACCGGACTTTGGCCGCAGCGTACTGGGATCACCGACTACATCGGGGCTCTTCAACCAACCAAGTGGAAACGCAATACAAAATTGCTGCCCGCGCCCTATCGAGATCGATTGGAGCATTCCTTTGTATCGATGGCCGAGGTCGTAAAGGCAAATGGGTATCAAACCTTCTTCGCTGGAAAATGGCATTTGGGACCACAAGGATTTTGGCCCGAAGATCAGGGGTTCGATGTCAATCGAGGTGGAATTGATCGAGGTGGACCCTACGGCGGCAATAAGTACTTTTCACCGTATGAGAATCCACGTTTGACGGATGGCCCTCCTGGCGAACACCTGCCAGATCGCTTGGCTCAAGAAGCGTGTTCGTTTATGGAACAACATCGATCGTCCCCTTTTCTGATCTACTTTCCATTTTATTCAGTGCATACACCCTTGATGGCGCGACCTGACCTTCAAGCCAAGTATGAAGAGAAAGCGAAACGCCTAGGTACCGAAGTCGAATGGGGAGTCGAAGGGCAACGCAAAGTAAGGCATACACAGAATCATGCTGTGTATGCAGGTATGGTTGAAGCGATGGATCAAGCAGTTGGAAGAGTCTTATCACAACTCGAACATCTTGGATTGAAAGAGAATACGCTCGTTGTTTTTACTTCCGACAATGGTGGCCTGTCCACAAGTGAAGGGCATCCAACTTCCAATCTTCCTCTTCGTGGAGGCAAGGGTTGGCTTTATGAAGGTGGTATCCGTGTTCCAACTCTCATGCGTTGGCCGAACCACATTCCACCAAACACCGTTTGTACCGTTCCTGTTGCGAGCCCCGATTGGTTACCGACGATTGCCGCTGCATGCACCATTGAATCGACTACGGATATCGTTTGGGATGGCGTCAACCTTCTTCCAACGGTTTGCGAGCAAAGCAGGCTTCCCGATCGCAATCTCTATTGGCACTATCCCCACTACGGAAATCAGGGAGGTCGGCCCGGAGGTGCTATTCGAAGCGGACCGTGGAAGTTGATTGAATGGTATGACGATGGTTCCCACGAACTTTTTGATATTGAGAAAGATATCGGAGAACGAAATGACCTTGGTCGCGAAAATGCTCGTCGTGTTCAAGACATGGCAAAAGAACTTGATGGATGGCGGCAACGTGTGGGGGCGATCATGCCGACGATCAATGAACAATACAACGCCAACAAAAAAGAGGAACGCTAATACGGCGTGATCTCAAAAGTCGAAGCGTGTTGCACCATGGCGGTCAAGATTAGTTGATCCAAAGCACGCTTCGGAACTGATCCGCTGAGAGGCGAACGCACAATGAATCATTGGCGATCGAAGGTTGCATGATGCGACGAGGCGAATGGCGCAAGTCGACAATCTCATGCGAACGATCCATGCGAATGACGGGGTTCAGCACATCTTCCCGATTGCTTCGCAGTACCGTAGCTGTCGTCATATCGTCTAGCTCAACCTGAGTTCCGACTGGATACATCGACGAGCAGCTCATCAGTGCGCTCATGCACTGTCGATCGAAATGGCCTTCGCGAGTATGGTAGAGCAGATAGGCCATCGCATCGGCAGGAGCAATGCTTCGGCCTATGATCTCTTCACTCATCGTATTGCCATCGTCGACTTGCGTGAGCGTGATAAAGGCATCGGCCAAATTGAGAATACGACTGAGCGGGTCTTGCTTGGCCATCAACAGGCCGAGTGGAAAGCCACTCCCATCGATTTGTTCATGAACTTGAGTAACCAAGATGCGTACGCTTGGCGGCAATGCCTCCATGCATGCCAAGATCTCGGCGCTATGCAACGGATGATTGCGGTACACTTCGCGCGAGGAAGTCCCTCGATAGACCCTTCCTCGAAATGCCTCTGCAAGAGATTCGTAGAGAGCCAAGTCGTGGAATAAGCCGGCGAGTGAAACATGTTTCGCTCGTTTGACATCGACCTGCATGGTGCGAGCGATCAACGTGCTAAGAATGGAGAGCTTGACCGAGCGTTTGGCGAGCCTTTGGTCGGCCGTCATTCCCGTTTCTTGTCGTTGCAACGAATCGAGGACGACTGCCGGATCAGCCTTCATCTCTTTCAAGTATGTGTCGAAGACCTCGTTGATCTTGTCGAGGTTGGGATCGCGCTTCGAGCGTATCATCTCAACCGAATCTTCTACCAAGCCTGACGCTTCCTCAAAGCGTTGTTTGAGTCTCGCTTGAGCTGCTGCATCGTAAGGTGCGGTCGCGTCCACTTCCGGTATCGAGTCGATATCCCCTAGCCACTGAGAGGGATCGAAAGTCGAAACAGGCGGAGGAACCGTGGAGGCTGCCGCGTTTTGAAGCAACCGAACTCGGTTCGAGATTTGAGCAATTTGTTCGGGACTTAGGTGGGTCCCGGCAGCGTAGAGAAGTTTGCCCTGCGAATCAAACAGATCGAACTCTAATGGAGATCGAATCTCGAGAGGTGCTGGATTCTCCTTTGCTTTCTTATCGTCCACGGTGTGAGACCATTGAGAATAGAAGAGAGAAGACCGCTGGATCGAATCACCATACCATCACGGGAATCTCAGTTGGTCTAAGAAATCGCCGCTTTTCCTGTTTGTGGGTGAGTGTTTTTAATCTTCTTTGATCGAATCCGTAAATGGAGGGATCGGTTTAGACCGATTGCCCGAACCTTCATTTGCAATTCAATCCTGTATTAGAACAATGCAGGAAAACCGAGTTCGCGCCGACAACTCGAAAGTTGGGAAAGGTGAAACCCAAAATGGTTAGTCAAAAGCAACGTCGTCAGATGGCCGACGGTTTGGACAGGTGTTCCCTCGAAGAGTCCAATGCCATGTGGCTTCGCATAAACCTCTGCGGGACTTGAGCCAATTTGCGATTGAAAGTCTCGATAGTTCTGAAGCGTTGCAGCGAGTAGAGGAGCTTTCGAAAGTTCATGCGACGCAACGATGGCATCCATCGATCCAGGACCAAACATCGGAATCCACTCTGGGTGGGTTACCTTGCCCCCTAGAAAGCTCAGTCCCAGTTCGGCCACAATCGCTAAATGTCCGAGAATCCATGCCGGCGAATGTCCGTGCCCTGCGCCATGGAGAAACCAGCGGTCCTCGGAAAGGTCGTGCACGACTTTTTCGAGCAATCCCAACTGAAAGCGGTTGATTGCCAATTCATTTTCAAACATTTTGCAGCTCCACGGATCGTGCGCCTCTGTACTTTCGACATCCTCTGATTTGAAAAATCGAGTGTATCGTAGAGCTGGATGCGTGCAATGGAAATCATTTCAAAACGAGCCTTAGGTGGATTATGCTCGCATTCGAATGACTACAATGTAAAATTCATCCCACCTTTAGGTTTTTAGGTTTGCGACGCTCTGGGGGAAACCCGAGAGCTTCCAAATCTCCTCTCTCGCCTTTTTGAGGAGTCGTCATGCTGGTCGAGAAGTATCGATATGCACTCTTGGTATCGAGTTTGTCCGTTCTGCTCACCCCAGGATTTCATGCAAAGGTTTATGGGCAAAACGACAAAGATGCCATGAAAACTGCGGAAGAGTTTTTGAAGGTCCCGCCACGTCCGAAGCGCCCTGATCTACCTCCCAGCAGTTTGCCCCTAAAATTCAATGCTCAAGAGCGAATTGCGTTCATCGGAAATTCGACGGCCGAGCGTATGAATCTCTTTGGCCATTTTGAAACGGCCTTGCACCTACGTTTTGCGAATCTCAAATTGGTCGTCCGCAATTTCGCTCGACCAGCCGATGAGGTCGGAAATCGCCAACGCTCCAATGATTACACCAAACTCGATGATCCAGTAAAAGCATTTGGAGCAGATACCTATTTCTGCTTCTTTGGATTCAATGAGTCCTTTGCAGGACCGAGCGGCATTGAAAAGTTCAAAGCCGACTACGAAGGGATGCTCGATGAATATGCAAAGCGTTATCCACGAGATGATTCTGGTGCGAGTCCTCGATTTGTACTCGTATCTCCCATAGCCGTTGAATCAACGGCCGATCCGCTTCTTCCAAACGCAGCCGAGCAGCAAGCAAATCTCGTTCTCTATCGAGATGCCATCAAGGCAGTTGCCGAAAAGCGAAAGCTCGCGTTTGTTGATATCCTCGAAGCAACGCGAGCCAAGTTTGAAGAGAAGCCGGGCATGCAGCATACCATCAACGGTGTGCACGTGAATGAAGCAGGCGACAAAGTTGTAAGCCAAGCGTTGGAACAACAACTTTTCCAAAGTGGATCGTCGACCACGGATGCCGCTAAGGTGGCGCTCATCCGCAAGGCGGTGAACGATAAGTCGTGGGTTCACTTGCAAGACTACCGAATGCTCAATGGATGGTATGTCTATGGAGGTCGTCGTACTTGGGACACCGAGACTTTTCCTCGCGAATACATCAAGATTCGCAACATGGCAGCTGGTCGCGACCAAGCCATTTGGGATATCGCCCTTGGAAAAATTTCCAAGTATGAACCGAA
>JAXMBN010000043.1:0-44079 GCA_046349875.1 Pirellulales bacterium
TCACCATTCAAAAGTTCGGCCCGCGTCTTCATCCCCAAAAGCCCGTAATGGTCTGGAAACTCATGCTGAGTATCGAATCCGCGGCCATCATCCTGCACTTCCAACGTGAATGGGTAGGGCCCGCTTTCGACCGAGAGCGTCAAACTAACGCGATTTGCATCCGCATGGCGTAGCGCGTTATGGAGTGATTCCTGAGCGATTCGAAGAACACCTTGTTTTTCGGAATCGGTGAGTGGAAAGGCAAGGGCACCCGGGTCGAGATCGAGCACCAAAGGCGTCTCAGGAAATCGGTTGCGCAATCGCTCCGCCATATCCTGTAGACGTTCTTGCAAAGACAGGGTTTTCTGTTCACCCTCGCGTCGGAGCTCGCCGATCCAATCGCGGCCTTCGCGAATCCCTTCTGCGAGAAGCTTCTCGAGAGCATCCAGTCTCTCGCGGATCTCTCGGTGGTTGAGAGCTTTCCATTGCCGCTGAAGCGTTTCTACCAAAATGCGGCCACCGACGAGATACTGCAATATCCCATCGTGAAGATCGCAACTGAATTGCAATCGTTCAAGCTCAGCCAAATATTGTGAGTCGGCCTCGCGCGGAGCAGACATGGATTAGGATGCCGGCTTGATGTCGATATCTTTGAGCGATCGTCCTAGCCGCTTTCGGCTCTTCGGTGATTCTACATTGCCAGCCTGTGGCAATGAAGGGTTCGTTCGCGAAGGACGATTGGTGTTTTGCAACAACGCGGCGACACTTGGATGCATCGACTTAGGATCTTCGGGAGTCCCAATCGCCTCGATTGCGTCACTTACCCCAAGTAAAACAGACTGTTTTACTCCATCGCGAATCCAGGAGAAGAAATTGACGCTCATATTTGTATTCCTTCGCAGAGCCTAGAAGCGTACATCGGGGATACAATGATGGGGTCATCGCCTAACCATGCCTTGCATCCATGTCGAGCGAGACACTAGCAACTGAACTCTCCTCCTGTCCAGAGCATTTGCCAAGGAGGGGCGAACCACTACAACATGGGAACTTCGATACAAGTTCTTCTACATAAGGTCGCATGTATGCACCTCGCTTTTAGCTTGCATTCCAAACACTCGGATCACTTCGTCCGCTCGTTATGGTTTGCTATGAGCCTTTTGTTCGTAGCCAGTTTCGCTAGCATTGCGAATGGCCAGGGATCGCGACTTGGGGCGGAAGCGGGAACGAGGCCTGCAGCGATCGAACCGGCTGAGGCAAAAGCTCTATTGGGCAAACCATTTGGAATTGCCACGATCTTGATTCCCTTAGGCAATATTTCGGTCGAAGAACCGCCTCGGATCCACGTTACGGAAGAGCACGAAAGGGTTCTTTATCCAAGTGTCGGTTATGAATCCCTGCCCGTTCGATTCGACATTCTCAAAGAAGATCGGCGCAGTGGTGTTGGTCCGCTTCGGGACAAGCTTCGCAAAGCGATTCAAAGCGGCCGCGACGCGCTGATACCTCCACAAGGGCTTCGCATTTCCTTCTTGTTTGATGGTGAGCAACCTCTGCAACTACGAGTGCGTGGAGACCTTGATTTTGATCTGACGATTCGGCCTGAAAACCAGCCAGCTCTTCATCGCCCGTACTTGGAGCGTTGGTGGAAACACTATGTGGCCGATGCCAAATCCAAGCTCGCACGCTCCGATTATCCACCTCTTATCGAAACGTATCTCACCTCGATGCTTGGTGAACGACTTGGTTTTCCAGTCCCGGACTTGCGCGACGAAGCCAAGCGGAAACGAATGGAAGAGCCTCTATCCACCTTGATGCTCCTGGGTGGATCCGAAGACATTCGGCGTGAAGGCTTGATGGAAGCGATGCATCCTCACATCAAGCCCAAACTGGTGCCATTGCCACCGCCTCCAGAATGCGTTGCCCCAGAGGTGCCAGAGCTTCCACCCGATTTGCCATTGGAATCGATTGCCAAGCACGTTCCTCCCGAGTGTTTTTATCTCCGGTTTGGGAAGTTCTCCAACTATCTATGGTACGACCAAGTATCGAGTCGTCGCGGAGGTGATCTTGCTCAACTGGCGATGATGCGAGGTTACAACTACGAGACGGACCTGAAGATCGAGAAACTTCTCAATGCCAAGATGACTACGCTCACCAAGCTCTTCGGTGACTCCATTGTGACGGACATGGCCATTATTGGTCGCGATCTATACGTTCAAGAAGGTCCATGTTTGGGAGTGGTGCTCGAGTCGACCAATAATGCGTTGCTACGCACTTCGCTGCAACAGGATCGCCAAGCCACTGCGACAGCCGGACAGAAAGCGGGCGTTCGATTGGAGACGATTCGCATTCTCGATCACGACGTGTCCTTCCTACACGCTCCTGACCATTCTGTGCGATCGTTTGTCGTTGAACATGATAAATACTTTTTCATCACCACCAGCCAAACGTTGGCCAAGCGATTCATCGAGGTTGCAAAAGGGGATCGTAGTCTGGCCGACTCCCCTCATTTTCAATTCGCGCGGCTGCTGATGCCCGAGAAGAACAACTACACGCTTTTTGCCTATATGTCTCCCGAATTCTTTCGCGCTTTGGTTTCCCCTCAATCTCAAATCGAACTACGCCGTCGCTTGACGGCGTTGGCACACTTGGAGATGGCGGAGTTGGCAAGCCTTGCGGCCAAATCGGAAGGTCGTTCCGCGAACACGATCGAAGAGTTGATGGATGCAGACCTGTTGCCGAAGTGGTTTCACGATCGAGCTGATGGGACCCGAACCTTGCGACATGAAGGACATTGGATTGACTCGCTACGAGGAGCCCGCGGAAGCTTTCTTCCGATTGCTGATATCGAAGTGTTGGATGCGAGTGAAGAGGAGGTTCTTCGATATCAAGAGCAAGCGCAGTTTTATGAACGCGATTGGAAACAAACAGACCCGTTGCTCGTAGGTATTCGTCGCTTTACATCGCCCGATCTTCCCGCGACAGAACGGATTGCGCTCGAAGCCTACGTAGCACCTTTCGGTAAAGAAAAATATGGATGGATATCCGCCTTTCTCGCGCCACCAGTGCAGAGCAAAATTCGTTTGCCACCTGATGATATTGCGAATCTCCAGGTTCACTTGTCAGGCAATCAAATTGGACGGCGATTCATACCCGATCACGTCTTGTTTCTAGGTTTGAAAGATCTCTTGCCGCCTAGTTCCGTCGAAACCAAAGGCTTGATTCGAACACTCAGAATTCTTAAGGAGACACCGGCCTATCTTGGCGCTTGGCCGTTGCCTGGTCACTTGGATTATTTGCCGATTGGCTTAGGAGGTGGACCACCGGATGCGCTTGGGTTCAGCAAGTTGTTGCTTGGCCTTTGGCGATGGCAAGGAGGAGGCTTTTCCGTGATCTCCTTTGACCGAAGTATTTTAGAAAACTGCATACCACATTTGGGACGTGAACCGGCGGAGGATCCGGCTCAAGCGAGACTCCAAGTGGGCAATCTAGGTGGAAGTCAGTTAGCGAAATGGATCAACGGTTATTGGTATCAACGCGGAGTCGCTACGAGTATGGGCAATGCAATGCTGCTCGATGCGATGCATCAGCAACTGCATGTGCCGCAGAAAGAGGCCCTCGATGTTGCGCAGCGTCTACTGAATTGCAAACTGCAGTGCCCGCTTGGAGGCGATTACCTGTGTGACGAAGGGGGCATGGGACTGTGGAACAGCACCAAGACGCCTCGCAGCATCAAAGTAGATATTGGCGACGTTCCTGAGGACTACCAGGCCCCTTGGCTGCAGTGGTTTCGTGGCCTGGAGGCTCACTTGACCCAATTGGATGACCGATTGGTCTTGATTGGCCAGTGTGATGTGGAGCCGCTTCCGCCGGACACGAGGCAACGGGGAATCGAGGCAACACCTCTTCCAACGATGAATTTCGATATCTTCCGACTTCCATTCCAGATGATGAATGGCGAAAAGGGCAAGGAAAATCCTCCTAAACCACCCAATTCCACAAAGCGAAAATTCTAACGATCGGCAGCTGCCCTACATGTATACAAACGCATAGATCCCAGCCAAGAACTTCTCAAAAAATTGGCTGGAAATTCCTCGGCGTGTCCTGAAAAGTGATCGATCATCAAATTCCCGTAACCACTTGCGCCGCTTAGGTTTGCAGCAATTCCCTTCAGAACCATCTTTTGCTAGCTTTCGGGTCTGGCTTTCCGGAACTCATTGCTACAGAACGTCTTAGGGAGCCTCAAAAAAACAATTTGACTTAGGGGCGAACCGCGTTACACTTGGCTCCCGTTCGCAACATGTTGTAGCCACCGAAAGCGGAAAGCCACTACAGGTTGTAATCTCATCTCTTTTCTCAGGGAAAAGTGCTACTGTTCAAGAGATCGGGCAGGGCTGCCGCAAGGCTCCAATGGATGCTTTTGGAGGATGAATTTCTCTTTTTGCGATCTCAAATGGAATTCTGTATACTGAATCACTGTATTGATGTGCTGTTTGATGCTGCGCAGATGCCGTGATTTGTCTGAACGAGACAATTGGATTTGGAGGAATCTATCAGATGGCAACGGTTGAAATGGGGCGTGAATCGAGGGCTCGCAGTCAAACCACTCGCGAAGCGCGGGGTAACCGACCGGGATTGAAGATCGAGCAGCGATTTTGTCCTCAAGACGTTCAAGATCCCTTCACCACTGTGGAATGGGAACAACGCAGCGCAGCAATCAAAGATGAGAGCGGCAATGCCTTGTTCGAACAAACCAACTGCGAGATTCCGAAGACATGGAGTCAGTTGGCCACCAATGTCGTGGTGAGCAAATATTTCTATGGCGATCCGAAGAAGTCCGAAGAGCGTGAATACAGCGTTCGCCAGTTGATCTATCGCGTTTCGCGAACGATCACGGATTGGGGAATGACGGATGGTTACTTCGATACGCACGAGGATGGCGAGCGATTTTATCGCGATCTCACGTGGTTGCTTCTTCACCAACATGGCGCATTCAATTCGCCCGTTTGGTTCAACGTAGGTCTTTGTCAGCAATACGGCGTGACCGGGGACAAGTGCAATTGGCACTATAACGTTGAGACGGGGGAAGTCGAACAACCAGAAAACCCCTACGAGTATCCTCAAGGGTCAGCATGCTTCATCCAAAGCGTTGAAGACAACATGGAAGACATCATGCGCTTGGCAACCAGCGAAGCGATGCTCTTCAAGTTTGGATCGGGTACGGGCACTGACTTGTCGACGATTCGAAGTAGCCGCGAGAAGCTCGCGGGTGGTGGCAAACCGAGTGGGCCACTTTCGTTTATGCGAGTTTACGACCAGATTGCAGCGGTTGTGAAGTCTGGCGGAAAGACTCGTCGGGCTGCCAAGATGCAATCGCTCAAAGTCTGGCACCCAGATGTGATGGAATTCATCGAGTGCAAGTGGAAGGAAGAGCAAAAAGCGCACGCATTGATTCGTGAAGGCTATGAATCCAACTTCAATGGCGAAGCCTATTCCTCCGTCATGTTCCAGAACGCAAATTTGTCGGTTCGCGTCACCGACGAATTCATGGAAGCAGTACGTCAGAAGAAGACATGGAAAACGCGTTGGGTGAGCGAGACGGCCGAAGGGGATCCTCCATCCTATGACGCCGCGCAGTTGCTCAATCGCATGTCGGAATGTGCTTGGCAGTGTGGTGATCCGGGACTTCAGTACGATACGACCATCAACAAGTGGCATACCTGCCCCAACAGTGGCCGAATCAATGCGAGCAATCCTTGCTCCGAGTACATGTTCCTCGACAACACGGCCTGCAATCTTTCATCGATCAATCTGATGAAGTTCCGTCGCGATGATGGATCCTTTGATGTATCTGGATTCACCAACGCCTGCCGCGTCTTCTTCATTGCCCAAGAGATTCTGGTGGACCACGCCAGCTATCCAACCGATCGAATTGCTCATAACAGCCATCTCTTCCGCCCATTGGGCTTGGGATATTCGAACCTAGGTTCGTTGGCGATGACCTATGGGCTACCCTATGATTCGGATGCAGCGCGCGGTCTTTGCGGTTCCTTGACCGCATTGCTACACGGTGCAGCGAACTATACCAGTGCCGAGATGGCAGGAGTGGTTGGTCCGTTTGCCGAATACGAACGCAATCGTGATCCGATGCTTCGCGTGATGCAAATGCACCGCAATGCCGTCGAGCAGATCGATGACGCTGGTCCCGAGTATCTCAAGAATGCAGCTCGCGAAATGTGGGACAAAGTTCTTGAGATTGGTAAGCAGCATGGCTTCCGCAACGCTCAGGCAACGGTTCTTGCGCCTACCGGCACGATCAGCTTCATGATGGATTGTGATACGACGGGCATCGAACCGGACATTGCCTTGGTGAAGTACAAGCAGTTGGCTGGTGGCGGCATGCTCAAGATCACCAACCGCACGTTGTCGCTTGGCCTCAAGAAGCTCGGCTATGATGACGCATCCGTTCAACGCATCGAAGATTTCGTGAAGGAGAACGATACGATCGAGGGTGCTCCGGACCTGAAGGACGAACACCTTCCCGTGTTTGACTGTGCCTTCAAGCCAGCCAAGGGATCGCGAAGCATCGGATGGAAAGCCCACATTCGGATGATGGCTGCGGCTCAACCTTTCTTGTCTGGTGCCATCAGCAAGACGGTCAATATGCCGACCGAAACAACGCCTCAAGACATTGCCGACGCTTATTTCTGGGGTTGGGAGATTGGGCTCAAGGCCATCGCGATTTATCGAGATGGTTCCAAGCAAAGCCAACCTTTGAACACGAAGACGGAAACGCAAAAGGCGGCAGAAAAAGATAAAAAGCCGAAGATCGTTTATAAGCCTCGGCGGGAACGATTGCCTGATACACGTAGCTCGGTCACCCATAAGTTCAACGTGGGTGGTCACGAGGGCTACATCAATGTCGGACTGTATCCCGATGGACGCCCCGGCGAAGTGTTCATCACCATGGCAAAAGAAGGTAGCACCGTGGGTGGCCTCATGGATAGCTTTGGAACAGCGATCTCCATTTCGTTGCAATACGGTGTTCCGTTGGAAGTTCTGGTCAACAAGTTCAGCCATACGCGCTTTGAACCGATGGGGCATACCACCAATCCCGATATTCGGATCGCAAAGAGCGTAGTGGATTACATCTTCCGCTGGCTTGGAAACACCTTTTTGGCCTCGCAGCCTAAGCCCCAGGAAGAAACCACCAAGAGTGTCCCGATGGCGGTGATTTCGTCAGCTCCCGTAAACGGAAATGGAGCGGAAGTAACCGAATCGAGCTATACGCAGGCTCGATTTGGTGGTCCGATGCCTACGCTAGGAGGGGTTGCTCAGAGCGAAGGTGATGGGACTCGAAATTCTCAGTTCCAAGAGTTTCAAAGCGATGCGCCACCTTGCGATAATTGTGGTGCTATCACTGTGCGGAATGGAAACTGTTATCTCTGCCACAATTGTGGAAATAGTCTTGGGTGTAGCTAACCGAAAGGCGATCTCCATCCAAAAGTCCGGAAAGCCAGCCCATGTTTTGGGCTGGCTTTTTTCGTTTTCTTTTGCCCTGAACCTTCTTGTATCTTTCCGGATTGAAGGCTGCTAAAATTGCCAACTTCCGTCGAAACCTGTTTTCCAAGCCGGGGTTAGGATCAGAAGGTGCTTCGTATTCAATCACCTACTGAATTCGATTCAGTGAATCCAGACATTGCTCGCAAGTTGTTTTCAGTCTTTTCTTTAGGGAGTGTTGGCCATGCGTCTCGTTAAGTGGGCCCAGATGTTGGCTCTTGCTGCTTTGATGGTTGGAAGCGTTTCCACCATCGGTTTCGCACAACCTGGTGGCGGCGGTGGTCGCGGTCCTGGTGGTGGTATGATGGGTGGCATGATGGGTGGCGGCGGTGTTCTGTCGCTGCTCCGTATGGAAGAAGTTCGCAAGGAACTTCAAATCGATGAGTCGCAGACCAAGAAGCTAGAAGAAATCTCGACCGCAATTCGCGATTCGATGCCACGACTTGATTTTGCTGGTCTCCGCGATTTGAGCGATGAAGAACGCACCAAGAAGATGGACGAATTCCAGAAGGCAATGGCCGATGCGACCAAGAAGCAGGAAGCCAAGCTCGACGATATTCTCGACCCAGATCAATCCAGCCGATTGATGGGCCTTTTGGTTCAACGCGAAAATGTTCGCGCTGTTCTTTCGTACGACAAAGTGGCTGCAGCCATTACGTTGACGGAAGAGCAAAAGACCAAGTTGACCACAATCGATCGTGAAAGCCGAAACGGAATGCGTCAACGTGGCGGTGGTGGTGCAGGCGGTGCTGGTGGTGAGCGTCCTGATTTCGCTCAGATTCGTGAGCAAATGGAAAAGGCTCGCAAAGAAACCGAAGAAAAGATGGCAGCCGTTTTGACGGATGCGCAGAAGAAGAAGTTGGAAGAGCTTAAAGGTGCCAAGTTCGAATTCCCTGAGCGTGGATTCGGTGGTCCTGGCGGCGGCCAAGGCCCTGGTGGCGGCCGACCTGGTCGTCCTCGTAACGACAACTAAGATCATTCATTGATCCTTAAAAGCCCTGGCCAAAAGCCAGGGCTTTTTTTGTTTGCTGCTCGAGTGAGCAGGATCCAATGACCCGAGATAGCGTTATCATACGGTCCATGAGTCGCAATCTTTCAGCGGACGAATCTAAGTATATGCCAGACGGGAAAATGATCCAAAACGTTCTGTTTTCCGCCATGTACTAATCTGGTTTCACTCGCAAATCACTTTCTCGCTGCAACTCAATTTCTGCGGCAAGGCGAGCTGCCTTCGCCATCAAAACGTCTGCCTCAGTTCCTCTACCTTCGTGCTTTCGCTGTTCCATCACCGTTTCGAGCTGCCTTGCGTTCTCAATCTTTCGCTGCCATGCTGCCATACGTTCATTGCCATTTGTTGCCATTTCGATTTCAGCGTTAATCAAGTCCTCACGAGCAGCAATCAACGCCTCCTGCGTACTCCTCGTGACGCCGACAAGTTTTTCAATCATCTCAACCCGAGTCTTCAACGTAGCTCGCCGCTCTTCGAGCAACGAAGCTAGTTTTGACTTGCTAATGGAACCGGGGTCCTGCCCAGAAATTGGATTGCGAATAACTAAAACTAAAATACCAAACGCAATCCATGTTCCGAGCAAGAGCTTTGTTTTCCAATGGCCGTTCATGAGTGGGTCTCACCAATAAAGTGCTTACCTTGGTGTGATGTTCAGAGTCACGGTCGGAGAGCGGCAGCGAAAACGTAGCCTGAGGAATGGAGAAACCCTGATCAGCCGTCCCATAACGGCCGTAATGAATTTTAATGGATACAACGGACTCTTCGCCACAGGTTTCGTGGTTCTTTGAGTTGATCGTGCTCTTCGATCAATCTTCTAATAAGCCAAATGACCGGGACTCTGCTGTATCTTTCGATGAGGCAACATTTCGGACCACGATCGAGTCCACACAACATCCAAGATGCTGCATGTGGATTGTGTCAAAGCTGACATGCGGTCCAATACGAATGAACACCGTCGCGTTCGAAAAGCATTAGGAAGTCTGGCTGCGATTTTGATTGATAGACATGGTGCGAATTGAACCAAGATGCACGCACAATATTGAATCTAGCGTTCGTGCTTTTCGTGACTTTCGTGGTTAAGCATGCGAATTCAAAACGAGGCTATTCACTAGTCAAAGCCAGATTGCGGTTGAAGTGAATCCATCACATCCGATGGCTTGTAATCAACAAAGTGAGTCCTGTGGGCACTGACTCTGGTAACGTAGAACCCTCACCCTCGATCCCTCTCCCTCCTTAACGAGTCCATCAATGACCGAGAATTTCTACAAAGGGAGAGGGAAGAAATCCAGAGTCATGGTGGTGCGAATTGAGCCAAGATGCACGCGCAATTTGATACTAGCGTTCGTGTTTTTCGTGACTTTCGTGGTTAAGCATGCGAATTCAAAACGAGTTCATTTCATCAGTCAAAGTCGGATGCTGTTGAAGTGAATCCATCATAACCACTGATCAAAACTTTCTTCGTGATCTCTGCGTGCTTCGTGGTAGATTCCATTTTTCCCTTGCGATGGAAGTCGACCGCGCAACGAATCGATCCCTGAATGCCATCCTAACGGCCGCAAGAAGCGTTAGCTGCTTGTCATAGTAAACGTTGGCTGGAAACGTCCGTTTCCTCCTAAGATTTCGACCAACTGATGTTTGATGGATCGGACTAGAGTTTCAAGTTCTTGGGAACAGGAATATGTTGGATGTATTTCTGATGGATCTCGCACGCAAATACGGTCCAGCCAATCGCGCCCAGTTCACCTTGCCTTGTATAAGAAACCCAGAGCAAACTAAGGAAGTTGGCTGGATAGCCTTTGCCAGCCTTGCCCACATGGAGATGGCGATGCTCTCCGCTTTCTTGTACTAGGGAATATACACCAACAATCGCGTTGGCCTCCGTAGCATCTTTCGGATCAACCAATGGGCCCCGGACCTGAGAGGTTCGACCGCATTCCGCAGGTCCAATCGCAACAGTGATGAAAAACGCAAAGCGTTTCATGGTCGTTTCCATAACGAAATGGATTATCAGGTCAGCGTTCTCAATTTCGGAAGGGAGGAAGGATACGTCGGATCGGAAAGAACTCCCAGGAACCACGAATGACTGGCGTCAGTGAAACCATGCGAGTGACTCGACGCAATTCACTACTTTCCATCGGAAGCTTGGCCTGCCCCTCATTTTTCTGCGATCTTAGCAGTTTACCCTGGCGCAGGTCACTTATGGTTCATCTCAGGGGAAGTTATTTGCGTGTAACCGTTAAGATGGTTTGAAGAGGATTGCGATCGAGATTAACCCGATGACAGAAATGGCGACCACAGACGTTGGCACAATGAGTTTGTTCTTTCGAATCCAAAACAGTCCGCCCGCGTTTAGTAGCACCCCAGCCATAGCTGCAATTCCACCAATCCAACTGGATCTGGCGGTTGCAACGTAATCGGTTCGCAGGCGGGCAGGGAGTGTCGCACTTTCCGAATTCAGTCGCAAAGCTTGGGTAATCAATACCAATGAATCGATCGCAAGCACAATAACTGCAATGAGCGATGCCAATGCAGCAAGCCATTGTCGTCGATTCCAGCTCTTGATGCCCGCTGCAAAATCCGCTTCTGAAACGCTTGTCGTTGAGGATTTGTAAGGGTTAGCCATAGTCTTTTCATCGTATTGGGCGGTGGTGACATCATCGCGTCGCGATCAAACGCGTCGGTAGATTATTCTGATTGTCCCTGTTGAAGGTACTTGTAGTGAGTTGAAGTGTATCGATCACCGTACTGTACCGATGTGATGTTTCGGAATGGCACCTGGGCGATGTCATCATCGAAAACTCCGGTCGGACTAAAGTAGTGTATTCTCGCAGAGGTCTTGGTACAGCCTTTCAGAACGCCGACCCAACATTTCTCTGTTCGCTCGTTTTCAATCGCGGCTGGTTTATCCGCTAATGCGAGGATCAATTCGCTCCAGCTACCAAGCGGTAGGCCCTTGATGAATTTTGAGGGTGTTTTCCAAGCACCTTCTCTTCGCATTATAGAGGTCATATATCGTTGCGATTCGGTACCTTCAATGCGTTTCGTCACGTCTCGTTTCCGAATGAAAATGAATCCGTCAAACTGAAAATCAATCTCACGTTGAAGCGCTATCAAGTAGTCGCCCTCGGCAACGATCCGTCCATAGAGTTTGTAGGGATCGATACGTGATCTTTCAATGGTAACGAGCACGAAAACTGCCTCACATTGGACGAATACTCAAAACGATCGGCTGCAACGAAGTCTATTCAGGATGTCAGTGAGTTTCGTTCGGGAATCGCAGTCAGAGTTTACCAGAACCACCACCAGTTTTCTTTAAGCCATTCAATAAATCCACCGCCGAGCAAGTAGCCGAGCACTCCACATACCATTGCGCCGATCAGAATCGTGTCGCCGGTGAAGAAAGGCGGTTCGTCGAAAATGAACATACATGCGCCCAGGCCAAGCCCGCCACCGCACAATCCGCCAAGCAGTGTGCCCGCAATAGTGTTTCCGAGAGGGTTTTCTTTTTGCGTCATCAGGACTTCATGGGGGAAGGCTTGGCAACAAATTCGATACCCGCTGTTCGCTCAATGTTGCTCAGTCTTGGAACGAAGATTGGAAAAGTCTTATCTGCGGATAGGAAGCAGTCTTGCACTCAGATGGCTGCGCCGTCGAACACACGCGTTAAACGGACCTCGTTAACACGGCTTCTACTTCGAAACGCATTGTCGGGTGCTTCGGTCCAAAATTTGGTTCGATCTATTCGAGTCGCCAAATACCATTCGGGGTGTGGAATGGGTCGTCTGAGAAATGGCGAGTGTCAGCAACGTGCGTCAGCCTATAGTGTCGTGAATCAGGGGTCAAGCTAAAGGTGTGCCCAACGGCCAAAGTTGGTTTCTCGACAATACGCCAGTAATTGAACCGGTTCATCAAGTCAGCAGCAGTATTGGGATCAATCTTGCTTGCGACTTCTACATCAGGAAAACCGTAATGGTGCATTCCACAGGAATAATAGTAATCCTCACCTCCCATTAGGGTTACGAAGGTTCGATAGAAGTCAAACGGATTCGTCGACTCGATTCGTTCAAACCATGAATTCCAATCAAAGGCAACCCCAGCAGATTCAATCTTAATGGCAATTCCACCGGTTCGTGAGAACATGCGTGTGAAATCGATCAGCTCATCCGTGAGTTCGGGTAGTAAAGAGTCAAAGATAAGATAGACAACCGATGTGTGCGCGGAAATTTCATTCAGAAGGTCGCGATCAAGTTGCATTCCCCCAGCAATCTCGAAAGCACTCCTAATCGCCGAATCAGCATCGGTGATCTCGATTTTACAGTGACGATTCTTTTTCACCTGAGCGCAGATCAAGCCTGCAAACATAAACTCACCGCGAGACTCACGTATGACTTTAACTAGCAGGTCCGTTCGATCTTTCCAGTTTCCAGGGATGCACGCAATCATGTTGTACTACATAGAACGAACGACCGCGATGACCGAGCGGTGGCTTGTGAATCTTCGATCAGAAGCGGTCGGCCTCCCACTTCACTCCATCGGATTGTTCGTACCGTTTTCGTCCTCAGGGCAACGATAGGCAAGACGATGATCCTTCGCTTGATCATATGGGATCATCGTCCATTCCGCTTCCATCTTCGGATCATTTTGATTGTATCGAAACTTTGCGATTGCTGCGAACTTGCAGCCTTCATCAATGACCAACCGATTCTTCAATATCTGCACAAGAAACTCGTGGCGAGCCCAATCCTCTGGCAATGCAGGATGGCTTTCGATTGTCGCGTTCCCCGTTTTGTGAGCATCTTGCCATCGTTTCCATATTGCCCAATCTTCAAGTTCCGCTGACAGTAACGATTCAGAGATTGGAGATACGACAAAGACGTCGTCTTCCTTGCCGGCGATGTCTAGCCAGCACGATTCGTATAGATGCGGTACACCGTGAATCATCGCGACCCCACGCCGTGGGCCGTCATACCATTCAGTTATCGTGTGGACTGTTTCAAAGCCCATTCTTTGGATCTTTACGATTGCGGTAATGGGTCCGGCGTCAATCAATATTGACTTCATGAACGACGCGATCGGCGGCTCCGCGTCTAATGCTGGGTTCTGCCTATTGTGCCACACATTCGCGAAAGTGGTCCATGAACATCCGATACTGTGGCCAAATCATAGAGATCTCGACTTGAACTCCGTTGCGATTTCGGTCTGCTGTATTGCCTTCCAGTATGCACACAACTTGGGCAGAATCCGACAGTTACAAAAATTTCGGGGCTCAGTTCCATTCAGGGCAAGGTAGCTAATCCCAACCTTTCATCCTCGCTTCCTTACCGTGTACGCTTCAACGTAGCTGTTACCACATACGCTGAAACATTCGATACAGGGCTCGTGACTAACGACTACCCATATGGGATTCTCACCCACTTGTCTTCAAAACACTTCCAGTACGCACCCGCATGGCATAGCTATCTGAATAAGATACGATCTAATCTTTGACGCAGCCAATTTGGCTCCTCGTCAACTAAACACGAGGTCGGATGTCTCAAGAAGCCTGAATTCGTTTTCGCAGCCGCTGCATTTGCAAGCTCGGCGTTATATCTCGCTCCGTCCATACCCAGTGAATCTAGCAGGCAGGATTTGAGCGAGAAATGTAAGTAGTCGTGAATGGGAAATTGAGTCCCAATCCCACGCATCTCATCAAGAGTTGACAGAGCTTCACGAAACAAATCGCAGAGTTCATTCTGGACAACAAACCGCGCGAAATCGAGAGGAACACTGGTTCGAACATTTGAATAATCACGCTCCGTTTGGATAGACATCCGAAACGACTCGATTGCCTGCGCAATATTTCCTAATGCATCGTGGCATTTTGCACGAAGCAAGTATGCAGATGCGAACTCAAATCGATCGGGGTAGTCGGAAAACATCCGATCAATCAACGAAAGTGATTCACAATAGTTGCCACTTTCGAACAGACACCAAGCTTGAATCCTTAGATACTGAGATCGGCTCGACTTGCGAGACCTTACGAAACGAGATTCAAAATCTTCACGTTCGGATTCGGTCCAAGACGTCTTTCGGTACCAGTCGTGTCGTTCTGTCATATGCCTTGAATTGGTCGGATATCGGCTGCGATGACTATGGTCGAGGGAGTTGATTTTCTATTTCAAGCGGCTGGCTCGCGTACTCTGGTGCACGCGATGGCTACCCGCAGACCTTCGAATAAAAATCTGGGGACTCGTACCGATGATCTTGTCTGGGACTGCAACGCAGAAGTGTCAAATAATTCCAACCCCATGGAAGGAACTATGAAAATTCTTGCTCTCGCTCCCGGCACTGTCAATCATTTTTTGAGGCAACACCTTATAGTCGTCATGGAAGCTTGCGGACCCTCAAAATGAAGACGCCTAGGAGCGAATTGAGCCAAGATGCACGCACAATGTTGAATCTAGCGTTCGTGCGTTTCGTGACTTTCGTGGTTAAGCATGCGAATTCAAAACGAGTTCATTTCATCCGCCAAACTCCGATGTCAGCTGAAGTGAATCCAACATAAGCAATGACTTGTAATCAACCACCTGGGTTCTGTGGGCACTGACGCTGGAAGCGTAGAACCCTCACCCTCGATCCCTCTCCCTTCTTAACGAGTCCATCAATGACCGAGAATTTCTAGAAAGGAGAGGGAAGAAATCCAGAAGCATGGAGGTGCGAATTGAACCAAGATGCACGCACAATTTTTGAATCTAGCGTTCGTGCCTTTCGTGACTTGCGTGGTTAAGCATGCGAATTCAAAACGAGTTCATTTCATCAGTCAAAGTCGGATGCTGTTGAAGTGAATCCATCATTACCAATGACTTGTAATCAACCACCTGGGTCTGTGAGCACTGACTCTGAAAGCGTAGAACCCCTCACCCTCGATCCCTCTCCCTTTTTAACGAATCCATCAATGACCGAGAATTTCTAGAAAGGAGAGGGAAGAAATCCAGAATCTTGGCGGTGCGAAGTGAACCAATATGCACGCGCAATTTGATACTAGCGTACGTGTTTTTCGTGACTTTCGTGGTTAAGCATGCGAATTCAAAACGAGTTCATTTCATCCGCCAAACTCCGATGTCAGCTGAAGTGAATCCAACATAACCAATGACTTGTAATCAACCACCTGGGTCTGTGGGCACTGACTCTGGAAACGTAAAACCTCACCCTCGATCCTCCCTTCTTAACGAATCCATCAATGACCGAGAATTTCTAGAAAGGGAGAGGGAAGAAATCCAGAAGCATGGAGGTGCGAATTGAACCACTATGCACGCACAATGTTGAATCTAGCGTTCGTGCTTTTCGTGACTTTCGTGGTTAAGAATGGGAATTGAAAACGAGGCTATTCTCTAGTCAAAGCCAGATGTCGGTTGAAGTGAATCCATCACAACCGATGGCTTGTTATCAACATCCTGGGTCTGTGGGCACTGACTCTGAAAGCGTAGAACCCTCACCCTCGATCCCTCTCCCTTTTTAACGAGTCCATCAATGACCGAGAATTTCTACAAAGGGAGAGGGAAGAAATCCAGAATCATGGTGGTGCGAATTGAACCAATATGCACGCGCAATCTTGAGACAAGCGTTCGTGCTTTTCGTGACTTTCGTGGTTAAGCATGCGAATTCAAAACGAGGTCTATGCACCATTCAAAGCCGGGTTGCGGCTGAAGTGAATCCATCCAACCAATGACTTGCAAGCTGCGACCAAAAGCCTGGTCCTATGGGCACTGCCTCTAGTAGAACCCTCACACTCGATCCCTCTCCCTTCTTAACGAATCCATCAATGACCGAGAATTTCTAGAAAGGGAGAGGGAAGAAATCCAGAGTCATGGTGGTGAGGCTAGAGCCACAAACGCTTAAACTCATGGGGAAAGCGTTCGTGGCTTCTGCGGTTCAGAATGCGAATTGAGAACGAGTTCTTTTCATCAGCCAGACTGGACAGATTTGTTTGAGGTGTGTGCAGCAAGTTGGGTTAGGCGAGAGGCTTGCGGCCGATGAACTGATAGAAAGGAGTTCGAATGAAAGGGATGTAAGGGACCTTCGATCGATTCTCGGATAACCAAACCGTTTCAAACTTACCTTGCAAATATGGGATGTGATCCTGATTGGGAAAGACGTTGTCACTCGAAAACCATACTGGCCAAAAATTGCGAGTGAACCAACCGTGTTTCTTCATGCCCGAATTGGGATGCTTTCGCCCCACATAGAAATCGACGACCCCAATATGACCTCCCGGTTTCAATAGGCGATACGCATTGTCGATCGCAGCAAACCAATCCGGAATCATGGTGAGCGAGTAGGAAAAGGTGATGATATCGACGGGCTCGTCAGGCATCCACTGTGTAGCATCGGCCGTCACCGATTGCACTTGCTTCCAGCCTCGTTCTTGAGCTCGCAGATCCGAGATCTTGAGCAAACTGCTCGCCAGATCCACGACATACACTTTCGAGTATTGCTGAATGGCAGGTCCAATGAACTCGAGATTGGCTCCCGTGCCTCCTCCCATATCGACCCAGGCACCAGTCTTTCCTTCACCGATCTTTCGATAGAGTTCTTCGCGACCATGAAGCAATCGCTTTCGAAAATCATCATAAGCTTTAGCTTGGCCAGAGTAAAAATTCTCCATCCGTTCTGCGTGAGAACTTCCACGCACAGGGCGAATTGCCAAATGATAAAGGACTTTGAGATCGCTCAAAAAAGACATGTTGGTCGTTTCATCGTGTCTGGAAGGAAGAGCAGGGGGAGCAGCATCCTTGCCGTCACCTGGTCAAATTACAGGTGCAAATCAGCAATATAAAAGCTTCCATAGGTATGAACACGATCCAACTCGTGAAGCTTTGAAGCCAACTCTGTGTTGTAGCGAAGCAGTTCGGGCAACGCTCGCACCTGGCCTTGAACCTTCACCGAGACATTGTTGATGAACTCGGTCCGAAGACCACCGCTGCGCCACAGAATCCGCGTCTTCTCTGCAGCGCGTTCGAGAATCGCCTGCCATTCCGATTCCAACAATGGGAAGAAATGATCGCTCAACCAATCCATGTGGTCCAGCAGAATATACCGCGAGATCTTCACATCGTTCTTTTCCAAAAAGCCTTGAACGCTGTCGGTATGAACGGTAAGTCGTTGCCAATCCCCATTGCGCAACTTCTCAACGTTGTGTGGCTTGAGATATTCAGGGCAACATTCGGGTGTATAGCTACCGGTGATATAAACACGCCAGAAATAGTTATCCTGCACAGGAAGCTTGGCAAAAACAGCTTCCAACGAATCTTCAACAAACTGAACAATACCACCAGGATACTGTGTATCGATTTGTCGGCGCTGAGCCTTGGGAACACCCAACATGCTTAAGGTCGTATCGCGATTCATTGCAAAGCGCAAGGTGCGTCCCCACACCTTGTCATGCACGCGTTCATAAATCGCTCGCTGCTCGTGTAACGAACGAGCTTCCAAGAGCTCATTCATTTGCGAACGTACGCGAGCAATCTTATCGATGTAGACATTGATCATTCGAGCAAACCCGCCTGATGTCCCACGGAAGTAGAACGAACGACGCGGATTGTCGAAGAACTTAATCCATTTGTCCCAGTATTGTTGCGACCAAGCCGAAAGCGAAGGGCGCAGTTTTTGGGGATAGATTTGATGGATTCCCTTGAGATGCCCTTTGCCAAACATCTGAAAGAAATCGGGATAGTCTAAGTGACGAATGCCCGCCATCTTCAGCTCGAGCAAAGCATTCTGTCGTGGATTCATATCCACGGCATGGACGTGACCTGCCCCACCGAGCACATAGTCCAGTGCATTGCAACCGGCAGACGTTATGACGAGTACACGATCCTGATCGGTGAGTTCGAGTGCCTGTCGATCGAGACGTGGGTCTTCCCAACACGTGTTATAGACCAGGTTGTTCCCATGAACGAAGCGGAAGACCCTTCCACTAATCCATTCTTTAACAGGCATTCGAACGAGCTTTCTATGAATTCAACGTTGCTTGACAAAGCCAATTACTTTTTGGCTGCAATGGGAGCGCGGATCTGACCGCCCCCCACGGGAATCAATGCTCCCGATTGAGGAGAACCGGAATTCTCAACGGAACGGTTCCAAGGTACCCCATAGGCCGCAAAAATTCCTTCATGCACATCCATCACATAGGCCAAACAGGCGGCAGGCCGTGTATTGGAGGATGCACCCGTGGTAACCGCGGCACCCGTCACCAAGAGATACTCGGGGTTCTTTCCACTTGGAAGTTGCCCGCGAACGTTCGTTTGGAATTTCGCTCCAAAGGTACCCATTCTTGGATAGTAAACCCAACATTGTAGGTCTCCACTGATGTAATCCAAGAAAAAGATCCCCTCGCTGTCGTCATCGATTGGGCCAGTTGCAATCGCCATGGTGGACGAACCATGCGTCGCAGCGGCTCGCAAAACCTCGGGAGGCAGAGTCATCGATCGGGTCTGAACGCTTCCGCTCCAGAAACCCAATCCAAAAATGCAGGCCAGCGTCGTGGCAGAGACAAAGCCGAGCCAAAACGGGTGATTCCATGCGAAAGCGCCGGTTCGTTGTACGAACCGAGATTGTGTGCTCAATTCCATCCTCGTACCCTTTCTTAGAATTCCCCACCAAAGCGAGGGCAAGCTCGGTCCAACCCGCATGCCCCCTCCCTTCTTCGACAGATCCCCTTTATCCTAGCGATTCTTGGCCGCGAAGCTACCTGAAACCGAGGGCGTTCGCTGGACATTCTGGGTCAAGTGTGCCAAAAGAGTCATGAAAAACGGGATAGGGAAGCGTTCACTTCCCACATCCGGTGCGGTCTGACGTCACCCGCATACCTACCCTGCATATTTCCCAGACTTTTACTTGTTGGCTTTTACTTGTTGTCTTTACTTCTCGCCGTGCTTTGGGAGCTTCCTCATGTCGATCAATGGTTCGCTTTCCCGCAAACTTCGAATGGGATTGGTTGGTGGTGGTCAAGGGTCTTTCATTGGACGCGTCCACTCGATTGCAGCTTGCCTCGATAATCGAGCCGTCGTGGTCGCTGGCGCACTAAGCAGCAATCCTGAACGCTCCAAAGCTTCCGCTCCCGATTACGATATCGCTCCGAATCGCGCTTACGGTTCCTACCTCGAAATGCTCGATACCGAAGCCAAGTTGCCCGAGGGTGAACGCATCGATTTTATTTCGATCACCACTCCCAATCACGCTCACTTTGAAGTGGCTAAGGCAGCCTTGGAACGAGGTTTCCACGTCGTATGCGACAAGCCCATGACCTTCGATCTCAATCAAGCACAAGAACTGCAGTCGTTGGTCGAGAAGACAGGCAAAGTATTCGCCGTATCACACAACTACACAGGCTATCCTTTGGTCCGCCAAGCTCGCGAAATGGTTCAAAGCGGAGAGCTCGGTGAGATCCAAGCGATCCGCGCCTGCTATATCCAAGGTTGGTTGCGAACTCGACTCGAAGAGTCCGAGCAAAAGCAAGCATCGTGGCGAACGGATCCATCGAAGAGCGGTGCTGCCGGATGCTTTGGTGACATCGCAACCCATGCCTACAATCTTGGTCGCTACATCAGTGGATTACTTCCTTCCGAGATCAGTTGCCATCTCAAGATCTTCGAACAAGGACGCAAGCTCGATGACTATGGTACGGCGATCATTCGTTATCAGAACGGTGGTCTTGGAACGGTCACGGCAAGTCAAATCAGCCACGGTCGCGAGAACGATCTCTCCGTTGAAATCGATGGCACGAAGGGCTCGCTATCATGGCGACAAGAAGAGCCCAACGTGATGATCGTACGTCAGAACGGACGTCCTCATCAGCTCTATACGCGCGATCCTAATGCTCCGTTCATGAATGGCATGGGGAAGGGTGCCTGCCGTTTGCCCAGCGGTCACCCCGAAGCCTTCTTTGAAGCATTCGCGAATATCTATGCTGCAACCTATGATGCCATCGTCGCGCAAGCCGAAGGCAAATCGGTTGAAAAGAAGAACACGATTTACCCCAACGTTTACGATGGAGTAGAAGGCATGCTCTTCATCCAGCAAAGCGTCGCTAGCAGTGGCCAAAACGGTGCTTGGCTTCCATTCACTTGTCCGGCAGCTCGCGTTTAGCGAACGCCAGTACCAATAATGCTGCTACCGCTGGAACGAGGTGAACGAGCAGTCTGAGCATTCGGGCTGCTCGTTTCGTTGAGAGCGTTTTTCTGAAGATACGCACGGCCTTTTTGATAGAGAGCCAGTCGTTGACGGATCTCATCCTGCTCCTCTTCGGGCGCTTGTTCTAACGCTCGCTTGGCCGATTGCACTGCGGCAGGAAAGTCACCGGCCGCCGCACTTGCCGCTGCCTTGACGTCCAACAATTGATAGTCCACTTCACCATTGAGAACGACGGCCTTGTCCACCATCTGCATGGCGTGCCTTGGTGATCGAATCTTGGCTTCGGGACAGGTCGCTAACAACCATCCCAAATTCTGAAAGGCGCGACTGCATTGATCGTCGCGCTGGAGTGCAGCTCCATAAGCTTCCATCGCTTCCGTCCATTTACCTGTCGATTGATACGCATCGGCCAAGTCGATCTGCAACTCGATTTGATCAGGGGCCAATTGCGACGCTTTTTGAAAATCACGAATCGCTAGATCGAATTCATTGAGCTGGAAACGAGCGCGAGCTCGTCCGGCATACGCTTCTGCATCTTGTGGATTCAACTGCAAGGAAGAGGTGTAATCTGCAACAGCGAGATCATACTCGGACGTTAAACTGTAGATCTCGGCGCGATTGAAGTACGCATTGGCATACTTTGGATTCTGAGCGATGACTTCTGAAAACTCGGCCAGCGCACCATCATGATTGCCTTGCATGGATAGAATAATGGCCATGTTGTGACGCGACTTCCAGCGTTTGGGATCATACTTGAGCGCCAACTGAAAGTCCCGCATCGCTTGTTGATCCAGCTTTTTAGCTTCGGCCGTCTTCCCTTCGTCGACCAACTCTCCGGCACGATCGCATCGCCACTCGCCTCGCTTATTGGCCGACCATGCCATCAACTGGCCTGCATATTCTATATCGGCGGCCGAACGTTGCTGATCTTGCAAGATCAACACAAGGCGATCGATCAGCGCAGTGAAGTCTTTTTCTTCCGTCATCGTTTGCGTTGAGTTGTACAAACGAAGCAAGTCGGCAGAAATCGTTGCTGCATTTCGATCGCTACCCGCAGAACGAGTCGCTGGAGCGGAGGCCACAACGCTGCTATTCGCTCGGCGCGGCTGTTGTGCGAGACCGTGCGCAGAAACGAGCGTCCATACGCCCATGACCCAACACCATCGCCATCTCCAAGCATCCCTGCCGGAAACATGCCCATCCATGACCTTCTCCCATCCAATACCGCAACTCTTGCGAAACATCGCGGAAAATAGCGTTCCCGCATGCCGAGGGGAAGATCGTTTCCTCTGTGCATCGCACTTAAGGTAAGGCTAGCATTGGATGCATGCAACGATACTGGACTACACCGAGCCAATCACACTTGCAATTTGCTCTGCGATGCTCTCGGGCGAATACCCAGTCTCCATGGGAATGCGACGCACTTCCGGTGTCGATCGAAACCAAATCTCCTGACGTCGCACGAACTGTCGTGTGTGCGCTTGAACGAGCCGTATGGTCTCTTCGAGCGATTGCTTGCCATCGAGATATTCCATGGTCTCGCGGTAACCCACGGCTTGGGAAGCCGTGCGGCCCAGATCGCGATAACGAGCGAGTAGCTGCTTCACTTCGTCGATCAACCCTTGCTCGTACATTCGTTCCACACGTTCATTAACACGTTGGTGGATCACGGGACGTTCCCATCCCAAAACGAAGACTCGGCAAGCATCCTGAGGCTGTGGACGTTCAAAGTGACTTTGCCAATGGCTCAACGGCTTGCCAGTAATTCTGGCCACCTCTAAGGCGCGAATCGTCCTGCGCATATCACCAGGGAGAAGCTTGTGCGCTAGAACGGGATCGACTTGACGCAGTCGCTCTCGCAAGGACTCTGCACCAAACTGAGCCACATCTTCTTCGACTTGCTTGCGAAACTCCCAGTCCGCCTCAGGCCCCAAAAACATTCCGCGGATCAACGTTCGAAGGTACAGAGGAGTGCCACCTACAAAGAGCGCTACTTTCCCGCGAGCACTGATCTCTTGAACCGCTTCATGAGCCATTTTGACGTATTGCGATACGCTAAAACACTCGGTCGGATCGACGATATCGATGAGATGATGCGGAACGCGTTGGCGTTGTTCCCACGTCGGCTTGGCGGTACCGATGTCCATTCCGCGATAGACGGCCATGGAATCGAGCGAAATGATCTCGGCATTGAGAATTTCGGCAAGGCACATGCCGACATCGGTCTTTCCAGCGGCCGTAGGCCCCGAAAGATACCAAGCATTCAATAGGGGTGGGCGAATCCAGTCGTTTTCCATGGCAATTCGACCACCAGGGTCCTACTTGTCCTGTCCGAAAAAGGGTTTGGAATTACATTATAACGTTTGGTCCGAGTTCCCAATGGCCCAAATGGGTCGAAGTCGAGGCTTGCGGGCCTCGTCCGTAACCGTACCTCGCACGTATGCCTTCTTCCAACCAACTCTAGCATGAATTCTGTTAATACTGACGTTTTCGATCGCTTGATGGCGCAGCTCCACCAACGCGCTCAAACGATGCCCGAAGGATCCTACACGACCCACCTCATGCGCGGGGGCAACGCGAAGATGGGAAGCAAGATCATGGAAGAAGCGGATGAAGTCGTGCGAGCTGCCGACGAAGCTGGCGACGCAGGTCGCTCGCATCTCATCTACGAAGCTTGTGATCTGATGTATCACCTTTGGGTTTTGTTGGCATCGAAGGGGATCGACGTGGATGATTTGAGAAATGAACTAGCGCGTCGAGAAGGGACGTCGGGGATTGTTGAGAAAGCTCAGCGATCCACGAGCTCGGCCAAGGATGCACGCGAAGGAGAACAAGGTGAGTAACGCGACACCATTGCGAATTGGGATTCCTAGCAAGGGGCGATTGAGCGAACTTGCGAGCGAACTACTGCAACAAGCAGGACTCCATTTTCGTCGACAAGATCGTTCACTGTTTGCGCGAGTAAGCGGTCTTCCGGTAGAGATTACCTTTCTTCGAGCCGATGACATTCCCATCCTCTGCGAGGAAGGGGCGATCGATTTAGGAGTGACCGGAAGCGACCTTGTCGAAGAAGCCGCAGCCGATGTGACGATGCGGATGAAGCTCGGTGTGGGACGATGCCGACTTGCCATTTGCATTCCTATCGATTCGGACATTACGCATCCGCAACAGTTGGATAAGAAACGAATTGCCACCAGCTTTCCGGCGACGACGGAGCGTTACCTCAAGAGCCATCAAGCCTCAGCACATATGGTTGTTTTGAATGGTTCGGTAGAAGTCATGATTGCATTGGGCATCGCCGATGCGATCGTTGACCTCGTAGAAACGGGTAGCACCTTGGCGGCAAATCGGTTGAAAGTATTCACCGACATTGGCAGCTATGAGACGATACTGATCCAAAGCAAGAAATGCCGCGATACGGAAACCGCTGATCGCATCGTGCGTCGCTTGGAAGGAGTTGTGATCGCTCGCGATTACTCGTTGCTCGAATACAACATCCCGCGAGCCAAGTTGCCTGATGCAGAGCGCGTTACCCCTGGATTCAAATCGCCAACGGTGAGCGCCTTAGAGGATTCCGACTGGTGTGCTGTTCGCGTCATGGTTCGCAGTTCGGATGTGATTGCAACCATGGAAAAGCTGGAAGCGCTTGGCGCCTCTGCCATTTTGGAAACCGCTATCAACAACTGTAGGCTCTAATGATTGGATCGCGATGGGATTGTATCGTGGTCGGCGGCGGTGCTGCAGGCTTATTTGCCGCGGGCACGGCAGCAGAGCGTGGTCGCAAAGTTTTGGTGCTTGAAAAGAATGCCAAAGCTGGCCCCAAGATTCTCATGTCCGGTGGCACGCGTTGCAATGTGACCCACCATTGCGATTCGCGTAAGATTGCAGAGGCCTTTGGTAAGAAGGGGCGAGCGCTCCTTTCTCCACTACAGCGGATGTCGCCTCAAGATGTTGTCAAAGTCTTCGATCACTTAGGAGTACCGACCAAAGTGGAAGAGACCGGCAAGGTCTTTCCACTAAGCAATCGCGCGATCGATGTTCGCGATGCATTGCTCAAACGACTGAGCGATGCTGGTGGTGTTCTACAGACCTCGACCGCCGTTGAGCAATATTACACGTTTCTTCAACGGGACAGAGCTTTGAAGTGCAGTTGCCCAACCAATCGCTTTTGGGCTGAAAGATCTTGATCACCACGGGTGGCTTGAGCTTTCCTGGATGCGGAACCACGGGCGATGGATATGGTTGGTTGTCGAAGATGGGTCATACCATCACCTCACTGCGTCATGCATTGACCCCTTTGCTCTCTTCAACCTCATGGGTACACGAACTTACAGGGGTGACGCTTGAAGACGCGCTGGTTACAGCGACCTTATCGAACGCATCCTCCAAGAAACCGATGGAACGAGCCCAATCGCGAGGCGGGTTATTATGGACGCACTTTGGATTGAGTGGTCCGACTGCAATGAATGTCTCGCACTGCTTTTCGGATCCCCAAACGACGCTGGATACGTTATGGATTGATTTGCTTCCACACCTTTCTCTGCAACAGTGTGAAGAATGGCTATTGCAGGAAGGAAAACATGGGCAGCGATCGTTGCTCAGCACCCTAGGCCATGTTATTCCTAAACGACTTGCAGAAACGCTTCTGCGTTTGTGCAACATTCCACCCACCGTCCGCATGGCGGAATGGACACGTCCCCATCGTTTGGCGATTCTCGATCATCTCAAACGATTGCAAGTTCCGATTCACGGGACTCGAGGCTATGCCAAGGCCGAAGTCACTTCGGGTGGCGTCACGCTCGGGGAAGTCAATTTTCAAGACATGCAAAGTCGCAAAGTACCTGGCCTCTATCTGGCCGGTGAAATTCTCGATCTCGATGGTCCCATCGGAGGCTTTAATTTTCAAGCCGCATGGAGCACGGGCCATACGGCTGGTCTTCATCTTTAAATCGCGTCGACCAATGAGATTAACGATAGGAAGTCGATCTCCCTGCGTCTGCCAAGGTCTCCATCGCTTGGCGATGATCGATGTAATCGAGAATAGCCACTCTGACATCCACCGGTAATTTGCTCATCGCTCCTTCGGGATAGGTTACCTTTCCAAACAAGACTTGTGATAACCAACTATCGGGTATGGCAGGCGACATGATGTCGAGGGCAACGCCAATTCGGTGCATCGGTGTTGGTTCGTTGCGTTTGCGGATCTCGCGAGCATATTGATGTTCCACCCAACGCAATCTCTGTTCCATCGTTACGTGTCCGCGTGCAACTTTCTCTGCAATATCATCACCCGCTTGATATACGGCGACGAGAAACCGTTGTTGAGCCAACGTCTTGCGAGATCTACCACCACCGTTCGCTTCCATCGAGACATCAAGCAATCCACCACGCCAGTGGGATGGAACTTCCATAACCACTTCGACCGGATGCATCCCTTCCAGAGTCGTTTGAGGCGAGCGTTTGAATTTGAAATAGACGCCAGATCGACGTCCCAAGGTGCCCGATGCCGTCAACACACTCATCGCAGGCCGTTCGATAAATGCCTTCTGCGTAGCAGCGTGACCGTAGTACTGAGCATTACCTTCCACCCAACCCGCACCAGGATATCCAGCGGCCCCGCGAGCATTCAACTCGCGATGCTCTTGTTCCAAAGAGGAAACCTGAACTTGGCCTGCAACCGAACTGGTCAGTTCTGTTTTGGGAAAGAAGTCGGCCACTTGCATTTCTTGGTGTTGAGTTTCAACTCGAAATAGAAACTCATCCACATCGTTCGATAGCGATGAGTCGATCAACGAGGATAGCTGCAACGGAATGCGAACGAAGCGGCTATTGGCCATGGTGGATGCCCAACCTTGCGTAGGCAATGGTTGTGCAGCGACGATCGGATTGACATCGAATACGACAGGATCGGATGCAAGCGTAAGACCGAAAAGGCATCCAAGCCAAAGCTGTGTCGTCAGAGTAATGGTTCGTACCATAGCGGTATGCATGATCCCCCTCACTTCCATCGAGCTTATCCAGATCCAGTGCAGATCTTTCTTGGAGCCTGACTCCAATGCCCGATCGTAAAACCAACCAACGAGGATGAATCCCTGCGTTCGTGAAGGAGCAATCAACGATACCTTCTAGAGCATTCCGTCCTGGAATGTGGCCTCCTCACCCGAGTGCTGGTTCCTATGGTCGAGGAATCGTCACAGCATTCGAGCAGCCTGCGAAGTTGCAAAAGAATCCTAGCGCTGCCAAAACGCAAGACAAGGGCGGCCATTGGAAACGAGGGTTGCCGTTACCCTATTCCGCTATGATTTCTTGCATTCGGCCAGAATAAAGTTTGCTATCGATATTCCGATTGGGAACATATGACGGATGGGTCAACAAAACAGGCACCTCACGAGTTCGAGAGGTGCCTGATGAAGATTTTTGACGGTGCTGTTGAACAAGTGTCCAACCGAGCTCCCCTTAGGCGGCTCGGCGAATCGATTGCGATTCGAAGAATCGAGCCAATCCCTTCACCACCCGATGCTGTTCATCGATGGTCAATTCAGGGTAAATAGGAAGGTGGAGAATCTCGCGGCTCGCTTTTTCGGTTTCGGGCAAGCTGCCATCGGCATACCCTAGCGAAGCGAAGCATTTTTGCTGGTGCAACGGAATGGGGTAATAGATTTCGCAACCAATTCCTTGTTCCGACAAATATTGTCGCAACGAGTCTCGCTTGCCTTCGCCCACGCGAACACCAAACTGATTCCACACGTGGAAGGCATTCGGGTCGCGATACGGAAGTTCCATATATTGATCAAGCCGCTGCTCAGCAAAGAGTTGGAAGTAGCGTTGTGCGTTCTCTTGCCGAGCTTGAGTGTAACGATCCAACATCTTCCACTTGACGACCAAGACCGCCGCTTGCACGGAATCGAGCCGGCTGTTGATGCCAACTTCATGGTGATGGTACCGTGGATGCATGCCATGCGCGGATAACAAACGCATTCTGGCAGCGAGCGAATCGCTGTTGCAGACGATCATTCCTCCATCGCCCATTCCACCCAAGTTTTTGGTTGGATAGAAACTCAAGCAACCAGCATCTCCCCAATTGCCAGCCATTCGGCCTGCATACGAGGCTCCAATGGCTTGCGCAGCATCTTCGATAATGGCCACGGAATGCTTGCGAGACAAGCGTTCAAATTGATCCATGGCCGCACACTGTCCAAACAAATGGACAGGAATGATGGCCTTGGTGTTGGAATTGATAAGAGGCTCCACCTTCTCTGGATCGAGATTGTAGGTCTTGGGATCGATATCGGCGAAGACGACCTTCGCCCCAAGTCGCCACACGCAACTCGCTGTCGCAAAGAAGGTGAAACTCGGAACGATCACTTCATCGCCGGGTCCGACATCCAATGCCATCAGTGCGAGCAACAAAGCATCACTGCCCGATGCACACCCGATTCCATGGCGAGTATTGGCTTGCGCCGCACATAGCGACTCGAGTTCTTTGACTTCAGGACCGTATAAAAACCTGCCCGAATCGATGACGCGAGCCACACTCTCAAGGAGCTCGTCGCGCAGTTCGCGGTTGCCGCGATTGACATCGAGTAGTGGAACAGGACCAAGCGTGGTAGATGGATTCGAGGACATCGAGCTTCCTTGCTTCAAAAATGTCATTTCAGAATGCTTGCAATTCTGCCGTCGCAGAATTTCGAGCCAGGTACGTGATACATCACTTTCGCGATCCTGGTCAAGCGAACTTTCAATTCCAGCTGGGGAAATCTTATCGATAAAGCCGAATACACTGGAACGAAGCTCGATGGCTCTGAACGCCGTTCTTTTCATGTCTCGACATGATGAATGCTAGCGAATGGAGCCGAAGATAGTCGTAGGGGTGGCAGTTGGTATTTCGTCTTGACGATCGGAATACGTAACGGATGGAACGACTAACGAAAATTGCAACGGGATGGATTTGGATCCTTCTCTGGGGATGGACTGCGCACGCGACCGAACCGGTGGCTGTCGATGGTTCGTCGACGCCCGAGGTCCGGCAACATGCTATCCGACAAATCCCGTTGAAACAGCTCAACGAGCAAGCCAAGCAAAAGCTGCTTCCTGTCTTGGAAGATCCCAGCCTTTTTCGCCGCATGCCTGCCCAGACCATCCATTCGGATCCCGAGATGCTGACGTTTCTCGTGCGGTATCCAGAAGTGTTGGTGAACATCTGGGACATCATGGGGATCACCAAAGTAACCGTGAATCGACTCAACCCCTATGTCTTTCAAGGGAAAGATGGAGCGGGAACCGAGTGCAAAGCGGAGTTGATCTATGGCACCGATGACCTCCATATCTATTATGGAACCGGTAGCTACGATGGCACGCTGGTTGGCCGAGAACTCAAGGGCCGTTGCGTGTGTGTGCTCCACAGCAAACCCACCAATGCTCCTAACGATCCGTCGATGGTCTCGGGTCAGATGGATGTGTTTCTTAAACTTGACAATGTCGGGGCGGATATCATCGCCAAGACGTTAGGTCCTTTCGTCGGCAAGACGGCCGATGGCAACTTTGTGGAGTCGGCGAAGTTTGTGTCGCAACTGTCCCAAGCGGCCGAGCATAATCCCATGGGAGTCCAGCAGTTGGCCTCCAAGATGAATAAGATTCAGCCAACCGTTCGTGACCAATTCATTCAAGTCGCTCATCAAGTGGCTCAGCGAAGTAAGTCCAATCAACTTTCTTCTCCATCTAACCAGACACCAGCGACGCGGATGAGCGAAGAATTGTTGAACGAATGGAAGCAATCATCGCGAGTGCCTGAGCGCGATCTCCATCTTCGCTCACTCGAGAAGACCGAGTCCGCGCTGCGACGTTAAGCCCTTTGTTGCCTTGCGTGCAACGCCGCGAGATAACTCTATGCGGCAACGACGCGTGGCGTCGAGCGAACGTAGGGATTGGGCATCTTCTGAAGAATAAACGACGCTGCTTTGCGACTTGCTCCTGGCTGAGCATACTCATCGCGCATCTGTAGCAACTTGTTGCGGGCCGCAGCACGATAGTCTGCATCACCAATCAATTGACTCATCGATTCAATGGCTCCGGCGATTGCCTTTGCCGGATTCCCAACGCTGAGATACTCTGGCATCACGGTTTCGCCGGCAATCAAATTGGGGAGTGTAAAGCTCTTGCATTGCGTTAGCAGCTTTCCGATGGCATAGGTAAGCCGACTAACGCGATAGAGCACCGTGGCGGGTACACCGCGAGCCATCAACTCGAGACTCACCGAACCACTCTTCATCAACGCGCAATCGCAGATTTCGAGAATCTCGCTGGTCTTCCCAACGAAGATCTCGACCGGCAGAGTGGGATCGAACTGTTGCAGTTGCTGCTTGCACCACAATGCATGTGCATCTTTGTAGGCGCCGACCAAGAATCGGACTTCCGGAAATCGGCGATGCAGATTCTGAAGAATGGTCAGTTGCATAGGCCACAACTGGTGGACTTCGTGATCGCGAGATCCTGGCAGCACCGCCACCTGCAATGCATTGGGTTTGGTCCAGCATTGCAGAAAACGCGCATCGAGATGGCGCGAAGTGACTTCATCAAAAAAGGGATGGCCGACCCACTCCGCAGCGACACCTTGCTTCAAATACCATTCATGCTCAAACGGTAGATTGCACAATACATGATCGACGTGCGCTTTGATCTTTTTGATTCGCCAACCACCCCAAGCCCATAATTGTGGAGGCAAATAATAGAAGACCGGCAAGCCATGCTTCTTGGCTCGTTTGGCGATATGCCAATTGAATCCAGGAAAATCGACCAACACCACACCGTCGACTTCGCCGCGTTGAAAGATATCGGATGCGATGTCGGCGATCCGAAAAAACTCGCGAAGCTTGGGGACTACTTCCGCAAATCCAACCACTGCCATTTGCGTCAAATCAAAATCGCACTCGAAGCCTCCCGACTGCATCATTTTGACGCCGCCGAAACCACGGCATTGAAGCGAGTCATCTTGCTTGCGAAGGGCGCGGATAAGATTGGAGGCGTGCAGATCGCCGCTGGGCTCGCCCACTGAAAAGAATAGTCTACGATTCATAGGTTCTTGCATTCCCTTGCAAACTCAACCTTATCCGATGGCAAGCATCAAAACCGATTCCGCCATTTTCATCAAGCCGACTATCAAAAAGCATCGTGCTTTTGCTAGCATTGATGGATGCTCGAACACGGTTAGGTCCCTTCTCGACCCATGCGAGAAGGCGTATCCTAAAACAGGTCCGCTTGCGTTGGCAATCGACTATCCTACCGTATGGCGTGAGGATTCTCGAATAGGTGCGAGCTATGGCAGTATTCACGGATAGGCGGGGCAAACCAAATTGACTCAACCCGATGAGTTTCAACAACCCATTCGCAAGAAATCCCATTTAGCTCCGGTCGATAGCTATCTAACCGGAAGCTGGGACGCCTTAGGGAATGGTGCCCCGGTGCTGGTCGCTCTCGCTCAAATCGCGTCGCAAGCCATGATTCACGGCCCAGCGGTCGAACCAGACCGATTAAGCCCTGAAGCCAAAGCCATCCTCTTCATGGCTCAAAAGCGAGGCATCATTGAGATCAAAGCGGTCAATACGGCCTTCGATGCCGCTCTGCGCATACTCGCGGTATACGTCGAACAAGAAGATGATCATCAGGTGGCATTTCGCGACCCCTATCAACCTGAGGTCACCATATCGTTCTTGCATGGCTTTCAAGAGCTTTGCGAGCAGGGATTGGTGATGCACCAACTTCATCGCGATTTCTCTCTTACCAAATCGGGATTCGCTTTGGCCAAGACCATTCTCAAAAAGGATGTCCAAGCTTGGCTTGCCAAAGCCACCGATATTGGACTGCATGATTGATCGATGAAGATGAAGAAGATTCTGCTCCTTTCCATCGTATTGTTTACCGTGATCTTCGGGCTGCGCATGGCCTTGCGGACTCCACCCAAGCCAGCTACCAGCGACAGTTTGGTTTCGGTTGGAAAGCCCATCAACGATGGCGGTACCACTTCCGATGCCGCGAAGAATCACGAAGGCCCCACCAAGGTTTCGCTCGATTCAGTGCTCGCCATGGCTCAAGAGGCACTCGACCGATTGGATCGCGAAGTCCAAGACTACACCGCCACCATCCTGAAACGCGAACGCATTCAAAACAAACTTGGCGAAGAGTCAAAGGTGGTTGCCAAGATTCGGGAAGCCAAGTCCGATGGTTCGCAAAAACTGGAAGTATACCTTCGCTTTGAAACTCCTGCTTCCGCTCGAGGTCGGGAGGTCCTTTGGCGCGATGGGAAGAACGAAAATAAGCTCATTGCACACGAAGCTGGCTACTTGAATATCATGCGAGCCCATCTCGATCCCCAAGGTGTGGTCGCAATGCTGGGGAACCGGTATCCCATCAGCGATATCGGGATTCGAAACTTGTTGATCAAGTTAGTCGAGAAGGGTAAACGCGCGAAGCTGGAACCCGACTGTCAGGTCATCGTCGATGAACAACAATCGATCGGAGGCCGCCCATGCACGTTGATTCAAGTGACCCATCCCCATCGCAAACCAGATCTCGAGTTTCACGTTGCGCAGATTTTCTTTGACCAAGAACTGCGATTACCCATTCGATACGCTTGTTTTTCTTGGCCTGAAACGGGAAGCAGGGAAACGGTTCTCGAAGAAGAATACACGTATCTCGATCTCCAACTAAACGTCGGACTTCAAGACCGAGATTTTGATCCAGACAATCCCGAATACAAATATCCCAAGTAAAGAGATCGCTGCGAACGGAATCGCCCATCGCTAGATCGCTTCGGGGCCACGTTCTCCCGTCCGAATGCGAATACATTCATCCATGGGAATTACGAAGATCTTCCCATCGCCAATTTGTCCTTTTTCAGTCGTCTTGGCTCCACGTACAACAGCTTCAATGGTCGGCTCGACAAACTCATCGTTGACGGCGATCTGCAACTGAACTTTGCGAAGTAGATTGATGGAGACCTCGTGCCCTCGGTAGGAACCAACCTGTCCCTTCTGACGGCCATAGCCTTGGCAATCCATCACGGTGAGCCGAAAGACTTCGACTTCGGTCAACGCCTCTTTCACAGCTTCTAGTCGACTCGGTTGAATGATGGCGATGACAAGTTTCACGAGGCTAGCTCACTGATCGATATTCCAATTTGCATGTTTGATTCGAAGGACTGTCCTTCGGATCAAACGATATCGATGAGAAGCCTAGATGCATTCCAAGCGACGGTACAAATAGGCTTTCCCAAGGCGATGCTATGATAATCCTTGGATTAACGGCTGAGTAGTCGACTTCTTTTGAGTTCGGATGGCTCCTCAAACCAAAAGTCCCCATGCCCGGCTAGATGAGGCGGACATCTAACGCGGGACATGGGGTACCCTCGGGCTCATTGCTGAGCCGAAGCAGTTATCTGTCGCCAGCGACACCTGGTCCCGAACGACCAGGTGCCGCCGCGCGACGATGGGTAGATTGCTATCCGATGGAAACCGGCCCGGTCTCGCCAGTGCGAATACGAATCGACTGTTCGAGATCGAGCACGAAGATTTTTCCGTCGCCGATCGCTCCGCTATGAGCCGAAGAACGAATCACTTCGATCGCAGGCTGGACGAAAGAATCGTTGACCGCAATTTCGAGCTTAACCTTGTGTAGCAGGCGCCCGATCTCTTTGTGCCCTCGATAAACCTCTGCCACACCTTTCTGCCGACCTCGCCCCAAAACGTTGGTGACGGTCACCAAAAGAACATCGATTCGCTCGAGAGCATCGAGCACATCATTGAGCTTGGCCGGTTGAATGATCGCAACGATATATTTCATGATTGATCTCGCTAAAACAGCTTGTCAGGAGATGGCGAGCCTTTCCCATTGAAAGGCTCGCCATAGTGTTCCAGCCGATGTTATTCCAACACCGTGTAAGCTGCTTCGGCGTGATCGGTGAGATCCAAACCGATGCGTTCTCCTTCTGGAGAGACTCGAAGTCCGATCACCAAGTCGATCACCTTCAAGAGGACGAACGAGACGACGCCCGAGTAGATGATCGTGTAAAGAACTGCGTAGATTTGAAGCATGACTTGATTGGGGTTGCCATTGATCAAACCACCATGTCGCTCGAAGCCGAAGCCATCGATTGCGAAGATACCTGTGGCGATCGCACCCCAGATACCCGACATTCCGTGAACCCCGAAGACGTCCAACGAATCGTCATAGCCCAGAGCTGGTTTGACGAACGCTACGAAGATGTAGCTGATGATGGTCGCGCCAGCACCGATCATGAGAGCCGATGAAACATCGACAAATCCCGAAGCCGGCGTGATGGCAACCAATCCAGCAACCGCACCGGTGATCATACCCAAACCAGTCGGACGACCATTGTGAATGAGTTCGATCAACGACCAAGTGAAACCCGCAGCGGCAGCGGCAACGTGCGTCACCACGAAAGCTCGAGCAGCATATTCACCTGCAGCGATTGCACTACCGCCGTTGAATCCGAACCATCCGAACCACAACAAGCCAGCACCCAAGAAGGCGAAGGGAAGATTGTGTGGAGGGCTGATTTCCTTGGGATATCCCTTTCGCTTACCAATCACCAAGCATGCAACCAAAGCCGCAATACCTGCGTTGATGTGAACCACGGTTCCACCAGCGAAGTCGAGTGCCCCGACTGAAGTTGCATCCTTTGCATCGAAGTTACCCAATCCAAAGAATCCCGAAGGACCGAACCAAACCCAGTGGCAAATGGGACAATAAACCACAAGCAACCAGGTAGCGATGAAAGCCATGAAGGCGGTGAATTTCATACGTTCTGCGAAGGCACCGATGATCAAGCCGGGAGTGATGATTGCGAACATCGATTGGAAGACCATAAAGGTCTGCTCGCTAATCGTCGACTGAACTCCGGTCACGGGCTCCCAAGCTTCATTGAAGGCAATTCCCTTCAGCATGAAGAACTCCATAGGGTTCCCACAGAAACCACCAGCAACGTCGGGACCAAAGGCCAAACTGAATCCGACGACAACCCACAGAATGGTCACCATGCACATGCACATGAAGCATTGCATCAAGACGCTAAGAATGTTCTTGCGACGCACCAGACCACCATAGAAGAAGGCAAGTCCTGGTGTCATGAGAAGAACGAGAGCACTACTTGCGAGTACCCATGCCTGATCTCCCGAGTTCGCAACCCAAGGAGCAGCCGCTGCAGCACTCTCGACTGCAGGTGTTTCCGCAGCGGGAGCCGCTGCAGGTGCAGCAGCGTCTTGGGCTACTGCGAAAGATGACATCCATCCAAAACAAAGACACGATGCCAGCAGGGTCCATCGAGCTAGCTGCGATCCGCCTAAAATCATTTGACGCCCCATTCTACTTGCCAGTAACAATGCTCGTGATGCAATGAAAACGAAGCTTGAGACAGGTTATTCAACCAAGTCGAATGAAACGCGAGGTGAGCGCCGCCACAAGCTCACCTCCACCAAAAGCAAGCGATATGCCAATTGGTAGGAATTCCCCCTTAATTTCAAAAACCCTTGTTTTTTCGGGGTTTTTTGGCGTCGATTTTTGCTAACATCATTCCTTCGAATGCTGCGAGCCACTCATTCGCTCAAAGAGTCAGCATCCGATGCTAGAGAATTAGGCGACGTGCACAGAGCTTCTTTCGAAAAGGTTCCCTCAATGGAATGGCCAAAGAAAATGGGGGCGTGGCAAGGTTGGGTGAGCCTTCTATTGCTGCAAGCCACCATGCTCAATTACATGGACCGGCAAACTCTCTCCAGCTTGTCGCCGCGCATCAAAGCCGTTTTTTCGCTTACCAACGAGCAATATGGCGAGATCGAGATGTATTTCGGGATCTCTTTCGCCTTTGGATCCTTGTTCTTTGGCTTTATCGCGGACTACGTTTCGGTCCGCTTTCTGTATCCCACCGCACTCTTGCTATGGTCTGCGGTTGGCATCGCCACAGGCGCGTGCGAAGGTTACACGTCGCTAGCCATCTGTCGTAGCCTGCTAGGCTTCTTCGAGGCAGGGCATTGGCCCTGCGCCTTGATCGTCACGCAGCGCATCCTTTCCAGCGGTTCTCGAGTCTTTGGAAATAGCGTTCTACAAAGCGGCGCATCGCTCGGAGCCATTTTGACTCCCCTGATCATTCGCGGCATGGTGGGCGAGAGCCAAGCCGAAGGAGTATGGCGAACACCCTTCTATGTCGTTGGATGCTTCGGTCTGATTTGGATCGCTCTGTGGTTTCTATCCATCCCCAAAGGCAGTCTTGATCGCCCCGATTCCCCAAAACACGATTCACAACAACCCAGCCAACCCGGTACCAAGATGTCGATCGATGCCAATTGGATCGGACGCTTCCTCGCTTTGGCCATCATGGTGATTTCAATCAACACGACCTGGCAAATTGTTCGCGCTTGGTTGCCGACGATCTTACAAGAGGGACGAGGATACTCCGAGAAAACAAGTCTTTACTTTACTTCGCTCTACTATGTTGCGACCGATGTGGGCTGCATCGCTGCCGGAGCGATTGGAATGTTTCTAACTGCCCGAGGCCTATCGGCCCATCGTTCGCGAGTGATTGTCTACACGTTGTGTGCTGGTCTGGCTGCATTGACTACCGTTGCCGCCTATTTGCCTCAAGGTCCTCTCTTACTTGGAACTTTGCTCCTCGTGGGAGCTGGCGCATTGGGACTCTTTCCTTGCTATTACTCTTTCACCCAAGAACTGAGCTACTTGCATATGGGCAAAGTCACGGGTCTTCTATCTGCGATCGGCTGGCTCGCATCGTCTCCCATGCAAAAGTTGTTTGGACGGTTGGCCGACGAGCTTGGATCGTTTGACATGGGCCTGCTGGCCGTGGGCTGGATGCCCTTCATCGGATTGCTCGGATTTCTTATTCTTTGGAGGCAACCGAAAGAGACGGTTTGAGCCTCCCATCCAATAGCTCGATAACCCGATCCGCTCGTTGCGCGATAGCAGGATCATGCGTGATGATAATGAGCGTTGTCTGTTGCTCCTGTCGCAAACGAATCAACAGCTCCAATACCTCCTGCCCATTGCGAGTATCCAGATTCCCTGTCGGCTCATCGGCCAGCACGATTTTAGGAGCATTCGCTAACGCTCGTGCGATGGCAACGCGTTGACGTTGTCCGATCGATAATTGATGCGGGACATGGTGCTTGCGATCGGTTAAACCCACCATCTCCAGCAAAAACGTGGCACGTTCCTGCTGTTGCTTCTGTGTCGCCGAAGTCACCATCATTGGAATTTGCACGTTCTCTAAAGCAGTTAGATTTGGCAACAGATAGAAGCTCTGAAAAACAAACCCAATACTTTGCGAGCGATAGTGGTCGAGGTTTCCTCGAGATTCGAGCCTTCGTCCTTCCACGAAGATCTCGCCGTCGCTGGGTGCATCCAGCCCCCCCATCAAATTCAACAATGTTGACTTACCACAACCACTCGGCCCCACAATGCAGGCAAACTCCCCGGGCGCGATATCGACCGAAATATGATCGAGAGCGCGGACTTGTCCATCGGAGTAGGTCTTACTAACATTGCGGACAGAGATGATAGGGTCGGGCATAGATTTTCGGATTCAGCGATCGCCTGTACGAGTCCTACAAATACGATGGTACGCTTACCTAATTTATTTGCTCGCATCGTTGAAAGCGTGATGGTGCCCAATACCGTCCCAACAACGATAAGTACTGGCTCCAACGCGATTCCATGGATACTAAGCCTCTTCCTTAGTTTAGACGCTTCGGCCCTGGCTCAACAGACACCCATGCCCACTGCCAACGCACGGCCCCAACTTCACCTCTTGGATCGGGGCGAAATCGATGTTACTGCAGCTTCGGGTTGGAATCGCATCGTACTGATCTCCCAGCCGCGGTTGGCCGAAGGTGCTACGGAACTCGTTCCTAGCTCCTTTCAAACGCCTCTATCCCAGCTGTGGCTCACGATTTGTGCCGAGGTCGTTTCGAACCCGCAATCGCAACAATATGAATTGAAGCAAGTAGGGATTGCTTATTGCGTCGAAAAGAAGGGGAAACTCTGCATCGTATCGAACAACATCGCGTCCACACCGCTCCAAGATTTGGGATTCTATGGACGTCAAATATTGAGTGAGAACGAAAAGCAACTGCGCAATGTTCGACTTGTGGGTAGCGATTTCAATTGGCTTATGTTCGATGCAGAAGCAATGGTGCGTCAACAAGATTCTAATCTTGCGGCAAAGATGCGGCATGCGATCTACTTTGATCCGAACCGCAACGCAATATCGACCTTGGTATGGTTGATCCCAAGCTCTACCAATGGAAACTCCAACGTTTCCGAAAACACCCGTCCTGCATTTCATCGCGTACCGGAGAACACGCGCGAGGATCGTCGAATCTTCGTGGATCGCAATCAGTTTTTTCTTGGCATTCCGAATTCAAAAGCCTTTGGATTGATGGCATTGCCAGGCGAACCGACTTCGATTCCTAACGAGGCGCATCGCAGTGCAATGAGGAGCGTGATGACTCCGCAAGAACTATCGGAGTTTCTTCGGCAATTGTCACCATCGATGTCACGATGATGACTTCAGCATGCGGCGAAGGATATTCGACGTAATCTTTTGTACCCGAACATCGGGACCTTTCGGCTCGGTATAAACTTTGGGACGTACATAGCCCGGTGGCTCGCTCAAACCATCTGCCCACCAAATCGTCGCGGCATTGAAGACGATGTTACCGGAGGGCCCCGGATACAACGTGGCCGTGTATTGCCCACCATTGAGTTTGCCCGGCGCTGATTGCGTAGGTCCCGTGGAGACCACCTCCAGTCCAGGCAATGGTGCAGGGTCTCCATGCCATTCCCATCCCACCAGCCCTGGTATGGCATCCCCTTTCTTCATTCCTGTACCTTCGAAGATCCAATGGTCTTCGAGAGTACACGCCCAATCCGCTCCACCTGTAACTGGCCCCGTGCTATGCGCTCCCATCAATGCATTCGCATAAGGCGGCACATGCTCTAACTCCGACATGAATTTAAACTCGTGCGTCCCACCAGGAGGGCCGAAGACACCGACACGTCGAAGCGATCGAGTCGCTTCATCCCATAGCACGCGACCGCAAACAGCATTTCCAGAGAAGAATCCAAGGCTCACACCCGATGCGATGGCCTGTTGGACGTGCCGGTACATCTCCATGGTCCAATACTCATCGTGACCGACGCTTAGCATCGCCTTTCCACGCACAATCGAAGCGAGATCGCGATGCGTATCCGTATTCGAAATGTAGGTGACATCGTAGCCGTGCTGCTCGAGCCAATACGCAAAAGGAAACTCCCACAAGAGATATTCGCCCGATCCGGTCGATAACGGAGCGTCAAAGATTTGACAATACTTCCCATAGGGTCTTCGGAAACTCACTTGCGAGTTCGGTCCCCAGTACCACTGTTCTTTACCGTCGTCATAGAGAGCGAACTGGCTTGGCCAACGATTGTAGGCCTGCCACGTATGATCGCTGCATTGGAACACAAGATCCGCTCGACGATCGTCCTTGACAATGAAGATCACGTAGCTCTGAATGCCCGAACCTTTTTCCGTGAGTTTGCCGAGGTAAACTCCACTCAGACAATCGGCAGGTATCTTCCATTCATAGGAGGGCTTCCAATCGCAGTGCATCATGCGACGTTCGCCCGGTTGCGGCATCGGTTGCTTGTGCCCCTTCAACGGGCCCGAAGAATGAACCCACCGAGCCCCTTTGCCTCCATAATATCCCAAGCGATAGATATCGATTTCAAAGGTATCCCCACTCTCCAAACTCACCATGATTTGAAGAGTCTCACCAGCTTCAATACTCTGGTGAGAACAATATCCTTCCACCCATGGACAGCGATACTTTGATGTCGGATCGATTTTGGGTTGTTGGAGCAACCATTGATCCGTACCCTCGCGCTGGTTCTCTTCGGCGATTTTGGAAGCAATGATAGGAGTCGTCGTTGCCCCGTACACTTCTTTAGAAACCAGCTCTGCCCCGATAACGCAGCTTCCAACTCCAACGGCGCCAACCTTCTTCATCCAATCACGGCGATGCAAAGGATTGGATGATTGAAAGTCTTCCATGGTCGCGTTCCTCTCAGGATCAAGCAGGAATGATTAGGGTTCTCGAAGTAGAATCTCGACCTCTTGGTCTTCACGGACTCGAACGGCCGTCGTTTCGAAGCTGATCGACGAAATGGCTGGATTGCGTGAATAGCCAATGCGAATGGGCATGAGCGGCTTCGACTCGTCGACATCATCTTTCAATGGATTAGGGCTTTCGACGACTGCCAACGAGTAGTTACCTATAGGCAGTCCTTCAATTTCCCACGTCACGATCCCCTTGTTGGCATGAGCCGTAATCACTTGCGACGCAAGCTCGCGCTTATTAAAGCTCTCTTCGGAGTTGTAGATCGCTAAATAACAGAGACTGGAATCGCTATGGACACCGATGCACCGAACGCGAAGAGTCGCTTTGACGGTTTCACGATTCTCGTCTTCGGGGTCGGTGACGATGGCAGGAACGAACCGAATTCGTATGGGTGCAACAAAGGTCACTTGACTCAAGTAGATGATGAAAATGCCTAACACGACGATTCCAAAAAAGAATGCCAGCATTAGGTAGCCGTTGTTCTCATCCCAAAGATCGCGGGCTTTGGACTTCCAAGACATCGTCGCTTACACTCCAAAACATCTTTCTCGAAACCGAAGAACATTGTATTCCATACCCATGCTGGTGAAACCAAGGTGGGTGGAGATAGCCTTGAAAACGAATGCAACCCTTGAAAAGGCCATTGAGTCGAGCAATGTTCGCAAGCGATTTGGCAAACTTCAGGCCCTGAACGGCCTCGATTTTACGCTTGGAGCCGAGGAGCGAGTGGCGCTATTGGGGCCCAATGGTGCTGGAAAAACGACCTTTCTGAGAGCCTTATCGGGACTGCTTCAACCCGACGAAGGGGAGATTTCCCTATTCGGCGAATCGCCGTCCGCTCCTTTAGCCCGCCGCTGGGTTGGCTTCATACCTCAAGAGCTAGCTCTCTATGCGGACCTGACGATTCGAGAAAATCTCGAGTGCTTTGGTCGATTTTATGGGTTACGTGGCCGGGTGCTTCGCGATCGCGTCGACTGGGCTCTGCATTGGATCACATTAGAAGACCGCGCCCACAACTTGATTCGGCAGCTTTCGGGCGGAATGAAACGACGCGTCAATATTGCATGCAGCTGCCTTCATCAACCCAAGCTTCTCATCTTGGACGAGCCCACCGTTGGCGTCGATCCGCAGAGTCGTGCTCGCATCTACGCCATGCTCGATGAGATTCATCAAAATGGCATGGCCATCCTGTGGACCACCCACCTCATGTCCGAAGCGGAAACCAATAGTGATCGGATCGTGGTCATGGATCATGGTCGCAAAATTGCAGATGGTCGACTCGAAGACTTGGCGCATTCAGCCCTTGGCTATGCCAAGCGAGTTGAACTGCGAGTCTCGGGCGAAGTCACCGCGGTTCCTGACCGCCTGGTTTGGGACTCTCAGCATCGGTGTTGGGTCGGTGCCATCCAGGATGTATCTCTGGATCTCCCAGTCCTCATGCGTCAGTTCGAATCCGCAGGCGTTTCGATCATCGACGTGCAGGTTCGTACCCCCAATCTTCAGGACGTTTTCCTTCAACTGACGGGAAGTGAACTACGAGAATGATTCTCCATATCGTCACAATTCAACTGCGACGACTTTGGCACTCCAAATCCGATCTCGTCCTTATCTTCGTCGTTCCGATCCTCTTCTTCAGCATCTTTGCCATGATCTTCGGCGACACCAATCGTCGAAAAGAAAGAGCAAAGATCTCGCTGGCTATATGGGATCGCGCGCAAAGCATCGAATCGAAGAGGATTCTTAAATCCATTGAACAATCCAATGCCTTTCGCTGGATGCGATCAACCGGCAAACCAGATGTTCAAGACGCGACTCAGTTTGCCGAAGGGGAACTGGAAGCGCTAGTACGTCGCGGTCGAATCGATGTCGGATTGATCGTGCACCCATCGGAGAGTCCTTCGATGCCTGCGCGGATCGGAAACATTCAGATCCTAGCCGACTCGTTTGATCCTATCGCCTCGCAATTCACCGAAGCCTTTTTGCAAAACACATTGAACGCCTTAGCCGTTCACACACACCCATCAGCACATGATGTAGTGACCGCATCGAGCGCGATGCCCGCTCCATCATGGGCTACAAACCTAGCAAACGTCGAGACAATCGATGTGCTCGGCAAGGCAAGTCGAATCCAACTGTTGCCATGTACGCAGCGGGTATTGCGGTTATGTTCTTGCTATTCAGCATGTCGTCGTCGAGTGCAAGCCTCTTGGACGAGAAAGAGAATGGAACCTTCGAACGACCTGACCCCACCCAAGTAACGATCGATCAACTCCTCTGGGCAAATGGTTGTTCATGGTGATCCAAGGATGGCTTCAAGTAACCCTCATGTTTGTATGGGGGTATGCCGTGTTTGGAATCGCTCTCTTTCAACATCTCGATGGGTTCATGGCGATGACGGTCGTGACGGTTGGGGCCGCGGCGAGCTTTACTTTGTTCCTTGCAACGTTATGCAAAACGCGAAGCCAACTGAACTGGGTATCCGTCGTCATCATCCTGACGATGAGCGGGCATTGGGCGGCAGCATGGTGCCTCGCTATTTGATGAGCCCATCCATGCAACAGGCAGGTCTGTGGACCTTCAATGCCTGGCTGGAGGGATACAACAAAGTCTTCTGGCGCGAACTCTCCGTTGCCGAACTGTCGACGAACTGGCCGTTTTGACTTTGACAGGATTCTGCTTCTTCCTTCGCTCGCCCGCCACGTTGCAACGATGGGCCTATCGACTCGCCTAGTACGAAGGGTAACGATCGCTTCAGCGAAGATCTACCGATTGAAGATATGGGTATCCAAATCGCTTCTGGAGCGCTGAGTTCGTCGGCCATGCCTCCAAGAACTGCACCATGATTGCAAGTCTTCGCTGAGCCTCCGCACGCCCAGCGGCAGTCTGCATGGTTGAAGGCAATCGAAAGAGCTTTTGAAAGAAATGATCGATAGACTGCTTTTGATCTTCGCAACTTCGATGTGCAGGAAAGGGAGACGCTGGATTGTAGAGCCTCTGCTTCATGAGAGCCCCAGTTTGCAAACAACGTGATATTCCAATTGCCCCGAGAGCTTCCAAGCGATCCGCATCCTGAACGATCTGTGCTTCCAACGTTTCGCAAGGAATCCCTGCCGAAAAGCTATGCGCCGCAATAGCGTGAGCGATGGAAGCAAGCAGTTCATGCGGGTAATTCAGCCCGGCCAGCAACAAGGTTGCTTTTTCAGATGCCAACACCGATGCTCGCGAACGATCGGGTGAGTTTTTGGGAACGAATACACAATCGTGAAGCCATGCCGCTGGAATGACAATCGCAGGATCGGCCGATTCGGTCTGCAAGAGTCTCTTGGCGTTTGCCACGACCCGCTCCACGTGGGCCAAATCATGGCCAAGGTCAGCACCTTCCATCACATTCAAGGCCAATTCCTGAAGCCGTTCATCCCAAGACTCCGTCCACGATGTCATCAAGTCACACCTTTCGAAAAAGCACTCGACTTCTGATCTCCCACGCGCTCTCCTATCCCCTGATGTCGATGCACATCGAGAACGACTCGAGCTCCACATAACCAATCGTGCAATGTCGTTCGATTCTTGGTGACGAAGAAGCTTGCAATATCGATCACGAAAAAGACCAGTATGCCAAAGTCCACCATCGTATCGATGCCTTCCCAAAACAGACCGGCATAGATCGATAGCGGAAACAACCAAGTAAACATGCAGCGAAGGATTTCCCGGGTAAAACGAAGGTCACGCCGAAGGGGAAGTCCATGTCCATCGACGGTTCGCAACTGGAAAAGGTAGCACCCCAGCGAGCGCCATCCACTACGAATCGCGGCCAGATAGATGGCAGGGGGTACGAATGCCAGAACTCCCAATAATGGAACAAACCACGAATACCATCCAAGCTTTTCGATCTGAACAAGCGTCACGACGCCGACGACAAATGGTACGATGCTTGCCAATAACATGACCTGATCGACACCGTAGGCACTTACTCTCGCGGCTAGTCCAGCGCTGGTGGTGTCCACGGGCATCAATCGCTTCAAATCGCCGATCAAAAGATCATAGTTGGAATAGCGATCCGCCGGATTCTTCGCCATAAGCTTGGAAAGTACGGCTTTGACTTGGATGGGAATCGACAATGGCCAAGGATCGGGATACTCGATGTTGGCCGTTCGATGCGTCTCCAGTCGCTCGCGAAGTGACTCG
>JAXMBN010000044.1:0-41141 GCA_046349875.1 Pirellulales bacterium
CCTATGCCCAGAGCTTTGCTATCCACAACCGGAAAGGGTAGGGGATCATGTGGAAACGATTACAAAACATCTTTGTGGACAAAGTTCTCTTGCCATGCGTAGGAATCGGACTCTGTCTGATTTTCTGGTGTGCTGTATCCTGGATCACCTATGACACACAAGCAGGAGTGAGCGATTTTCCATCGCCTCTTGTCACTTGGAACGAAAGCGCGAAATACTTTGCCCATCCTTTCTCTCGCAATGAAGCCGAAGGGTTCGATGGGATTGGCTTGGAGACTTGGCGTTCGCTTCAATTGGTAGCCTTGGGATATGGTTTGGCGATGGTTGCAGCCGTTCCCTTGGGCTTTCTGTTGGGTGGAAGCATCTATTTCGCAAAGATGTTCGACCCCATATTCCAAATTCTTCGTCCGATTTCTCCTTTGGCATGGTTTCCATTGGCCGGTCTCATCGTGGTTGCGATTCGTCGTTACAACCAGGAGGTCGATGCAACACAATTGCAGTGCATCTTCACCATAGCGATGTGTTCGATCTGGCCCACCATTCTCAACACGGCGGTCGGTGTTCGCGCGATTCCCCAAGACTATTTAAACGTTGGGAAGGTGCTTCAGCTTTCCTCGTGGCGAATGTTCTCGCGCATCCTATTACCCGCCACCATGCCCTACATGTTTACAGGCTTTCGCTTGAGCCTGGGAATTGCTTGGTTGGTAATCGTGGCCGCTGAAATGCTCTCTGGCAAGAATGGCATTGGAGCCTTCGTCAACAACCAATACCAGTCGGGAACCTATGGACCGATGATTGCTGCAGTCATCGTGATTGGTGTGGTCGGATTTGTGTTGGATCGTTTGACGAGTGTCTTGGAGAAGAATGTCTTTGCTTGGATAGCTTTGCCACGTCGCATCTTTGTGTGGGTTTTGGCTCGCCGTGAATCGCGATTGGAAGTAAGTTCGGGTTCGTCGAGCGCATCGACCGCGCGGCACAAGGAGGTGATCGATGTCGCTGCTCGAACTGTGTGATGTTCAAAAATCGTATGCCACAAACCAAGGCATGCGACCTGTCCTTCGCAACATTGACTTGACTTTGCAGGAAGGAGAGCTCGTTTCGGTTGTAGGATACTCCGGTTCTGGAAAGTCGACATTGGTTTCCATTCTGGCAGGTCTTCGTCGACCCGACTGCGGTCGCGTCATGCTTCGCGGAATCGAAGCCAAGCTACCGGGACCAGAACGCGGCGTTGTGTTTCAGAACTATAGTCTGTTGCCTTGGCTTACCGTGCAGGAGAATGTAATGTTCGCCGTACAGCAGGTCTTTCCTCGCGAGAGCCCAAGGCAGCATCGCGAGCGGGCAGAAAAGTACTTGGCGATGGTTCACCTTAGCCATGCTCTGACCAAACGACCTCACGAACTATCGGGCGGAATGCGGCAACGCGTTTCGTTGGCGCGGACGCTTGCGATGGAGCCAGCCATTCTATTACTGGACGAGCCTCTCTCTGCGCTGGATGCTTTGACTCGAAGCACCTTGCAGCAGGAACTCGTCGACATCTGCGAAGAACAGCGCTGCTCCATTCTTTGGGTCACCAATGACGTGGAGGAAGCGATCTTGGTGGCGGACCGTGTTGTACCTCTCTTGCCACTTATCGAAGGAGCAACGTTGGGAGACGCCTATCCCGTGTCTTTCAAACGACCACGCGTTCGACAGGAGATCGTTCAACAAGAGTCATTTCAGAGTCTGAAGCGAGCCATCATCGACGATCTGCGAAGTGCTCAGAAGGCCAGACGAATGGCAACACAAGGAGCCTAGGCGATGAATGCGAAGTATCTCGAATGTTGGCGACTGCGAAAGGAGTTTCGAACGCAGCGCGGAACCTTTTTGGCGGTGCGAGACTTCTCGCTCAATGTTGCCAAAGGCGAGTTCGTTACCATCATCGGACATAGTGGTTGTGGCAAGAGCACGGTGCTGTCGATGATCGCTGGTTTGCATTCGATCGATGGTGGTGGACTAGTGCTCGACAATCGCGAAGTCGATGGACCAGGGACCGATCGAGCCGTCGTTTTTCAGTCACCCAACCTGCTCCCTTGGATGACCGCCCTCGACAATGTTCAGATGGCCATCGAACAAGTTCGGCGAGGTGCTCCCAAGGTAGAGCTTCGCGAGCGAGCCGCTCATTGGTTAGAAGTTGTGGGGCTTCGAGGCGAAGAGCTTAAGAAGCCAAGCGAACTGAGCCAGGGAATGCAGCAACGCGTGGGAATTGCTCGCGCGTTTGCATTGGAACCCAAAATGCTCCTTTTGGACGAGCCCTTTGGAATGCTCGATTCACTGACACGATTGGATCTTCAAGATGTGTTGCTCGACGTGTGGCAACACCATCAAATCACGACGTTGATGGTAACTCACGATGTTGATGAAGCGGTCTTTCTGAGCGATCGCATCGTCATGATGACCAACGGACCGGCAGCTACTATTGGTAGCGTCCTGCCAGTTCGCTTTGATCGACCTCGCGATCGAGATTCGCTGATGCAGTCAGCGGCATTTGAAGAGAAAAAAGGACAAGTACTTCAGTTTCTCGATCATCCACTTGCTCACGTGGACGTGGCTTAGAGCTTCAACCTAGTTGGAAGGCAAGGCCATTCATGGCGAACGCAGGATTGCTCAAGGATTTACTCGAAGAAGGGCAGGATCTCTCTGCAGTCGATGTGTTTTCACGTTGGCATGATTCCCAACCGAGTGTTCCTCATGCGGATCGTTACCGTGATCTGATTTCACACGCCGATGGAAGGGCAACAGTACGCGTTTGAGGTGGACCTCGATACATGTAGTGGATGCAAAGCGTGCGTGATCGCCTGCCATCATCGCAATGGGCTCGAGGAGGATGAAACGTGGCGACAGGTAGGGCAATTGCAGTCGCAGAAGGACTTCCCATCCTTCAGACGATCACTGCGGCATGTCATCATTGTGTCGAACCTGGATGTATGCAGAGCTGTCCCGTCAAGCCTACGTCAAAGAGAGGCAACGGGTATCGTTCGACATCTCGATGATCAATGCTTTGGTTGTCAGTATTGCATCATGATGTGCGTACGAAGTCCCTCAGTACCGAAGCGATTTAGGGATCGTCCGAAAGTGCGACATGTGTAGCCAGCGTCGCTCGCGAAGGGAAGCACCGGCATGTGTTGCAGGTTGTCGAATCAAGCGATCGGAGTCACACTCGTCGATACTCGTTCCGTGTCCGATGATTCCATCGAAACCATCGAGAATGAACGATCTCCCTATGGAGTGACACCAGGGTCCTTGGGAGTGGATGCACCTCGCGATGCGATGACGCTTCCAACCACTAAATATGTAACCAAGGATGCAGGGAAAGCGGAAGCGATCGCGGGCTCGGTGGACTTTTTCGATCGGAGGGTCACGTGGGGAACACGCCATAGTGGCCCTTGATTGTCATGTTGCTCCTGACGCAGTGGAGCGTTGGCATGTGGATCGGCCTGCTCATGTCCTTTGCAACACCAACAGAATCGTCCATGCGAACAACGCTGGTTGTGGCGGCGGATGCTGGGGGTCACTGGTGTCATGGTGGCTCCGCTTCATTTAGGTCGTCCTTGGTTGGCCTTTCGTGGAGTCCTTGGTTGGCGGACCAGTTGGTTGAGTCGCGAAGCATTGGCCTTTGGCCCCTTTTTATTGACATCCTCTTTGGCTGGGATGCGAATGGATGGCAAAGATGGTTTCGTTGGGTTACTTCTCGCTTCGATCACTGGGGCCCTAGCGGTATCGTGTTCGGCCATGGTCTACGTTGTGACCCGACGCTTTCTGTGGAGTGCATGGCGGACCTTGCCAGACTTTTTAGGAACAGTTGCATGGGCAGCTTCGGCGGTCTTATTGTTATGCAATCTTAAGGCAGATGCCTTTCTCTTGAATCTCTCAACCCTTTGCGTTTTGCAATCGATCTTGATGGCAACTTGGCTGATTCCTTGGTGGATCGGCAAATCGGCCGAGCATCGACGTATTCTGAATCGGTGGTCGGCCCTTTGTTCGATGCCAACCTTTCGCGCAGCGCTAATGACTTTGCTGATCTCGACCGTTGCATGCAATGTTGGGGGAGTAGGTATGACATTGCTCGAGATCGAGGATCGCTTGTTCGCATCCTGCATCCTGGTCATGACGATGGCTGCATTTCAGATTCCTCTTCGTTGGTTCTTCTTTGCATCGATCGTGTTTCCCAAAATGCCGGGAGCACAACGCTAATGCTTCGACCGTTGAAGAATAAGCTGCCTTGGTTTCCCGGCATCAAAGCGGAAGACGGACCGCTCACCGAAAAGCTCCATTGGAAGCGACTCGGAGCGATGGTGGTTTTGCCGATCATAAAGCACTCCAGTCAATCGGTTCATTCCGTTTGCGGCTTCTGTTCGACTGGATGTAGCTTGGAGATCCATCTTCAAGCGCGGAAACCTGTCCCTTAACTCGAGCGTTCATTATCCAGTCAATCGGGCAACGCATGTCCCAAAAGGTTGGGAAGCCATGCAGGTTCTCGAATCGAAGGAGCGGGCGACGACTCCATTGGCTCGCAATGCCAGCGGTTACCTTCTGGAAGCGGGGTTTCCTGGCAAAGAAGCGGCGAACTTGTTTGTGATCGGATGAGGAATCCTGATTCGGTCAAAGTATGGCCCCGATTCATTGGCCTTTATCAGCACCGGGCAGATTACGGGAGGAGATGGCGTTTTGGGCTGGTGGCTGCGTTCGGGATGGGAATTCGTCATGGAGATGGGAATACGCGGCAGTGCTTATTTACGAGCGTCGTCGCATACAAGGAAGCATTTGGGTTCGACGCTCCGCCTTTCACCTACGCCGACTTTGAAGAGTCCGACCTGTTGATCTTTGTCAAGGGCCAATCCATGTATCGCTCATCCAATTCTTTGGCAACGCGTGCTTGCCAATCCCCATTCGCCGAAGATCATTGTAATCGACCCGGTGACCGAGACCGTCATGCGCGACGAACATCCTCGCCCGCTGGCCAAGAGCGATCTGGCACTTTTGTATGGACTTGCCAACGAACTCGCATACGTGCTCGATGGTCTCGATCACCAGTTCATCGAGGAGCATACCTCAAGGTTCGAGGCATTCGAGCAACACGTTCGAACGTTCACACTCGATCGGGTCGCGAAAGAAACGGGAATTGCTGCAGAACGTCTTTCCCACGTTGCCGCAATGATCATGCTCAACGATTTCCTTCTGGTGGACGATGGGGTCAACCAAAAGCTACCAAGGTGTGCGAACGGCCCAAGCGATCATCAATCTGGCATTGACCGGCAATATCAGTCGACCAGGAACGGGGGCCAACAGTATCACCGGGCAATGCAATGCGATGGGGTCCCGTCTTTATAGCACTTTCCCACGACCCAACTTGATCGGCCATCACGATTATGCCAACGAATCGCATCGCAATAAGGTTGCAAACATTCTCGAGATTCCGGTGGAGCGAATTCCAACGGCTCCCTGTTGGTCGTATGACCAAATCCTTCAAGGGATCGAAGATGGCAAAGTCAAAGGCTTGTGGGTGATCGCAACCAATGGCGCATTCTTGGATTGGAAGTGAGCGGGCTCGTGCTCTGCTTGCCAAACTCCGATTTTCTAGTGGTGCAGGATATGTATCGCACCACCACCGAGATACTACGAGTAACTACATCTGTTATTGCCTGCGGCAGGATTGGGGCGAAGAAGGACCTTCATCAACGAACGGCCTTGTCATTCATGATTCACCGTGTCGCAGCACCTCCAGGCCAGGCCCTATCCGATTTTCCATCTTTCGCCTTCTTGCTGAAGAATGGGGATGTGGAAAGTGGTTTGAAAGTTGGACTCATCCCACGAAGCCGTGTTCCAAAGCTGAAAGCCTTTCGCGAAACCAGCCCAGTGACATGACGGGCATGCGCGATTATCCAGAAGATCGAACAATCTGGCGGGATGCAATGGCCTTCACCGAGGCGGATGCGTATTTCGCCATCGACCTATCAAGCGGAACGTCGTCTCTTCGAGGATGGGCACTTCTTTCATCGGACCAGCGAGCTCGATTTTATTTGAAGAGGCTCAAGAGATGCCGGAACCTCCTTGCCAGGAGTTTCCCCGTTGGTGCTTCTGACGGGACGTGGATCGGCGAGCCAATGGCATGCCGAAACACGCACGCGACAAAGCCCCTTGCTTCAATCGATGCGACGCCTGGAATCGTACGTCGAAATGCATGCCGAGGATGCCAAGCGTTTCGCGTGACCCACGGTGAAATGGTCGAGGTACGCGATCGACGCGGGATGGCTCGGTCTCGATTGAAAGTCACCAATACCGTCGCTTCAGGATGTATCTTCATGCCAATGCACGATGTACAAGTCAACCGATTGACCTTGGAACACGTGGATCCCTATTCTCGTCAGCCTTCCTATAAAGATGCTGCTGTATCACCATCTTGCCCGTCAAAGGAACTCGCTCATGAATGCCCGTATGAGTTTTCCAAAGAGCAGCAGGCTTACCTGCAAGGTCTCGTGATGGGAAGCGATGTGGCGCGGAAGATCAAGAACCTTCCGGTGCTCAGTGGTTCGGCCTCTTCGGGCAACGGTTCTCCAGCTTCTCACATTACGGTCGGAGGAGGACACTTGCCGAGCATCCATGCAGAGGCTCAGCAACGATTTGAGGCTGCCGGGAAGACGCTCGTGGCAGAAGAGAAAGCCAAACGCGACAAGAATGGATTGGCGATGTGGAGCGAAATGGAGACGCGATCCGCAGCCAATGAGTATCCCAAAGGAACCGATGTCTTTATGACGAAGTTCCAAGGGCTTTTCTTTGTCGCTCCAGCGCAACAAAGCTACATGTGCCGCATGCGAATTCCAGGTGGTGAGCTGCGAAGCGATCAAGTCGAAGGGATCGCGGATCTTTCCGATCGATTTGCCAATGGGCGTCTCGACCTTACCACACGAGCCAACCTTCAATTGCGAGAGATCGAATCGAAGCATGCTATGGAGATATTGATGGGGCTCCGCGATCTCGGCATCGTCACCTTGGGATCCGGTGCCGACAATGTTCGCAATAATACGGCCAGTGCTGGTGGAATCGATCCGTGCGAATGGATCCGGACTTGCCACTGGCTCGCAAGCTACATTATCCGCATTCTCAACAAACCAGAACTCTACGGATTACCCAGGAAATTCAACATCGCCTTCGATGGTGGTGGCCAAATCAGTTCGCTGGCAGAAACCAGCGATGTGAGCTTCCATGCCGTTCGCGTAAGCCATGCGACTGAATGAATGTCAGACTATGTTTCTGTTGGGGCTCGGCGGTATCACGGGGCATGGTGATTTTGCACGGCCACAGGCGTCATCGTTTCACCGCAACATGCCATTGCTCTGGGCGAAGCCATCTTGCGCGTTTTCATACGCCATGGAGATCGAACCGATCGCAAGAAGGCTCGGCTCAAATATCTTCTCGATGCTTGGGGATTCGAACGGTTTTTGACAGAAGTCGAGAGGTTCGGAAGCAAACTCGATAAGATCGCGAATCAAGTCGTCTTGGCTTCGAACGAAAAGCGTTGGGCGCGTCATTTCATTCGCAGAAGCAAGAAGGGCGGATGTATGTTGGCGTCCTTGTACCCGTGGGTCTATTGACCACGCAACAGGCGCGAAGGAATAGCCGCGATTACAGGAACGATTTGGTTCGGGCCGCATTCGTTTGACGGTATGGCAGAATCTCATCATTCCCGATCTCCAAGAATCTTGTCGCAGTGAAGTGGAGCAATGCCTAAGTGAGTTAGGTCTCGATTGGAAAACGTCTAGCCTTCGAGCAGGCTTGGTAGCGTGTACGGGGAACGCACTGGGGATGCAAGTTTGCAGCTAGCGATACCAAGGCGACGGCAATGGAGATCGCGTCCTTTGTCGAGGAAAGATTAGAACTGGATGAGCCCATCAATATTCATGTTACGGGCTGCCATCATAGTTGCGCGCAGCATCTGATTGCTGATATCGGCTTGATTGCAACGAAAGTCGAAGTGCAGGAAGAGATGCGGGAAGGATTTCATATCCTCCTGGGAGGAAAGACGGGAATGGAACCGAAGATCGCCATTCCTGCATTCGAATCGGTGTTGAGAGAAGAAGTGCCGCAGCGAGTGCTTTGGATTCTCGAATCTTACTTGCGACGCGAGTCCTCGGAGTCTGACTTTGCAACTTGGGCGGGCCTACAGAGCAAGGAAGGACTAGTTAAGCGTTTTGAAACAGAAGGAAAGGGTTGCTATGCGTCCTGATCTCATTCCTGACTCAGCTCCTTTCAGCCCTGAACAGCGAGCGTGGCTCAATGGATTCTTCAGTGGGGTCCTCGGATTATTAGACGAATCGGCGGCCAAGTCGCTATCGGTTGGGCAGCTTCAAGGATGGATGGATGCAGAATCGAGTGAAAGTAAAGCAGCCGAAGAAGAGGAAGCGTTTCCTTGGCACGATAGTAGTTTGTCGATCGACGAACGCATGCAGCTAGCCGATGGCAAACCACTCGCGCGTCAGATGATGGCTGCGATGGCCCAGCTGAACTGTGGTTCGTGTGGCTATCTCTGTAAAACGTATGCCGAGTCGATAGCCAGTGGTCAAGAAAAGAATTTGACGCTCTGTTCGCCTGGAGGCAGCGATACTGCCAAGCGACTTCGTTTGTTGTCCAAGCAACTAGGAGGGACTGCCTCCTCCGCTTCCTCCAGCATCGCAACGGCCGTTCCAGGAACTCGCAACCATCCCGTGGAAGCCAAGCTCTTAGAGTCCAAACCGCTCAATCATCCCGATTCGGCCAAGGATACACGTCATGTCCGCATCGATCTCAGCAAGACCCCCATTCAGTATCGCGTTGGAGATGCATTGGGGATCTTACCTACCAATTGCGAACAGCTCGTTGGGCTCATTTGCGATCAACAAAAGTGGGAAGTGAATCAGATGGTCGACATCGAGGGTCAGCCACTGAGATTAGGTGATGTACTCAAGACTCGATGTCTGCGATCCATTACCGAGGACTTGGTGAGTCTTTTTCAGATGGAGATCGACCAGGCGCTACAGTCGGCCGCTTGCGATGCAGCCGTGAAAGAGTCGTGGATCGATTTTCTAGACTCAGCCGATCGAGAAGAATGGGATGTCTTGGAGTTATGTGAAGCATTTTCTTGGATACGCGTTGATCCAGCTGCTTTTGCGAAAGCTCTGTTGCCCCTGCGACCGCGACTCTATTCGATTGCAAGCAGTTTCCAGATGCACCCTGGCGAGGTTCATCTGACCGTGGGACGGGTCGAGGAAAACGTTCGAGGTCGAGCGAGGAAAGGAGTTGCTTCGACCATGCTGTCGGATCGTTTAGTACCAGGAGCGTCGCTGCAAGTGTTCCTTCAGCCTAGCCACGGTTTCACGGTTCCTTCGGACGGACAAGCTCCGATGATCATGGTGGGGCCGGGGACGGGTATTGCACCCTTCATTGCTTTTCTTCAACAGCGTTGGGTCGACCAATCTCCAGGCAAGAACTGGCTGTTCTTTGGAGATCAACGGAGCGAACATGATTTTCTTTATCGCGAAGATCTGGAGCGTTGGCAGGAATCGGGCTTTCTCACTCGCCTCGATTTAGCCTTTAGTCGCGATGGGGCTGAAAAGGTCTACGTGCAGCATCGCATGCTCGAACATGCCGCAGAGTTGTATCGCTGGCTTCAGCAAGGAGCGCACTTCTACATATGTGGCGACGCGAAACGGATGGCCAAAGATGTCGAACACACTTTGCTGCAGATTATCGGTCAGCAGGGGCAGATGACCGATGAAGAGGCTGTTCATTATTTGAAGCAGATGCAACAAGACCAGCGATACAGGAAAGACGTTTACTAGCTGTTTGAAAGACTATTGCATAGGGAATTTCGCTTGGACGTTAATCGACGAGATGACCCATGCGACCGGCGCGATAGTCATCGATGGCTTGTTGAATTTCTTCACGAGTGTTCATCACAAACGGCCCGTAACCCGCGACGGGCTCGTCGAGTGGCTTGCCAGCCAAGACCAATACTTGCGAACCGCCATCGACTCGGACCGTGAGATGGTCTCCTTCGCGGCTCAATCGAATGAGTTCTCCCGAGTGAAAAGATTCGCCTGCAACGTGAAGTGTCCCTTGTTGCACTAACAGCAAGGCATTAAAAGAAGCAGGGATAGGAAGTTCGACATCGGCCGATCGTTGCATGCGGATGTCCCAGGCTTCGATCGGTGAATGCGTCATCGCGGCACCTTGTGTTCCCTGATAGGCTCCCGCGATCACACGAACATAGCCAGCTTCGCCAAGTGCGTGTCGAGGGATCTGTGCATCCACGATCGATTGGTAGCGAGGCTTAGACATCTTGAGTTTGGCAGGAAGGTTGACCCATAGCTGAACCATTTCTAGCGATCCACCTTGCTCGGTCATTTTCTGGCTATGAAACTCCTCGTGTACGACACCGGAAGCAGCCGTCATCCATTGGACATCGCCTGGTCCGATGCTTCCATGGCTTCCTGAAGAGTCGCGGTGTTCTAGTTCCCCATCGTAGACGATCGTCACAGTTTCAAATCCGCGATGCGGATGCTCACCGACGCCTCGCTTCTGCGATGAAGGTTCAAACCGATGGGGACCCGCATGATCGAGTAGAAGAAACGGATCGAAACGATTACCGTCGGCATACGAAAAGAGGCTGCGGACCGGAAACCCATCGCCGACCCAATGTTGCGGAACGTTTCGGATGACTTCTTGTATGGATTTAGGGGACGAAAGCGAAGTCATGATGGGATCCTTTCAGCTGGTGCGAGACTGGCTTGGCATGCATCGGGTTGCATGCCGAAGCATTCTAGGAAGAGCTGAAGGGATAAGTCAAAGCAGGTCCCCAATGAAGGAAATGGTTAGGCAATGGATGAGCCACGTTACGTTGGACAATTGGGGCGCTACTTTTTCGCAGGGGATTTGTCCGCAGTTGCATCCTTCTTTTCTTGGGGCACGACGATCTTCATGCGGCCTCCTTCGTAGACACTTTTGGCAAGCTGGACTTTACCGATGGAATATTCGACTCGCAAGCGTTTGAACGTTCCAGAAGCAGGGTCGCCCAAGAGGTCGTTCTCGACCGCAATCTCGAGTTGGTTATTGCGGAGGTAGCCTTTGACGATATCGGTAACATCGTAGGTCGGACCATCCGGAAGGTCTCCGTAGATCGCTTTATGGATAACAAGTTCGCCGACTAGTTTGGGAATGGGAACGAGGAGCGTTTCCCCTTCAGTCACTTGCGTTTCCGATTCTTGATCACCGAGTTTAAAGCGGACGCTCAGTTTTTTTCCAACTTGTTCGGCGGGGTCACCAAAGAGATCGTTGGAGGCTTCAAGCCGAAGGCTATTTTCTTTGACGAGGTCTGCGACTTTCTTGGTGACATCAAATTTTTTGCCATCGGGAAGATCGCCGTAGTGGGCCGCGAGAATGACGAGCTTTTCTTGAGCGATGCTGTGCGTGGAAAGCATCGCGACAACGAGGATCGACAGAACGAATGGGACTCGCATGATGAGGTCTCGCAGAAAGCAAGGTAGAAGAGATAAGAAGCACGATACCGTCGGTGAGATATCGATTATAGCCATGTCTTTGAGCATGAAGGAGACGTGATCTCGTTGCAGAAGGGACACGAAGCTTCCTGTTCAAAGTGCAAGCTTGTTGGGCAGGTTCAAGTGCCACGTATCGAGCCACTTTGCAGAACAATTGAGTTCCACTGGAGACTTGAAGGGGGCCTAAAACAGGTTAGACTGAAAGCATTGCATGCCATGAAAAGTGTAGGGTTCAACGACGCGTTGGAATGCAAGTCACGGCATGATTGAACGATCGCATCGATCTCCATACGGGGTGTGGCTCAGCTTGGCTAGAGCGCTGCGTTCGGGACGCAGAGGTCGCAGGTTCAAATCCTGTCACCCCGATTTTATTAGAATCGAACCCTTCGGCGAGTACGTCAGCCTGAATAAGTGGCTCGATTGGAACTACTCCTTCGAATTTGGCTCGGTGAATTCGGCGAAACTGCTGAATGGTAGTTTGAATCGATACTGCTCTTCCCAGATCTTCTTGAAGTTGTCGGCCTCTTCGACGGTAAGAATGGATGCTTTGATCAGGCAGACAGTGAGCTCCGAGGTGCTTATCGTGTCTAGGTTGTAGCCAAGTCGGCGCATCTTGTTTATTGCTCGCTTGTCATCAATCGCAATCTTGATTCCTCGATTCATTGCGACAGCTACCGCCGAACACTCGCCGATGCCAAGTCCTTTGGTGGTCAGGTCTGCGAAAAGTCTAACTTCGACAATGTCGGTAACACAGATCTCTTTGACTGAGCCAGTTTCGTAGGCAGCGTTTAGCCTTTGAAGCTGCTCTGGAAAATGCTCCGTGATCTCGGCACGAACATGCTCAGTCACTAAGAAATCAAATTCTGTCAGTTGGGAGAGTACATGAAGCTGGTCGAGTACTAAGAAATTGATCAGCACGCTCGTGTCGGTAATGACAACGCTTGTGGTCATCGTTGCTCATCCTTGGCGTAACGAGGAATCAAGTAGCCTCTGCCAATTGAAGCAGTTCTTTTGAGGGCACTCTAAGCAATTTGCTCAGATCCCTCATTTTCCCGGACGAGATTTCTTCTCTTCGGAAAGCCTCCAGTGCCAGGTGAACGACCTGACTAATGAGTTCCCGATCTGGAGAGCGGGTTTCCTCGCCATACAGATCGTCCCACAGCTTCAACAATTTTAGGAACCGCAAACCAAGATTCTCCTTTTCTCGCAGTTCCTCAAATTCGGGTGCATTTACGATGGCTAAGCTCTTTAACCTAAATAGAGCGGCTTGATAGCTCACGCCGAAATGGTGTGAAAGTGCAGCCACGTCTTCAAAGGTAAGAACTTGAGAAAAGGCGGCTGCTCGGCGAGTTGCCTTTACTTCACCGCGATCTTCTTCTGCCATCGGATCGTATACTGCTTGGTCAAATACACTTGGACTTGCCTTAAACCGCGATTCTAGGAATGCGTAGACGCCCGTTCGCGGGAGCAGCAGCGAAGCGGCAAAGGCATTAGCCCTGACCTCAGTCAGCTTCCTTCTATCAGCAGCAATTGAAACGGTTGCAGTAGCTTCGCGATCTAACAATGCGTGCGCATATTCGTGAGCATAAGAGAATCGCTTTCTTGCCCGAGGATGATCGAAATTCACTAGAATGAATAGACCGATCGAGCTGTGATGCAAAAACAGGCCGGACATATCATCCGGCAACACGGCTCCAGATGCCCAAATGTTTTGTCCATTGATGAGTTCGGCCATGTCAGCAATTGGGTTATGTCCTAGACTCAACCGGCGGCGTTCATTTTCTGCCACTAGCTCGCCTTGTTCCACAGCTTCCATAGTGCTCTGCGGTTGAGACAACTGATAGGATGGCGGACCAGCGTGCGGTGGGCGATCCAACAACCGATCCAATTCAACTCCAGCTCGACAGATCTCAAGATATCGAGCAACCTCCGTTTGCCACGGGGCACCGTCACCTTCCGTTTGAGTTGCTCGAAATAATGCTACCAAGGCATCTTCTTCGATCGGAGTGTTGTCGCTCGAGAAAAAGCTGGAGATCGGGCAACCATAGAGTTGTGCCAATTTGCTCAATTCCAGAGTGCTCACGGCTCGGTTTCCCGCTTCGATTTGAACAATCGCAGTACGCTGGAGCGCGAGGCTTTGGGCAACCTGATCTTGGGTGAGGTTCGCGTTTTTACGGGCGTTCTTCAGCCTGGATGCTAGAGCGAGTTGTTCGTTGTGCATGTGGGTCTCGTCCTTTTTGGGTGGCTCGCAGAGGAACTCCCCTACCGCGGCCATTATTCTCCATTCGGCACTTTTTTGCAATGATTTGACAATTATGTTCGATTATCTAACAATGTTAGCATGGTTTCGACCGGTCGTGGGTCGATTCCTGGCTAGTGACCCTAAAAACCGGGAGTTTTTTGATGGCCAAGCAGAAATGTGCATGTGGTTCCAAGCGGTAGCGGTTGGGACAGCTTTGGAATTGCTCCTTGTCCGCCGAGAGACACTAAACGCTAAGCTCGAATAGACAACGAGTGGCGAAAAGGAAGTATTTAGAAGATGTCAATGAGCTATCTTTGCGATTGGGTGAAGTTCTGCCTGTGGGGCGAAGCCGCTGGACGTTGTCAGTACGAAGGCCGTAACCATCCGTTATTTCAAATCACCCATGATGAAGGTTCCGTCTTGGCTTCGGATAGAACACGTGAACCTAGCTCGGCCGTGCGGTGTCTCTGCCAGCGTTCATGAACTCTAGCGGCTTCTTGTGCCATCACCAAGTCACGAACAATTGGACGAACAGCCTCTTTATCGAGACGAAGAGTAGGCGACGACAGAGTATCTCTATGATACGTAGGTCACGTGTAATCTTAGGATGGTTTACGGCAGCAAATTGCTGGAAGAAATGCTTGGTTGAGATGATCCAATCCCCTGCGGTTCAGTTCAACGTTTCTAGAAACGTTGTCTCCGGCGAGTTGGTTTTGATGGCGTGAAGAGGGGCCGCTGTTCTTAGAGAGTAATCAAGAAGCAGCTCTCCAGTGCCATCAACTGCGCAGACTGTTTTCAGTGTGAGAAGGATGAGGAAGATGGGCGCTTCGTATGGTGACTTCACCAAATATCCACGTACGCCGCATCTGTTTGGATCGAAGGGTACATCGGACGATAAGCATCTCAGTGAAAGCGAATCGAAGGCTTTCATCGAAGATGAGTCGCTGATTGTGGAGGAAAAGATCGATGGTACCAACGTCGGCATCCACTTCTCGAATTCCGGTGACATGGTTCTTCAGTGCCGAGGTCATCTGATTACCGAAGGTATGCACCCGCAGTACGACTTATTCAAACAGTGGACCACCGTAAAACGGCCTGTGTTAGAAAAGATGTTGCAAAGCCGATTCATTTTGTTTGGCGAATGGGTTTATGCTCGACATTCGATTCACTACCGCAAGTTGTCGCACTACTTTTTCGAGTTTGACATCTATGATAAACAGCAAGAAGTGTTTTTAGATCTAGCAAACCGACTTGTCATGCTCGACGGAACTGGGATCCAAACCGTTCCAGTGGTACACCAAGGCAAGGTTCAACGCAAAGATGTCGAAGGACTGATTGGCCCATCGCAATTCGACAGCTATTTCGAGAATCCAATGACGAATCGTCCTGACAACCTGATGGAAGGTTTGTACATGAGGACAGAGACAAATGGAAAGGTGGTGGGACGAGCCAAATTTGTTCGCCCTGAATTCGTAGAGAAGGTCAGGCAGAGCACTCATTGGCAACATCAGCGGATGGTACCTAACGTGCTTGCGGAAGACGTGGATATTTGGTCATGAATTGGGAGCAGTTAGCAAAATCTTCGTTGGATGAGATCATTGCATGGGCGGAAACGCAACCATGGTGTGACGCTATGGCAGGCTGCGCTCAGGATGCTCAGTGGCATTCGGAGGGCGATGTCTGGACCCATACCAAGATGGTTCTCGCGCAATTAAAGGAACTGACTGAATGGAAAACGCTAACGGCACAAGATAGGACGATCTTAACTTTCACAGCTTTGTTTCACGATGTCGCGAAACCATTAACTACCGAGGTCGATTCTGAGACGGGACGCATTCGCTCTCCCAAGCATGCTGTTCAAGGTGAACGAATGGCTCGAAATATTCTTCGCCATTTAGGATGCAATCTTTCGGCCCGCGAGCAGATCGCTCAATTGGTTCGATACCACGGTCGCCCAGCTTTCTTACTCGAGCGCGATGAACCGACTCATGAGGTGGTCCGTTTGTCGTGGTTGGTCAATAATCGGTTGTTGTATCTATTTGCGCTGGCAGATACGCGTGGCCGTGATACCGATTCTATGTCACGCCCGGAAGAGAATTTGCATTATTGGAGAATGCAGTCAGAAGAATTGGGGTGTTTTGAACAACCGTATCCATTTTCAAGCAATCATGCCCGTTTCACATTTTTCCGCCAGCAGAAACCCAATCTGCACTACATTCCCCATGAGGACTTTTCATGTGATGTAACATTGATGGCTGGTCTACCGGGTAGTGGCAAGGATACTTGGCTGTCAAGAAATCGACCTGAATTACCCATCGTTTCGCTCGATGATATTCGTGGTGAACTTGGTATCGATCCAACGGACAATCAAGGTCGTGTTGCTCAGGAGGCCCAGGAGCGTTGCCGTGAGTATCTTCGAACCAAAACCGCCTTTGCATTCAATGCCACCAACACGATGAAGGTGACTCGAAGTCGCTGGAGCAACTTATTCGCAGATTACAACGCTCGTATTGAAATTGTCTACGTTGAGCCACCGATGAAAACTCTTTGGGATCAGAACAAGGAACGGAACCAATCCGTGCCCGAGAGCGTCATCCGGAAACTTGCGGACAAGTGCGAGCCTCCAACGTGGGCCGAATGCCATCGGCTGGTAGTCAGCGATGGAAGCGCTTGACCTTGAGTCGGATTGAACTTCAACGCTGTATGAGATACAGCGCAGCTCCTGCGGCAGCGGATATTCCAAGAGTGACAGCCAATCCCTTTTTCCAGTAAAAAGTTAACAAGCAGGCTAGGATGGCAATGGCACAGGCCGCAATGTTCGCAGTGGCAAGTTCGGGGACTTGAAGTCTTAAGCCCAAGACCTTCATCGTGGTTACTTGTTCAAACAAAGTATGAAGCGAAAACCAAACCGCTAGATTCAAAACCACGCCAACCACCGCAGCAGTGATGGCAGAGAGTGCGGAATTCAATCGCTTGTTTCCCCTTAATCGCTCGATGTAGGGTGCACCTAGAAAAACCCAAAAGAAGCACGGAACAAAAGTAACCCACGTAGTTAAGATCGATCCCACGATGCCACCGATCAGAGGGCTGAAAGGCCCTGGATGGCGATAGGCTCCAATAAATCCAACAAACTGCACGACCATGATGAGTGGTCCAGGAGTCGTTTCCGCCATGCCGAGACCGTCAAGCATCTCGCCCGGTCGAAGCCAACCATATTTTTCGACGGCTTGTTGAGCGATATAGGCGAGCACCGAGTATGCGCCTCCAAAGGTTACAACTGCGGCTTTGCTGAAGAACACTCCTTCTTGAAAATACACGGAGGAGCCGCCAAAGAGAAACCATGCTCCGATGATGGGGCCGAACCACAGGGAGAGGCAAATGGCACTGACATAAATACTCCGCCGAATAGTAGGCTTTGAGCCAATGTTGGCTTCGGAGTGATCTGGTAAAACGGACGGGCTGCTGGAGTTCTTACTTTTGCCGTGTCCCTTGATGACATCGAAGCGATCCGGGGCTATTCTGCTTCCGATGAGTCCGATCAATCCCGCAGCAATGATGAGGATCGGAAACGGGATGTCCAAGAAGAATATCGCAACAAAGGAAGCGACCGCTAAGGTGACCATGGTGCTGTTTTTCAGCACGCGTTTTCCAATGCGCAGTACGGCCTCCATGACGATTGCCATGACTGCAGGTTTGAGTCCGAAGAACAATGCTTGGACAAAGCTCGAGTCCTCATAGCACGCGTAAACGATACTCAAAGCGAGAATCGAGACGAATCCAGGCACTACGAATAACACGCCTGCCATCAATCCGCCAAGCGTGCGGTGCATGAGCCATCCGATGTAGGTGGCAAGCTGCTGGGCTTCTGGTCCAGGAAGCAACATGCAATAGTTGAGCGCATGCAAGAACCGTTCTTCGCTGATCCACTTCTTCTCGTCCACAATGATACGGTGCATCACCGCAATCTGTCCCGCGGGTCCACCAAAACTCAGTGCGGCAACCCGGCACCAAGTCCAAAAGGACTCTCGCAGGGAAACTCTCTGAAAATCCTCTGTTTCAGCAGGTATTAGGTCATTCATCCGGTCGAATCAGTCAATCTGCGATCGTCTACAATAAGGGAGATGTTTCAACGATTTGAAGATGCATGATACCCAAATATCGTAGTTAGCTACATAGAGCCTATTCAGCAGAATATGCCTAGACCTATTCTATTTTTGATCAATCGTAACGCAGCAAGGTCGTGAAGGGCAGAAGATTATCGTACGGATGGGGCAGCATCGTCGGAGAGTATGCGATGAAAAAGCGATCGAAAGCAAAAACGAGTGAAACGTGTTGTCCTCTCACTTCAAGCCCGCGCAAGCGGCTGGCATCTGACGCACAGACGGCGGCGATCAAGAACAATTTTCCTCCTGGAATTGCGAAGCCTGCATTGCGAGCCTTATTTGCAGCCGGTTTCACGACTCTCGATCAGTTGGCTCAAACGGCAGAAGAGCAGATTGCCCAATTGCATGGAATGGGCCCCAAGGCAATCAACACGCTGCGAGCAGCCTTGAATCAACGAGGGCTAGAGTTTCAAGGAGCCCAACCACAGCGCAGAGCCCAACCACAGCGCAAGGTTCATTCGAAGCCACGCGGAACCTCTAGTATCGGCGAATACATTTCGCAATTTCCAGCAGACGTTCGAGCGATACTTGAAAAAGTGCGGGCGACGATCCGCAAGGCAGCACCCGATGCCAAGGAGGTGATCAGCTACCAGATGCCAGCGTTTAAGCAGCATGGGATTTTGGTTTACTTCGCAGCTTGGAAAGAGCACATCGGACTCTATCCGCCGATCTCGGGCGATGAGTCTCTACAGAAAGAGGTCGCTCCGTATGCAGGACCCAAAGGGAATCTTCAGTTTCCACTGAATGAGCGAATACCTTACAAACTCATCGAACGGATCGTGAAGCTTCGCGTGGTTCAGGACAACGAGAAGCTGGCAAAGAAGAAGTCGAAAACGACGGCACTTCGCAAGCCGAGGGTATCCAAATAAGCTGCGAGATTGCGGTGGAGCCTATTTCATTTCACCGGCACGGAATCGTCGCTGTCGTGGAAAACCAGCGATATGGTGAAGTTGGAATGCGACTGATGAACGAAATGTAGCAAGTTGTTCATGGGGCGAAGATTCCGAACTTGGGTGTCAATCATGGGGTCTATATTCCCGGTGGAAAATGTTCGGTGTGCGATTCACCTTGGCGACCAAAATAGATGACGCGTCGTCCGGTAATCAAGACAAAATAGCCTACGCAACCAGCGGCTGTCGTCTTCTGAATGAACTCCAAGTAGGTGTGCTCGTTCCGCTGGCTCTGACGGACAGCAGTTTCCACGGCCGTTGCCGAGAACTCGGTCGCGATGGCATGAGCAGAGTGAGGCGTGGCCACCGCGAGAGAACTTCCGTCGGTTCCATAGTAGGTAATTTCTTGTCGGCTATAGTCCGCGTGATATCGCTCGATGTTGATTTGTGCGAGCCGTTGAATGATTTGAGGAAAGGCTAAGCTTCCGGACAAAGCACCTTGCGCGCATTCATGTATCACTTGTTCGTTTTCTGCGTTCATTGTTATTCCTTTGCGACATATTGTTCGAAATCAATCCACTGGCAAATCTTTCCAGCCATGGCGACGGACGATCTCCTGCAAGAGATTGACAAGGTCGAGTCGTTCCTTGAGTTTTAGGTGCCCAAAAAACTCCTGATCATTTTCGTCAGCCAGTTGAGCGAGTGCGGGGACGAGTCGTTTTCCTGAAGCCGTTAATGCAACGGTTTGATAGCGACGGTCATCTTCCGAGGAAAGACGTACCACCAGTCTCTTTCGAGTAAGCCGTTCGATCAGTTTTGAAACGGCGCCCCGGGTCAGCCCGACAGCCTCCGCCAGTTGGCTTGGATTTGTAGTACCGGACGCTAGCAGCTCTCGCATGAGAACCCACTCCGCGACCGTGACCCCTTTCGCTTCCACCTTCTGCGCGAATGCGTGCGAGACGTGGTTGGAGACATACCGTAGCCAGTAGCCAACATGATCTTCAAGTTCGCTTGGTTTTTTCAAATCAGAACCCTCGCTCATATAGTTGCCTAGGAAACTATATCGGATTGGGACCGAAGATTCAATCACAAAAACTCAGGGAGGGTAGATCGATCTTGCGAGCAGCACGGAGGCAAATTGCAAACGGAGAACTCGTTCTTGCGCGATGATTTGCGATTCAGAAAGGCAAAAAGTATTCAAAAAAACACGATGTTGGGATCGGTTTCGGTTGCGATCGGCTTCTGAGGAGTCTTAGAATTCAGGCAGACGACCTCGAAATTCAGGATAGCAGGAGGTCGAGCATGGATGCAAACAAGGCACATCGCAACGCCAACCCATGGACGAATAAGCTCATGTCTCAAGGATGAGAAGGCGGTTCTTTAATGAGTATTCGCGAGAGGGATCTTCGTTGCGAATTCGACGCAGTTCCCATTGTCGCCTGATTTCAAAGTGGATGGATCAAGCTCCAACGCCGGAATCCTAGAGCAATTCTAGGTATCGCTCTGGCGATGTTCGATGATCATCCCAACGTAAGCAACGAAGATTCACCATGAGGAGATCGACCATGAAAGCATCCAAGAGATCCTTTGCCGCATCGCGACGCAATCGTCATCAACGTATGAGGCTGATGCTCGAACAACTTGAGCAACGTACCTTGTTCGCGGCAGACCTCGATACCAACTTGGGGCAGAATGAACCCAATATCGTGGTCAATCCCAACGACCCCAGCAATATCATCATTGCTCAGTTCAATCAGCTCACCATCTCCACTGACTATGGAGTGACGTTTCCCACGACCATTACGGCTCAGCTGCCACCTGCGTTGGCCCCTGGTTATGGATTTGGTGGGGATCCATCGATGGCCTTTGATGCATCGGGGAATATGTATTGGACCTACTTGATCTCGTTGGATGTGGATGGCGACGGCAATCGTGAATTGGCGGATGGGGACGATCTCAGTGTTGTGGTTCAGCAAGTGAATCCACAGACCGGGGCTCTCATCGGTAATGCAGTCGACGTCACTCCCGGAGCTCATACCGATGACAAACAGTGGATTGCGAGCGACGCCAATCCAGCGAGTCCCTTCGCCAACAATATTTACTTGGTGTGGACGCGATTGGATTCGGGAAGCCAGGTGATGTTCTCTCGATCCATCAACAATGGCACGACCTTTTCTGCGGCCCAAGATATCTCCACGCCTCATGGAGGGAACGGATTCGTTTGGCCCAGCCATCTCACTGTCGCGATGAATGGTGATCTGTACACGACATGGCATAACGATACCGGTGGGTCGGCCAATGCAACCGTTTCCGTTCTCCGCGATTCGACCGGTGGCTTGGATTTGCAGAATGGAACCGTCGTGCAGAGCAGTACCTTCAACGCCGCGGTGACGACCAATGTCCAGACCAATCCCAGCGCTGTACCGCAGACCAACTTTTGGACCCAAGGATCTAGCCAGCCTTACATCCTGACCGATCCCATTCGCCCCGGGAATGTCTACGTCGTTGTCAATGACGATCCCGACGATGACTTTACCACTTTCCCACCACCTTCGGCCAACGATCCTGGCGATATCTTCATCGTTCGTTCGACCGACTACGGCCAAACCTTTTCGGCTCCTATTCGTGTCGACAACGCTCCCGCAGGAACGTTTCAAACGATGGCCAATGCCGCGATCGATGAACTGGGAAACATTGCAGTAAGTTGGTATGACACTCGCAGTGGCAATACGAATGGTGGCGGAAGTTTGCTGTTGGATCTTTACGCCGCGACCAGCCTGGATGGCGGTTTGACTTGGTCGCCCGATTTTCGAATCAATGACGTCCAATTCGATCCCGATTTGAATGCAGGAACACGTTTCAATGGTCCGCCTCCTACGCTTCGCATTGGAGAGTACAACGGCATAGCGGCAAACAATGGAACGGTGTTCTTGGCGTGGACGGGAAATGATGCAGGTAGTGGCATCCAAGAAGTCTATTTCGATACCTACAACATTCTGGCTCCCTTTCAGGAAGAGCAAGAATGGAACAACACCTTACCATCGGCCACCGTCTTAGGCTCGTTGCCTGCGATCACGATCGATGCTGCGATCAATAACGGAATCGATCGAGACAATTATCTTTACACGGCTCATTCAACGGGCAAGGTGGTTGCGAACCTCTACTTCAATGCTGTGTCGGCCAATCTCTTGTTGCAACTGCGGAATAGCGATGGGACGGTTGTGTCGACGTCGGTTCAGTCCCATCTCTCCGATGGATTGGACCTTGAATCACTTGTCATACCGGTCGTCGCGGGACAACGCTACTACTATGAAGTGTTGTCGAATGATATTGTGGTGAACCCTACCGACTATACGCTCGAGATTGAAAACTTTGCGACGCCGATTCCTACCTTGGTTGATTTGAGCCTCTTTTCGGACAGCGGTCGCCAAAACAATGATGATTTGACCAATGATTCGACGCCGACATTATTGGTCCACGTTGATACCCAGAATTTTGTCGATCCCGATGAGGATGGAACACTCTTTACAACGATTTTGACTCCCGCGCAGTTCGCGGCGCATACGGCGGGTGTTGCGGTGGAGGTGTTCACTGAAAGCGGTTCTATCGGAATCGCGGCAGCTGTCCCTGGAACGCAGAACCTTTTTAGTATCACCTCGCCACTTCTCGTCGATGGTGAGCACGCGATCACTGCGGCTGTTCGTATCAACGATCCCTACAAGATTCTGGCTACGACCGCTGCGGAGCGCAATCGTCATTCGGGTCGTGGGGATCGATCGGATCCACTTTTGATAACGATCGATACGATCGCGCCAGCAGCGGCGACTTTGCGTCTCGATCCTGCAGCGACCGATACTGGTATCCCCAGCAACCCTGGATCGTATGCAGATCGCGTGACACGAGCGACCACACCTGGCTTGGTTGGAACGGCGGAAGCGGGATCCTTGGTTCGCTTCGCTGCTGATGGAAATCCGATATCTAACAATCTATTGGATGGTTCGGATGTATTTGGCGGACAGACCGTATCGGTTCCGGCAGACTTCAATGGCAACACCAATCCCATGACGGGTGCCTTTCGCCATGTGTTGACGTTGAATCTCAACGATCCTTCTCAAGGTTTTCCGGTGGATGGCCAGCGGCAAATCGGAGCAACGGCCGAGGACTTAGCGGGGAACCTCTCGGTGGCGTCGTTCTTAGACATCTTGATCGATACCGAAGCCGCTCGCGTTTCCGCCGTCAATTTTGTAAATGGTACGACGGTGTTCGCGACCAAGCCCGACTTGGCGCTCCAGCCCGCGGCGTCGGCATTGCGTGACCTATACGGGAGGCCCTCCACCTGCAGCAGGACTGGAAACACCCGCCGTCGATGAAGGTCAGGCCACCGATGTCCGCAACTATCGGCTCGTCGGTGATCACGTGGGTGCCGTTCTCATTACGAGCGTTACCTTGATCTCATCGAGCTCCGGAGCGGTCACTGTGCAGTTGAACTTTGCATCACCGCTTCCCGATGATCGATTTACGTTGACGATCCTCGATACGGTATCGGATGCCTCGGGCAATTTGTTAGATGGGGAATCGCAAGCCTCCGCACCGGGAAGTGCAGGTGCGGTCCTACCTTCGGGCAATCGGATTCCTGGCGGGAATTTCGTGGCTAGGTTTACCATCGATAGTCGGCCCGAGTTTGGGACGATCAGTCAGGGGCTCGTCTATGTGGACATCAACGGGAACTTTGAATGGGACCCAACGGGTTCGGACAATGATGCCACCAATCGCGATCTCGTGTTCCAAATGGGAACGCTTACCGATGGGCACTTTGCTGGGAATTTTGCAGCGGCAGGAGCCGTTGTCGCAGTGGCTTTGACAAGTTAGGAGTCTATGGAAAATTCGGCCCGACCTATGAGCTTTCTCATCGACACAGATGATGACGGGGTAGGGATTTTGCTTCGGCCATGCCGGCGGCGTATCAGGTCAATGGTATTCCTGTTGCAGGAAACTTTGCTGCGGGACATCCAGGGGATGAGATCGGGTTGTTCGATGGCCAGTTTTGGTACTTCGATACCAATGGCAACAATCAAATCGATCTCGGCGAGCGGGTCGCTTCCAACTTCAATGGGTTGCCGATCGTAGGTGACTTCGACGGCAATGGCCAAGACGACTTCGCTGCCTACGATAACAGTCTTAATCGATTCTATTTCGATCTCAATCGCGACGGAGCCTTCGATTCGATCTGGGATGTGAGAGATACAACGCAGCGGTTTGGAGGATTGAGCGGATTTACCGATCGACCGGTGGCAGGCGATGTCAATCTCGATGGAATCGATGATATCGGGCTTTGGGTCAAAGGCCGTGGCGGTCAGTTGCCTTCGGATGCAGGCGAAGTCTTCTTCTGGGTCTCGGATCGCATCGCGCCAGCACCGTCACTCGTCTTTGATTCTTTCAGTCCTGCTCCTTTAGGCAATGACTTGTTTATTCAATATGGCGATGAAAATGCCTTGCCGATCTTTGGGAATTTTGACCCACCCATCGATGAGAATCGCGTTCCTCGTCCATGGGTCAATATTGTCCATCGAAGCGGCAATCCGCTCGATGTAAATGGCGATGATGCCCTCTCCCCATTGGACGCACTATTGGTGATCAATTCGCTGAATCTGGGAGAGTCGATCCCTTGGAATGATACGGTTCGTGGAATGGCCAGTTATGCCTTCCGAAAGATCGATACCAATGGCGACGTCGCGATCACTCCGTTGGATGCGTTGCTCGTGATCAACGAGTTGAATCGACGTCAGGGGAGTGGGGAAGGTGAGCTATTCATTGAAGGTGACGTAGCTACCGCGGACAATTCTATTCGGCTGGCGTCGATCGATGATTACTTTGCAGGATTGGATGTGGACGACTTGAGTCCATTGGGTAAGCGAAGACGTTAGGAGATTTGAATTGAGATTTCCGATGGACGAAGACTCGCAGTTCATTCGGAAGAAACTCCCAATTCGTTTCGATCGCTGAGCATGGCTTCGGCAGTGCGGCGACCTGAGACCATCGCGCCATGGGTAGAGGCGTTGTCGCGATGGTCTCGACACATCGATGCCTGGCGAGAATCGCCATGGGAGACTCGAAGGGGATGGGTTGCGATTCGCTTCCCTTATTCTGCATTCCTCAGGGCCGCGATATCCGCACCGGCGATCGCCGTCAGGTTCCTAGTGATCTTTTCTATAGGCCAGTCCCACCATTGGATCGACAGCAGTTCGTTGACTACTTCATTCGGGAAACGCTGCTTGATGACTTTGGCAGGATTGCCGCCGACAACGGAATAGGCCGGTACATCGCTGACTACCACCGACCGAGTCGCAACAATACTTCCGTCTCCGATCTTTACTCCCGGCATGACCAGCACATCGTAGCCCAGCCACACGTCGTTCCCAAGGATGGTATCACCCTTGTAAGGAAACTCGTCCGATTGCGGCGTCACCGACTGCCAACCATTTCCGAAGATATAAAAAGGATAGGTCGAGAATCCATGGATCTGGTGATTGGCACCATTCATGATGAACCGCACGCCGCGGGCTAACGCACAGAACTTTCCGATCAGCAGTTTGTCGCCAATGAACGGGAAGTGATAGAGCACACACTTCGACTCGAATTGCTCCGGGCCTTCAGGATCGTCGTAGTAGCTATAGTCACCGACCATGATGTTTGGGTTCTTTACGAGCGCCTTGAGGAACCCAATCTGTGGGAAACCCTTCATCGGGTAAGGATCATCGGGAGAAGGTCCTTGCATTCATGTTCCCTTTTGCATCTTGCTTGCTTTCATAGGGCCAAACATCGCCTTTGTATCTTAACGATCATACCGGCCGTCGTTGCGTTGTTATGATCCAGTCGACGTCTTCCATTTTCATTCTGCGGTGACACGGCCGAAGGAAGATCGCACCCATGCTTGATCTCGAATTGCATGGCAACCAACATGTTCTCAAGGAGCATGCGGGACTTTGATTTCGACGCCATATCGAGGAGCAGCTTCGAGCAATTTCTCGATTGCGGCCTGATCGGGTGGTGGTGCGGTTAAAGCATCGTCAGGCAGCGGTTGTCCTACCTCGAAGAACATCTGCTCCAGTCCAGCAGGGGCTACTGAAATCAGCATTCGAGCGACTTGATTACTTTCGTTCTTGAAGCAGTGCAGGCTACCCACAGGCATGTTGAGAAATGTTCCCGCGCCAGCAATGATACGTTCTTCGCCCAGTTGGAATGTCATTTCACCTTCCAGGACCAGAAACGACTCTTCTTCTCGACTGTGGACGTGAGGTGGCGGGCCGCTGCCCGGGGGCACAATGGCCTCGAATGTCGCATATTTGCCATCCGTGTCTTGGCCTGTGGCAAGGAAGCGGTACACGTCGCCTACAATGCCGATTCGACGGCCTTCGTTTGGTTTTCGAATGGTTGCTGGGTGGTTCATCATCATCAAATGAAATTCATTGTTGTAAGGGGCTGGTCGTCCAAAGTATTTACACCGATCACTTTAGCAGCGTTTGGTGGGAGTGATGGTGGTAAGAATTCTTAGGGTTCTCAAAATCCCCGTTTTTCAAGCTTTTGTAAGAAATAAGAGGACGCCTTTGATTTGCCACCAAGTTGCAACTCGCCCTTGAAGAAAGATCAACTCGGTGGGCTTGGAATCCATTGGGAAGACGATGGGAGTCGAAGATGGGTGACCATGGATGGTTCGACGAGCGATGCAGAAAGAGTCCTTTAGGATGGATCGCTGAGAATGGCTTCGGCTGCGCGGCGGCCTGAGACCATCGCGCCATGGATGGATGCATTGTCGCGATGGTCTCCACAGACATAGATACCTGGCGAGTATCGTACAGAGCGTTCAGGTGTGCTCAGCGCGGGTGGAGCTTGATCGGGTAAAGCGTATGGTATGCAATAGGTCTTCAAGTGGTTCCATGTTTGAGTGCATTCTCCGAACCATTCGCCAAGTTGAGTTCGCACGTCATTCAAAAGGGCATCGAATGAATGATGTGCGCCAAGAACCGTTACGGAGATAAGGCTTTTGTTACTAGGACCATAGGATGGTGCCACCTGGGTTGGAATGCAAACATTGTTAATAGGGCCACGGCCTTCTCCATTGAGCATCAAGATCGGTTGCTTTAAGGGAGCTTTGGGGGCGGAGAAATAGAGACAGGTCGTTCCTTTTCCCGATGCGGATGAAGTTGTTTTCAGGAGTTTAGCCGCGGAGGAACCATCGGTCGCGACGACGATCTTTTTCGCGGGAAGGGTTTCTCCCGAGGCGAGTCGGACCTGACCGGCTTCGATTCCATTCACAACCGTGTTGAGGCGAATGGTGCCCGTGGGGAGTATGGAAGCGAGTTGCCGAGGAATGGCTTCCATACCATCGGCCGGAAGGCATGCATGACCAAGTGCGAACATGCGAAACAAAAAATGGAGCATGCGACTGGATGTTTGTAATTCAGGTTCGAGAAAAATGCCTCCAAGGAATGGACGGAAGAATCGATCGATCATCGAGTTGGAAAACCCTTCCTGCTGGAGGGCCTGATGGGTCGTTGTTTCAGGAATGTGAAACGCTTTATCGAAGGAACCTCGCAATACCTTGGAGCGAAAGCGAGCCACTCGTAGTTTGTCTTTCAAAGAACCGATGGGTGAGCTCAACGATTGCAAGGAAGCCAGGGGGCGTCGCCAAGGATCCGCCATGGGATAGAAAGTGTTTGCAAAGCGAACCAAGGCACCCGGCAAGAACGGCTTCAGATCAAGGGATGGATAGTCGAGAACTTTTTGAGCCTCTGGGTAGCTCGTCAAAAACACTTGGAAGCCGCGGTCCAGTCGAAACCCATCGACGATATCCGTGCGAATACGGCCGCCGACGCCATCGGAAGCTTCGAGAATCACACAGCGAATTCCCTGTTGATGCAGGATGCGAGCGCAGCACAATCCCGATAGCCCCGCACCGATGATCACAACTTCATGGTTCATGCAACAAAATCACCCCGGGATTCACGATAAGTGCCTTTCCAGACTCATTTGAGAGTATAGGTATCTTGGCTAGTGGGTTTTTTAGGGGGGCGAGGTTCGGTCATGGCCGGACCAGCAAATCGAAACAGTAGGGGCGATGGATCGCAAAGTGATCCATCGCCTTGTTCATTTTGAATCCCGAGGGGTCTCAGGTTTGTAGTGGGTTCTATTACAGACCGATCAAAATGGCGATGATGCCGAGACTACCGTGATCCAGGACGCGTTTGCGGCCGAGCGAATCGAGGCGATAGATCTGGTATTGGCCTTCCATCCAAGTAGCATCTCCCAAGGGTGACCAGCTGAGCGGTTCGGTTGAAATCATAACGTGGACGTTTTCGAAGGGGTCGTAGCCAATCAATAACAGTTGCCCGTCAGGGTCGACCGAACGATGGACAACCATTGCGACTAGATTGTCCTGCTCAATATAAGATTGCGACTTTGAGTTGACTCCGATCTGAATTCCCGATTGGTAGCCATTGCGATCGCTTTGAAAAGTCCCTTCCCAGAATTGCCCAATAATGGTTTTGGGTGGCGGCGGCGGTGGTGGCGGAGGAGGATCGTTCGCATCTTGCGCTTTGAGTTGCGTCACCGAGATGAGACGATTGATGCCATCGGTGGCTTGTGCGGATCCAACGAAGATCAAGCTGCCAAGTAAGGTTGAAAACGCAAACCATTGAACTCTTTTGAGCGACATGACACGGCTCCATTCCAAGAAACGTTGATACTAAATCGAGGTTACAACCTCCTAAGCGAAGGGAGCGAGTCAACGTTACAGCAAACTTTTGCCCCGAAGTCCGAGCCAGCAAATCCACGAATTCTCATGGAAAATGTGACCCGATTCCGTTGGTTTTTTCCTCTCCAAGTGCCAGGCAAGATCAATGCGTAACCGCGAGCAATCAAGTTCCGCCTGGATTCCATTCGCATTGTTATAATGAGCCATCGCGACAATATATTTTCAGTTTCGCCATGGTGGAAACAGAAGGACTCGAAGGCAGATTGAGCGTTCACGCGGCGCGATCATCGTTAATATGAATTCGATGGATATTGTCTTTCCGCCTCTAGAAATAGGCGAGTGCTGCTTGGCACTCGCGAACAATATGGGATCGAGATCATGAGCAGGTTTGGGTGGTTGATGTTGGTACCTATCCTGGTAGGGATGGTGGGTGCTACAAAGGCATGCGCGGAAGAGACAATTCGTCCGAACATCGTCATGGTGTTGATCGATGATATGGGGTGGGGAGACTTTTCGTGTTTTGGAAATCGCGATGCGAAGACTCCTCATATCGATCGATTGGCTCAAGAAGGAATTCGCTTTTCGCAATTCTACGTGAATGCTCCGATTTGCTCACCTTCGCGGTGCGCGTTGACGACAGGTCAGTATCCGCAACGTTGGAAGATCACGTCTTATCTCAATAATCGAGCCGACAATGCGCGGCGAGGTGTTGCGAATTGGCTCGATCCTCAAGCCCCCACGCTGGCTCGCTTTCTTCAGCGCAGCGGATATGCGACCGGGCACTTTGGAAAGTGGCATCTCGGTGGCCAACGCGACGTGGATGATGCTCCTCCGATCACTGCTTATGGCTATGACAAGTCGCTCACCAACTTCGAAGGAATGGGAGCCAAGTTGCTGCCTCTAACGATGAAACCAGGCGACACCGAACCGGGCAAGATCTGGGGGGATGCGGAACGCTTGGGTCAGCCGGTCACCTGGATGCAGCGATCGAAGATCACCTCTGGATTTGTGGATGCAGCGATCACATTTATCGAAGAAGCTTCGAGCAATCAGAAGCCTTTCTACATCAATCTTTGGCCTGATGATGTTCATAGTCCTTTCTGGCCACCGGTGGAACAATGGGCTGATGGCAAGAGAGGACTGTATCTTTCGGTGTTGCAAGAAATGGATCGACAGTTAGGAAAGTTGTTCGATCACATTCAGAAGAGTCCTACCTTGAGGAACAATACACTGATCGTTGTATGCTCGGACAATGGTCCTGAGCCCGGTGCTGGAAGTGCCGGTCCCTTTCGGGGAGCCAAGACGCGATTGTATGAAGGTGGGATTCGATCTCCGCTGGTGGTATGGGGGCCCCAACTCATTCCCCAGGCGAAAAGGGGAACGCACAACGACCAGTCGGTGATCGTCGCCATGGATCTCGTGCCCTCGTTGCTCTCTGTTGCAGGAGTATCTGCCGATGGCGATGTCAAGTTCGATGGTGAAAATGTGGCTTCGACATTGATTGGGAAGAGTGATGCATCGCGGGTTGCGCCGATTTATTGGCGACGTCCACCCGATCGAAAGAACTCTCCTCCAGCCTTATCCGAACCTCAACCAGATCTCGCCGTACGCGATGGGCGGTGGAAATTGTTGTGCGATTACGACGGTTCCAATGCAGAACTATACGACCTCGTCCAGGATCAGACCGAGTCGACCAATTTGGCATCGAAGCAGACGGAATGGGTGCAGCGTTTGACCAAGGCTGTAAAGGATTGGAATCAATCGATGCCACAGGATCGTGGCATTGAGTTAGGGGCGGAAGTGATCGAAGCCGCCAAGAAGGCCAAGCCAAAGGCGAAAGAGAAGCGATAAAAGTTACAACAATCCATCAACGTTTCTTGAAAAAGTGAGATGCCTCATGATTCGAATCGCCTACCCTCGAAGGGTTTGTCGGAATCTCCTTGCCTTCTTCACGGTGATGGTAGGATTCGCATCGGCTTATGCGGAGGAACGTCCCAATATCATCGTGATCATGGCGGATGACTTTGGGTACGAGTGCGTGACGGCCAACGGAGGTGAATCGTATCAAACGCCGAACTTGGATCGTTTGGCGGCCAATGGGATGCGATTTGAACATTGCCATGTGCAGCCTCTTTGCACTCCTACGCGAGTGCAATTGATGACAGGCAAGTACAACATTCGCAACTATCTTCGTTTTGGAACTTTGCTGCGGACGGAAGAAACCTTTGCGCATCATCTCAAGAAGGCTGGCTATGCAACTGGCATCTGTGGCAAGTGGCAGTTGGGTTCTGAAAAAGATTCCGCGCAGCACTTTGGATTCGATGAATCGTGCTTGTGGCAGCAGACGCGTCGGCCGCCTCGCTATGCCAATCCGGGCCTAGAATACAACGGTGTGGAAAAGGATTTTGAGAACGGTGAGTATGGTCCTAAGCTTGTCAATGATTTTGCATTGAGTTTCCTGGAGCGGCATCGAAACGAACCTTTCTTTTTGTATTATCCGATGATCTTGACTCACAATCCTTTCCAGCCGACCCCTGATAGTCCTGATTGGGATCCCAAGGCTGTTGGTGAAAAGGTAAATCAAGAGGATCGCCATTTTGGCGAGATGGTTTCTTATATGGATGGTATGGTCGGAAGGCTCGATGCCAAGTTGGCGGAGCTGGGAATACGCGACAATACCTTGCTCGTATTTCTCGGTGACAATGGGACAAACAAAGGAATCACGAGTCGGTTTCGTGGGTCCGAGTATCGGGGAGGGAAAGGTACGACGACTCATCATGGAACGCACGTTCCTTTGATCATCAGTTGGCCGAACGTGGTCAAGCAAAAGAAAGTGCAATCGGATCTGGTGAGTAGCGTCGATATTCTTCCGACGATCTGTGAAGCTGCTAGTGTGATGCCACCCGAGAAGATCGATGGTATCAGCTTCTTACCACAAATCCGAGGCGAGAAAGGCACGCCTCGCTCGTGGCTTTATTGTTGGTATTCGCCGCGTCAACAAGCCAACTTGTCGGTCAAGGAACTCGTCTTCAACTATCGATACAAACCGTATCGCGATGGAGAGTTCTATGATCTTCAAACCGATCCTTTGGAGAAGAGCCCAAAGAATCGAAGCGAGTTGGATGGTGATGCGGCTCGGGCAGCCATCGAATTGCAAAAAGCGTTGGATCAATACAAAAATGCTCGGCCTCAGGAGTTGGATCGCGCCTTTCAAGCAGCTGTTGATAAAGAGGCCGTCAAGGAATGAGAGGATGACTTCCAGTCCTGATGTTGACTTCCAGTCCCTGGAAGGTGCATTGTTAAGAACGCTCTAACGCATCGAACGAGGGTCCCTCGCTGACGCTTCGGGTTGTGATAAAAGTCCCTTGCGAGATGTTGACTTCCAGTCCCTGGAAGGTGCATTGTTAGGGAGCGCTCTAACGCATCGAACGAGGAAGACCTCGCCGACGCTTCTGGTTGTGATAAAAAGTCCCTTTGCGAGATGTTGACTTCCAGTCCCTGAAAGGCGTATCGTTAGGAACGCTCTAACGATCGACCAACGAGGGTCCCTCACCGACGTGTCGGGTTGTGATAAAAGTCCCTTGCGAGATGTTGACTTCAGTCCCTGGAAGGTGCATTGTTAGAGCGCTCTAACGCATCGAACGAGGGTCCCTCACTGACGTGTCGGGTTGTGATAAAAGTCCCTTGCGAGATGTTGACTTCCAGTCCCTGGAAGGTAGCATTGTTGGGAGCCGCCTAACGCATCGAACGAGGTCCACCGACGTCGGGTTGTGATGGATCCTCGCCGACGCTTCAAGCCAGAGCGATCCCCGTTGACGTGTCGGGTAGTGATGGATTCTCTCGCTGAGACATCGGGTTATGATATTTGGCAACCCGTTGGTAAGTGATTAATTATTCTTTCCTTGACTGGAGGCTTTATGCCAACATTATTCGATTCCTATTCACTCAAGGATGTCCGATTACGGAATCGGATTGTCGTATCTCCGATGTGTCAATACATGTCGAACGAGGGTGTGGCGAACGATTGGCATCGCGTTCACTACACTTCTTTAGCTCGGGGAGGAGCAGGGCTCGTCATTCTTGAGGCTACGGCTGTGTCGCCGGAAGGACGCATCACTTGGGCTGATGCGGGGCTTTGGAATGATACGCAGGCCGAGGCGCTTCGACCGATTGTTGAGGCCATTGAGCAGTGGGGGGCGGTCCCCGGAATTCAGTTGGTTTCAGCGTGACGAAGGCATCGGCCAATCGACCATGGGTGGACGATCACATTCCCGATGGTCAGCTTTAACGCTTGGGAAACCATCGCGCCTTCTGCAATTCCGTTCGGCGCGAATCTCTCCAAGGTTCCTCGCGCCATGACGCTAGATGACATCGCTCGGGTTCAAGCGTCGATGGTTCGGGCCGCTGAGCGAGCTCGCGACGTTGGGTTTCAATGGCTGCAACTGCACTTCGCGCACGGATACTTAGCGCAGAACTTTTGGTCGACCTATTCCAATACCCGGACGGATCAGTATGGTGGATCTGCCGAAAATCGGGGAAGGTATTTGTTGGAGACGTTGAAAGCGGTGCGAAAAGTGTGGCCCGAAAACCGGCCATTGACGGCTCGCTTCAGCGTGGTCGAGTTCGATGGGCAAGATGATACTCGCATCGCCGAATCGATCGCCTTGTTGCAACGCATGAAGCAAGAGGGATTGGACTCGGTCGACATCTCGATCGGATTCAATACTCCGACTGCGAAGATTCCTTGGGGACCGAACTTGTTGGGCGATATTGCGGCTCGCGTTCTGAAGGAGACCGGACTACCTGGCTCGACTAGTTGGTTTATCGATGGGCCGAAAGGAGCGGACTCTTTGATTCGTGAAGGCAAGATCGATTTTGCGACGATCGGGCGGCCTTTCTTAGAGAATCCTCATTGGCCGTATCGAGCCGCCAAAGAACTGGGTGTCGAGAATGCCGCGTGGAAGACACTACCACCGCCGTATGCGCATTGGCTTGGCCGGTATCGCTAAACCGACGACCGGTGTTGGTGGACTTACTGAGGGTGCGATCGATAAGGGCTGGTCGTACCTTCACCTTGCCTTACGATCCGCGTTTCATCATCATGCGTTTCTTGAATCAATGTCGTGAACGGATCGCCGTTGTAGCACACTTCATGAAAAAAGGCGTATACGTTCGAATTCTTGGTGACGAACATGGGTGCCAGTTTTCCAGCGGTCGTGGTATAGCTAAAGCCCCCGAGGATTTCGCTTTTGCCCCCGTCGCTCGTTTCTAACAAAGTACCCCCGCGTTCGGTCTTGTAACCAAGCACCCATAAATGACCTCCTTCGTTGCGGACGTGTGTACCCTCGTTTTCTACATTGAGCTGTCTGGCCCATGTTCGATGATGACGAAGATCGAGGTCATGGGTGACAAAATCTTCCAAGAAGAGCTGACCATCGCGTGACCTGGACGTGAATTGAAGATCGCAATCAGCGACGCTACGAAAGAGTAACGTCCGTTTGGAATCGATCTCGATGCCGCCATGGATGTACGCGAAGTGCTCGATCGAGAGTGTCGATCCATCTCCATCTTCGATACGGAAGTCGGGTTGAACCTTTCTGAAGTAGTCAATCATACCACCGACGCCGATCATCCTTCTCACTTTGCCACGAATCACCACCGTGGAATGGAGAGCATAAGATCCAGGAAGAAATAGCGTCGTGGCACCCGAGTCGATCGCTTTTTGAATCGCCTCCGAGGAATCCTTTTGAGCGGTAGGGTCAGCCCCAAAATCGTCGACATTGGTCCACTGGGAAGGTGGATCGATGAGAATCGTTGGAGGCTCTTGCACCTGAAGTCGAAGCGAACCGAGTAGCGAAGGAAAGGGACGCGTCGGCGTGTGCGAAGCATATTCTTCAACATTGGGTCCAAGGCTGCCTGACTTGTCTTCACCTTGGAGGCGAAGAGCGGCCGTCCAATCGGGAGTGGCAACATCGCCGATACTTCGGGCAAACCCTGAAGTCACAACATCGCGAACCAAGATTCGTCCTCCGTTGTAATTGATGATCGAAGGAAAGTTTTTTGCTTGAGAGTGTCCTTCCAGTTTCGAATCGATCAGAGTCACAACGCCATAACTGCGTATGGCCGGAGCAGAGCCTTGATACCAAAGACCACGAAGGCTGAGGCACTGTCCTTCGTTTTCGAGGCCGACTTCTTGTTGATCTCGCAGCGTGAGATGTTCCATCGTTTGACCATTGACGGCTCGAGCGGTTCGGATGCCGCGTTGGAATCCAAGAATCTCACAGTGGTGCACAAGCAGCGGGCCATTCATATCGCTATGTCCGAGATCAAGCCCGATACTACCGCTCCCTGATTCTGCCAAGAAGCGACAGTGACGGACGGCGCCCGAGTTGTTGGAGTAGAACTGAAGTGCAATGGCGCCGGGATTTTTTGCGCCGACATCCCACGTCATGTTCTGCACATAGTTGTGAAACCAATCGGCCGATCCGAAGCCGCCACACCACATCATGCTTTGCGGTTGTTTAGGATCGGTGAATGTGGACTCACGAAGTCGAATGATCGTCTTATGGGCGTTTTGCCCCTGAAGAAAATTCTTTCCCCAAGCATCTCGACCCTCGGAGTTTTTCTTGGTCCATCTCAAGGTTCGCGAGATCAAGTAGGTTCCGTTGGGGAAGTAGAGCATCTTGTGTTGCCCCATCGTATCGGTCAACGCTTGTTGAATGGCATCGGTGTCGTCGGTGATACCGTCGCCGCGAGCGAAGTAAGGCGATTGTGTAACATCGATCACGTAAGGAGTTTTGGGATAGACGATATCGTCTTGTTGTAGATGGGCACCGCATTCCGTTGCCAGCTGTGCATACATGTCGTTTGTCCACATGATGATGCATGCGAGTAGAATCAACATGATTCGTAAATGGAAGAACATCATTTTGTTGGATCGTTGGCCAAAGAATGGGAATGAGGTTGGGAGTACGATTTACTTTAGTGTCCGTACAAGTGTGAAAATAGGAAGCAAGGCAGACGCCGTAGTCGCGATGCGAAACAAAATAGAAAATCTCGCAAGATAGGTGTCGATTTCTTCTTGTCCCGTACGACCATAAAGAGTTTCCGGTATTCCAAGTGCCTTCCAATCAAGCGAGTTCGAGATGAAGTTTGTATGTCTGGGTTACATCGATCAAGAGAAGTTTGCAGCGATTCCACCCGAAGAGCAGGCTCGGATGATGGAGTGTTGTTTTGCGTACGATGATGTCCTTCGTCGCGGAGGGCATTTTATTGGCGGGGAGGCATTAGGATCGGCGATGCAAGCGGTCACCTTGAAGGGTGAGAATGGTGAAGTTGTCAAATTGGACGGGCCTTTCTCGGAGACCAAAGAGGTTTTGGGCGGAATACTATTCCTCGAAGCCCGCGATATGCAGCATGCTATCGAACTAATGTCGAAGCATCCCGGCGTGCAGGTTGGCCCGTTTGAAATACGTCCTGCCAACGAAGAGATCAACGCGCTCATTCAATCGCGGCAGTTACCGCCCAAAAGCTAAGCGTCGACTTTCACGCCGACTTCTAAGAGACTGCACCTTCCAAGGGACTGGAAGTCGACAAGGAAGTTTCGACAATGCAGAGACCAATCCAATAGCCTTAGGCGAGTCCCCATTTCTTTCGGAGTCGCCACTGCAAAGTCAGCAGTCCAATGAAACTGACAAAGAGAATCCAGCTATCGACGTTGCCATCACCAAGTTTGTAGGATTCGACGAGTTCCAAGGTTGCCGTCTTTCTTCGTTCGACAAGCTTATCGATGGCATCATCGAGTTCTTCAGGAGCGAGCAAACAACCGCCTGCGGAGTCATTCAGTTGAGCCATTTGGTTCATGAGGGCCCAATCGGGAACGGGATGGAGGCTTTCGACGGATTGCTCCAAGACGATGAAGGGAAGTTTCGCTTCGAGTGGTTTTCCTTCCGAAGATTTGCAAGTTGCAAAAAGTTCGTATCGCCCAGGTTCGGCGGGGGCAATGATCTTACCAATCATCGTTCGATCATCCTGGCGTTTGATATCGAGAAATCGAATCTCCTTCCCATCGCGAAGCAATCGGACTTTGGTGTCGGCAGGAATGGGAAGTTGCGACATACCAGGATTCCATCGGAGAGTTAGGTTGGAATCTTGTTCGCGATAGAATCGCCTTCGATCGAGTTCGATCTCGAGCCCTTCTTCTGGATTTTCGCGGCGCATCGTCCATAGTACGGCCTGTCGCCAGAACTTTTTATGTTGATCGCCAAAGCCTTGCATGACCCATTGATAAGTCGTATCAAAAGCGAAGCAAACAACTCGTCCTTTTCCAGCATTCGAGGCGATTGCCATGGGAGCCGCTAGGGGCACATCGCGATTAGGAGCGGACTCTAGGATGACACGGACACCGGCCCCTTCCTTGATGCGTCCCCATTTGTTCGCCCCTTTCATCGGCGGAAGCTTGATCCAAAGTTTGAGGTTTTCAGCATCGGGAGCCAGCGAGGTGATGGCACCTGCGCCGATGGCTTCTCCAGTTGGCCGAAGCGCTATGTTGGCCTCCGAGGGGAAGTGAAAGGCGGGTTGGATTGGAGTTCCCGGTTTCTGTCGGAATCGTCCATCCATTTCGATCGGTAGGATCGATGCCAGTGCCGATTCGCCATAACCACCGGGGCCATAAGTTTGAAATCCGCCCAAGGTGATTAGCCCCGCTCCTTCGTTGACTCGCGCTGCCAGCAACTTCCATGAATCGGCGGTGAGCGCGGTAGCATCTAGATCGCCGATGATGTAAGCATCGTAGTCGGCAGCGGCAAGTTGAGCCGTGATATCCTTTGGCCACTCTCGCTTTTGTACCCACTGGAAGTCCACATCAAAGTCGGGGCTCGCATCCAGCGAGCGATTCAAGTAACGCTGTTCCCAGCGAGGCTCGCCTTCCAGATAGAGCACTCGCGATCCACCTTCGCTCACGTTTAAGAAACAGAGGGCGCGATTGTTGAGTTGGGAGAGTTCATCATTATCGCCTTTGGCAACGACTTCCAGTTCGTACGAACCCGCTTCGGGGGCCGTAAATGCCAAACGAAAAGGAATGGTTTGATCGAGTTTGTCGGGTTGAATAACATCTTCGGCGATCATCTTGGGAGGCTGGCCAGGAATCTTCATGAAGAGCTGAATGGGTACGCTCTTGTTCAGCATGGCTTTCGCAGAGACCAAGCCAAGGATCTGCGTAGGATTGCTGCTGAAAACGGTAAGTTGTTCGGGCACTCCTTCGATGGCGATGTCTTTGATGTTCTCCACATCGCCGCGCGGTCCCAAACCAAACATCATGAGCGGAATATCGAGCTGGGCAAGTTGCCGTGCCATCTGCTGAGGATCGACGGTCCCAGGCAAAATCGTTTGCGTCGCATCGCCCATCCAGATAACAGCGTTGAGCGGTGGATCGACCTGAGCCGCGATGAGTTCCGAAAGGGTTTTGCCAACGTCGGTAAAAGATCCGTTGGGTGCGATCGTAACCTGATTGTTGGAATCGCCTTGGATGCGTCGGAGTTTGTCATCGTATCCATAGATGACAAGTGGCGATTCATTGCCGAGTTTTGATTGGGATTGAACGAGCTTATTCCAAAGCTCAGTTTCAACTTGCCATCGACTTTTGCGATCCACACCCGAAGGAAGTTCAGCACTTTGGGAGACGTCGACCATCACAGCAATCGCGCCTCGCGGTTCGCTCTTGCGAGTAAAGATGGCGCCGGGACGAAGAATGGCCAAGATGAGAATCAAGACCATCGATAGACGTAGTAGTTTGATTCCTAGACGCTGACCGCGCGATAGTTCACGATCTTCGCGAATAAAATACCAGGTGATCAACAACCCAAGGCACAGCAGAATCGCAGTCCAATAGCTTCCAAAAAGTGGCTCCAGTTTCCAGTCCATAGTGATGGGTCGATTTCGCTTCCTGAATGCGATGCTGGCGGTAAACTTTTCGTGGGGCTTTAGTTGATGAGAGCGGACTCGCTAAAAGAATTGTAGCATGCAAAGCGCGAATTCCCGCAACACTGCTTCGCTTCTTTTCATTAGAACGCGCCGGTTTTCAAGAAGCGAAGACATGCTTCTTGTACCGCAGGATCATCCATCAAAAAACTATGCAACACGGGGACTTCTTTGTAATCGGCCATGCCATCCAATTTGGCCTCTTCGACGTTGACGACAAAATCACTGTTTCGGTCGACCAATGGGTTTTGAAGGGAACTTTCCTCACGGTTGCCTGCGATGACGGCGAAGGGGAAGGGTGGGGTCGCCAAAGTTCGCTGGAACTCAGCCCATTCCGGTCCAAGTTCCATTCCTCCTTGTCCAGTAATCACGCCAAACAGTCCCGTTTTGGCGAGCTTCTTTGCGATGGTGGCCCCTTGGTTTGGAGGCCCTAGCATGACCATGCGATGAGTTTGATCAAGTACATGGTGTGGGTCTTGATTCAATTGCCAATCGGCTATTGCGCGACGTATGACGATGTTCCCCATACTGTGCGCAATGAAATCGATTTGAGGTCTGCGTTGGCTCGAATCGTAGGGAATGGATTCGAGCACTTCCCGAAGTGCTGCAGCGTGATCCGCGATCGAGGCTCGGGTGCTGGCATATTCGAAGAGAAGGGGAACCGCATCCTTCTCTTCCCGAATGCGCTTGGCCATGCTCGACATCGACCCCGAGGTTCGCATCAAACCGTGGGCGAGCACCACGATCTTGTTGGGAATTGGAGCTTGCTGTGCAATCCCTAATCGCTCCATCTCAGCCAAGCATGATTCTTTCGTGCCCCACGCATAGCGTACATTGCGAGGGTCGAGTAATCGGAAGTGGCCAGTGACGGCGTTGCGCTGAATCTTCCATCCATGCATCCACCGATGGTCAGTCCAAAATTGCTTCCCACCTAGCGTGGGCATCTTCCAATTGATCATGTTGCTCGGCGAAGAAACAAACGGTTCCCCATTCCCATCATACAAAACTTCTTGCGGCAAACTTGAAGGAGACTGACCTGTCACCCTTGTCTGCACGACAAGAGACAACAATAAAAAAAGCGGAATCGTTTTCGCGACTCCGCGAGTGGCCAATAAAGATACCATCGATTTTCAGTATTGGGGATGCAGGTATCAGAAACGAATCTATTCGTCCAGAAACGGAAGATCGTCGAACGAAATCGAAGTGTCGGCGACAAACTTCTTTTGAATAAAGTTGACGAGCATTTCCTTGTTGGGAGACTCGGTGGATGTGGTCGCCGATGCGGTTACAGTCGCTGTCGGGCTTTTGAAAACATGCACAGCGCCTTGGCCAAGAACTTTGGCTTCTTTGGCGTTGATATAAAGCCCGGTTCCTTCATCGATCCCAATTCCCACACGATCGGGATGGTTGGCCACGGCATTGACCAAACGGTTCTGACGTTGCCGTTGCGAAAAGTGCTGATCGACGATGGCTTTGGGTAGCAAATCGAGTCCTTGATGGATACGTGGTTCCGATTGTCCACCGGTGATCATGATCTTCGTGGCAACGGCCGATCCAGCGCTGGTACCACCAACGATACCACCGCGTTTCATGACGCCGCGAATCTCTCGTTCAACGCGACTTCCTAAATAGCGATCGGCCAAGCGAGTTTGATCGCCACCCGAAATCCAAACGGCGGTCGCTTGTTGAAGAACATTGGCAATACTATCGGCTTCCGCTTGCTCGCGATTCTCGGCGTGCACGATGTCGATGCTTCGCCAATTGAAATCGGACCAAGCTTGAATCCATCGACTGAAGTCACCGGTATCGGAAAGTCGACTAGCGGTTGGAATGACTACCAGCCGTTCGCCGCGTCCGTAGTGATGAAAGGCCGAGAGCAAGTCAGTCGGCAATTCGCCTCCACCACACAAAAGCAATTGGCCTTGGCGCGTTTCCGATAACGAAACGTCCTTGGTGCGGTCGCCTTGAACGATGCGATCGACAACGACTTGATCTGGGGAAGTTTGAGCGTGAAGTGGTTGTAGGGCGGGGGGCAAGCAAGAAACGGCAACGACCGATACCAAGGATGCTGCCGCTCTAACGAACCTGTTCGTTTGCTGAACCATACAAGTGACTCCCATCACAAAAGGTTCTTCCGAATTCACTCATTGAATTCGTTGATGAAGTGTCGCTTGGTCCTCTGTCACGCAGAACCAAGCACCGGTCGGTTGGAGAGGAAGCTCTTTGACGAGCCTAAGTCTTTTCAGTTTGAACGACACCCTTTCTGACTGCAACATCGGAATTCCCTTCATCTGGCCCCATTTTCGGAATTTTGGGGTCATGACAAATGCTAGCAACCTCCGATTCAGCACCAAAAATCGCCTATTACCTCCATCGTACGCAGCTTCCGCTGAGATCGAACCTAATTTTCCCCAACAAAAACAAGGCTTGAGAGGGGCTGGAAGCGAAGGGAAGCCAGAAATCCCTTGGGGCATGCGAGGCCGCTGTAAGGGAGCAGGAAACGCTCAAACGCGGAGATAGTAGCTCGCGAAAAAAGCTTGTCGTATTCTT
>JAXMBN010000045.1:0-41088 GCA_046349875.1 Pirellulales bacterium
CTCGCAATCTTTTGGAATCACTTACTGGCGAGATACGAATTGGCGAAGGATTTGCCGATGTGGACTGGATTGCTCAAGCGCAGATCGGTGGAGCAGGGGCCGCCATCTATCGGATTCCATTGGGCATGACCAATCAGAACTTGACCGAAGCCCCTGCCATTCAACCTGGGCTGGCCAGCTTTATTCGCCTTGCGCCTTCGGGGGGCTATGAGTGGTGTCTCCAAGTCGATGAAGCTCGCAAGTATGAAATTCGATTTCGTACGCGCATGAAACTGACAACCTTGGGAACACAATCGACCCTTCGGTTTAGTTTGGCAGATGTTCCTTGCAAGTTGAATCTGTCGCTTCGTGGAGCCAATCAAGATATTCAAGCGACGGGTAGTGGAAGCCCAGTGGTCGAAAGTAGTGTAGAAGGTGATGTCACGCGAGCCACGGTGGTATCGATCGGTGGAACACTCAACCTTTCGTGGAAGAATGCCAAGGAAACGGATAGTCTCGATTCTCTAGAAGTCGATTCCGTCACACGTTGGGAATTAGGCGCGTCCGATCGTCCCTGGTCGGGGGTTTCGCGATTTACCGTCCGAGCCTTTGGACGCAAACGAGCTCGCGAGTTTGTTATTCAACTACCGAATGGTATGCGATGGTCGAATCAACAGAACTTGCGGCAAGAGGAGGGAATCGAACTCCTTCCCGTCGAAGTATCTTCCGAGGACAAGGATGCAGAAGGGGCCAAATCACTCAAGGTTCGTCTATCGGAGTCAGCCCAAGATGGGCCCCTCGAAATCAACATCGGTTGGGAATGGACGCGTCTTCCCGATGGAACGGGTCATTTTGAACTGGAAGGGCCTGTGTGCCAAGGAGTCGAGCGACAAGAGGGACGACTCGAACTCGAAATCCCAAGTGGATATCGATTGGGATGGATGCCCAATTCGGAAGTCATTCCTTTGCAGCAAGATCGTCCCACCGATGTTGCTGGGAGTGAGCGATACACGTTTCGCGTAAATGCTCCACGATATGTCCTTCAGGGTTCGTTATCGCGTGAAGAGAGCCGCGTTCGTATTCGCCCTCGTTATTGGATTCATGTGGAATCGCAGCGAGTTACGCTGGAAGGAATGATTGAGTTTGCAGTAGATCCCAACACGATCTCCGATTTGCGGATGCATTTGGGAGGATGGGTACTTGATCAATTGGAATTTGAAGGGCGTTCCGTAGATTTCGATACCGCTGAAGATGGGGCCATCAAACCTAGAATTCAGGATCTCAACTTAAATCCTGTTTCTAATCCAACAAGCACGGCAAACCAGCAAATCCGCGGTCTCAAACTAACAGCGTTCATTCCCTGGAACGTCGATGACGGCCCCCCATTGAAGCTCGATTTCCCTCGCATCTCCTGCCTACAATCGAATAGTTCAGACCGTCTCTACGACCACGGAACGGGCGGATGCGTTCTGTCGCACGCGTCCAATGTTCGATTGAAAAACGAAACCCAAGCGATCGAAGGTCTTATATCGGAACAGCGCATGCCTCCTTCCATGGAGGGCTGGAACACCAGCAATTCCAAGTTAGAGGGGAGATATTTTCGATTTCAGTCGGAAACGGTAAGCCCGAGTTGGACAGGCAGTTGGATTCGTTTGCCGCAAAAGATCTTGGTGCGTCGTGAGTTTACCATCGACTTGGAAGAACCTCACCTTCGCACGAGCCAACTCTTCAAGCTGAATATCGAAAATGAACCTTTATCCAAGCTAAGACTCTTAGTCCCCAAACATCTGGTTGAACCATCGAGTCCTGAATCCGAGTACTTACATGTTTTGATTGATGGGAATCCAGTCGATTGGACTCCAACTCCAATCGAAAGTGTTCAAGATCTCCCCAAGATTCTGGATACGGAAGCTTGGAGTCTGATCGAGTTGGTCGGATCGGATTTTGCGGGGCCAATCGATTTGCAGATCGACTCCTCTTCGCAAACACCTTCGCTGGATAACGATCACAAGGCATCGACCTCGCTTGCTTTTGTGTGGCCTGTTTTTCCAGGCGACAAAGAGTATTTGCTGGATAGCCAAATTCAATTCAACAACCTATCCAAGATTCAATGCCATTTTGAATCGATCTATCAAGCTGAACCTGCCCGCGATTGGATGCCTCATCGCCAATTAGCATTACCGCGAGGAACCTACTCCATTCCAATGGAGATGCATCGGATGCAAGGCATCGTTCAACCCGAACTTCAAGTGGAACGTATTTGGCTACAAACAGCACTCAATCAACAGCAACAGCGGGATCGATTTGTATGTCGATTTTCCACCGATGCCTCTACCTTCCAACTTCGATTGCTGCGCCCCAATCAAGATCAACCCTTCCAAGAAGTATTCATACTCAATGGAGTTCGTGTCGAACCAACGATCGTTGCAAACCAATACACATTCGATTTGTCACGCTTCAAGAACAAGCGAAGTTCACACGTGTTGGAGGTGTGGAGCTGGCTTCCAAGAAGTCGTCGCTACTGGGAAAAAGTGGCAGCCCCCACGCCTCTCTTTGAAAACGCGAACGTCGATATTCCATTCTTATGGCAAATCATGTTAACTCCGGGCGATACCATGGTTTTGACATCACCAGGACTGGTACCCGAATTTCGTTGGACATGGGAGACTTTTGGCTTCGTTCGAGGCAGTCAATGGAATCAAGCGCTTCTCGAAGACTGGGTGGGTGCGTCGAGACAAAACGAACTAGGAGGACAGACCGCGAATTATGTCTTGAGCAATGTCGGAGGTGGCCCCGATCTTTGGTTGATGTCGGCCCCTCGCCATATTCTCTGGCTTCCTGTGGCCTGTCTGTTCCTTGTTTCTTTGGGTTGTGGAGTCGCTATTCGTTTGTACGTCAGCCTATCGTGCTTTCGGCCTTGGCAATCGCGATTGCGAGTTTGATTCCGGTAGCTCCCGACTTTGCTATTTTGGTCATCCAGACCTTGGCACTAACGCTTCCATTAGGTTTGATTATCCATATCACCAAATGGACATTGGACCACCGCTTGCAAAAACGTACCGTCTTTGCGAATCGCCATTCGACTTGGACGCGTGGCTCGGTCATGGATGTGGCTCCCAAGCCGATTGCAGCACCAACGTCCACCCAAGCGCATGAAGCGGCACCCGTCGCATCACCGGAGTCACGATGATGCGACCCTTTCTCTGTTTGATCGCATGCATCTTAGTGTTAGGGCCATGTCGTTTGGTTCTTGCACAAATGGATGATCCCATTCCTCCCTATCAGCGCATCTTTGTTCCGCAAAGCGATTTGAAGAGCCTCCTTCCGGCCGAATTTTTACCGATCAAGATATCGGAACTCGAACAGTTGCTCACGGCGAGCCGAGAAGTATCCAACCCGCCTTTCGAATCCCAACCGACGCTGACACAGATGTGGATGGTTGCAAGTTTGGTAGGGGAGGATCTTGTGTCCGACATCTCCCGGATGGAGATCCACCACGACGATGAAGTTCGTGCCGCATTCGATGCTCGTCCACTATCCATTGCCTTGCGCTCGGTGAACATTCCATCGATCCGAATCAAGAATAATCAAGTGTTTTCTACGATGACTATCTTGAAGGACGGGACTCCGCGATGGTTTGTTGATGAGACCTCATCGATCTGGTTTGGTTGGACGCTTCGACCTAAAAACGAACGAGAATCCAAGGGCCGCGCTCTCGAATATCAACTGACGATACCACCGTGCCCGATAGGGAAAATGGTTTTGAAGCTACCACCGCAATGGCGAGCCGACTCAGATCGTGCAGTGGTTCGACGCATTACAAATGTAACCGAAACTCTTCCTGAAGACTGGCCAGACCGTGGTGCTATTGCGCGTGATGGTGAGAACTGGTGGGAAATTTCTTTCGGTGGTCTCACCGATGTTGATCTGCGAGTTAGCCGAATTGAAGAAAACAAGATCCAGACCTTTGCCAATGTGATGTCAACACTCGATGTCGAATACACGGTTTCGCTTTCCGGCCTCTATTATCGGTGCCAATGGGCGCCGCATCGGACGGCTGATGCGAGCGTTCCCTGGCGCATTCGAATCGATCCTCGTTTGCGATTGCGCAATTTGTCCTTTGCAGGCAGAACGATTTCCTGGGAACTCAAAGGGGAATGGATCGAGATCGCTCCACGTCAAAACGCCAACAAGGGGGATGCCGATTCGAAGTGGATGCTGGAAGCGTCCATGGCATGGAAGAATGACGCTCCCGGTATTACGGCAAGCGACGATTCCAGTAGCCTCTATTTACCTTCGATGGCGATCGGGGGCGCTACGTCCTTCAAGGTTCGACGCAATTGACGTTGGAGGACTATCTACGTCCTAAACGAGTCTGGTCGGAAAAAGGTGCCTTGTTTCAATCTGCATTGTCAGATACCAGAAGCCAACTGGACTTCCAAGTGGACTGGCCAACCGATGATTGGATTTTGACCACCGAATCGATGCACCCGCATCCAAGCTATGCCATGTTGGCCGTGATGAAACCGGCTGGCGACGCAGTGATCGCAACGATTACCGCTGCAAGTCCTGCCTAATGCGAGATTCCCAACTCGCTGATCCAGGCACAGATCGATGCTGGATGGAACTTTGAATCTGCCTCTTCTCTGGACCCGAAGGTTACGATTCAACCCAAACCGTCGCTTCGTCCGGATGGACGAAGCGACTTGGAAATACTGATATCGCCTGCCACACAATCTCAGCCCGTTCTATTGGAGATCCAACTCCGAAACACCCATCCCTCAACGCAACGCAATCACTTGGCTATCTTGGAGGGTGGTATCCTTCAATTCGAGAAAGCGCCTTGCGAAAAGACATTCGTGGTCGAGCCAGGATCGGACTATTCACTTATTCCAACCTCGCGTCTCCTTCGGTTTCGTAAACCCGAAGGTGAACTCGCCGATTGGCAAGTCTCGCGTATCTCGCGAAACCTCGACACGTGGATCTTGCGAACGCCTGACCATCGGTTGCCCGCGATCGATTTGGAGGCACAGCCGGCTCGAATCTCCGCAGAACAGCGGACTACAGTAAAGCGATTGGGCGATCAGATCGAGGTGGAGTATCGCATCGTGGCCCGTCCATCGTCGGGTGGATTACAACGAATGAATCTTCGTTTTACACGTCCGATGGAGACTACCATCGCCTGGGAGATCATGGAGATCGATCGTGATGGCAACCGCGTTCAATCGATGGAGAACACGATGGAACGTGTCGACGATCTTGGACTTCAAGTGCGATTCGACCGATCTTCTCCGATGGCGATACAGTTGATTGGAGTCGCAAGATTCCCCTTTCGAACGCCCTGGTCCCTGCCAATGATCAGTGTTCCCGAATCAGAATATCAACAAGCCGTTTTGGTGGTCGATTCGCAACTCGAACTCAACACCACCGACCAGTCACTCGACCTGCAGCCCAGAATCGACGAAAGTGGCGTGTCCTTTTTCACGTACGATCCGACTCGGCCGATCCAATGCACTCTGGAATTGCTGGCGCGAACACCTGCGTCGATGGTCGTCCACCAAGCAAGGCTCGACCATTGGTTGCTTCCTTCCGGGCAGATGCAACATCGCTTAGACCTCGAACTCGAATCCGCAAGTCATGGCCCCATCGAATTGCGATTGCCTATCCATTGGAAGTGCGAGAAAGCTTATTTTGAGAAAGATCCAATTTCGTTCTTGATCCATGAGCATCGAGTAAGTTTCGATATTCGCAAACAAGAATCGAGTGATTCATCATGGATTGCAGCCAATCGGCATCTTGTCCTGCTCTTTTCGGACGAATATCGCCACGAAAGTAACGCAGCAACCTTGGCATTGGACAGTCCATCCTGGACTATTCCCGTCGAGCATTCGACGCGAAACCTTCATCTTCCGACGGGTTGGACCAGCCAATCCAAGCTGGCTTCTTCCTATTGGGATCGTTTCTCCATCAACAAATGGAGTTCGATGGTTTCCATGGCAAGCCCACTGGATCGCTTGACCTCGACCGATCGTTCGGTTTCGCGAGATCATTCAATCGAGTCAAATGAGATCCCATGGTCGGGACAGACTATCGATGTCGAATGGCCGCAAGGAAATGAAAAAGTACCCAGTAGTTCCTCAGTCACCGTTCTTCTAAGGCATCAATGGAATCGCTTTATCTGGCAGTCTTGCACCTTCTTATTCGTTCTAGGACTCGGAACTCAGATTGGATTGTCAGGGTATCGATCTTTACGTTGGCTTTATGGAATACCGGTCCTGGCCCTTGTTTGGGTAAACAACGAATGGGTCGACTTGGCGAGCCTTTCTGTTTTGGCAACGATGACGAGCATCATTGTTGCGTTTCTTATTCACTTGATTCGGACGCAGCGACTAGCAGATCATCATTCCACCATCCACTCAGTCTTGCCTTCCCTGTCGATCAAGTCGCGAGCCATGGTGCTCTTGGCGGTGATGAGTGTTGCGATTCCAACCGATGCATGCGCACAATCACCGGAAAGCAATCCTTCCTCACCTCGTGAAAATGAGCCTGCCAAGAAACCAAGTCCGCAAGCTGTCGTGATCCCCATCGATTCTGCCGGCAATCTCGATGGATCGTATGCTTACATTCATTCCAAGTTCTACAAACAGTTGACGCAGAGCGACACCGAAAATCATCTGGAGGGCATTCGCCTAATTTCTGCGCGCTACCAACTCAACCTAGGAACCGCTTTAGGTAGCCCTCGCAATGCCGATGAATGGGTCTTGATCTACGACATCGAAGCCTCCGAAAAATCGGATTGGTTTCGCATTCCGTTGCCGACGACTCAAGCTCGCTTCACTCGATTAACGGTCAATGATGTGGAAGCTCCTATCGGAAATCGATTGCGATGGGATGAAAAAGAAATCGCTTGGTTGCCTGATCGCGTGGGCAAGATGCGTCTTCGCGTTTATGCTCGCCCAACCGAGTCGGCAAGCGACACCGAAACGCGCTCAGTATCGCTCGATACCATTCCCATCGCGACGGCCCAGTTGGAAATTCAATTGGCAGCCGATCAAGGTGCTGATCTTCAAGTCAATTCTCTTGGGCAAATCCTCAATCCTGCATCGGGTCGCTACGTGGCACAGCTTGGCCCGATTCCTCGTATCGATATCCAGTGGCGTTCGATCAATCGCAGTTCCACATTGCGAGATCAAATCCGGCTTACCTCGGAAACGTGGATGGATCTAAAACGAGTTTCACCGATGGCGGTAACCGCCATCAACGTCACTCACTGGCCGACACACAGCGATACGATCGAATTGGAAGGCCCTGCCGATTGGCAACCGCTTGGTGTTCATTGGGGTGATGCCAAACTGGTAAGTGTTGGAGCCGGAAGTTCGCTTGCCAAGAAACGATTCCGACTCCAATGGCTCACTCGCGATTCTTCCAACGACAATCCACCTGCAGCCGTTGAAAGCGATACTCGACGCATCGAGATCCTTTGGGCGCTTGATTCCGAGGTCTCCTCGTTGCTGAGCATACCGTTGCTCGATGTCCCGGGAATACGCATAGAACAAAGGATGCTTCACGTATCCGTAAATGATTCTCCGTTCTGGAAACTCGAGGGAAGCAATCTAAATCCCTCCTCCTATACCAGTTCGAGTTCAAAAGCGGCCGAGCTTGATGGAATCGAATTTGATCAAACCCATACGATTTCCGACAATGTACCTCCACCCGTTTTGCGCCGGCTGGCAGTGAATCGCTCCAACCCTTCACGTACCCTCTCCACAGTTCATTTAGGTTCGCACCTGATCGAGCTCACTTCGGTTACAAGTTGGAATAATCCATGGAACCATTCCGGGGAGATCGAGATTGCAGCGCCGCTGAACGCCGAGATCGTGTCCATCAAAGTCAATGATCAAAAAGTTCCGTGGGGACGTGATCCATCGGCCAACGAGGATGTCCTTCGCGTTTTTCTTTCGCGAGAAATCTTGCCCATCCAATCACTAGAATTGAAAGCGACACTCCCGGTGATCATCGATCAAACGCAACGCGTACCTCTTTTTCGGTTGCGGGGCTCCGATGAAATCGAGCATCGAGTTCAATTCTTTCAAACCGAAAATGTTTTAGCGCAGTTTGAGGATATCGATGTTTGGCCGCTCGTAGGAGGTAGTAGCGATTCCAATCCTTCCGACTTGAACAAACGGCACCTAGCAACGCGCAGAGTACCGAGTTCTTTATGGTCGGCTTTGGAAACCGACACGACATGGCCCAAAGTTCGCGTTCAAAAGCAAGCACCGGTTCGCGGTCATCTCTTAGCGAGAGTGGTTCGAGAATCGAGTAGTTGGTGGCTTCATATCCAAGGAGATTTAGACTCCGGTCAACAACGCGAAAACGTTCTTCTGGAACTCCCGTCGGCCTTCTTTCAATCGGAAGCGTTCAAATCCCAAGCGCCGAACTCGACCTCGACCCTCATGCCATCTGCCGTCAATCGGCAAGTGATTGTCGTCCCTGTACGTGACGGCCATTTTGAATGGAAATCGGAAATGCCTCCCGAAGCCAATCAGCTTCTCCAGGTTCCCGATATCCGAATGCTCGATGGCGATGAAATCGAGCAATACCTTGCTTTGCCCGAAGAGACCAATGGAATCGTTTTGGGAGTGGATCCAGCCTATGCGACTCCACTCGATGATGAATCCGAACGTTCCAAAGCCTGGCGAACTTCTTTACCTTCGAATAGCCGTCTCTATCGACGGACTCAAGTTCAACTTCCCATTCGCATTCCACTCACCAATCCGACCATCGCTAAAGTCGAATGCCCCGGTGCTTTTTACGAATTGCAGATCGATTCGCAATGGCGATGGCAGGTTCGTTGTCGCTTTTGGTTTGATCCGGTCGTACCGGTAGCTCTCCAAATGGAGATCCCCGAGCAGTGGAATTTGATCCATTCAGAGGTCCATGGAAAGCCGATTTTAGTCGAAGTGGATCAACGCGTCCTTCGCCTAACGACGCATCCGACCGACGTATCGTTTTTGGTTGAACTTTGGTTTCAAGGAGATTCCCATTCTCTTCCAACTCTTGCGCAAGGCACCTTGCCGAAGTGGAACGATGTTGTTCCGGCAAAGCGGTGGATGCGATTGAGTACATCTCGAAATCTTCCTGAGTTACGATTTTCGGATGAGTCCATGATGGTTGAGGAGCATGTATGGTGGCAATCGCTTTGGCAAGCAAGCTTTCCTAGTCTTTCCAAGAGTGCCGGAACGGTCGCACTTCGCGATGCTCCAGCGAGGATGGGATGGTACGTTCCTTGGCGGCACCATCTCGATGAGATCGTAAAGACCCTGGCATTTCTTGATATCGAACCCTCCTCTGGAAAAGGTGCAACATCTGGCGATCCGCTTTCCTCGAATGATACCTCGGAAAAGTCACCGACGCTGCCAAACTGGATGGACATGTCAGACCTCTTGAGATCGACCGATGTTCGACTCCGATGGCAAGAATCGTCTTCAAGTCGTGCGACAGGGGAGCATGCAGCTGGTTTGAATTGGAATCACCATTGGTGTGCGACTGGTGAAGATGATCCTGTGACCTTTGAATTTGCTTCGACCAGCAATTGGTTGAATCGTTACGGCAATCAAAGCGTTGCGACAGGAATCCTTGCACTCCTTGTGGCTATTGCATTGCCCCTACGAGGGCAGTTCCTAGCCTTTTCGAGTTTTGTTCGCCAGCGTCCATGGTGGCTTCTTACGGTCGCGAGCCTGGGTATGATGGCTCTCTATCCGCAGGCATTTGTTGGTGTTATTCTGGGAGTTTTGGCAGTTGTCTGTGCGATCCACTATTATGTGATCGAATGGCAACGAAACAGGCGACTTCGTCAGACCTGAGCTATCTTCGCATGGCACCATCCTCCCGCACCATTCCCACCCATCCATCGCGACGACATTGGCTTGGATCGATAGGAGCCATGGGTGCTGCATCGCTTGGTCTCGACCGAATTGCGATCGCCGATTTGCTAGATCGTGATCGACGTCGTGAATCGGCGATGACGGCCAAAGCACCTGATTTTCCAGCGCGTTGCCAGTCGGTCATCTTTTTGTTCATGGTTGGCGGTCCATCTCAGGTGGATTCGTTTGACTATAAGCCTTTGCTTCAAGAACTTGATGGCAAGCCTGTTCCTGAGTCCATTCGCAAGGCCGTCAGCGAGACCAAGCACGCCAATGTCTTTCATGGTTGTCACGACAAGCTCATGGCGAGTCCCTATCGCTTCTCGCGTCATGGGCAACAGGGGATGTGGATAAGTGAGCTATTTCCACATACGGCCAACGTCGTTGATGACTTGTGCTTCCTTCATTCTGTTCAGGCCGACTCCAACAATCATGCTCCGGCGAGTTACCAACTGCATACGGGTGACATTCGAAGTGGTAAGGCCAGCTTAGGGTCTTGGGTAACCTACGGGTTAGGCTCGGTGAATGAAGATCTTCCCGGTTATGTCACGCTGTTCGATGCAGGGCCACTTGGTGGTGCTGCCAATTACACCAATGGTTTCCTTCCTCCCTCATACCAACCTGTCCGCTTGCGAACGCAGGGACCACCGGTATTCGATTTGTTACCACCCACACATTGGGAAAGCTCGCAACGAGCGTCGATCGATTTGATCCAAAAATGGAATGAAGAGCACGCGTCACGCATTGGTCCCTATGGAGAACTCGAAGCTCGCATCGCTAGTTATGAATTGGCCTATCGGATGCAGTCATCCGCTATGGATGTGGGCAAGCTTGATGACGAGCCATCGTATATTCAAAGCGAATATGGGATCGACCAATCGGATAAACGACTACAGAGTTTTGCGCGCAAGTGTCTCATGGCGCGACGGCTCGTTGAACGAGGCGTCCGATTCGTCCAGGTCTATGACATGCCGGACAAAGATGGATGGGATGCTCATGCCAAGTTGACAGACAACCATACACCGCGAGCTCGCTGGACAGATCAACCTTCCGCGGCATTGATTCGCGATCTCAAACGACGAGGCTTGCTTGATCAAACACTGGTGATTTGGGCAAGCGAATTTGGTCGAACTCCGATGATGCAAGGCGATCGTGGCCGACAACACAATGCGGCTGGCTTCACGATTTGGATGGCCGGGGGTGGCATGCGTCCTGGTATGCGTTATGGTTCAACCGATGAAATTGGATTGATGGCCAATGAGCATCCAATCTCGTTTCGCGACTTACATGCCACGATCTTGACGGCCCTTGGGATCGAGTACGAAAAACTCTCCTTCACCGTCAGCGGACGGCAAGAGCGAATCACGGGTGTGGCAGGTACAGCTCGGCCCATTCGGGAGATTCTTCTATGACCCGATGGCTCTGTATGGTAGCTGTTGCATGGAGTTGGGTTGGCTTCCCCATTCTTCTCGGAGCGCAGGAATCAGCCCCTGAAGTGGAAGCGAAGCAACACATTGCCAAGCGAGCCATTCGGCTCGTACAAGCGAAGTGCGTTTCTTGCCACGGCCCTGAGAAGCAAGAGGGAAACCTTCGGCTTGATACAGTCGAGCATTTGAAGCAGGGCGGAGATCGAGGAAGCTTACTCGAACATCGCGATGGAAACATCCTACTACTGCGTTCGATCGATGGGTCCGATCCCGACCTACAAATGCCGCCGAAGAATCCACTTTCTCCGTCGGAAATCCAGCTCCTTCGGCAATGGGTAGCTGAGGGTGCACTTTGGTTTGACACCAAGGAATCGGTGAACTCTGCGACTGGGAACGCTTGGGAAGACGAACTGAATCCCGTTCGTCAGAGGTTTCACGGAGAACGACTCGATCTTTGGTCGCTTAAGCCCATTGAACGCCAATCTCTGCCCGAGCCCCGCTTTCCATCATGGGAACGATCTTCGCTTGATCGATTCGCTTCGGCCGATTGGAACCCACAGCAAGGAGCTCCCTCGCAAGATCTCGAAATGCGGCCATTGATTCGTCGATTGTCATTCGATTTGCGAGGCCTTCCTCCTAGTCCAGAAGAAGTGGATGAAGTTCTAGAGGATCCTTCTCCGGATGCGATCGATCGATACATCGATCGCTTGTTAGCATCGCCGCACTATGGTCGGCATTTTGCCAGGATGTGGCTGGACGTCGTTCGATACAGCGATAGCAATGGTTTTGACTGGGACGAATACCGCAAAGATGCATGGCGTTTTCGCGATTATGTCATCGACGCTTGGAACCATGACAAGTCATTCCAAAATTTCATCGTCGAGCAGTTGGCCGGCGACGAATTAGTGAATGGAGCACCTGCAACGGATGAAGAAGTTGCCCGCTGGATTGCAACGGGTTATTTGCGTCTCGGACCACAAGACAACGCGGCTCCCTTGTTCAATGAGCAAGATCGTGCTCGCGCCGAGCTTCTCGCTGATTTAACAGAAACGACCGCAAGTGCTTTTCTTGGAATGACTCTTTCTTGTTGCCGTTGTCATGATCACAAATCCGATCCTTTGACTCAAGAAGATCATTATCGCTTTCGCGCTTTCTTTGCATGCGTCGAATATGGTGACAAACTCGGGATTGACCTTCGCGATGTTCAAGAATCTCTCGAGAAGCACAATCAACCGATCGAGAAAGAGATCGAGGAGCTGAAGAAACAAGTCGAATCGATCAAAGACAAAAAAGATTCCAAACGAGTCGAACTGCAAAAAACGATCGATCGTCGCAAGAAGGAACTCAAGGCGATCACGCCTGCGTTGTTGATGACGGATGGCCAAGATCACACTCTGGAAACGGCTGTGTTCTTCCAGGGCGACCATCGTTCTCCTCGACAGACAGTTCAACCAGGCTTCTTTTCCGTACTCACGCCTGAGAATAGCCAAGTGATCAAGCCGATCAATCCCAAGACGAGTGGTCGACGATTGAGTCTGGCCCAGTGGATTGCCTCCCCCGAGAATCGCTGGACATCACGGGTGATCGTTAATCGATTATGGCAAGCTCAATTTGGAGACGGACTCGTCTCTTCCGAAAATGATTTTGGCTATACAGGGAACCTTCCCTCGAATCCAGCCATGCTCGATTGGCTCGCGATGCAATTCATGGAACACGACTGGTCGCTAAAGCATGTGCAACGCAGTCTCGTAACGAGCCGCGTCTATCGACAACAAGTTCCTCGGCAATCCAATGAATATGCCCTGAGGAAATCGATTCGTCGCCTCTCGGCCGAACAGCTTCGCGATGCGACCTTGGCGTGCTCGGGCCTGTTACAAGATCGCAGGGGAGTGGCCTCCCATTTGGCCCAAACTGCCCGACGATATCCTTCAGGCCAATCCCGCGTTTCTGGACGACAATGATACGAAAACCAAAGGTTGGTATCCTTCCGATGCCAACCTGCAATCGGTCCGCAGCATCTATCTCATTCAGAAACGAACTGTGCGATTGCCGTGGCTCGAGTGTTTTGATCTTCCCGAGAATTCGGTCTCATGCCCACAACGCGAAAGCTCAATCGTTCCGACTCAGGCACTGACGATGCTCAATGGCGAGCTTACCGTCGAATGCGCCCATGCGCTGGCTCAATCCCTTCATCATCTCAGCGATGCAGATACCTTTGTGGAGGCCGTCTTCCGACGTACCTTCCAGCGTCTTCCAACGAATACGGAAAAGGAAGCCTCGCTGGCGTTTCTAGCAGAACATGATCGGACCGCATTCTGTCGAGCCATTCTCAACACGAATGAGTTCGCATTCTACGAGTGATGGCCAATGCGTTGCGATGGTTAGGTGTCGCGCAAGCATCGTCGTAATTGATCGATGGCGGTTTTGCCAATGCGAGCCATCATGACATCGGGATGTGCACCCAATTCCCACGTTCGAAATTGCATCGAATGGTTTCGCTTGAGAATGCCAACCGTCGTATTGGCCATCGGCAATCGTTGTTTCTCCTGAAACGTCGAAGTCTCAGGGTAACCTGCGACCCACAAAACCCAATCGGAGTCGAACCAATGCTGGACCTGAGTTGCCATACATTGCCATCGAATCCATTTTTCAGCCACCTCCGGCGATGGTGTTCCATTCCATAAAGGATCGGGAAGGGTAGGGGGACATCCGTCTACGACAAGTTGCTTCGAGTTTGATCGTTGCCATCCTCGCTCAACCTCTTCTTCATTTCGGAAATGGAGTCCGCCTCGAACGCAAGCCGTACTGAGAGCATCAGCTCGCAAAAGCGCATCACTGACCCATGCCGTCGGCCCCACTTCAATAATGGCTACGGATTCATTTCGTTTTGACAAGGCCTGAATGACCGCATCTTCGAGATCGATATCTCCCTCGCCGAAGATCAAATCTCCAAAACAATCGTAAATCTCTTGGCGTGTGGGTTCCATGATGACGTTGGCCTCTTCCAATGAGCCCGCCGCAGCCGCCATACGAAGCGTGATGGTCGCTTGACTGACCGTGATTCCAACGCGTGGCACACGATCGCGAGCAATCAGATTCGGCAATTTGACTTCGACATCGCTTTCGCCGATGCCAAAAAGTTTGATCGAATGATAGTACCAAGTTTGGGCTTCGATCGATTCGTCCGCGAGGAGCCGTTCTTTGATGGATAAGAGAAACATTTCTTTCATTTCGGCTGGAACACCGGGCAATGCAAAGAGCCTACATCGATGATCGGCAGCGGTGACCGTGAGGTCGATGCCTGGAGCTGAACCATGCGGATTAGGAATCACCCATGTTCCTTCAGGAAAAAGAGCTTGAACGCGATTGCGTTCTGGCATCGGACGCCTTCTCTTGGCGAAGAGATTCTCGATATGCTCCAGAGATGCGGGATCGAGTTTAAGTTCGCGAGAAAATGCACTGGCCATCGCTTCACGCGTGAGATCATCCGCTGTCGGGCCGAGCCCTCCTGTGGAGATGACGATATTCGCTCGCTGAGCAGCCTCGCGAAAGATCCGTACATTCGCATCGAGATCATCTCCAACGGTGGTGTGAGCATCACCTGAATTCCAAGATCACCCAATTGTTGGCTCAGCCATTGGCTATTGGTATCCAAACGTTGGCCACTGGAGAGTTCATCGCCGATGGATATTACTTCTGCAATCATGTTGACATCTTAGGTAGTAGGCAATGGCCGCAAGGTCGTTTCCAAAACCAAGCGTCCCGAAACAACTTTGTAAGCGTACCTAAGAATGATCGATTCAAGGAGAGGGGGCCGAGCATGACTCGGCCAGAAGGCGTTTTGACATTGCCGTGCAAGCCCCAAGCTCAAGGCGCAAAATGAAACGTTTACCCTTCTGCGAGGTAGACGCCCCATCTGCCCAGCTGCGCCTTGAGACTTGGGGGGAATTGCACGCATGCGTGAAGGCGTGCTTTAGAAGTCGCGTTTTGCGATCACCCTACGAGTTATCCTTGAGCCCAAGACGGGACAACCAATTGCCTCCGGCGGCCTTGGCATTTTGCTTAGTAGCTTCGCTTGCGTCACCTTGCTTGGGCAATGTTCGAAGCCATTCATCCATTTCTAGTCGCTCGCGAGCCAGCTTAGCACGCTCGCGAGACAGCTCGATCTCTGCCTGCCGAACCTTTTCCTCCCATTCCGATTGCAGATCCTTCAGCTTCTTTCGCTCGGTTTGAATAAGCTCATCGGTTTCAAGCAATTGTGCGATGGCCGCAGCTCCCACGGCCAAACCATCGCGAGCCGAGCTTTGCTCTTCCAAAAGCTGTCGTAGTTCGCGAATTTCTTCATCGCGCCGTTCGATCTCTTTCTGGGTGGTTTCCACGATCCCTTGAATGGTAGCTCGATCACCCAAAGAGGATCCTTGATCGTCGGACTCCAGTTCCTTGAGAAGTAGCTTCTTACGTTCTTCCCACGAAAGGGATTCGTTGCTTCCTTTCGATTCCTGCAACTGATGCTTGGCGATTTGATCGGCAAGCTCATTCGCTTGCATACGAAGTTCAACCGCTTCTTTTCGAGCATCGAGCAATTGAGTACGCAGTTCCGACACCAATTCCATCGAGACGCTTTCCTCTTCCTTAGGTGCGTTTTGACGAAGGATGTCGACCTCATTTGCCAAAAATGAAATCTGCTCGTCTCGATGCTCTATTTCGGCCTTGAGCAACTCCACTTCTTCGGATTGATCTGGGGCTGGAAGAGCCATTCGTTCCGCGAGCGATTCTTGCAGCAAAGTACGTTCAGCTTGAGCGGACGCCAATTGCTGGTGAAGATCGTCGGACAACGCTCGCATTTCTTCCAGGGTCAATGCGAGGCATTGTCGTTCTTCCAATTGATTTCCAAGAGCGATGGCTTGATCGCGCTCGAGAACAAGGTTTTGAGAACGCGAAGCCTCTTCATGCAAACGAGACTGCAATTCCTCAGCTTGCTCGGCCAGTTGGGAAAGGAGAGTAAACGGCTGAGGAGTCGCAGGGCATTCACTCGAGGTGGAAGCGGGAGCATTGGATACGGCTTCGAGGCTTCAGGAGAGCTCGCCAAGAGTCTCCACAAGATGCTTTCTCTGACGTCGAAGTCGCGATAGCCGCTTTTTCAATCTGCTCGACTGTGATAATGCTTTTTTGGGGGGGGAAACAAGATCTGGTTGATTCCTACGGTTTCCGTTTTCATTTGAAATCAACATTCCGCAAAAAGAAAGACTTACGCAGACGTCAATATCTGCTATTTCGAATGAATAGGTCTTTTTCGCGGGTTCGTCGTAAAACATCATTGCGATTGTTGAACATCAAATGCAAACCGAGGTTGGGATATAGCGGTTGCGACTGTTTTATGCTAAAAATACGGGTATTCGATTCAAAGCAAATCGCTCGCCATCGGTTGTCAGGAGAGGTTCCAATTGAAGAAGAAAAGTGCTGAGGAATCGCAGATTGGACGTTTGAATCGGCTCTTCGTGAACCGGAACAGACCGTCCATTCTTGGAACAGGGCAATCTGGGCGGATCAACCCTCCAGGAGTATGAGAAAGCCGATTCAAGCGCATTCGATATCGCCAGCAGCAATAGAACGCCGAGCGAAAGATCGAACTGTTGCGAGGCATCGACAAGGAAGGCAACGTCAAGACCGAAGCCTTTGAAGAAGGGAGCGATGACTTTTTGGAAAACAGTCGAACCGAAATCAGCGCCGTTCGGTCTAATGAAAGGCGTACTTCAACAAAACGTCTTGAGAGTGGGTGCATAACCGGTAATCGTTTCACCGTTGTAGGTGATCCAAATCCACGATCATGAAAGCCTAGAATGGCATTCGGTTGGCTCGATGACTCAAATGGAGTCAAGGGATTCCAAAATTTGCTTCAAAACGGCCGAATTTAGGATCAATTGAGTTTTCAAGATCCCTTTGGAAGGACGTTTAGCAGCCCATCCAAAGAATCTTTCTAAAGTAATCCCCCGGTTTGAATCGAAACTATGTTCGACAGCTTGTTCTGTTCCTGCCGCGAGTACGCTCAATTCGGCTGGAAGCAAAACGAGTTGGCCATGAAAATTCATCGCGCAGCATTTTCCTGTTCTCAGATAAGCTGCCGGGACGGAGTGCTATCGACGGCGCTCGTTTTCGCGCTGGCGATCGTTCTCTCTACGCGCGATCGACTTTGATTTGTTTCGGCTTTGTCGACCTTCGTGAAGCCGTAGGGGTGCGTGCTCGATCACCCGGTTGAGTACAACCGCGGGCAGATCGACGAACAAGCTGGATTTCTGCATGCATTCACATGCATGGTGAAATTGAGTTTCCAACTGGAAGCGCCCTGACCCAGTGCTCCATTGGGCGCAGCTTCACGCCCACCTTTGAAGCAACATTATCAACAAGGTGACGCTGCGTTGCATAGTGTGCTCCTGATGGAACAAAAGGGCGATTTGTGCCGCACCTTGCTGCCCAGCAGTCAAGTTCAGCATCCCAAGCAACAGAAGGTAACGGAGAATTATAACATGAAGGTGTTCACCACAGGATAGGTCGCGAAGATCTGTAAGGTGGCCCCGCGAACTGTTAGCAGCGTTCGACTCCGGCCGACCTGGCAAGGGGTATCGCATTCCCGGATCGCAAGACCGACGCATTCCACGCGATTACCTCATCAAGTTCCTCAAGGAGCACGGAATGCCCCTTGGAGACCTTGAAGACGAGGCCATGGCCAAAGTCTTGATCGTCGCTCAGGACCAAGTCCTGATCGAAAACTTGAAGCGCGAGCTTCCACTCGAAAAGAGCTTCAAGGTATCGGTCGCTGCCAGTGGATTTGAAGCCGGCATCCAAGCCGAGAGCTTCCACCCAGACTGCATGATTGTCGACTTCTCGATCGGCAAGCTCGAAGCACTTCAAATCTGCCAGAATCTTCGAAAGAACCCTGATTTCACCGAGATCATCTTGATTGCTTTGTTGCCAGATGATGGTAACACGATGAGCTTTGATCGTTCCAGCATCAACGAAACGTTCAAGAAGCCTTTCGATGCACGCTTGCTCGCCGAAAGACTTCGTACTCTCATCGGCGTCAAGAAGGAATTGGTGTAACCACCGTCCACGGAGAATGGACTCAAGAGTTAGCAGAAACACTGCTAATGCCATTGAGCACACTCGACTTCTCACCGACTTAAAAACCCTGTCGACACCCGCGTCGGCAGGGTTTTTTCGTTTTCCTAGTTGCCCCAGGTTGCTCCGGACTCGTTTTTGCGGTTTTCACTGCGAGCCCGGATCGTTCAAATGGTTTTTAAGCCAATTGGGCGAGACGGAATCACCCCCTTTTACTGGGATCAGGTTGAGCAAATGGGTTCGTTCACGCATTTCGATGAACACGGGTCGACCCGAATGGTCGACGTCGGCTCCAAGGAATGGACCCACCGTCGAGCGATAGCGCGGGGCAGGGTTCGCATGAATCCCGAAACGCGAACGGCCATCGAGTCGGGACTTGCCAGCAAAAAAGGGAATGTGCTCGAAGTGGCTCGCTTGGCTGGCATCATGGCTAGCAAGCAAACCAGTCAACTCATTCCCTTGTGCCATCCCGTCCCGATCGATTCGGTACAGCTCGACTGTGCATGGGTTTCTGCTGAAGAACTCGAATGGACAGCAACAGCTCAAGCAACGTGGAAGACAGGGGTGGAAATGGAGGCCTTGGTTGCGGTGACCACGGCTTGCTTAACCGTCTATGACATGTGCAAAGCAATCGACAAAGGGATGACCCTCGAATCGATTCGCTTGGTATCCAAGACGGGTGGAAAAAGCGGCGAGTTTCGACGCGCGGGTGAAGAACGATGATGGAAACGAGTGCATTACACCACCCAATCAATCCTGCCCCCCGCATTCCAAAGGTCGAGGACTATCGTTCTGGCCTAGAATTGGTCGAGGACCCGAAGGCTTGGCAGCTGCGAGCAACGCAATTGGTTGGTGGCTCCTTGATGGAAGTAGAGTCGTTATTGCAACGAACTTTGGTTTCACCATTTCCAGCATTCACAGAGCTATTGCAATACGTTTCGCATCTCGGTGGCAAGCGACTTCGCCCAACGCTGACCTTGCTTTCGGCTCTGGCATCAGGAAGCGGTTCACCCAATCCAGACGCCATTCGTTTGGCCGCCGTTGTAGAGTTGGTCCATACAGCCACACTCGTTCATGACGATATGTTGGATGAAGCAGATTACCGACGTCATGCGATGACCATTCATAAGAAATGGGATAACAAAACTGCGATCCTTTGTGGAGACTGGCTTTTCACAAGAGCTTACGGATTGGCTAATGAAGGAGAATCGACACTTCCCGGTAAATGGATCGCAGACGCTGCCTGTCGCCTTTGTGAAGGCGAAATGTTGCAGAACCAAGCGATCGGCGATTGGGAATTGTCGGAGAAGAAGTACATAGAAATCTTGCGAGCCAAGACGGGTGAATTGTGCGCTGTAAGCTGCAAGCTAGGGGCTTGGACAAGCGATAGTTCCGAGACGATCTGTCATGCTCTCGATGCTTATGGTTCAGACCTTGGAGTTGCTTTTCAACTTCACGATGATTGGCTCGATTATTGGGGTTCGCGTGATTCGATGGGCAAACCCGACCACGCTGACCTTATGGCAGGCAAGATGACTCTCCCATTGATCTATCTTTTGGACCAGTCCTCCGAAGAACAAAAGCAAGAGATCATCGCAGCCCTTTCGGATGAACGTGAGATCCGAATCAAGCGCATTCACGAGCATCTCGAGCGGGTTTCGGCTGAACTCCACATTCGCCGAACCGCAGTTCGATTCGCCGAGAAAGCAAAAACGCATCTCGGCGTTTTGGCTCCATCACCCGCTCGGGAGGCTCTTTCCACTCTGGCCAATCTCTCCATCGCTCGGTTTTCCTAGGGTTGAAGGAGGCTCGATCGCGTCAGCGACTGACAGGCTCCCAACCCCCTCTTTTTCACCAAAAACCGATTGCCACACCCCCTCCATATAGCTAAAATCTAGCTCCTTAATAGATTTTTAGGACGCTATAAGCGGCAAATCCGCTAACCTTAGCGACCCCATATGGGGCACAAGATTCGTCCCCCTTCAGGAGCCCTCCTATGTCCTCTTCATGGAACCGCGTTCGCTCTTCGGCGCGCAACCAATTTCGTCGGCGTTTGCATGCTGAGTGCCTCGAACTTCGTCAGCTCATGGCGTCTGATTTGGGCTGTATGATCGAAGATCACGAGCCTCACGGATTGTTGGATCTTTCACATTTGCGTGGTACTTCCCAAGCCCATTGGGAACAGAGCGAACTCATCGAAGAATCGGAACATGCTCATGATGACCATGCAGAGGGCACCGTTGGAAGTGATGTTGGGATGACACGGTCTCTGCATTCCTACATGCTCGATTCGAGCCAGGGTTTGCGAGCACCAGGTTCTCTTGTTTTTGCTGCCAGTTCACCATTTGAAGTCCCAGCCTTCAACAGTTTGCCAGGTGCTTCGAAAACGCTCTACCTGGATTTCGACGGTCACTTCGAATCGTCTTGGGGAAGCTATACCAATGTCACGTCCCCTGCTTTTGATCGGGATGGCTCACCAACCTCTTTGAGCGTTGAAGAATTGCAGTACATACAAGACGTTTGGGAAATCGTGGCAGAGGATTATGCGCCATTCAATATCAACGTCACCACGGTGGAACCATCGGTTCTTGCCGCTGGGGTACCCAATGACCAAGCCAATGGTATCGCCCTTCGAATTGCTATCGGAGGAACGGAAACAGTTTTAAGTGCGAACGCTGGAAGTGGTCTAGCAGGCATGGCCCTGATCAACTCTTTCACGAGCACCTCCCCGAATGTAGCCTTCGTGTTTCCTGCAAGTTCGACCGGAAGCCTTCGAGATTCATCGACGATAGGTATTACAGTATCCCATGAAGCAGGACATAGTTTTGGATTGCTCCATCAACAGAATAGTTATGACCTGTTGAATGAGTGGCAGGGCATCATGAATTCCGGCGTCTTTGGATTCGACGACGCCGTATGGGTGACTGGTCGAACGAGCGCGACCGCGACACAAGATGACATGGCCATGCTTTCCGCAGCCCTTGGAAATCGAGCAGATGATGTCGGCAATACAATTTCATCAGCCGCTTCTATGTCTGGGACTGGAGTTGTTTGGAATGGACAAGGAATTATTTCCTCGACTTCGGATATCGATGTTTGGAGCATTCTCCCATCTCAGAATGACAGCCTGGAGATTAGCCTAAGTGGAGCAACCCTCGGACAAAATCTCGACGCCGTTCTCGAACTGTTAGACGAATCGGGCAATGTTCTCGCCTCCTCCAATCCTGCATCGACCAACGACGCCAAAATCTATGCTCAAGTGACAGCGAACGTGCCTCTATTCCTTCGCGTACGAAGCACCGGTGAATACGGACGCGTAGGACAGTATTGGCTTAGCACACAATCTAGCGTAGTCAACGTTCAATTGGAGGCGAAGAGTTTGTTGACCACCAGCGAGTCAGGGCTATCTGACTCAGCCACATTCTCATTGACACGTCAGCCTACATCGGACGTTTCGATCGTATTCACCTCTACAAGCCCGCAAGAAGGCACTCTTTCTTCCTCGACTTTGGTCTTCACACCAACCAACTGGTATCTTCCCCAAACGTTGTCCATTGTTGGTGCAAACGATTCCCTGCTCGATGGTCCCATTCAATATAGAATCTCGGCTTCTGTTCAATCCGCCGATCTTTCGTATGAAGGAATGGCGATTCCTGATTTGAACATCATCAACAACGACAATGAACTCAATGGATGGTCCAAACAAGTCGAGTCCTTAACTCGCGGTTCAACCATAGCAACCTATGACATGATCGTGCAAGCTGATGGAAGCACAATCGTTGTTGGCACCTTTTCAGGAACCGTCGACTTTGATCCGAGTTCTGCTGTCGCCTCACGGACTGCCGCCTATATCAGCAATCTCTTTCTCGCCAAATATAGCGCTTCCGGAGATTTGGCTTGGGTTCAGACGTTCGATAACACGACTGGACTTATCAGTCCCAACTCGTTCGTTAGCGATTCCTCAGGTAATCTCTATGTGGCAGCAACGTTCTCTGGAACCAATGTCGTTCTTGGCTCGACAACCCTCAGTAGCTCTGGTGGTTCCAGCGATGCAGCTCTTCTCAAGTTTTCGAGTTCAGGTGCTTTGACGTGGGCCATCAACTGGGGCTCCAGTGGTGTTGATTCGGCGAACGATCTCGCCATCGATAGTTCCGGCAATATTCTGGTGCTCGGCTATTTCTCCGCAACCGTCGATTTCAATCCAGGCAAAGGTACCACCAGTAGGACTTCAGCTGGTGGTTACGACGGCTTCTTAGCCAAGTTTACAAGCAGCGGGACATTCTCCAGCGTTACGACGTATGGTGGCGTCAACAACGACAATCTTTTATCGATGCAAATCGATTCAAGCAATCAGGTCTATGTCCTTGGAAACTTCTCCACTTCGACGACCATTGGATCGCAAAGCATGGTGAGCCTTGGTGCGGCCGATACATTCATGGCCAAGCTCAACGCTACGGGCACTGTTCAATGGGTTCGCCAGGGCGCAAGCCAAGATTCGTCAACAACACTGCACCGAATTTCCCTTGCACCCAATGGCCGAATCGCCTGGACCGGCGAAATGAAGGGCTCGATAACGCTGGGCTCGAACACCATCGTCGGAGAGAACACCTATGGTCTCTATATGAGCGAATGGGATAGCAATGGCAACCTTCTGCAATCGGGACAGATGAGCAGTCCATCGCGCATCATCATCGGTGAGACCGCTTTTGATCCTCAGGGGCGCTTAATCGTCTTTGGGTCGCTCACCGGAACCACCGATCTGGCACCAGGAGTCGCTACCAATTTCGCAACGCCCCCATCTCCGTCGGCACATTTTGTCGCTCGACTTCAAGCCAATTCCCTGATCGATGCCTATCTCTTGCCATCAACATCGACATTAGGGAGTGGCCGCGAGCTTGGTATCGATAGCCGAGGCAACTTGTTTGTTTCGGGGTACCTCGCCGATCGCGTTTTGACTCCGTCGGGCGGTATCCCCAAGAACACCCAAGGCGGCCCCGACTTCTACTTGTCCAAGATGATCCTCAATCCGGATCCCGTCGATCTCTTCTTCGATTCCTTTGAATCGGGCGAGTGGAATGGCGTTTGGGTTGAGGATGTGCAAGACGATTGGTATTGGTCCACGCAACGAGCTACGCATGGAACGCGATCGGCCGAGGTGGATGGTCCAGCTACCAACGCTACTTTATCGCTCGCATCCCCTGTCAATCTTACGGGCTATGCATCGGCTTCGTTGACGTTTGATTGGTTGATTGAATCCGGATTTGATACCGGCGAATATCTTTCGCTCGATCTATCCACCAACAATGGTGCCACATGGATTCAGGATGTGCGCCGCCTCAATGGCAACGTCAGCGCTGAAAATACGTGGATACGCGAGACGGTAGATCTTACCCCTTACCAAACCAGCCAATTCAAGATTCGCTTCCGAAGCAGTGTGAGCGATTCAACGGAAGATGCCAATGTGGATAATGTTCGCATCACAGGTACTCTTCCCGCCACGGGACTGCAAACGATCTTCCAAGGGAGTGGTCCGTCAGCACCTTCCATCGCAAGCTCGTCCCAACTCAGTAGCCCTATGGCACCAACTCCTGGAACAATCCAAGGCAATAGTCAGACAAGACCAGTGGGAGTGTCTTTGAGTACCGATTCAACGTCGAGTTCACCCATGATCGATTGGTCGATGATCGATGGTGAGTTCCTTGAGGAGATCCGTTCGCGAACCGGAGGTCGACGAAGCGCTCTCCTTCGCGTCTAAGCGCTCTCCTTCGCGTCTAAGTGTTCAATGTGCATTCCCTTGAACTTCAATCTACGAAAAACGGCATGGCTCTTAAACCATGCCGTTTTTTGAATCGATGGTAAGTAGGTTCAACTCATTGCTTGGAAGCGTCTGCTATGGCTTTTGCTGCAGAAGAACGCGGACACCTTTCTTATTGGATGTCGCAATATCCAAGGTACCATTGCCATCAATATCTTCGATGGCAAACTGAGTTCCGATGCCCGAATCGCTATCGATCAGCGTCGGTTGCAGATTGATAAATCCGTCGTTCTCTTTGGTCGCTTTCAACCAATACATTCGTGCATCCCAATTCGAACCTGGTTCATTACGTCCATGGGACCACCAACGTTTTCCGGTGACCAGATCCTTCTGGCCGTCGCCATCGAGATCCACGAAATGAGCTGCGTGCGTCTCTGAAGTTAATCTTCCAAAGAGCTCGATGGTCTCAAACACAGGTTCTGCATTCGAATCCTGTTGCGGGCGCTGACGATGCCACCAAATACCGAACTTATGGGCTGATGTACTCAGGACATCATTTTTCTGATCGCCATCGAGATCGACAACGAACATATCGGCACATGCTTCCCCAAGTTTCGCCGGATGAAATTTCCAGGGAGTTTTTCCATCGGTCTGAGCGGGCTGTTCCCACCAACCTCCCGTGCATATCACATCCTGCTTTCCATCTCCGTTCAGATCACCCATCCCCAAACCATGACTAAACCGCATCGTACCCGGAATCGCTGGCTTTCCTTCTTGAAAGGACTCGCTGATGGGATGCATCAACCACGGAGCCATCGGGTCATTGGCATCGGGTTCGAAATAGGCCATTTGTCCTTCGTTCCCATCGGGCTTTCCACCCTTGGGTTGAAATCCCATCAAGAGAACGCGTCGACCATTGCCTAGCAAATCGACATAAGCCGGCGTCTCGTTGCATGCGCTATGCCAAATCTCGTGCTTGGTCCAATGTCCCTCTTTGCCCTTCGGGTTCTCCATCCAATAACAAGGTGCACCGGGAAAGTCGATCACGATAAGATCCAAGAACCCATCACGGTTCAAATCTTCGGACCAACAGGCGAAAGATCGACTGTAATTATGCAGTCCATCTTTGAAGTCTCCTGGAGGCTGCATCTCGTGTGCCTTCCAATCAGGAGCTTCATACCAATATTCACCGTTGAGAACATCCTTTTTGCCATCACGATTAACGTCTGCGACAGCAACACCTTCCGATCGAAAACGGTCATCGAGCACCTGTTTTTTCCAAGTGATGGTCGCTGGCTCGGAGGCCGACACCAGACTCGTCAGCCACCATCCCATCACCATCCCCATTCGTCCCAATGCTCGATTCATCCTATGCTTCTCCTAGAATTCGAAAGTGGATTCGCTTGTTGCAGACGTTCAGACTAGGAGTTGTGCATGCCCCAGTCAAGAATTGCAAGCGAGAAACGCAATGACGCTCGAAGATGCTGCTCAATCGGCTGCAAGAGAAACCCAACGTTTGGGTGCGGCTTCAACGTACAAGGCCGTTAGGACGTTACCAATGAAGAATCACTAGGGACTTTGCTCATATCGAGCTTTTCATTGCGTTCCCTCGCAAAGAACCAAGCCAGGCCGACAACCGCCAACAGCATACTGACGGCCGACCACGAAGCCGAATAGTCCCATCCACCTTCAACGGATGTAAATGCCCATTGCAACCAACTCGGTATTCCATCGGGCTGTTTGGCGGCGCGAGCCAACCACATGGTGAGCGCATTGTGCGTGACGTGGAAAGCAATTCCACAAACGACGCCTCCGCTTCGCCATGCGATCACACCGATGACGAGTCCCATCAACGTCGCCGTGATGGTCTGCTGCAACACTCCATGCGACATACCAAAGAAAAGGCTGGAGACGAGGATGGCGCGGACCACGCCGTTCTGATGCAACAATCCGCCGAAGATAAAGCCACGGAAAGCAATTTCTTCACAAAGAGCGGGAACGACCGCGAGACATAAAATGACCGACCAAAGTGGTGCCGCGCGAACGACCGCGTCGAACTCCATCAACAGCGTCTTTGTATCGGCGCCTAAAGAATATTCTTGTTGGACCCATGATGCCAAGACTACATAACTTGGATGCAAACACAAGGCGAGAAGAATGCAGAATGCCACGTCACTTACTCGCACCGAATGGATGCGCAACGATCGGCGTACCGATCGGGTCAGCATGGTAGCCATGATGAGACAAGGAGCCAAAATCATGCCGAGCTGAATAACTAATGTTGATTTTGCGATCGATGACCAGGTGATCGATGGCTCACCGGCCATCATACGGCCGAAGAACAGTGCCACCAATATGACCATTCCACATAGAATGGCTTCTCCCGCCGAAGCGGTGGCCCCTCGATCGCGCCAGACTTGGCGAATCCATGTGGATAGATCAAATCGTTCGTTCTCGCGAAACATAACCGATTCGCTTTCGAACTGCCGAACCGCCCATCGAATCGCCAACAAACATGCCATCGCAGTAACGGCAATCACGAAGGGTAGGTGAATTAAGGCTTCATGGAATTGGCCTTCAATGAAAGCTCGAGCTAACAGCACAGCCCCCGTGACAGGCACGATGCTCGTTCCAACCGTCAAGGTTACACCGGGAAGCATAGGCAACATCACCAAAGGCATTCCCACCAGCAACAACGGCATCAAATAGTACTGGCCTTCTTTGCTGCTTCGAGCCAGCGAAGCCACTGCCATCGCTAATGCGCTAAACAAGGCGGACATCGGAAGGAGCATTATGACCAGCCAGCCGATCGAGCTAACGGGCAATGGTCCCAAGGTTTCGAGAAGATTTTCCGATCCCAACCTCGTGAACTGTCGCATCACCAGCGTTGCCGTCATCTGCATGCTGAATAGATTGAGCAACGCCGTGCACACGCTGAAGCACATGACGGTAAGCAACTTGCCCCACACGATCTCTTTGCGTCGAGCCGGACTACTGAGCAGCGTCTCCAGGGTTCCTCGCTCCTTTTCACCAGCGCACAGGTCGACCGCTGGGTAGAACGCTCCGGTAAGAGCCCACACCAACATGACAAAGGGCAATAGCTTGGACCATACCAAGGCGGATCGAGTTGCAGGTGGGGCCACATCGACCGAACCGATCGGAAAGGGTCGCACCAGCTCTGGATTGAGTTGGGCTTCCTTCATGATCATCGCCACCCAACTTCGTTGCCAGCGATCCAAGATACCTCGGATGCGACGTTCAGCAATCAAGGACCGATCGCTCGCTCGGTTGCTCACGAGAGTCACCAGTGAGCCATCGGAAGTGGAGTTCGAGGATTCTACATTCCCCTGGCTTCCTTCCAAGCGTTGAACCATTTTAGGATGAACGATGAGTACGAGGTCTTGTTCACCTTTGGCCAATGACTGTCGAGCTGTCGTTAAAACGGATTCGGGAATGTTGCCATTCGATTGACGAAGCTCTTCCGAGGGAAGTTCGAGATGTGTGATTCGGAGAAGATCGCTTCCATTCCCTTCAACAAACGCGGGAAGAACTTGATCCTCTTGGATCAGTGGAAGTCGTTCGGGCCATGCTTGCGTACCAACGACGCCAACTCGAACCGGATGCTCGCGATTGAACTGCGCGATCTGAAGCATCAACATCCCCATCAAGGGATAGAGCAACAGGGGTAAGACGGCAATCGTGAACATGGTTCGACGATCGCGAAGCTGGTCGCGCAGTTCGCGTGCAAAGATCAGCTTGACGTGTTCCCAATTCATGCCGCTTCAATCCCATGCTTCCGGTCATGATGCGAGAGCAATTCAAAGAAGAGCTCTTCGAAGTCGTTTTGGCCGTATCGTTCGGACAATTCTGGAAGGGTTCCTTCCGCGAGAATGAGTCCTCGATGCATGATTGCCACGCGATCACAAAGACGCTCGACTTCGCGCATGATGTGCGTGGAAAAGATGATGCACTTTCCGTCATCGCGAAGTTTGGCAACGATGTCTAATAGGCGCCGCGCCACCATGACGTCGAGACCGATCGAGGCTTCATCGAAGATCAATACCGGTGGATCATGGACGAGAGCCCGCGCGATGGATGTCTTCTGCTTCATACCCGTCGACATCTTGGCTCCAGCCACGTCGCGGATCTCTTGCATTTGAAGATCTTCAAACAGAACTTCCATGCGCTCGCGAAGCTTCTCTTTTTCGATTCCGTAGAGACGTCCGAAATACTCGACCATTTCCCAGGCCGACATACGGTCATAGATGGCTGTATTGTTGGAGACGAAGCCGATGCTGTGACGAACTTCGGCGGGATGGGTCATCACATCGAAACCATTGATGCGGACCGTTCCACTCGTTGGCTGCAGAACTGTACTCAAGATGCGAAGCGCGGTCGTTTTCCCGGCACCATTGGGCCCTAGTAATCCGAAGATCTGGCCGGGACTTGCCGAAAAACTCACCCCACCCAAAGCGACGAATTGTCCGCGGACCATGTCCGGATAGACCTTCGTGACTTGGGATACATCGAGGATCGTCATGTCGTGCAGCAAGGTTTCGAGACAAGAAACAGAAACACCGCAAGCCTTTCCAGGTTATGCGTCTCGAAAAAGTACATCCTGCTGCAACAGAATCGAGCGCAGAATAGGATGGGATGTCCGGGATGATCCTCCATCAGCCTGCCGATCCCCTACAATCGTTACAATGCATGAAGCTCCCCAAACCTTGGAAGGGGCTTTGATACCTCTTGGAAGCTAGCTCCGCGTTATGCCTCGATTTGAACACATTCGTCACAAACCCCCGACAACGCTCCTCGAACCCCGCCAGCTCGTCTTGGTTTTGGCGCCGCTGCGCAGCAACGTTAACCTCAGCCGTATCGTTCGATTAGCAGGCTGTGCCGGGATCAACAAAGTCTTTCAATGCGGACCTGGTCGCGTCGATCCCGAGATCGCTCGCGATGCCAAAGATGTGGTTGAGATCATCCAACGTCGATCCCTTCCCCCGGTTCTCGATCAATTGAAACAGGAAGGCTACATCCGCGTCGGGCTCGAACAAACAACCAACTCATCCTCGCTCTTTGAGTTTCCCTTTCCCAAGAAAACCGCCCTCGTCATCGGAAACGAACGCCAAGGACTCGACCAAGATGCGCTGGATCGATTGGAACATGTCGTCGAGATCCCGGTTTACGGGCAGCCCTTGAGCTATAATGTAGCCTCGGCTACAATTATGGCAGTGTACGAATATATGCGGCAATTTCCAATCGGTTAACAGAAAAGGCCCAAACGCAGAGCCGGGAAAGCCTCCAGGCGCGGGTGAGTCTCTCGAAGCCATTTTTAAGTAATTGCCATTCAGCCGCTTCTTTGCGGTTTAGAAAGAACATCATGCTTCGGCGCGGATGGGTACTTGGTTGCGTCCTCTTGGGGATGATTCTATCCCTTTCTTTGGGATGTCGTTTTTCATCCAACGCCTCAACGGAATCCTCCAAGGAAAACGCATCAGGCAAAAAAATCCCTCTACGTGTCATCGCCACCGTTGGAATGGTTGGCGATCTGGTTCGAGCGATGGGAGAAGAACAAGTACAGGTGCGTCATTTGATGGCGGCCGGAGTCGATCCTCACCTCTATCGCCCGACTCGCGATGACACATTGGCCATCCGCGATGCAGATGCCGTTTTCTACTGTGGCTTGCGGTTAGAGGGAAAGATGTCGGACTTGCTCACCAAAGCGTCGGTTCGTCACTCGAACATTGCCGTAACCGATTCCATTCCCAAAGCCCAACTCCTTCATCCGGAAGGTTCCGATCACGCGGATCCGCATGTTTGGATGGATGTCTCTTTGTGGTCGAGTGCATCCGCATCCGTCGCACGAGCGCTACAGGAACTGCTACCCGATCATCGCGAAGCCATCGAATCGCGTCGCAAGCAATGGGAAGCGAAACTCGAGAAGCTCGATGCTTTTGGCAAAGAAGTAATCGGTAGCATTCCGCAAGAGAAGCGAGTCTTGATCACATCGCATGACGCCTTTCAGTACTTTGGTCGCCGCTATGGCATCGAAGTAGCAGGGATCCAAGGCATCTCCACCGATTCGGAAGCTGGACTCAAACGCATTCGCGAGTTGGTGGATCGCATCGTGACACAGAAGATTGAAGCGGTCTTCGTCGAGTCAAGCGTGCCGCAGGATAGTGTTCAGGCATTGGTCCGCGGCGCAGCGGATCGAGGGCATACATTGAAGATTGGTGGGCCGCTTTTTTCCGATTCCATGGGCGATGATGGAACCTTTGAAGGAACCTACGAAGGAATGATGGTTCATAACTTCAAAACCATTGCTGAGTTTTTAGGTGGCCGCATTCCCGAAGGGGGCTATCGCAGGACCGATCCATGACCACCGCCGGCGCAGATATCCCTATTCGCATCCGCGATCTCACGGTTGCTTACCAACGTAAACCGGTTTTGTGGGAGATCAATGTCGATCTTCCTTCTGGTAGCCTCGTCGGATTGGTCGGCCCCAACGGGGCAGGGAAGAGTACCCTGCTCAAAGCCATCCTCGACATGGTTCCAGCTTTGTCGGGCACCATCGAAGTCTTCGGCTCTTCCTATCAGCAACAGCGACAACGCGTCGCCTATGTGCCTCAACGTGAATCGGTAGACTGGGATTTTCCAGCCACCGTCATGGACGTGGTCTTGATGGGAACATACGGTCATCTGGGCTGGTTCCGACGGCCGGGAGCAAAACAACGCGAGCAAGCCAAAGCCGCGATGCGACAAGTGGGAATCGATTCGTTGATGGATCGCCAAATTAGTCAGCTTTCCGGGGGTCAACAACAACGCACATTTCTTGCCCGTGCGTTGGTGCAAGATGCAGACCTCTACTTGATGGACGAGCCCTTCGCGGCGGTCGACGCCGCCACCGAACGGGCTATCGTGGAAGTTCTACGCGACCTTCAAAAGCGAGGAAAAACTGTATTGGTCGTTCATCATGATCTCCATACCGTACCCGAGTACTTCGACCACTTGATCTTGCTCAATGTGTTCGCCGCTGCTTGCGGCCCGACCTCCTCAACCTTCACGCGCGAAAACCTTCAACGAACCTATGGTGGTCGCCTCACCGTTTTGGATGAAGTAACGGAAGCCATGAAACGTCGAGGGAATGCAAGTCCATGAACGGCTGGTGGCTCGACTACAACTTGCGAGTCGTCTTGGCAGGAACCGCTATGCTGGTGCAGCCGGTGGCATGATCGGTGTGTTTCTTTTGCTTCGCCGCCTTGCCTTGATAGGCGATGCTATCAGCCATGCCACTCTACCTGGCGTATGCGTAGCGTTCTGCATCAGCTATGCCTTGGGGTCGCACGAAAAATCTTTGATCGGGTTGCTTCTTGGCGCAGCGATCAGCGGTACTCTCGGCGCTCTGGCTATCGTCGGCCTTCGACATTGGACCAAGCTCAAAGAAGATGCGGCACTCGGGATCGTTCTGAGTACATTCTTCGGAGCGGGCGTCGCCTTGTTGAGAATCATTCAAACGTTGCCTGCGGCCAATGCAGCGGGATTGGAAGGGTTTATCTACGGCAAGACTGCCTTGATGATCGCCGAGGACGCTTACGTCATTGGCATTGTTGGCTTGGTCCTTTGTTGCAGCGTCTTCTTCCTTCAGAAAGAGCTCAAACTTCTATGCTTCGATAGTGGATACGCATCGTCGCAAGGCTGGCCCACCGTATGGCTCGACTTACTGCTTATGATCTCCGTTGTGTCGGTGGTCATTGTAGGACTTCAAGCGGTAGGCCTAATCTTGGTCATCGCGATGTTGATCATTCCCGCAGCATCGGCCCGATTTTGGACTTATCATTTGGGTACGATGATTTCCATCGCTGCAAGCATGGGTTGCATCAGCGGAGTCCTTGGGGCTTTGGCGAGTTCCCATTTTGATCGTCTCCCTTCGGGTGCCGCGATCGTTCTTACAGCCCTGCTGTTCTTTCTTTTGAGCTTGGCATTTGGAAAAGAGGGTGGCCTTTGTTGGCGCGTTCGCGGTATCTACTTTGATGAAAAACGCGTCGATCGGTCTCACGTACTTCGCGGTATTTACGAATTATTGGATATGAAGGGAATTGGCATTCCCGTGGGTGCTCTTCAAACCGAAGAAGTTTCGGCGAACGAATTGCAGCAACTGCGAACATGGCCGACGGCGCGATTGAGCCGCACGATTCGTCAGCTCATTCGCGATGGATCGGTCGTGGGAGACCCTCTGGGAAAGATCGCCCTGACCGCCAAGGGAATTCGTCTCTCTCGCGAGTCCGTTCGTAAGCATCGCCTACTGGAACTCTATTTGCTTCGACAAGCAGAGCTAACAGGCGAGGCCGTCGACCGTGGTGCAGACATGATCGAACACAGTGTGGATGATCATGTTCTAACACTTCTTGAGCGCGAATTCGGAAAGATCGCCGATGTACCTGCGAGTATCCATCCGCTGAATCCAGGAGCGAGCCCCCATGATCGATGAGGCTAGCTTGCTACCGTTCCCCGGTTTGGCCAATGGTCTACCGAGCATTCTTGCCCAAACAGAATCGTTGTGGGATTGGTCGCTCGATGGTTGGATCATTGCAACAGGAATTCTGTGCAGTCTTTCAGGGGCACTCTTGGGTTGCTTTTTGACTTTGCGGAAACTGAGTCTTCTTGGTGACGCCATCAGTCACGCCATTCTTCCAGGAATCGTCGGTGCGTACTGGATTAGTGGTTCAGCCGATTCCTTGTCGATGTGGTTGGGTGCAGTCATCGTCGCCATACTCACCGTGTGGCTCACCGAATCGGCCCGTCATTATGGGAAAGTCGAAGAGAACGCCTCGACCGGAATCGTTTTTACGGGACTGTTTGCCATCGGAATTTTGATGGTGGTTCGCATGGATCGCGTCGATCTCGATCTGGCCTGCGTCCTCTACGGAGATATCGAAAGTACTCCATATGATTTGCTCGAATGGAGTTCCGTTCCTATTCCTCGAGCTTTCGCAATTGCTTTGATCGTGTTCTTGCTCAATGCTTCCATCATTGCACTCTTTTGGAAAGAATGGTTCGCGTCATCGTTTGATACGGGACTTGCAGCGAGTCTCGGGCTGCGTCCTGTTGCCATGCACTACCTGTTGGCAACGCTTACGGCCATGACATCGGTGAGCAGTTTCGAGTCGGTCGGAAATATCCTTATCGTCGCCATGTTCGTGGTGCCACCCTCGACCGCATTCTTGTTAACGAAAAAGCTTCACTGGATGATCGTGGTGAGCTGTCTTTTGGCGATCGCTTCGGCAGTGCTCGGGCATTTAGCCGCCATACATGTGCCGCGGTGGTTTGGCTTTGCAAGTACCAGTACTGCGGCCATGATGACGATTGTCTCCAGCATTTTCTTGATCCTTGCCATTCTGATCGGACCTCGCGATGGCATTCTTTTCAAGATCTACGAACGATGGTGGCTCTCCACCAAGATTCTCTCAGAAGATATTTTGGCGACGTTGTTTCGCGATCGCGAACAAGGGCGTTCGCCTCGTTCTAGCCTTGAACTTCAAAAGCATCTCTTGGCAACGCCGTTTCGTTTTCGCCTAGCATTGCAACGTTTAGTGCGGCTGGGATGGGTTCAATTTGAACGAGGCATGGTGACGATGACACCGCAAGGAAACATCGAAGGCCAAAACCTTGTTCGTTCCCATCGTCTTTGGGAACAGTACTTAGCGACGCAAACGGGTGTAACGGACCAACGATTGCATACTCAAGCGGAAAGTCTCGAACACTTCACATCACGCGATATGCGAGCCGCACTCGAAACAGAAACACAACGCCCTCAATTGGACCCGCACGGCAGCCCGATTCCTCCCGAAGGATCGGAAAACGAATCTCGCAATCCCTAGGCCTTAGTTTTCGCTTGATAGAGATAGGGGTTGAGCGTTGGATCGTTATACATTTTGTATTGACGATAGGTTCGATGACGCTTCACACCTGCCACAATGTCCTGCATTAGCTCTTGAAGTGAATTGGCCAAGTCGGCCTGCTGGATTTTGCAGATCTGCAACCGCATCGTCACTTTCTCGATGTGACTTGCATCGACATCGACTCGATCCAGCTGTTCTTGGAGGTGATAAATCCGCAAGGCAATAATCGACAACCGATCGATCGCACTGCCTGGCGTTTCGGTATTGAGCTTGGCGTCGGGTCGGGCCGCGATATTCTGGGCCGATAAGGTATCGGTGATCCAATCATCGAGCTTCTCGATCCAATCGTTCCGTTGCTGGTTGAGCTTATCGATGTTTCGCTTGACCTGGGCAATCTGCGCATCGCTCACATCTCGACTGCGAGCGATATCTTCTTCGTGCCAAAGATCATAGTTGAACCGATGCTGTCGACTCGCGACTGCCAATAGGCCATGATCAAAGTTTTGATAGGTGACGGGATCATCGCACGAGGTCGAGTGTTGATGCCATCGAAAGACGCATTCGGTCTGCATGGCAACAATTTGAGAAGCATCGAACATGATGGCTTTCTAACGAGCTAGCTGATCTCTGGTCCCACACCATCGATTCCTGCAGATAACGAGGCGTAGGGAAAGATCGCTCCCACGATCATGATGGAAAGACTTGCAGTGTGTATCAACCAAAACGGATCATTGACGACGATCGTGCGCAGCGTTCCTCCGCCAACGACCAGCATCATCGCCATAAAGGTTCGCTCACCCAACTGCCGAACATGGGCATCCTCCGAACAACGAGCCACCCACAATCCTACAAGGGCAACCAAAGGGAGGAGGCAGGGAAAACAGCCCGACAAGCTTTCAACCCAATCCGTCATGCTAGCAATCCATTGCTTGGAGGAGCGCATGGCCATCGCCAAATCCTTTCGGCGATGGATGCGTGTTGCTCGACACTTCTTCCATGAAGCCCCAAGCAACTTGAGTCAATCTCCATAAAATCTCAAAATAGATCAAGAGGAATATTGTTCGATTGTTTGTGCGCACAACATGGTTATTTCTCTTGACACAACCTATGTCTCATACAAACGACGAAGGGTCTGTTCTTGCGAACAGACCCTTCGAATGTATTGCATGGTCGTTGACCGATGCCTATACCTTGCAGATCGATTTGAAACCTACTGAGGCATGACTTTGCAAGTCGCATCGAAGCAGACAGTGGTGTCGCCGTCGAGGTCGGTTTTCACAAAGATCTTGCCTTTGATTTCACCCTTTTGGCTCTTGGGAGCAATCGTCAACTGAAGCTTGTGAAGGTCTTTGGACTCTTGATCAGCTTGGAAATCAACATCAAAGTCGGCGGATTCGATTTCGGTAACGCGGAAGGGCTGATGTCCTTTGAGAACCAAGACTTGCTTGGCAGGCTCACCTTGCTTGATATCGCCAATGGCAACCAGTTGTGGAATGACGGCGATCGATGGTTCGATGTTGGCCATCAAACGAATTGGAACCGTTGTCAAGTTGCGATCGTTGGTCTTGATAAAGAGTTCGCTCAGCAAGGCACCTTTGGGAGCATTGCCGGTAAGCGTTGCCAGAATCTGATACTTGATGCGACCATTGGCGCGGCTGATTTCTTTGAAATCGGCCTGCACGAAGTTGTCACTGGCCCCAACGCTCATCACTTTCCAATCGCTTCTTCCGGCGTAATCGAGATCGATATTGATCGATTTGGATTCACCTTCTTTGACGTTTCCAAACACCGCTTCACCGGGATTGAAAACAATGTCACTGCGAATATACCCTTTGACGAGAAGCTGCACTTCGGTGAATTGAGGCTTGTCAAAGGTGACGGTCACGGTCGCTTGACGCTGCCCCGTGTGCGAATGGGTGTTGAACTTGGCGAGAATGACGCCGGTTCCCCCAGGTGCAACCGTTTCGGTTTCGATCGACGGAGTCGTGCATCCGCAGCTTGTGCGTACACTGCGGACATGGATGGTTTGGTTGCTACGATTCTCAAACTCAAAACGATATTCCGTCTTAGCGGCTCGAGCAACCGTACCAAAATCATGATTGGTCGAAGTAAACATGCTTCGAGCCCAATCATTAGCAGATACGCTGGAGCTGGCGACAAGCACCCCCAGCGCAGCCAGGATCAAGGTGCGCATAAATATTTTCTCCACGGAAGTTGGAAGGCATTTGAATCCATCGGTTTAGAGACCTTGAACGAGAAACGAGTCGTTGGAGCGGCACTCGACCAAACGATTTGGAGCGGTAAGTCGAGGATCTCTCGTTTCAAGGTAGGGCATGCCTCGCCCAAACGATGAACAGGCCTTAAGCCTTGTCCGTTCCTTTATCTTATGCCAGCACTTCGCTGGGCCAATTTCTTCCCCTCGAATTCCGCATTTTGGCCGAGCTCAAGGCGTCTATCCGCCAAAGCACGAAAAAGCCGCAACGGCGTCAGGATCGAAGCCGATCCAAACGCCCCATCGGCAACGAGTCAACGGATGAGCGGAAAAGGAGAAACTTTCGCAGGCCATTTGCGATGGCACTCCGTTGCCCCTTAGCACTACCAACCGTTGTTTTTAGGGCGATGAAAACGCCTTCTGCTGCCGAAAACCTTCGAGTCGAATCGAACCGTCGTCAAAGATCTCGAGCACGGAATATCCGTTATTCTCCGGCCCGCTCCCTTCGACCATGGCTACCAATGTGACATAGTCGATGCCGTTGATGCGACGAAGATCATTCTTGTGGCTATGCCCTTGGAAGACGGTGGACACTTTGGTTGAGCCCTCCAATACCGAGCGAATTTCGCCACCGTTTTTGACCCCATGGTCATTGGAAACATCGAGTCGTTGATGTGCAAAAACGATCGTCGGCTTTTCTGTTGCAGCAAGATCTTTTCTCAACCAATCCACTTCCATTTTGGGAATGGATGTATCGGTCCACTGAAAGTTGTTTTGCCCATACGCGACTCCATCCGAACGAAAACAGGCATCGAGAACAATGAAGTGGTGGCTCCCAAGATCAAACGAATAGTACGATTCGGTTCGGCCAATTCCCTTCAAAAACGCTTCTTTCGTCAACGTCGAGACGCAGTGGTTTCCAAGGACGTAATGGCGTTGATCCGAGATTCGTGTCAATCGTTGCTGGATCGTTTCCAGATACTTTAGTTCCTCTTCCGGTGACTTGGCCGCATCGATGAGATCCCCCAATTCCACAAGTGCATCAATCTGGCTGGCCCGAAATTTCTCGGACGCTTCATCGATTTTGGACAACGTTTCGCGATAGTATCGCGTCCCGGCTTCAGCTTTGTCGGCAAAGTGCAGATCCGTCACAAGCCCCAGTTTCGTCGACGCAATCCCCTGGGTCTCTGCCAAACTTGCAAGACAGGAATTCGAAGTGAGCCATGGCAATGCTGAAAGAGTAAGGACACCGCCATGAAGAAAACAACGACGATGCATGATGCCTCCTAGATCAGTCCAACTTTACGTTCGGCGTTTGAGCAGCAGCGCCACCAATCACACACAATTGATCGAGTAACTTAGCAAATAGCTCGAACAGATCTTTGATCCGCTCTGGGTCCTTGAGCAAGCCGGGCACCGAATAGAGAAGTTCGTCGGTGTCCTCCGGAAATGGTTTTCCAAACCAACCTTCATCATCGATGGAGGTCAATTCGATGACCGGTTGTTCGTCGATCAACTGACGAATGGATTCGTTTTGAAAGAGCTTCCGCACTTTCTCTTCATCATTTCCCTGAATAATGAAGTCGCGATCAAATTCTTCATCCCCGATGACGATATCCTGCGCTCCAAAATAGGTCTTGAGGTCTTGGATCCAACTTCGCCGGCATACTCGAAATGTAAAATGAGATGGATTGACATAAGGAGCTGCAGTCGCGTAAAACGAGCGTCGTATTGCCGGTGGAAATCGCGGTGTATGAATCAAGCGTGATGATCCAAGGCCCGTTTCGCAACGACCTTTTTACCTTTCCAAAAGCCCTCATCGATATAGTCAGCTTGAATCTCTTCGCTAACTTGCTTCCAAATCTCTTGAACGGTAGGCCCCCAAAATCGAAACATGCGAAACCTCTTTTATTACGAGCGTTGGTCGTGAACATTACGGGACATTGGATCAAGTTGATGTCGCATTGAGAAATTCCTGAACGCGTTCTACAAACACCAGAGGCTGTTCCATCGGCACCATGTGCCCTGCATTCTCGATGACATGGAAATGCGCATCTGGCAATTGCGATGCCATTCGTTGCATTTCGGCAGGTGGAGACAGCATGTCTTCGGCTCCGCAAAGCACGAGGCACGGAATTCGTATCTGACCCAATACTTCTTCGAACGAGTGACGCTTGGCCATGGCATGTTGGGCTGCAGCGATGGTCGACGGCGGCGTGGAAAACATCATCGTTTGCAACGCTTCGACTATGTCAGCTTGCGTTTGACTCGCCGCTCCAAGCAATCGGGACACCATCGGTTCCGTCGCTACCTTCGATCCTTGCTCGAGAGCCACTTGGGCCATAGCGTGACGCTGCGCGATGGCTTGCGGAGCATCCGCAGTAGCTTTGGTATCACACAATAGGAGGCGAGCGAGCTTATCGGGGCTGCGTTTCCAAAATTCAAACGCGATGTACCCGCCCATCGATAAACCGATCAGCGTGACGGGTTTCTCGATCATCAAGGCTTGCAAGAATGCTGCCAGATCATCAGCAGCTTGGCCCATCGTGTCGAAAGCACCATCGTTGGAACTTTGCCCAAAGCCCAACAGGTCGGGAGCGAGAACACGGCACGATGCTGACAAGGCAGGGATCACCGCTTCCCACATTTTCCGCGACAGGGGAAAGCCGTGAACCAACAATAATACATCCCCTGATCCCTCATCCCAAAAGGCCATGCGTTTATCGCGAACCATCAGTTCTTTCGTGATCAACGGTCGGTACCTTTCGCATCTTTGAGTTGATCGCGATAAGATTGAAGAATGCGTTTCATTTGGCGATCTTGCGGCTCGAAGGAGACAGCCTTTTCTTGAACTTCAACCGCTTTCGCGAAGTCGCCCATAAGGAAATGAACCCTCGCCATCGTATCGAGAAACGCAGAATTGGTGGGAGCGATTTCGCATGCCACCTTTGCTGAACGGAGCGCTTCTTCGAGATCTCCTCCGGTATTCGAAATGAGCCAAGCGTATTCGTTGTTGTTCGCTGCATGGACTCGTCGAATCGCAAAGTCATGTAGCTTCCCTTCGTTCTCACCGAGTTGCTTGCGAAGGAATTCGACGAGAGGCAAGGTCTCCTCATGGACCTTCTTCTTGGATTCGTCGTCTTCGGCCAATTTATATTTGGCAATCCAAGCATCGGAATCTTTGGGGTTATAGCGAATCGCGTTTTGAAGGTTTTCAAGGGCCTTCTCTTTTTGCCCTGTCTTGATGGCGTGTTTGGCGCTATAGAAATAAAACCGCTCTACAAACGCGTCCGCGGCTCGACCATCGTACAACTCGGGATAGGTCGACTCCACTTGCTGTCGAAAGAGTGGTTCTTCCAAGATGCGTTTGGCCAACCCATCCCAAACAGCAGCCGCCTCCTCATAGCGTTCACCATCTGCTAACAGTTCCGAGTATTCGTTATAAACGACGATCGCAGCAGGCTGGAGTGGATCTGCTTGCTTCAATGAAGCTGCATATTCCGCCTCTGCCCATTCATGTAGCGAACGATCCAGCAAGGACTTGGCCACCGAAACGCGTTCTAAAAACGGATTGGTGTAGGCTCGCTCACGCGATGCGGTGCGTTCCAAAACTTTGCGAGCGTGAGCGTTTGCCTTTTCCGTTTGATTTTGCACCAACCAACTTTCAGCAAGTGCATATCCCAGTTTGGCAAATGCAGAAAACTGTTCGGGATATTCCTTCGACAACGACTCGACCCATTCAGGCATACCATGAGTAATCGCCCAGTGCGAAAGCTCGGTCAAGTCCATATACGACTTGGAAAGCAGGTTGCCCGATACCATTAACGTGGCAATGCGCAGGGCCTCTTCCCGCTGACCTCGTTGCACCAGTTCTTGGCAGCACCATTTGTATAGCGATACTGCGTTGTCGCGATCCGCAGGACTGCGCGACCCCGCATCAGCCACTTCTCGATGCTCGGCCTCGGCCGCTGCGATCCAAAAACTTTTTTCAAATACCCCTGTCTCAAGAAGCTGTGCATATTGCTTCAGCCGTTCACCGCTAAGCCGCTTGCTAACGCCGGTGGCTTGCCGAACAATACGAGCCCGAGCTTGTTTGGCATCAGGGTCCTCAGGTACAGCCATCGCCATCAAGCGTATAGCCGCCTGCCGACTCAAGGTCTCGCTCGTTTCATAACGGCTGATGCGAGCCAAAGCAGAAACGGCAGCATCACTGCCGAGCTTGGCAACCCGATCGATCAGACTTGCTCGATCAATGGTCTCGGCCACACCATAGTTAGCCAACAGTTCTTTGATCTCAACGGGATCCGATTCCCAAGCCCATTGTTGTCGAATCGACAATAAGAGGTAATGGCTGGAAGAGGCGATCTGGGGATCGGGATCGAACGTCGCCATGCGGAGCTGTTCGAATGCGAGAATGCCGACCTTTTGAAGTTCTGACATGGAATGCTGACGCACCGCATAGCGATCGTCCGCAAGCTGACGAATCAAGTCCGATACACGCTTCTCAACCACCGAACGATCTTCTTCGCTCAAATCGTCGACGGTCTGGGCCTCGCGTATCGATTTCGGGAGGGTCGACTGGGCGGAGACAACATTCACCCATCCTGCGAGCAGGAAGGACATTGCGATCCCGAACGCCAACGCTCGCGATAGTCTCGTCCGTATTTCCGCATCCGTACCCCGTGTCACGAGATTACCCCGTGCTGCGAGATTACCCTGTGCTGCGAAAATGACTTCGCCGGTGGGACGAGCAACGGCGACCGTTTCGATTCCACTT
>JAXMBN010000046.1:0-39989 GCA_046349875.1 Pirellulales bacterium
ATGACACTTTGTGGAATGATCCCAACCTTCCGTTGATTGTGGCACCCGATGGAAAGCTCGTCAAAGTCTTGGTGGGTCCATTGATCGAAGACTTGGATGGTCGCATCAATCTTAATACGGCTGGCGATATGGTCTCGGCCGATCCCGGATTCTTGGCGGGGACCAATTCGCCTGCCTTTGCTGGTGTTCCTGCAGATGGTTCGACGGGTATCGATTTGCCACAGGGCTTTGGTACCGGCCCGGCCGACATATCGGTTTCGAGCATTATTCAAGCAACCACGCTCAAACCCGGCTTCAATATTTTCAGCTACACGCAATCGGTTTTCGATATGCGATATGGAACGGATGATCGGCCTGGAATCACAGGCGCGACCATGGATGATCCTGCAAGTCGCCTACATCAACGGCACATTGCTTCGATTCATGCGCATCGCCGTATGCCAGGTATTCCCCTATCGCGACGCGCTGGTATTGCCATGGGACAGGACCGCTTGGGGAATCCAATCCTAAGACAGAACTCGTTTGGAGGCGTCACGCCGATTTCGGAAACCAACGACGATGGTTATGAATCTCGTCCGAATTCGACTTCGCCAGGGGATCAACCCTTTTCGATGGCCGAACTGGAAGCGCTTTTGCGTCGCTATGACGGTGCTTTTGAAGTTCTGCCAGAACGATTGCGTCAGTTGGTGGAAATCGATGTGAATTACAACGTCAACAAAGAGATCAATCGCTTGTTGACGACTCGATCCAGCGAGTTGAAGTTACCCGCCATTGGTGCCTTCGGCGTTGCAGTGACCACACCGGCAGCAACCACCATCCAACAACCGAGCAACATGCTCGAGTGGGTCGAGCTCATGTATGAAGCTCGCTATCGACAAGGTACGGCCACGATTCCCCAAGTGGGAACGGGAGGTGGAACCCTCACGCGAACGATCTTGAAGGATTATTTGCCGTTCGAGTTTCGCAAGAGCCTTCGGATGAATGCCAATCGACCATTTGGCAACGATCTCAATGAAGAGAACCTTGCTGACAACGCCGGTGTTTTGGAAAACACCGCCGATGATCCTGAAGAGTTGCAGAACAACGTTCAGTATGAATCAAGCATGATTCCTGGCGGTGCATTGCCAAGTCAAGTGACCGGCGAATATGGCTTCTCGTACCCAACGACTCAACTCCATTTGAGCGCTCGTAAGCGATACGCTCGCCAGCTATACATCCTGGCTCAATTGATTGTACCACGCGATTACATTCTGCCTGGAATGCAAGGTTTGACGGGACCGTTTACCGCTACGACTCCTGCGGGAGCAACCTTCCGCAAACGACGTGCTCGCATCCTCGCACAATGGGCAGTGAACGTTGTGGACTTCCGCGATTCCGATGCGGCCATGACACGTTTTGAATTCGATGAAGTTCCCTTCGGTTTCGACACCAAGACGCCAGGATGGGTTCCTCAAGTTGGCAATGTCGTTTGGGGCTTAGAGTTCCCAGAGCTTTGCTTGACGGAATCGTTGGCACTGCATGACAAATCCACCAAGGATACCGCTGAAGATAGCTCGATGCAGAAAAAGAGCGGTGGCGATTCGGATGAAGATCAGTATCGCTTGCCCAAAGGATCTTTGTTCTTGGAATTGATGGCTCTTCGATCCACGGGTCTCAGCGGAGATGCAACGCTTCCTGCAGTTCCTTCTTCGCTTTATGAAACGACTACAGGCACCAATAGCTTGCACCTTGCTCGAACTGCACCAGACGGATCTCCCGTATGGCGAATTGGTTTGAGTGGAGTGCACGCTCCTACGACATCTCCCAATGAGACGTTGCGAACACCTGGGTTCGCATCGCAAACGTATCAGTTGAGTGGAACCGTAGAAGGCGCTTCTGCGGATTTGAGCAGCGGATTGTATAGCGATCTATCAGTTCCCCCGCCGGGCACCGCGCCAACTTTTGATCGCCTCATCGTTTTCACGACGTCGGTCCCAACGACCAATCCTAACTTGATCAACGATGCAACCGAAAAGGACCATCGAGTCTTTGTACGCGGTAGCACCTATCCCGAGTATTTGAATGGTGGAAGCTATTTGGTGATTGGCCCTCGAGCCAATACCGTCATCGGATCGCAAGATTCTTCGGTAACACCTCCAACCTATATGCCGAGCCCACAACGGATTGCGATTAGCAATACCAATGTCTCCACTTATAAGTTAGATGGTACGGTTGAGAATCCATGGCAATTCGCTCGACAAAATCCAGTGGGCATGGTCTGCACGGCAGCGCCTCCATCCAACGCTTGGGATGCCTTGATGCCTGCGGGTGGTGGGCAGTATCGCGTTGGACTCAATATCAGTGAACCGGTTTCTACGCCAGCCAAGTACTATCAGATTCCGACTGAGCGAATCAATCCTTCGGACGGAGGTTTCAATTCGCTTCCAATGGATAGCTGGCGGAACTATCAATCGTCGACTGGCAATTTGCCCAACACGCCGTTTGACCACCCCACGGCATCTCCGGTCAATGAAGAGCTCAACAATGCAGCTCGTCCATGCTACGAACTCGGCACCTACCCGAACTTCAAGACAGCCTATTTGCAACGACTAGCCGATCCCGAACTACCCTACAACGCGGTGACCAATCCTTACATTACCATCGATTGGATCTCGATGGACCTAACGGTCTACACAGGTGAGGATACCAATACGGTATCGGGAGCCAACAAGTTTGCTTTCCAATCCCGTTACAAAGATGGTGCTGATGCCAATGGATTGGAAGCCAATTCAGGGTTGGTGGCGTTGCCTGGTGCAGGTTCTCTTCCAACCGAAGCTCTGCCTGCTCGCAAGACATCGCACCCAACGATTGGTACTCAAATGATTACCTACTCCTTGGCACCATTGGTCGAAACACCAACGTACACCGGACCTCCGGTTGCGACGACGGGTGCAGCAGCTCCAGCGTTCTTCAACTATCAATTGGGATATAGCAGCTATCCAGCAGGTGTCTATACGGACACCGCCGATCCGCTCTATCGCGGAGCGTCCGCAAGCACGCTTGGGTACCTCAATGTGGGACGACCACTGACCAACAACCCGATGACGACCAACGACTACGATGGGTTTGGTCCACCACTCAATTCGCCGCCGTTGAATGCTTTGCCTCCTGGTCAGTTCGATGGTATGCCTCAGAATCCGGTGAGCAGCTATCAAGTGTTTAACCGCAACTTTGCGACTCCTTACGAGATGATGATGGTGTCGTATTGCAGCCCTGGTCAGCTGGCACAATGCACTACGGTGAGTGCCGCGCCTACGACCAATTTGTATGCACCACCCGCAGCATCTCCTCGAGGACTTTCGGCTCCCTTTGGACATCTCTTCAATTTCTTTGAGTCGAGTGATTGGAAGGTGACCAACGGCGGAACGCCGACCCCATTCTTCATGCAAACCGCGACGGCTCGAAGCGACCTCCATTTGTTGCTCGATCTTGTGGAGACTCCTCAACAGTATTCTGATTCGGCCACCTTCTTCGATGCGCGATTGCCACGCGTCACCGAAGCTGCGACTTCAGGAACAGGTTTCGATGCCGAAACGAACATGGTCCGCGCTCGCATGTTGGATACTTACTTGGCTCCATTCAACTCGATATCCAGCTATGTCAATTCGGGCAAAGTGAATATCAATACGATCGTCGATGAACGTGTTTGGAAAGCGGTACACAGCAATTACCTCGCTCAATCGACGCGAGCAGGTGACACCTTCCAACCTCCACAGTTGCCGCTTTGGACCGAAATGGTTTTGGCCCGTCAAGGATTTGTGACGCCAAGTCCAACGGGAACCTTCTTCACGGATCCCAATCACTCCTTAATGCGATGATGAGTCCCGATTTCCAACGAGATTTGTCGGTGCTGCTCGATCGGGCTTTACCGGAAACATCGTGGCCGATCCACTTGGCGAAACTTCCGCCAATGCCAGTGATACTGTGGCTTGGCTCGTCGATCGGCCGTTCCACCCAATACCGTTCCTGCCTAGGGAGGTCTCCATGCCTCTGGGCTGGGGATTTGCTCGGCTGGTACCTACCAACCATCGACAGCCTACTTGGGATTGTCGCGTCTTTCGAACCTTGTCTCCAATCAATCCAACGTCTTTTGCGTTCGCATGACCGTTGGGTTCTTCGAGTTCGATCCGGTAACGGGAATCGGAGCCGAAGTTTCGGGACGAGGCGGCGACATGCGAAGACAACAATCACTCTTCATCATCGATCGATCGATTCCGGTTGGTTACATCCCGGGTGAAGACCTCAACGTAGACAAAACGATTTTGTTCCGACGTCAGGTTCGCTGATAGGACATCGCAATGCTTCGAATGAAAGGCTTGAACATGACACAGCGAACAAACCATTCCATGCGAAAGGCTTGGGGCTTCACCCTCATTGAAGTGCTCATTGCGACCGTCATCACATTGTTGATGATGGCAGCCTTGGCCGAAGGCTTCAAACGCCTCTCCGATGGGATCAGCAAAGGCGCGTGAAGCTTACGCTCAGCGATCGCCTACGCAGCGTCGCATTGGTGATCGAACGCGACCTCAATGGTTGTACAGTTCGTCCCGTTCCTCCGATGAATTCGACCGAGATCACGGGCTATTTCGAATACTATGATGGCCCCATGACCGACAATAGCGCGGGGATTTCGAGCTTAGCGGAAAATAGGATTGGCGATGGCGACGACGTGTTGATGTTTATGCGCGTTCTAGCGGTGAACCGTTCGTCGGCAAGGTTCCTTATGCCATCATGGCGGTCGCAGCGAACCCTGCTTACGCTCCAACGGAAAGCGATTGGGAAACGCTGGTAACGATCTCGTCTGAATACGCCGAGATCATTTACTTTGCATTGCCCACGCCCGATCCCAATGCTTCCGCCAATCGATTGCAACGCTTGGCCAATGGGCAGTCCTCAGAGCTATACAATCCATTAACAGGTCTGCCGATCGTCGATCCCGCCGATGTCTCGGGCGATCCAGTGACAGCCACCGCCAGCCCCGCATCGTATGGCGGAGGACAAACGCGATTTCCAAGACTTGGCTATACGCTTTATCGACGAGTGCTTTTGATTCGTCCGGATCTCAACATCGTAACCTCGGGCATCAAGCATCTTCCTCTCGAAATATCGAGCGGTTCACCACGTTTTCGTGGCGGTTTGAATCAATATCCTGATCCACTCTTGAGCAGCAATCCCATCATGCAAGACATGATGCGAATGCAGATTGCCCACCAACGTTGTGATCTATCACTTCGCCGCGTCTACAGCACCGATCCTACATTGAATTTCGCCGTAGCGGCCAATAGTTTGCAAGATCTTGCGCAACCGCAAAACCGTTTCGCGCATTGCATGCTACCGATTCCGAACGGTGCGTCTCCTTCGGTCGATCGTACATTGCCTTTGTTGGCAACGACATTGCCCTATGCCTACGCAGCAGGATCGGTCGCCATTACAGCTCCTGCTGCAGGGGTTTATTCGGTTCCTCTATCGTCCTTCTCAGGATTTTTGCGACCCGAGTTCACTCTTGGCCGAATGGCATCGGGAAATGCAGATCCATTTGATCCGGCCAATGCGATGCTTACCTCGGATGGCAATGCCGACTTTCGATCACGACTGGGCGAAGACATTTTGATGTCGGGCGGACTGGCCTTTGACATACGCCTCTTTGATCCCGCTGCTCCACGCATGTTTCATCCAGGCGTCGATGCGGCTCCTGGAAACGTAGGAATCGATGATGACAGCAATGGAACGGGTGATGATGCTACCGAATATGGAGCAACCAATAGCGATGACGTGTTGCTATCTCCTGGGGATCCAGGATATGCATTAGGGATGGCGATTGCCGACCGCGGTTCCTATGTCGATCTTGCTTTTGGCTTCCGCGACTGGGCTGCCAAACCTGCGTTTCACGGGGTGACTCCCTTTAGTGGTGAAAATCCATTGGATCGAAACCTCTTTAGTCCTGGTATTCTCAATTCAGGCGTGGTCCGGACCGCAGCACCTTTTGCCTTCCAGCCACGCTACGATTCGTGGACCGATATCTACGAGATGGACGAGTATGATCAATCGTCGGGGTATTGGCATGGATCGTCCGGCGCACCTGCTCCGTTAGCTCAGTCGCCAGCGTTCATTCCACGGTTGAGCAATGGAGCTGACGATAACGGTAACGGAATCATCGATGACGAAGGTGAGTTGGACACTCGGCCACCTTTTGCGTTGCCTCTTTCTTCGATTCGAATTTCGATTCGTGCGGAGGATAAAGGGACCGGATCCGTACAACAAACCACGGTCGTACACGAGTTTCTATCCCAGTAGCGATTTCTTTCTCGAGAACCTCGGGAAGATCGCGGCGAAGCGTGCTAAAATAGGGTTAGCGGTAAGGCTTTGTACCGCACCTGAAATGACTCATCATTCAAAGCACTAGGATCCTCATCGCCCCCAAAGGAATACACTATGCGTCACTTCATTCGCCGAAGAGCTTTTACCCTTGTCGAATTGCTTGTGGTGATCGCCATTATTGGTGTATTGGTGGGTCTGTTGTTGCCTGCAGTTCAAATGGCTCGCGAGGCAGCTCGCCGAACCTACTGCACCAACAATGTGAAACAATTGGCGATGGCCTGCATCAATTCGGCCACGACCCAGAACAAACTTCCACGAAACGTCTGCGGTTCGCTGTCGGGTGCGGATTCTGAAAACGATGTCATGGATTGTGGGTGTACTTCCTAACGTCGAACAAAACAATTTGTACGAACAATTTACCTATGGACCATCGGCAGGCTTTCCAGGGCAAGTCGTTGACCTAACGGTACCTGCAAATGCGTCCACAGCGGCGAGTACCTTATCAATCGTTCGATGCCCCCGATGCATCGCCAGCACCATGGCTGCACGTGGTGAGTCGGGATGGTTCAATGCAGCGACCATAATGGGAACCACCAGTTACAAAGGTGTGATGGGTTCGTATTGGGTACAGGTGCCACAAGCCAGTTGGGCAACTACCAACCGCATCTGCGTCCGATCATCAAGACGGCCGATTACGGTGCTGTCGACTATCGTTTCGATGCCAACAACGGCGTGTTCCATCCTGGCGTTCTTTGGGCTTCGAACACAAAGAAGCTTGCCAAGTGAAGCTTGCCGATATCAAAGACGGAACCTCGAATACCTTCTTGTTGGGTGAATCCGTTCCCGATTTTGCCACTCGAACCGCTTGAGCTCACTCGGTCATGAACTCTGCCACGACCTACATTGCACCGAATACGAAAGCGGTTTGCCAAAACACCAACAACAAGCTCAAAGATTTGAAAGCGTGGCCGTTGGACTATGAAAACAACTCTTCCTTTATGAGCATGCATCCTGGCGTTGTCGTCTTCGCGATGTGCGATGGAAGCACCAAGATCGTGAACGACTCGGTCGACATCGACGTTTATCGTCGTGTCGGTTCCATGGCCGACGGGCTCCCGGAGCCATTGGAGAATAGCTCAGGCGGCGTCGGCAGTCGGTTGCTTAGCCGCGGTTCTTTAGCCGCACGGCGTTAGCCGCGGTTGCTCAGCCGCACGGCGTTAGCCGCGGTTTATGAGCCGCACGGCGTTAGCCGCGGTTCTTTAGCCGCGGTTCTTTAGCCGTACGGCGTTGCCCGGTTTTATAGCCGCACGGCGTTAGCCGCGGTTTCTCAGCGGTTTCATTCGCCCATTTGCGAATACATTGCCACCCTTCATCCGCAATCACCAGGTACATTCCTGATGGATGACGATGAACCGATTGCATTTTTCATCACCTTCACCGTCTACGGCACATTCTTGCAAGGTGATGAGCGTTGGTGGCGTTCGCGTGGTCAGGGGCAAAAAGCACCGCAGCCTCATCTAGAACAGTGGCACCGGAATCGTTGAAACATGAAGTCTGCCTTCTAGATGATGAACAACGTCGGCCGTTGCGGCCGAGATCGCTCGCCTGTGCACGTTTCGTGATTGGAAGCTTTGGGTAGAAATCCGGGCGAACCACGTTCACATCGTCGTGTCTGCTCCTGGTTACAACGGAGCAAAGTTCGCGATCAGGTGAAAGCCAATTGCACGCGCGCTATACGAGAACGTTGGCCTAAGTTCCTCGACCGCCCACTGTGGACTGTCGGTGGCGATTGGCAATGCATTTTTACGGAAGAGGCATTGGAACAAGTAATTCTCTATACTGGCGAGGGCCAAGATCGAAAGGAACAAACCCCGGATAAAGATGGATTGTTCGGCTAGATCGTGCAACGTCGTAACACGCCACCACTCCAACCGGGGCTAACGCCCTGCGGCTCTACTCTCAGCTCTCGGCTCTCGTCTCTCACACCTAGGCCGCGCGGTGGATTCGCGGATGCGTTGGCGCATCGGAATCGGTGTTCAGAATCTCGCCATTCTCGCCTACATCTTCAAAGCGAACCGATACCTGCGTACTCACACCACTTTCTTGCATCGTAACGCCATAGAGCGTGTTGGCAGCGGTCATCGTCTTCTTGGAATGCGTTACCACTATAAACTTGGTCCAATCCAAGAACTCTTTCAATACGGTCACAAACCGACCGATATTGGCTTCATCAAAAGGTGCATCGACTTCATCGAGCACGCAAAAAGGGCTTGGGCGGAATTGGAAGATAGCCATGATCAAGGCGACTGCCGTCAATGCTTTCTCACCACCGCTCAAGAGCGAGTTGGATAGGGATGTCTTGCCAGGAGGCGTTGCCACGATCTCCACGCCGCACTCGAGTACATCCTCGCCTTCTTCAAGAATGATGTCGGCATGTCCACCGCCAAAAGACTTGCGATACAGCAATTGAAAATTGGTTCGAATAACCTCGAGGGTATCCAAGAATAGCCGACGGCTGTCTTGGTTGATCTTGGCGATAACCTTCAAGAGTTGGTCGCGAGCTTCGGTGAGGTCGCGATAATGACCCGCGAGCGTTTCGTAGCGTCCTTGAAGTTCATCCAACTCGCGAAGCGACTCCATGTTGACCGAACCGACGGCTGCAATCTCTTGACGCAATTTAGCCGCCTCTTGCTCGGCAGCCGCTCGATTCTCCATGGCAGGAGTGGATTCGATAATCTGAGGATCGTTGAGATCGAGCTGATAGTCTTCATGAAACCGTTGATGCAGTTGGTGCAAGTTGGATTCGAGGCTCGCTTTCTCATGGTCGAGCTGAGTCTGACGATCTCGGCTCTTATCCATCTGTCGCTGCAACTGATCGACGCGTTTCTGAGCATCGTGCAGTTCCGTTTGAATCCCTCGAGTCGAAAGGGCCCACTCCCGCTGTTGGTGATCGTTGGATTCTAGTTCCAAATAGAGGTCAGCAAGCTTCGATGAAGCATCGAGTATGCGAAGTTCGATTTCGCGAAATCGTTCGGCGATGCCTTGCAACTGTTGTTGCACATCGGAGACGGCATATTTGCGTTCGCTATGGTCCTTCGTAAGCTGATCGAGAACGACGCGATGGTTTTCGATGCGCTGTTCTACCTTGGCCATCGTGATCCGTTGAGCCGTGATCAAGTGCGTTTGCTCGGATTTCTCCGATTCGCACTGCCGCAGTTCTTGCGTGGCTTCATCCGCGCGATCCTTGGCCAAGATAGAATCGCGTTCGAGAGCTGAAGCCAACTCCGACGATGCTTGAATATCTCGAACCGCTACTTGTCGCGACTGTTGAAGCTCTTCACACTCTGCCGAAAGCTGCTGACATTGCGATTCATGCTCTTGAATGCGAGCCTTCAGTCCATCTCGCACTAGGTACAATTTGGTGACTTCTTGCTGAGCGGAACGAGCATCTTCATCTAGAAAACGAACGCGTGCTTCCGCGGAGCGAAGTTGTTCCATCGTCTCTTCGGCATCGCGATTCGATTCAATCAGCCTCGCTTGATAGTGCGCAATCTCTTCTCGCGCTGCATGCAATTCACTTTTTCGAGCCACCAGGCCTAAGGCCGACTTCAAAGCCCCGATCGTCAATGTTCCATCGGAATCGATGCGTTCGCAGGAAGCGGTCACAAACCGTAGGCCAGCTCCGCGAAGATGGCTCAAATCGAGAGCCGTGGCGAGTGTATCGACGAGCCATGTCGTACCCAGCAAGGATCGAACCAAAGGCTGGTACGGCTCTTGGCATTGAACCAATCGATCGGCTCGACCAATCACTCCACGCAAACCATCGAGCTGAATCTTTTCACCAGCTCGTCGAGCAGGAAGCCGATCGAGTCGGATCAGCGATACGCGACCTTCCAGTTGCAGATTGCCATCGCGCAACAAATCGATCACTTGTCCATCCGACAACACGACCGCATCAGCCGATTGCCCCAGGGCAACGTCTACCAATGGAGCTAAGTGCACATCGATGTCGATCAAGTCTGCAACCAATCCGCAAACCGAGCTGAATGCCGAGTTCGCTTGCGATTGCTTCATTCCGATCAGCTGTTGCGCACCGCGACCGATCCCTTCGCGTTGCTGCTCGAGTTCTTCGAGAACATTGAGCCGTTCCGTCAATCCTTGAATGCGTCCTTGAATCGACAAGCACTCTTCTTGATGTTCCTGCAGAACTTGCCGAATCTCTTGTAGCTTGGACTGTCCACTTTGGAATAGCTGTTGCTTCTCTTGAGCCACCCGCTCCAATTCATCGATCCGGAGTTGTGTGGCCGAGGATTCCGCGTTCTCCTTTTCAAGCTCTTCTTGAAGAGTTTGCAATTGGTTCGTTCGAGCCATGAGTGTGGCTTCGATCTGGGCCAATTGATTTTTGTCCGAAGCGACCTTGCTCGATTGGAGGCTTGAATCCTGCAACAATCGCATATAGGTTTCGCGATGCAGTTCAACGCGTTGTTGGCAAGCTTTCCATCGATCGATGGAGGCCGATAGATCATGTTCGAGCGAGTGAAGGACCAACGATTGTTGTCGATGTTCTTCTTCGAGTTCAGCTAATTCCGACTGTCTTCGCTGAACTTCATCGTTCGACAATCCCACGCGCTGCTGGAGCGTTCGCAAACGTTGATGGAGAAGATCTTTCTCTTCGGAGAGCTCCGTTCTGCGGACGCGATCGTTTTGCTGATTCGCTTCGTGCGATGCGATTTTCTGTCGAAGATCTTGCTGCCTTGTTTGAGCTTGCTGTGCCTTTTGCGCAAGATCCTGAAGCCGAAGTTCGACTTGAATATAGTTCTGCTTGGCCGCATCGTACTGCGAACTCAACTGCGATTGATTCTCGATCAATGACTGCAGTTGCTTCTCCAATTGTGCTTGTTGCGAACGAATGGCATCCGCATCCGCCAATCCCAATTGAGTTCGAAGCAGCGACAATCGCTGATTCATTTCGCGATATCGACGAGCCTTTTCGGCTTGATTTTGCAGGGTTTCGTAGCGAGTCTTCACCTCTTCGACAATGTCGCCAAGTCGCAATAGGTTTTGATCCACGCGACTGAGTCGTCGCTCCGCTTCGACCTTTTTGGCTTTGAATCGGCTGATACCGGCTGCTTCTTCGAAGATGGCTCGGCGATCCTTGGGGCTCGCCTGCAACATGCGATCGACTTTGCCTTGTTCGATCAAGCTATAAGCGTCGACCCCTACCCCCGTACCGCGAAACAGATCCTTGATGTCTTTCAAGCGGCACGGAGCACTGTTGATGAGGTATTCGCTCTCACCACTGCGATAGACACGGCGAGTGATGTGAACTTCTGGTGTGTCTACCGGCAGCTGCTGTTTGGAATTATCAAACACAAGGGTCGCTTCAGCGCTATTAGAAGGCTTGCGACCTCCAGCAGCAGACCCCTTAAAAATCACGTCGGCCATGTCGGCCCCGCGAAGACTCTTAGCGCTTTGGGCACCTAGTACCCATTTGATGGCATCGACAATGTTCGACTTACCCGAACCATTGGGTCCCACGACAACCGTGATCCCGTCCGGGAATTCGAACCTTGTTCGATCGGCGAAACTTTTGAAGCCGACTAGCTCGAGCGCTTTGAGCATCTGTCTATGATCCTCAGTTCGATTCTGCTTCAGCTTCTGGCTTGTCCCAGAATCGTCGAACGTCCCACCATGGCTTTGGCTTCACGATGTCGTCTTTGCTTTGGCTGATATCTGGTTGATCCGCCGCGACGATATCGTTTTCATTCGTGTTTTGGTTGAGCAAATCCTTTTCGGCATCTCGTTCGTGAACTCGACCGGCCACAGGACGAGGATTGAAGGCCACAGGGTAGGGGAGCATCCCGCGTTCCATGGCGATATCGAGGAACTGAACCATATCGTTGTAGTCGCCACCCACTTCTTTGATGGCATCGAGCACGCTTCGCAAATCGGGATTCACCACCTGAATACGATCATCCATGCGAGCAAATCGGGTGACGCGGAGCCCCCCTTGAGCATCGGGTCGAATGACCAATCGCGGATTCACTTCAAAGTACTCGGGTACAAACAACTGTGGATTGGATCCAAAGATCGCGATCTCTGCCTTGTGTTCCAAGGAGACAGCAATCAGAGGCGTCGCGCTCGGAACCTCAATCAAGTTCACGAGATCACCCAAACGAATCTCACTCAAGATCGACAGGCTATCGTCTCGTCGATGCAGCGCATCTATCGCACCATAGCGAACTTCAGGCTCGGGGTCCTGAAGCATTCTCTCCAGGCTGTCGCGAGCATCATAATGGTCGATAATCGAAAGACCGATAAAAGCCATTTTGCGAAACTCGGGATACTTCCGTGCAAGATCCTCAAGCGTGGGAACAGCCGTTTGGCTGTCTGCGTAGGCGAGTGAGTAGGAAGCGTAGAACCGGATTTCTGGATTCGGGTGTTGCAATACCGTTTGCAATGCAGCGACGCCGTCGCGTCCCATCGTTTCCAATTGCAATGCAGCACGCCTCGCAGTCGTCGGCTCTTGCAACGCTAGTTTCGCTACTTCGGCTCGCGACTTGCGCTCTTCTTCTCGTTCGCGAAATCCCATGTGAAGGACCGCATCGAGAAAATGCTGTGGGTCATCTTTGTAGCGTGTGGGAAGGTCTAACATGACGAAACCATCGTCTTTTGCCGTCGCTACACCCCGTTTCTTCTTTCCATCGAAAAGATGGAATTGCTCGTTGATCGTCTTCTCCAAAGCATGGCTCGTCATCGCATGAGCCACTTCATTGTTGATGCGTAGCCCCATGATACGCGTGTCGAGCAACTTGGCACCGCCCAGAATGCGGCCCTTGGTGTAATCAACCTTTTCCCGCCGAGTTTGCCCTTTCTCGACGAAACCTCGAGGCATAAAGACGATCGGCCCTTGCACACGAGCCTTCTCAGCACCGTGCAACATCGAACCACCCAACTCGCGGTGTTCATGCAATCGTGCTTGAAGAAGTACGCCCCCTTGTAAACTAGATGCCTCGCACTCGCGCGAAACATTGACAATGGCGTCTACTTTTTGGCCACGAAAGGTTCCAGGTGAAGCCACCGTTCGAACCTGTACTAGAGCGGTATCCTTGGAAGATAGTATTTTGTTGGGATCCGATACATCGTTGGCCCGCATTTCGTTGAGAATATAATCTCGCTGCGGACTAGGCCGAATATCACCACCGGTCCCTGAAAGCTGAGTCACCAGTCCAAAGGATTGGAAGAGCTTTGGATAGAGCCCGACGTGTCCACACATTTCATGAATGAGTCGAGGACGATCATCCGCATTGAGAATCTCGCGGACCGCTTGCCCTTTTTTCTCGAGCTCAGTGGGCTTGGGTTGGTTGGTCCACGGAGCCGTACAACCGACTGCCACGGAGATACCAAGACATGCAGGCGCGGCGACGCGGCACGTTTTAGCTATGAGGGGATGACGCATAGGTCGAACACCTTCCATGAAATGCCATCGCGGCTCGAATCCATTCGAACCCAACCCTTCCGCGTTTGTTGGTTCCAAGGCCTTCAACAAACGCTAGAGACTCGTGGCGGAAAATAGCTGTTCAGCCCTGGAGCCGTCAATACATCAATTGACCAGTCGCGATGCAAGCACTGTGACCTTTGTCCACAGAATGCTCGACCGCCCCCCCAAAGAGATGAAATTTCTTCGCGATTCTGATAGCATTGCTCTTTGCTGCTAAGCCCTTGGAAGGAATCCATCAACGATGTCAAACCACTCACCAACCAATCCCTCACCGACGACTCCTTCACAGTCCAATCCCTTCGGAGATCGTCCCGCTCCTCCCTTTCAACGTTCAACGTCTGCAGGCAAAGCGCTAGCTATACTGGCAAGCATCTTCGGAATGCTTGCAATTGTTTGTTGCGGCGGTTTTGGATCGCTCACTTGGTACTTCATCAAGAATGAGCAATCCCAACACGCCCAGTATTCATTTCACCCGCTGAGCAGTTTGGAAGAGGACCTTCGCGACTTCGATCGAGCATTGGTAAAGAAGTTCAATGAAGACGTCCCAACCACGGTGTCTTCGCCAGAAGAACAAAAGCTCGTTTCGCAAATCAACCGACATTTGAGGCAGTTCGAGGCCGGGGTCGATTTCCGAGTGGACTCGGATGCTTTCGAGGCCGCTGTTTTCTCACAGTTAGATCCTCAGCAATTATCTTTCGTTCGCTATTTTCGGGCGCAATCGTACTTTGCGAACAATTCCCCCATCGTATTGGATCAATTCGGTCGTCGCCCACTTCTTCTCGACTACTCCATGGATGAACACAAAGCGATTGCCAACGTTTTAGTAGCGCCCCAATACACCGTTGAGCATGAATCGTTCCTCTCGATGCGTTGGTATTACACACGGTCGAAAGGAGAGTGGTTTCTTTATGACTTTCAAGTGCTGGAAGAGGGACGGCGAGAATCCGAGCGTTACAAAAAGTACTTTTGTAATGATAGCTCCGACCTGCAGTTGAACTATATCACGACGCAACTGTCCATCTCACAAGCAATTTCACAAGAGCCTAAGCAAAGTGTTGCCAAGGTCGAACGTGAGCTGCAAAACGATCTTTTGCCCGAGGATCGCGACTTGCTTCGCATGCAAGCCGCAAAAGTTTACCTACTGTTCGAATGTCCTGCCGAAGCGCTTCAACAACTCGATCAAATCGCGCAGCCAGAAAGATTACCGGGCGTCTATCATCTCATGGCTCGTACACACCGAGCTCTTGAGAATCATGACCTCGCAAGCCAATGGATGGAACGAGCCAGGCAAACGATGCCTCACCATCCTTCGTTGGAGCTTTTCCTTGAAGATGAAGAGATAGCGGCATTATCCGACGAGCAAAAAGCCTCGCACTACTTCAAGCGTTGCTTTTGGCTCGGTGATGAGAGTAGGGTGCGAGCCTTTTTGGGGTATGGTAGCGAAGAGCAAGTCTATCGATTGTTCCTTCATTACTATCGACAGAACTTTGCCTGGTATCCTTTCGCGGAACACATTGCCGAATCAGGGCGACTGACACCCGCGTTCATAGAACGACTGAAGCAAGAAGACGATGTCGCTCCTGATGTTTTGACCTTCACTCAGTTATTGACCTTAGAGTCGGCACAACCTCTTGATTTCCCACGATACCTTCAACAGGCCAAGGCTGCCATCCTCTCAGATTCCACACTCCCTTATCGATCACAGATCATCGGACGACTGATCGCTCGGGCAAAAAAAGAAGGGAAGTGCGACTCTCTCTTCAAGTCAACGAACATGGCTGAAATCCTATTGGATTGGCTAATCTACGAAAATGCTGACCTTACCGAAGCCGATGCCAAAATGTGGAGCGAGGCATTGGATCATGCGCCAAGCGAAGTACGTGAACTACCTCTTGCGACGATCGCTTCCATGCAGTTTCTTCTCGCCCACGACAGCAAGCGAGCATTACCGGCCGTTCGCAAGGGCTTACCACTCCTTCGCGATCGAGAGGAGTTCCTCGTGGTGAGGCGTCAGATCGAAGGGTGGTATTACCACCATTTGATTGCCGAGGGAAATATCGATGAAGCGTGGTCGGATGCCAATGAAGATGAACACTCTGATGTGACCAATGCGGGCTTTATACTCGCCCTACAGTCGCTCGTGAGAACCATTTGGTATCGAGATCGTATGGACGAGCTTCAAGAACTCGTCAAGCGAATGCAAGCGACGCTTGAAAAGGATACCGATGATGCTTCGCTGAATGAAGCAAGCCAAGTCTACCTCCGATCCTGCGTAACTCTTTTTCGAGCTCGAATCGCGCAACTTCAAGGCGACCTCGCTCTAGCAGAGAATTATTTCCGCGAAGCCATGGAGATCATCCCACCGATTGAAGAAGCAGCTCCTGTCGATCTTTACGATCGTCAATGGTTGATCGCTCGAATCTACGAACAGCGGGCCATCCAAGCTCTATCGGATGGTAATTTTCAAATGGCAGATCGCGAGCATGTTCAAATATTCGCCGAAAGACTCAGACAGCCGAAGGCTTTGGAATGGTTGAAAACATCGTATGAGGATGGAATGGGCATGGGCATGGTCGAATATGCCTATGATCATGATTCCGGTGACTATTCCAACAGTGAATATGCAAGCGATCGACTGAAACTGCGAATCGCGTTAGGTAAACGCGACTGGAATCGCGCTTTCGAGATCGTCCAAGAAATGGCAGAAAGATTGCCGGACTATGGAAAAAGCGAACTTGAAACACTTGTCCTGAACCTTGGCATTCGCCTTCAAAGAAACTCGGAGCTAACCGAGTTTATCGCGACTCTCCCCAAGGAGAATCAGGGAATTGCGGAGTGTATGGTAGCTCTTGCCATGGGCGGCGATTCCCAATTGAAAAAGGCTCTTCAGCAATTAAAAGAAAAGGATCAAATGCAATGGATGGGAGGCTCCGAAACGCTTTGGAACCTTCGCCAGCTTGCCTCGTGGCAGGAAGTGTTGTCACTGGACAAGCCCATTCAATTAGACAAAACAATGATGTTTGCGAACGAACTCATGGATATGAGTTTTGATCCGACCGCTTTCCTTTTCCCGATCCATACTTTTGATTCATCGCTTCCCTCTGAACTCGACGTAGCGACACTTTCCTGCGGAGTCGATCCCAAGTTTCAACTTGACCAAGCATCCATTGAAAGATCGCTCCAAAGAATAGACCTTCCAACGGATTCGATTCGAACTTGGACGGATCGATTCAACTCGCAACGATACTGGTTGATCGAAACCCAGAGCCACGAAGCCTTCATGCTCAAAGGTCGCTTGGGAAAGCGTCGCACAATGAATCAAGATACTCGCTGGTCGAATAATCCCACATTGTATTGGGTCGATCTCGTCGTAGAGACCAAGCATCGCGATCCTCTCAACCTTGGCTATCGCTTCTTGAAGGAACTTTCCGGTCCATCCATGCGGATTGTCAATGTTGAAAACATCGAGTGGACTCCACCTGATCTGCCAGAAGAATTGCACTTGGATCGCCCGCTGCCGTCGAATCCGAAAACCCGGATGGAATCCAACCCCATTTGCTTGCTCGGCGAGAATCGCACACCAGGATTCGCCAAAGATCTTTCCGTCGAAGCAACCAAACATCGTGAATTTCGCAGGGTGCACAAGGAATCGCGGGTCGCTCGGGGTTGGGTGGAAGTGCAATGGCGAGGCTTTAGCGAGTTGGTCCCCTGCGAGATCTTCAAAGTGGACTGGGATCACCAAACGGCCGATTGCCGGTTGCTCGAACCTTCCAAACTCCTGCCGACGCTTCGCGCGGGCCAAACCGTCCGAACCGATTTTGAACGGTACGAATTGGATCATGCGGCGGCTCATGCCGGGAATCCTACCGAGGAGTAGTTGTATGACGCTCGAGGCAACCATTGCGATTTTCGCAAAATCGAAACCGCTTTTTTGCCAAGATTAGCCCCTCTTGGACGAATAGGCCCTTATGGAGGCAAACATGAATCATCAAGGGTCGACCGGAAACGTTATTGCAGGCTTGGCGAGCTTTTTCTACCCAGGTTTGGGGCAGTTGGTCCAAGGCAGATTATTGTCGGCGGCATTCTTCTTTATCACCGGAACATTGTTGTGGTTCGTGCTGCTCGGCTGGATCATCCACATTTGGGCAGCCATCAATGCGGCTCGCTATCAACCTTGGCAGTGCCCAAGTCATTACAGCCATTGAGCCTTGCGGGATTCTAGCGTAGTGCGACAGTCTCTGTCGCGAAAGGAACTGCCGAACGAGGCTTTTTTGCTTGCGAATTTTGTCAACACAGGGACTGTCGCACGACGTATTCACGGCAGGGACTGTCGCACGACGTGTTCACGACAGGGACTGTCGTACTACGAGTTTCGAACTTGGAGAAGCAATTCCACTTGCTGGAAGCCTCGCCTTTCGATGACCTTTCGGTCGACATACTCGATTCGGTCGAGCTGATGATCTGCAAACAATGGAATGCCTTGACCAAGGGTAATTGGCATCATGGCGACCTTGATGTCGGAAATCAAGCCTTGCTCTAAGAATGACGATGCCAATCGACCACCGCCAACCAGCCAAAGATGTTTGAGCCCCATGTCAGATGCCTCGCGCAACACCAAAGACTCGGTTGATTCATTTGGACAACGGATCTCGGTTCGTGAATCATGCTCGTTTCCAGAGCTCCGCCCTCGAAAAAACAACACCGCCCCGGGCAGCGCTTGGATGTCTCGATGCGTCAACACCCATGTTGGCTTGGATTCGTATGGCCACGAACCGTATTGAAACACAAAGTCATAGGTTCCCCTTCCCATGATTAGGCCGTCGACACTCTCAAAAAACTCTTCCAGCCCTGTCTCTTCTGGAGGAATTTGGAAAGAATCGAGCCACGCGACATCGCCGTTCTCTTTTGCAATGAATCCATCCAAGCTCGCAGCGGCGTGATAGGTGACTCGCATGATCAGTATTGTGATGGCAACGATAGGGACTTCGAAGATATTGTTTTCGTAAAAACGTTGTGCGACAGTCCCTGTCGCGAAAGGGACTGCCGAACGGTTTTTTCTTGCTTGCGAATTACTTTACGAAAGGGACTGTCGTACGACGTTTTCCTCACGACAGAGACTGTCGTACTACGTTTTGCAATGGAGTCTTTCCTAAAACTCTTTTGAAAGAGGCCTTAAGGAATGGATCCAAGAACGCTCGAGCAGTAAAAGCCGGCAACGATTCCAGCAATACAACCCGGAATGTGAACCAGCGAAAGATACCAAGAATTCTCAATAACTTTGTAACAGGCACCCCAAATCGAGATGCATTGAAAGAGAACAAGCCCGATCGACACCAAAATCACCCACGCTTGTGCAACGACATCCATCCATAGCACCGCCCCAAACAATACCGGCGGGAATAACACTGCATTCATCAGGGCAAATTGATCCGTCCATCGCATCGATGCCTTCTTTCGTATCCCAAAGCTACCGATCCATGCAAAGATCGCTGCAATGAATGCTGTAAACAAACAAGCTGTGATATTCAAACCTAGCGAGTACGATATCGCGTTGCCCCCACAGAGCCCAACGATAATGGCTAAACAGTCGAAAACACTCTCCGTGATGATGGCCAAACTAACCAACACCACGATCAACGAATGAGACTCTATGTTGCGGTCGTCTCGCGGCCTTTCCCGATCGCTAGAAACCCAATGGCTTGTTTCCTGGTTTTGCATAATGAAGGCAAACGTTGTGCGACAGTCCCTGTCGCAAAAAGGACTGCCGAACGGTTTTTTCTTGCTTGCGAATTTCTTTACGACAGGGACTGTCGTACGACGTGTTCCTCACGACAGTGACTGTCGTACGACGTTTTTGTTCACGACAGGGACTACTTACTCCAGTTCCCAGCCTTTGCGATATCCTTCCTGGAGAAATCGATTGGCGGGTTCTTCGGCAAACTTCATTTCCTTCGCGTTCCAATGCAAGCGTCCATTGAAACGGACGGCGGCTACTCCTAAAAGCACGATTTCCGTCAACCTTGCACCGTACTCAAAGTTGGAACTGGGTGCTTTGCCACTTCCTTTGATGGCATCGATCCAATCGCGATGGTGTCCAGGAACCCGAGGTATCGACTGCGGAATCGCTTTGGCATCGGACTCCAAAGATTCTGGATAAACTTTCGGCATGCCTCCTGCACCTCCACAAACCACGACACCTTTTTCCCCTACGAACATCACACCACGTCCTGCAAGTTTGTAGTCCGAAGGAAGAACGCTGGGTGTGGGTGGTTTGAGTCCTCCGTCGTACCAGGTCATGGTGATCGCAGGGAGCGAACCACGCGGTTCAAAATGATAATAAACCAACTCGGCATGAGGCACGATCTGATCATTGAACTTGCCGCCAGCCCGACCTTCAATCACTGCAGGATGATGAAGATCCAGCGCCCAGACAGCGGCATCCATATCATGGCATCCGATGTCGCCCAAAGCACCTGTACCAAAGTCCCAAAAATCGCGCCAACTCACTGGGCAAAGCGCCGTATGGTAGGGTCGCGGTTCGCGAGGCCCAATCCAGTGATCCCATAAGACACCGTCGGGAATGGTCATGGTATCGGATGGATAACCAAGCAGTTCCGGGTTCCATCGCGATGTACCGGACCACGCATGTACTTCTTTGACAGTACCGATCAGTCCTCCACGAATCCACTCGACCGTCAATCGCATCCCTTCGGTGGAATGCCCTTGATTTCCCATCTGTGTGACGACTTGAGTCGTCTTCGCGACTTCGGCGACGCGGCGAGCCTCCGTGATGTTGTGTGTCAGCGGCTTCTCGCAATAAACGTGCTTCTTGCGACGCATCGCGGCAATCGACACCAGCGCATGCAAATGATCAGGCGTAGCGCAAAGCACCGCATCAACATTCTTTTCTTCATCGAGTAGCTTGCGGAAGTCTTCGTAGCGTTTGCACTGATACTCCGACTCACTCTTGCGATAGTGCGTTTCGATCTCCGAAGCAACGACTTCGCGTCCACCTTTCCCGCCATAGTAATATTTGCTGAGATCATGTTCGCGAATCGGATCAGCAACAGCGACCACGCGTACATCGGAAAGCTTGAAGAGTTCGCGACAATTGGTACGCCCTTGTCCCCCAGCTCCGATCAAGGCAACGTTCACGCGGTCACTCGGCGCAACATATCCTGGCCCACCCAAAACATGGCGAGGCACAATCGTGAAGCTCGCCGTAGCTGCAGCTGAGGTAGCCAAAAACTTTCTGCGATGGAATGGCATGAATGTGTCCTCTATCGTGAAAACGTTGAAGCAATTTCCATTGGGCGAATGCCCCATACTTGATCGTATCCCAGAACTCAACCTCTAGGGCTCTTCTTCGCGTTGGCTAAAAGGCTGAGTGGATTGGCTCTTGTTTTGAGAGGTAGATCAACGTGCCCTTGAACGCGATGCGATTCGAATACGGCTGCGATCATTTCGATGATGGCTCGTCCGTCCTCAGCACTACATCGTGGTTGTGCTTGATGCTCGATGCAATGGATGAGATCGAGAATGGCGGCTATATGTCCCCCTTGATAGGTCCCATCGGTTCGCGGTTCCTCTTTTCCGATTCCTGCCGAAGTGATTATTTCCCAGCTTTTGCCGGTTCGCCCTGGCCCCCAACTCGAATCGCGCAGAATATATCCCGGCACGAGATAACCACTTTCAATTTCGATGATGCCTTTGGATCCCATGATCTGCAACGCAAAACGGGTTGGCTTTCCAGCCGTTCCCTTCTTCGAAGCGAAATAGCCTTGCACTTGGGAAGCGAAATCATATCGAGCTTCAATATGATCTCCGGCCAATAACCCTAATCCTTCATTGCCTTCATAGACATCATCGCTCACCACGGGTTTTCCAGCTTTCCAAACCGTTGCATAACATCGCTGAGGGTTTCCACTCGCAATCTTTCGCATCATGCCAAAGATGTGCGAGCCAAGCACCCAAAGATCTTCGGCACCGCCGCGCTGATCTTCTTTACCGCGACCGCGAATCTCCAACAGTTCGCCGATTTCTCCACCGCGAATGAGAGCCACGATCTTGTCGAGCACCGGTGAATACTGCGAGATATGCGCGATCCCAAGTTGCAAATGCCGCATCTGCATTTCATGAATGGCGCGGTCACATTCTTCCAGCGTACGACAAAACGGCTTTTCCATGTAAATGTGGCATCCATATTCGGCCGCTTTCAAGATCATGTCCTGATGCTGATCGATCCACCTTGGGCAGACGGCGACGATGTCGAGCTTTTCTGATTCCAGCATCTTGGTGTAATCACCATAGGCTCGCGGTGCATTCAACCGCTTCTGCGCTTCGAGCCGCCCTTTTTCATTTTCATCGGATACCGCAACGATTTCGACTTGAGGGATCTTAGTAAACGCCAGATCAACATCGTGCCCATAGTTTCCTTTCCCAGTTCGGCCGATGATCCCTACGCGATACTTCTTCTGAATGGCCATGCGTAGCTCCGATGTTTTCAATGAGTCTTTATGGAGGAAAGGGGTTTTCAAGGATACGAACGCTTCGAGCAACATTGACTTTAAACTTCAGGTAGCGTCCAAGGTTTGCGATATTCGGCGCGACCTCTAAGCGCATTCGCTTGAGGATCGTCGATAAACGATTCCGATGACGCATCGAATCGAAGTGTTCTTCCCAACCGAGCCGCAATGTTTCCCGCATGACAAAGAACCGATGCGGGGTGCCCTACCGTTTCCAGGTCACAATAGGGCCGTTTCCGCGTTTTGATGCACTCGATGAAGTTGGCCACGTGCGGGACCTCGCTGCTATCGCCTTTCCCACGAGCCAACTCTTTTCCTTTCTCGCCGTAGGCAATCCATTCGGTATTCCCTACGACAAGATACCCTTTATCGCCAAAGATGGCTGATCCTTCGGGTTGGCCGAGATAGGGATACGGCGCCCAGATCCGCATTTCGTAGGTCAACATCTTCGTGGTAAGGCCACTTCCAAATTGGTAGTTGACCTGCATCGTATCGGGAAACTCTTGCGCATCGTCAAAATACCATTTGCCACCATTCGCCGAGATCGTATGAGGTAAGCCCAACGCTGTCTCGCCCTTGGATTCGCAAGCAGCTTGAAGGAGAGCAATTGCCATATCCAACCGATGCACTCCATCATTGCCTAAGTCCCCCGTTCCAAAATCATGGAACCATCTCCAACGTCCATGGAAGTGATTGACATTGAAGGGACGCATGGCTGCAGGCCCAAGCCACATGTCATAGTTCACCCCTTGAGGAATCGAGCTATCTGCGACCTTGGGTACTGGTCCTTGTCGGCCACTTTCCCATGCCTTAGCCACCACACATCTTCCTAATTTGCCTTGACGCACCCAATCGATCGCCGATTGTAGTCGTTCGGTCGAGCGATGCTGCGATCCCATTTGAACGATGCGCTGATGTTTCTTCATCGCCGCCACCATTCGCATCCCTTCCACGATATTGTGGCTGTCCGGTTTCTCGACATAGACATCCTTGCCTGCCTGACACGCCAAGATCGTTGGGATTGCATGCCAGTGATCGGGTGTTCCAATCACGATGGCATCGATGGATCGGTCATCGAGAATACGGCGAAAGTCATCTTCGGACCGCGGCCGTTTGCCTTGATTCTTTTCGGCGATCTGCAAGCCACCTGGCAACTTGTTGGCATCGACATCCGCGATGGCAACCACTTCCACATCGGGTTGTTTCGAAAAAGAATCGATCAACGATGCAGCTCGCCCGCTGGCCCCCATCACGCCAACTCGTATGCGTTCACTTGGAGGCGCCGCCTGCGATCCAACGACAGAGACCGCAGGAATGGAGGAAGCCATGACAGCCGAGGACGAGGCAAGAAAGGTTCTTCGCGAGGTGCGCATGGGGAGGGAACTCCAATGAGGGTGAGTGAATGCGCATGGAGGTTCCCTCAGACTATCGACTCTTCCTTCAAAACTCAACCAGCCGAAGCTTGAGTCGGTTTCGAATCGGATGCCACGTTGCCTTGGAGTAGATAGCGGCGAGCAAGAAAATCAGAACCGCTCAATTGCCATTGATGACGGATATGAAATACGACCGCAATCAACCATTGAAGTGCCACGATCCACAAATAGAAACGATGCAAATCGTAGAACTTCCAATCTTGGAAGGCCACCGCCGGTTGGCCTTCCATCAATGCAATGAGCTCCAGGTGCAAGAAGGACAAGAGAACCTGAATCACAAGAAAAAGAATTGAGGCCGCAAGAAAGGCATTCTGACGCCGAGTCCAGCCAACCCAGAACATCCACAATCCGGAGGCATAGGCCAAGTTGTTGCTATAGAAAAGAATCTCCGACGTCACTTGCCCCTGCACGTCGGCTCCCAAGATCTTTCCACCAATCGGCACCACGAAAGAAATGTAGAAGGTCATGCCTCCCAGCCATAGGAACCAGATCGTGGAACCAAACAAACTAAAGGCTCGGTAAACAATCGGATCTTGCTGTGAATTGGTCATATTGAATGCGGAGAACGCGAGAGGAAAACCCAAGCCCTATTTTGGGTCTGTGCTTGTGAAACCGAACGCCATCATAGTTTTTTTCGCACCCAAAGTCACTATCAGGAAACACCCCCTTCTATGGGTGCGAAAATCTCGTCAAATATTGCAGTTGAAGCCAAATTCCTCGTGAACCACGTGCTAAATAGTAATGTGCCTAGCCCTAAGGAACTCACCTATGCCAAAAACTCAAATCATCCAAAGAGTGCTGCTCCTTCTGGCAAGCACTCTGCTATTCGCCCAATCGATTGCCCTCGGTCTTTTGGCTCAAGCGTGTTTGGGACTGGTTATTAGCTTCTTCGTGTTGAAACGTGCTCACAATGCTTTTTCAGAATGCCACCGAGGAAAAATAGGCATCTTCGGATTCACTTTCCCAATCGCGCTTTTTGGAATTTTGCTGCTACTCATGTGGGGCGCCAACGCTTGCCTATTTGTCTTTGGATTATCTACCTTGAATCCGGAGACAGCACTCGTTCGCCATGGATTGGTTGCCATTTACGGTGGTTACTGCTTGGGGAACATATTGGAGTTCTTCGCGCCAAGTTTGATGCAGGTCTTTCCGAATCGCATCGAAGACCGCTGGTAGCCCTCAACCTGCCTTTGAGATCTTCTAATCTCTCGGCATATTGCATCACGAACTCAGCACCTGCGAATCCCGGGCAGGTACACTAGAGAACTTCTTGGCATTTCGTTTCGACGTTGTGTTCGTATAGGAATGATCTCTCGATGGCAAAAGAAGTCCGCTCCTGCAAAGAAAACACCTGCGGCCAAAAAGCCCTTCAACGAAGAGCAAGGTAACCACCAAGAAGGTAATGGGAGCGAGCACCAAAAAGGCTTCTTCCAAAAATAGCACAGAAAAATCGGAACCTAAGCAGCGCCAGGACGATGCTCGCAAAGCTCGAAGTACCGCGCTCAAAAGCCATTCTGAGTTCGATGTGAAGGCCCTTCTCAAACAACTGGAAGCATTAGGGGACGCCAAGATGCGTCAGATGCATACCAAGAATGGCTTTCAAGGAAATCAGTATGGCGTGAAGATGGGCGACATTCGCAAAGTCGCTGATAAGTGCAAAGCAGGGCATCACGGCGGACTTGAACTTTGGAAAACCGAAATTCTAGACGCGCAACTCGTAGCAACACTCCTCCTCAAAGCCAACCAACTGTCTGTGAAGGAACTGGAGAGTATGGTGCGAACCGCCACGCTGCCTCAACTTTCCGATTGGCTACATAGTTATGTGGTGAAAGAGCATTCTGAGAAAGAAGCCTTGCGAATCAAATGGATGCAGTCCAAACATCCCATGGAAGCTCGCGCTGCTTGGCGATTAACCGCCGGCCGCGTGGTAAAGAGCCCTGAAGGTCTGGAACTCGAGGCATTGCTGGATCGCATTGAACGCGAAATGGGCTCGGCTTTGCCCGAAGTGCAATGGACGATGAATATGTGTCTCGCCGAAATCGGCATCCACTTTGCAAAGCTCCGAAAACGAGCCATCGCCATCGGAGAAAAACTGGGAGTGTTTCGCGACTATCCAACCTCGAAAGGTTGCACCTCACCTTTTGCTCCCATTTGGATCGAAGCCATGGTTCAACGCAATTCCAAGTAAGGTCCGCTCACCGCTATGACTTCCTCCGATAAACTCAAAGAAGCGTCTTTCTTTCAAGCCCTTGCCACTGAGCAACTCGAAGATGTTCGCTCGATGGTTCTCGAACAACCTTCCTTGCTCGACGCCTTCGATGATCGGCAGTTCGGTGCGACACCACTGACCATGGCTTGCTTTGCCAATCGACGCAACGTGGTCGAATTGTTGCTGGATCTTGGGGCCGATCCCAACCGTCGAAGCCGCTGGAAGATGGGCCCCTGGAGTCCTCTCCATTGCGCACTGTTTCGCTGCGATCAGTCGTTAGCACAATATTTGTTACAACGAGGAGCTGAACTCGATGTGCATACGGCGGCAGGACTTGGATTGTTGCCCGAACTTCAAGAACTTCTCGATGCGCAGCCGGAACGCGTTCATGAACGAGGTGGCGATGGGTGTTTTCCACTTCATTTTGCGGCATCCACCGAGGTAGCCGATGTACTGCTCGCGCGAGGTGCACCAATCGATGGGCGATGCATCGATCACTTTAACGCGCCTGCTCAATACCTTTGTCTCAAACGTCCCGAAGTTGCCATTCATCTCTTTGACAAAGGAGCAAGCATCGATCTGTTTTCTGCCATTCTTGCGGGAAGTGAAAAGTACATCGCCCAAGCGCTAGACAAGACACCCGATTGGCAAACGGCTCGGATCGACCAATCGTTCTTTCCACCCAGTGCCGAGCATGATGTGCACAACATTCTCACATTCGTAGTGGGTTATCGAGCCACTCCATTGCATACAGCCACGATCGCCAATCGTGGAAATATCATTCAATTGTTGATCGATCGAGGTGCATCGCCTCACCTTCGCGGTGGTTACGATGATGCGACTCCATTGCACCTTGCGGCCTGGAATGATCTCCTGGAAGCAGCGCAAGCCCTGTGCGAGCATGGAGCGGATCTCAATGTGAGGTCGGGCAAGATCCACAATAACTCGCCTGCGGCTGGGCCATCGTCGGCGGATCGCTCGGCGTCTTCCAGTATCTCATGGAAAAGGGAGCCGAGCGATTGCCTTGGTTCATCGATGATGCTCGCGATGCCCGCCAGGGCCGTTTCGATTCGGTTAAGAAAGTGCCAATCGAAACGCGCTCCCAAATATTGAGACTTCTGACCGAAGTCAGTAGCTGACTCAATCCGCTTGGATGACTTCGCCGCCATTGCGTGTACCAAGCGCTCGCCAAGCGTCGAGAGCGATGTTATCCGATTTGAACTGAACGCTTCCATCGCATAAGGCGACTTGAACTCCAGCCGTATGATTGCTGCGCGCTGCGAAGACACCATAGCCACACGTTCCCATATCTGGGACGTTGCTATTCGGCTGATGGTAATGGTTATAGGCCGTGTAGTATTCGCGTCCGTGGATCCAACCTGCACCGCGCTGCCCCGCCCAACCTCGGCTGATCGCTACCGTTGGAACCTCGAATTGCGCGGGATCATACGGCGTCATGTATCCATTGGACAAGCCCGCCGATACAGGCGGTACCGTTGAAGAACGCCAACTACACGCCACGTTAATGTATGTGCGACGTCGATCGCGAATGGACATGGGTGCCGAAACGGTTTGCGATGGTAAACCTCGAAGTGATTCTGAAAAGGCCGCAGTATTGCTCAGCCCATCAGTAACTTCCGCAAAACGAGTCCGTGAGTTCGTCCAAACAATTCCGTCCGTAGGCAGACGAGTATCATAGAGCGTTCCCACAGCTGTACCCGTGTTGATGTGATAGTTGTTACCTGAATACTGCTCCACCGGACCATTGCCACTGAGTGTCTTGACGTCGTATAGATCCGGCCCATCATCGCTTGGGCAGCGAAAGGTTGGCACAACCGTCTTGGCAGGTCCAACAAAGGCAGGCGTCAACGTTCCTGGACAGCATCCAACTTGCATCGGTTTGGCAAAGTCGATCAGATTTTGGAGATTGGCTTGTTCTAAGAACGGAAGCAATTGAGCGAGTACCGAAAAGTTCCCGCTATTGTTTTGATTGAAAGAATAGTACGACGGAATCTTGCGAAAGGTCGACTCATAGTTGTGCATGGCCAGCGCTAGTTGCTTAAGGTGGTTAGAGCACTGCATGCGGCGAGCTGCTTCGCGAGCGTGCTGGACGGCTGGCAAAAGCAAGCCCACCAAAACTCCGATGATGGAGATCACCACCAATAGCTCTACCAAGGTGAAGGCCTTGCGTCGGTAAAAGAAAACTCTTCGAAATGCGAAAGATCGATGCAACATCAATAAGGTCTCGTTCGGTTCATGTTCTTGGAATCAGAAACGAACCGAGAGCCGTGCACAGATCCACAACGACACGCTTGATGCGAACTCTTCACGCCGTGTGGAGAGCGAGCTTCGCTCGCGCAAGCGTGTCGTTGCAGATCTGTGATCGCCAGAGGATGGCTCTCGATCACGATGCAAAGAGTGAACGCAGCATCACCAACAAAAACATACTCAGGCTGCAATGCTCTGTGCCGATCATCAACGAACATGTCGAAGATGGATACACACGAATGCGAACGAAATCCTAAGCAGGCATTAGGTGATGAGCGAACCCCGAGACATACGCCGCGGAGGTGGCGTATCCGGTTCGCGATCTTCTCCGAAGCTACGGAGATCCAAGAGAATGAGTGGATCGAAGGCGATGAGCCATTCGATGTTGGTCGCCGAGTACGATGGTACGACGGCCCAGGGGATCGATGTGAAGGGACCACTTTGGCTACGACAACGCAACGCAAGTATCCATCGCACTCGCGTCACTTTGCGTTGAAGCTTGACTGACGAGACACTGTTCAAACCCGTTTTCTTCTGTGTGGAGCTCAAATCGATTTGAAGTGGACTTTCTCGACGGCAGGAAGCGTCTTCCAATCCACGACTTTCCACCAATGCCCGCAGTTCTTCGAGCGTACATGGGTCTTGTTTGTTTTCAAACGAATCCTCAAGCACCGCATAACTCGGTGGTTCCACTTGATTCCTTACCGCCCACTGAGAACGCTCCCGTGGTGTATGGCAGCAGCAGTCCGTCCAGCACTGGCGAGCCGTTTTGCATCCGCAAACGTTTCCTTGGCAAGGGAAGGGGACGCTATCAGAAACCCCAGCAATAGAGAAAATCCCTACAGGTAAAGGGACAATGGAGGCGCAGAAAAGCAGGACCATTGCAAATGCAATCGTCTCTTTCATCGCAAGTTTTCGAATTGTGCTTTGCCGGTTCAACAGATCGTACCTTCCAGCGAATTGGTGATCGCTGCTTATTCGACCGGCTCGCTCTCCACAAAATCAATGTACCAAGTTCGACGATCCCTGCAATGCGATCAGCGTAAGACGGCAATATGCCACATCTACACGATAAGAGATGCTCTTCAAGGGAATCTTGGAATCGTACAAAGCAGATGGCGTTTATACGTTGAGCTATGTTTGATTGAGCGATGATGGAACGAAAGATCAAATCATCACTTCCATGGTCGAATCTGTGTCCGAAGTCTTCTTGTGCGAAGCGACTTCAAGCAACACTTGCCGAACGGCATTTTCCATCTCGCTCGAATGGTTCAAACAGGTCCCCAAGACACGATAACATTTGGGGCAAACATGTGCGATCGATGGGATGATCTTCTTTCCAAAAAACGAATCGAACTCTTGAGACAGCGGAGTAATCTCCATGCTGCAATGGGGGCAAATCATCATGGGAAGGTCAGTGTTATCGGGGTCTAGCCGGGGGCGAAGAAATGATGCTAACGATTCACCCATACCAATTCAATTCCGGCATCTCGTTTTGCAATGACTGATCCGAATGCCATTCCTTCCTTCACTTTAGGATGCATCGTTTTTCACAAACACAGAGGGAGCTTATCCGCTACTAAACACACCCCAAGGGAAACATTCGGCGCATCAACAGATTCAAGTCGGACAAACAATGAAAACAGCACCCCGAAATGAGCGATGATAAAAATCTCAGAAATCTAGTTCCAACAATGGTTGTTGCAACGACAAGTCACTCGTGCTTTCCATAGAGTTCGCGTCAAACCATCGATGAAGCCAATCGTCGATGCTTCCCCACATCATGGAAACATGTAGCGCAGAAAATTGCGGAAGGGCTGGCCTGGAACATAGGCCGTTGGCTGACCAATGATGCCGCGTCCGATCTGAGCGTTATAGTTTTCCTGCCCCAACGTAAACAGAGGTCGCCATCCAGCATTGTCGGACGAGTATAGCCCCGGGGCCAGGTTGGGTGTCACCGTTGGTGGAACATAGGTATACGGTGAGCCACCTGGAGGTGGTGCCGATGGAAAGACCGATGGGCCACCACAGACCGGATACGATTGCATGTAGTTGGCCGGATGCACCATATCGTAGGCATCGAATTGGCAAGGAGGTTCCGTCACAAACGGCGTCCCATTCACCACCCGCGGATTGTAACGAGGAAGATTGCTGGGATTGGTTGGTGTCGAGAAGCCGCCTTGCGGCATGACCGTTGAGTTGATTCCCGATGTTCCGAATTGTTGCGAAGGCATCGCCCCTTGATTGTTCGGAAGGATCGATGAACCACCTGGCACAGGCCCTGGTGGTATGAAGGTTCCCTGATTGTTCGTCATGGGATTGGGAGACACCATATTACCCGGTCCAAAACTTGGGCTCTGATACCGAACCTTCGGAGTACTCGTTTCCTCGAGTGAACGCATTGCGGATCCCGATGGATCGCGCATGGGCAGCGTAGGTCGTTCGAAACTTTCGTCGCGCAATGCGGGATCGGCTTGCAGACTTGGGCGAACCATGGCTTCGCGGTCATCTTGCCCCGCGCGTACCGGTGCGCGCTTCCAACCTTCTGCGAACATTGGATGTGAAGGGGCCGATCGAGACATTCCCGAAGTAACGTTGGTTGGTTGTGAATCAGGATTGGCTTGTACAATGCGAACAGGTCCCAATGATCCCAAGACACGTCGTGGAGTCGAAGGGTTGGCAGCTTTGGAACCTTGTTGTGAAGGGGCCTGCTCCCAAGGCTCGGGCTAAGCCGCGAGGTTCTTGAGTGCGTGTTGCCATCGTACCGCTTGGGTTAAGGGAAGCGGGCGTTTCCTTGTGAGTTCCATGTGGAAGCCTGCATTGTTTGCGAATTCGAATCTGCGAAGTTGTTCGAACCTCGCGGACTATGTTCATTGGTGGATTGTGTTGCCGCCAAGGACCAGGCTGCATCATCGCTGGTAAACTTGCATTTCCTCGATCGTTCCCGTGGCAGATTCGTCGAATCGATGCCACTCGTGGCGCCAAGAGCGATACACCTAACGCGCTCCGCTGGTTGGCATGGCAGAGGGTAAGGCAAATGATGGAGAAGGGCTGAAGCTAGGCGAAACTAGAAGATTGGGGCCCTCAGGGGTGCAAACGATCTAGCCTTGCGGCATCAGGTGCATTGTCGGTTAGTCGCAAAGGATTGGAGGAGTCGAGGGGGCAGCAGAGGAGATACTGCACCCATGAAACCCAGCGCGCTCGTCTCAGGGTCAACTGCGGAGAAGTATCGTTCAAACGAACAGAGCGTCTCCACTTCCACTTGGAGAACTGGTCTCCTTCGAGGTAGGAGACTCCGCATTTCCGGGCTGCAATGTACTCTTGCGCGTCGACTTGAAGGAATCCTCCGCCGCTGCAAACGAAGCGATCGACGCCACGCAGATCAGCATCCAAAACTTCATTTTCATAACCGATCTCCACGGCTGCATTAGAAGACCTCTTCGCAGTCTGACTCTTGCGAAACAGAAGTTCCTGGCGGCCTTCAGAGTAATTACGAAAAACGAGTGAATCGGTGCAAGATCATTTTGTCGAGCCCTCGCCATCAATGCTATCAAACGCAGGACCGGCATCGAAACGCCAGCGAAACGCGATTCTCTTGAGAAACCCGGTTGAAGATTTTGGTGTTTGAATGAAATCGTCGGCTTGGTAGACTCCTGCCGACATTGGGGAGGTCCAACGAGGACCTTCTGGCATAACGCGTTCAACCAAGGATGGTTGCATGTACAAATTCTGCTTTGCTGGCGATACCTGCGGACGCGGTGGATCGCATTGGCTTCGATCGTTTCCGTCACGTTGGGTGTCGCGACGCTCATCGTAGTAATAGCGTCATGGATGGCTTCACCACGGAGATGCATGACCGCATCCACGGTATCATGAGTGACGTCGTCGTACGATCCGCATGCAACGCACGGTATCACCGAACCCGATCGATACCGCGACGAAATACAGCATCGACTTGAAATCGACTCGAAGGGATCACCACGGTTGTAGCGGTCCTGCGATGTTGACTTATACATTCCGCGGTCAAAACGCAAACGCAACCAGATCAACCTCATTGGAATTGATACCGATACCTATGCATCGGTAAGTCACTTTCGACAATATCTATTGCACCCAAAGAATCGAGAGAAGCTCGAGTTCCTCCTTCGCGATAGTGGCTATGCCCCCGAACGGCCTCAACTTCGCGATGCTGGATGGGGCTATCGCAAGACGCGAGCCAAAGAGCTGAAGCACAAGCTCGCTATGAAGAAGGCGATTGCGAGAAACAAGCAACTGCAACAACAAATCGCGTCGATTCCAGCCATGGGCACTACATCGGAACCCATCGCAACGACCGTCGACTTCACCCAAACAACCTTCCATCCAGCACGCAGAAGCACCACAGGATGCTACACCGACAACACCCTTGCTTCCCCTGACACCAGGCGATGTAGCAGGAACCACACCCATGGTGGTGCCCACGGAACCTCAAACAGCGCCTACACTTGGAGCCATGCCATCGATCCAACCAACGTCGGATTCGGTAGGCTCATTTCATTTCAATCCGGCGGTGGATGTGCATACCGGCATCGTGTTGGGCATCGGCACCGGAAGCATTCGCAATCGCAACCTGGATGGTAAGGTCGAAGACTTCTTCTTTATTCGACCAGGTGATGATGTCTCGGTTACCTTTCCCAACGCTGGCACACCGCCTCGCGCTGTCGACACAATGTTTACCGTCGTCGACTTCTACGAGAGCAAGATGAGTGAATACGATTCGACCTTTTGCTTCGTACCGTTGGCCTCCTTGCAAAAACTGCGAGGCATGATCGACCCAGCGTCGGGTGTTGGCGCGGTAACATCCTTCCAGATCAAACTCAAACCAGGCGTCAGCATCGAACAGGCTCGCGATGATCTCCGTGAGGCCTTTCCACCGAGCGTTGAAATGGTGATGGTCGAAAGCTGGAAAGACTCCCAGGGGCCGTTACTAGCTGCCGTACAACTCGAAACGACGTTGCTCAACATCCTTCTGTTCATGATCATCGCCGTAGCGGGATTTGGAATCTTGGCAACCTTCTTCATGATCGTGGTCGAGAAAACACGAGACATCGGGGTCCTCAAATCGCTTGGGGCTTCGGGCAAAGGCATTGCCACGATCTTCCTTGGCTATGGAACCTTGCTTGGAGCAGTCGGATCAGGTGTAGGAGCCATCCTCGGCTTGCTTTTTGTTTGGAACATCAACTCGATCGCCAAACTGGTGGAGGTGATTACAGGCCGCGAGGTTTTCGATCCAACGGTCTACTATTTCAATACGATCCCAACAGTCATTCATCCCTTGATGGTCGTTTGGGTTGTGATCGGTGCGATGACCATTGCCATTCTTGCCAGTGTGTTGCCGTCGATTCGAGCAGCTCGGATGCATCCTGTGGAGGCTTTGCGTTATGAATAACTCTTCCCCACGGCAAGTGATCGATGCAGGTTCGATCGAAGGTACCAAAGGCGCTAGCGAACGCATTCGATTGCGTCGATTTCCACCCATTGAAGAATCGACCCATCCCGCATTTATCAGCGCGGTTGGATTGGTAAAAAGTTACAACAAATCCAATGTGAGTGTGCCGGTTTTGCGAGGCGTCGATTTCGCAGCGCAAGAAGGAAAGATCACGGCCATCATTGGGCAGAGTGGCTCGGGAAAGAGCACGCTGCTTCACTTGTTGGGCACGCTCGATCAACCCGATGAAGGCGAAGTTCACTTCATGGGTGAACGCATTGATACATTGCCTCGATCGAAGCGAGATCTTTTCCGAAACCAAAAGTTGGGAATGATCTTTCAGTTCTATCATCTGCTCCCCGAGCTTTCGATGTTAGAAAACGTACTGACGCCTTGCATGATTGGCCAAAGTTTTTGGAGTTACTTCACGCAGCGCAAAGCGATGCGTGAGCGAGCGGAGCACCTTTTGGAAACGGTAGGCTTGTCGCATCGCATCCACCATCGCCCTCGCGAACTTTCAGGTGGCGAAATGCAACGAGCCGCGATTGCTCGCGCGCTGATCTCCGATCCGCAAATTTTGTTAGCAGACGAACCCACTGGAAACCTCGACCAAGAAACCGGACGAGGCGTATTGGAAATACTTCACCAATTGAATCGGGATAAAGGGCTCACCATCGTCATGGTCACGCATGATGAAAGCATTGCAGCTCAGGCCGATCGATTGGTCCGTTTGGTTCAAGGCAAAGTTCAAGTCGTCAAATAATCGACCTTGACTCGCCACGAACTCGCTTTCTAACCTTTCGGGGTTCGGTCGGAACACCAAGAAGCACCGAACCAACTTTTGTATACAAGGATGGATTGAGAATGAAACGATTTGGATGGACTCTCCTTCTGGTAGCGATTCCTGTGTTCGCGGGATGCAATGGCGGTGGAACCGCTAAGAACGAGGGATCGACACCAAACCAAGCACAGGTAGCATCGGGTGCTAACATCACCCAGGCCGCCGAAGTGGTTGCCCAATTCTTGGACAGCTTCCGCAAAGGTGATGAAACCACTGCGGGCCGTCTTTTGACGCAAGCTGCCATCGCTGAAATCAAAAAGAACGGCTTGGAGATTTCACCTCCAGGTAGCCCAGACTCATCCTACAAACTCGGCCGCACCGAATACACCGATGAAGACAAGGATACCGCCTACGTCGAAGTCGAATGGACCGAGACCATCGAAGGATCGGCCGAAAAGAAGATCTACGAAACGCTCTTTGCGGTTCGATTGGAAAACAATCAATGGCGCATTGCGGGCATGGTGATCGAGACCGATCCCAATGTTGCTCCCGAAGTCATCGACTTCGAAAACATTTCGCAAAACCTCTCGCAAGAGTTGGCTCCTGGCGCCACTCAACCTGCAGGTCAAGCTCAAGCACAAGGCACGGTGCTCAATGCACCGCAGCAACCTTTGCAAGGTGCTCCTGGCTCGGTCCAAGTTAATCCTAGTTTGATGCCCAACAATGGTCTTCAACAAGGTGGATTCCAAGCCCCTGCCAACGCAGGTCTCACCAATGGAACGGGACAGCCGGGTGGTTTCCAACCCTTGAATGCACCACAGACCAATCCTCAGCAATCGACAGCACCTCAGCTTGCGATGCCTCCTGGAGGATTCCAACAACCCCTTCGCAAGTAAGTCTCTTTCCCATCCTGATGGGGATCTGCCAATCTTGCAAAACGAACGACACTCCTTAGGGAGTCCAAGCCCAACATGAGTTGATCGTCGGCGTAATCCGGCGGTCAACTCATCCTCTCTTTTACGACAAAAGCACTCGTTGAAAGGAATCAACGGTGGGACCATGATGAAACGATGGACCTTACTAGCCGCAATCTTGGCCTCGATCTGTTTCATTGGGAGTTCCCAAGCAAGAGCTCAGTCGCCTATCGACCTCAATGAAGCCGAACGCATGCTCGATCTGAATGTTGTCGAGCTGGAAGACCAATTGGTGAAAGGACTCAGACTCTTTACGGCACAGCAGAAAGAATATGTTCATTTTTTTCGTCTTTTTCTGTTCATGCGGTCGTCGTGGGTGTGGAAAATCGGCAGATTCCGCGATCGATGGTCAACGTTTGTTATGTTTGGTCACTCGAACGCAACCCCAAGTATCCGTTTCTCTATTTCCAGCCTGCTCTCCGCGCCCATCGGGAAACGAGGCATTACCGTACCCTAACCACACTGCGGCCCTTGTCTCTCGTCAGCGAGAAGAACGATTATGCCTACAATGGACTCCTTAAGCGAAGAGGCCCTTCAAACAGGCGCAATCCTGAACAGGCCATCGGTCATTTACGTCAGCTCCATCGAGCAGCACCACGCCGTGATGATCGACTGCAAGGCTGGGTCACTGAAGCGGCTTCGAAAATTGCGGAACGCCAACCGTCGAGCAGCTCAACGAACTTCGCAGAGCTTTTCATCGATGAACGATGAACAAGCCTACTGGATCGCTACCTTGATTGGTCGCCTGCAGCGTCAAGGCGTGACGGCGAGCGACCTATTGAATCAACATCCTTAAACGCTCAACACAAGACATTCAGTCCAAATTGCGAGCGATTTGGGCTGCAAAGCAGATTGGTACCCTATCGACCGAACTGCGAGATACCCTGAAGGCACTTTCGGAGTCGGGCACGTCTCGACTGGCACAAGCCGCAAACGAATTACTTTAGATTCGTTTCCCATTGGATTCGGCAAGGAATGCTGAATCCAACATGAATCGAGTTCACCGACTCGATGTTCAAGTGAACAACGTTCTATCCGAGCAAGGAGGCTTGGAAGATGCACAAGACAATAACTTGGGTTCCATTGATTGTTTGCGTTGCCTTGTGCTGTTCATTGGGTTGCGACGGCAATGTGCCTCTTCCTGATGGTAAGTCGCAAAACGTCCCGGAAGGCCGCCCTGTATCGCTACAAGCCAATCAAAGTTCGACTCTTCGGCGTGGTCGCAATCCCGTCCCCGCGCTTTGCGACACGATCCTGATCGCTCTTTCAATATTCAGGCCTTTGGCCCCAGCAGATAGACCGCGTCGTGATGTCACGAATCGCGGATATCATTCGAAAGTTCGATGTGGTTGCCATCCAAAAATCCGATCAGCCGACAACGACTTCTTCACGATTGATCGATTACATCAATGCCGATGGAATGCAGTACGAGTACCTTCTTGGACCGCGTCTCGGACATACTTCAGCATGGAACAGTATGCTTACGTGTACGACACAACTCGCATCCTCGCTAGCCCTGATGCATCTTATACCGTGAATGATGGCCATCCCGGCCTGGAACGCGATAAGGAGTTGGGCGAGAAGGCATACCCGATCTTTTGCATCGCGAACCTCTTGTTGCACGCTTCGTGGTGCGAGCCTCAATCCATTTCGCTTCACACTCATCAATATCCATACCGATCCCGACAGTAGTTACGAGCTCAATGTACTCGACGATGTCTACAAACAAGTTTACGGTATGAGTTCGCTCAGGCAAACGAAGATGATGTGATATTATTGGGAATCTCAACGCCGCCCAGAAAGTTTGGAGAACTGGGTGCCATTCCTGGCTTGAAACCAACCGTCGTAGGACAACCGACCAACGTTCGCGAAACGGCGGCTCTATGACAACATCGCACGGATCCATCGCGAACATCGGAGTTCACGGGCAAGGCAGGAGTCATGCACTTGAACGTCTATAGCCTTTCCCACCGATGTTGAACGCATCTCGATCACAATCCGATATGGGCCGAGTTCGCGTCAATGAATCGAATCCCAATTCACAAATGGCAAATCACCAATTGGAATGGCTCTCGTTAACGCACTTCTTGTTACTTAATACAAGTGCCAGTGCGCGTTAGCACGCCGATTCCGTTACCGAAGTAGTTGCGATGGGGAAGTAATCTGCGATTCGGAAATAATGTCTTGCCATTCAGTGATTCCCGAAGGGCATGCCGCAGCCATCCACGTTGCATGGCAAACAAAGTCCGAACAACACCAAAGGAATCGGACTGATGTGCAACCATGGATAGCACCATGGACTCGCCAATACCGTTCCCCATACGGTAGCCATTCCTGCAATCGTCGAAAATTTAGGCTCGTACAGGCAAGAGCCCAGCAGCACAAGAGCAACACCAAGTCATAGTGATAGAAGTGGGGACTTAACAGCATCGTCGCAAGGAGTGCTTGCAGTAACGCTTCTGGTTCGCACCAATCGAGAGGCCTTTTCACAAGTGGAAGTCCTATCGTCACAATAAAAGGTAGAAGGCAAACCCAAGCCCATCCACGGCTCAGCCCTGCGTGCTGAAGAGGCGCCATCAGCGACAACAAGTTGCAACTCCATGAAAAGTCGTATCCATTCTGATGATGATACGAACCGCTTTGCATCACAACATCGGAAAAAGCAAGCCACGTATCCCATGGCATCCAACGTGCAGCCATGCCGTAGAGCACCATCGTCGTCATCGCTGCGCCGAACGCAAAACGATACTGGCGACTGCGCAACATGAGAATGGGGAGCAGAAAGAATAGCGTGGGCTTGATGGAGAGCAATCCGAACAGAGCCCCTGCGACCCAAGGTTTCCTTCGATGAAGCCAATACCAAGAAAGAGTGAGGATCGCCATCCACACCAACCCTTTCTGCCCCATCGTCAAATTGATCAAGACCGAAGGAAAGAAGCAAACGGCCCCTACGAAGCCCCACTGGATGTGCAAAGTCTGAGCATGACTTACGATCCACCGCAGAGCCAAAGAAAGACAGATCAACGAAAAGAGCAACCAACCGAAGACCAAAGGACCGTAGGGCAATTTGCCTAGGGTACTCATCCAGAAATAATACGCGGGAGGATAAACGCCCATGAAGTAATGGTCTTCATCCCAGCGGAGCAAAGGCTCGTTTGGGTCATGCTGAGCCTGTGCGAATGACTTTGTATCGTAGATATCCGATGTCCGTCCCTGCATGAAAAGCTGACCGGCAGTCCATTCCTGAATCAAATCGGCACCAAAGGGTGAGTGCGTGTGATCAACCCACCAATGAAACTGTGGGCTCAGCAACGCAATACTCAGAGGCAGCAAGAGCAACCCAAGAAGCCCACGCCATGACGGAAGTCTCGTCCGACGATCGCTTTGAGATGCTTGGGTTGAAATCGATTCCATGGTTTCGGGACCAATGCAGACCTTCAAAAGCACCATGCAGAGGGAAAATCCTCGCGGACATGATCTTTGGTGCAACTTTGGAACATACGTCCAATTTGAGGGAACGTAGCGTGAAACGGGTTCGGCTTGGATTTCTTCCTGAAAAGCCGCAAGATAAAGTCCTTCCACCGCACTTTCCCTCGTTGAAGTCAGGGGCACAATCGTTACGATCGCTATAATCGAATGGGACGCCTCATCGAATGCTCAGCATCCATTCGCGGGCAGTCCACTGCTTGCAAGGAGAGTGGGGACGCCATGGAAAATGGTTGCGATGCATTTGCGTCAAACCATGAATCGTCAGAAGCGCCGTATCGCTCAGCATGCGTTAGATCGAGATCATCCTATGAGGAACTATGAATAATCAGGAACGAATGGATCCGTCGCGATATCGAAAGCAGATTCGATTTCAACCGATCGGTGAAGAAGGACAACGGAAGCTTCAATCGTCACGCATTGCCATCGTCGGGGTTGGAGCTTTAGGCTCGATTATTGCCGAGCGAATGGCACGTGCCGGTGTTGGATATGTACGGCTGATCGACCGTGATTGGGTAGAATGGGACAATCTTCCTCGGCAGTCTCTTTATTTAGAAGCAGACGTTCAGAATCGTCTTCCCAAAGCCATCGCCGCAAAACAACACTTGGAACGCATCGATTCGTCGATCCAAATCGACGCCCATGTGCAGGATCTAACCTATCGCAATGCCTTTCATCTTCTCGACGATGTCGATTTAATTCTGGACGGAAGCGACAATTTCGAAGTACGTTTTCTGATCAACGACTTTGCGCATGAAACGAATACTCCATGGGTGCATGGTGGATGTGTGGGAGCAGCCGGACAGGTCATGTTGGTTGTTCCCCATCAAACCCCTTGCTTTCGTTGCATTGTGCCCGAACTTCCTCCCATTGGATCCCAAGAAACGTGTGATACAGCAGGGGTCGTGGGACCAGCGGTCACCATCGTCGGATCCTGGCAATGCATCGAAGCCATAAAGTACCTCACCGGTAATTGGACACCGAAAGA
>JAXMBN010000047.1:0-38135 GCA_046349875.1 Pirellulales bacterium
CCCGCATTGCATCATCTTTGTTCCCGAAGCCACCGATGACTTGGTGCTTCGCATAGGTCCGATGATCGAGATGGATAATCGCTTCCCCAAGCGAACCAACGTGGAATTTGTCGAAGTGTTGGCCAAAGGCGAAGTCAGACAACGAACTTGGGAACGCGGATCCGGTGAAACTTGGGCCTGTGGAACTGGGGCAAGCGCGGTATGTGTGGCAGGTGTACTGACTGGCGTTACCGATCGCGAAATTCTTAATCATCTCACCGGTGGTGACCTGCGATTGCGATGGGATGAAAAGACCAATCATGTCTTCATGACAGGTCCGGCGACCGAGGTCTTCCAGGGAGAGTGGAATCTATAAACGTGCGATCGGCCATTCTTAGACTGGGCGGTCTCGGGCTCGCGCAGCTCATCGATACTTGGATGGGAACGGTTGAATTCCGGGCTCACTATCAAGACATGCGCGCCGATCCCGTCCATCCCGACCCGTTGCCAGCAGCCATCTACATACTCTGGCACGAATACATCATGACGCCGTTCTTCCTTCGACCGAATGCGAATTTTGCGATGTTGCTGAGTCAGCATCGCGACGCAGAATGGTTGACTCGAGCGGCTCACCTGCGCGGCTTTGAAACAATTCGAGGTTCGACAAACCGCGGAGGCGTCGCAGCCCTTCGCAATATGTTTCAAAGGCAGAGTAGCGTTCGCATTGCCATCACCCCCGATGGTCCGCGCGGGCCTCGACGCCAACTTGCTCCCGGATGCATCTATATCGCTTCGAAGTTGCAGCTTCCAATCATCGTGGCTGGGATTGGTTACGATCGTCCGTGGCGCATTCGCAAAGCATGGGATCAATTCGCGATCCCTCGCCCATGCTCACGAGCGCGGGTCGTTTTTGGAGAGCCAATCTATGTCCCCGAAGAACTATCGCGCGAAGGCATGACCGATTGGCAACAATATGTTGAACACGAATTGAATACCGTGACGCAACATGCGGAAGATTGGGCCTGCGATCATTACGAACGCGAAGGAAGCCATGCTCTGTATCGAAGTGCCGTGCGGCGATCGAAGAGCGAGTGAAATCGTAGAAGGGACGGGAAGACGACAACCTTCAAAGAGACTGGAAGTCAACTTTTCAATATGCTACTTCCATTTATCTTTCGTGGGAACGTAAGGATCGATGGCTGATAGGCTAGCGCCATCGACGGTGGCGGCGAAGCGAATTCCCAACTGATGGATTTTGTCGGCCGATCCCGCCAGAGCTTCGGCATTGCTGAGCTTGAGCGGCACTTCTGCATACACGCCGAGGATCTCATCCAACAATGGAACATTGACCTTGGCTTGAGCGGCCTTCAGGCGATCAGCAGCTCGGGCAGCTCGCTTGGCTGAAGTGACTCCATAGGTGGCTTTCTCGGTCGCCTTCGAGGTTGCTCGCAAACTCGATTCAAGATCGGCAATCATTCCGGCGAGAAACATCAATCGTAGTCGCTCAGGAGTTTCTTCAACGTTCACTTTTCCTTCTGACCGATGAAAATTGTGCCGCAAGCTACCCTGTGACCAACTAACGATCTCGAAGTCTAAACTTCCCGCAGCGTGTCCGCCCACGTTAACCAATCGTTCATCAGGGACGGTATGGCAACGATAGCAACTCTGCGCTACCAAGTAGACATTGACCGGGTTCCGCATCCCTTTTTGAATCGACGTGGTTAGGCGTTCGATCCGATGCTGCGGAGTCTCTTGTTGCTTGGTGATGCCCGGTCCACCGTAGTCGTTGTGAACGGTAATCCAATCCTTGGATGGACCATGACAGGATTCGCACGAGACTCCTGAAATGGCTTCCAATTTGGATGCCTCTTGCTTCATGGTGTAGTGGCACTGAATACAATTCGAATCGGTTTTAAACGATTGAATCCCCAGTTTGCCAGCGATCTCTTGAGCTGCGGGTTTACGGTGAAGTGTCAAAAACGTTTCGGAATGAGGTGTTTGTTTCCAAACTTGAATCTCGTTGGCATGGCACTTTTCACAGGACTCGACCCCCATGACGCGATGTGGATCGATGGCCACATCCCACTGATGATCGCGAGGATCTTGAGCCAAGGCACTACTCCATGCCGAAGGCACGAAGGTTAAGCAAGTCGCAAATAGGGACAAACGGAACGATCGTTTCATATCTTGGACCATGCGTTGTAAGTAGGGCTCGTACAATTTTGGAACAGAGTGAACAACTTACGCTTCGATCTCGATTTCACTGCGAGGCTCGGCCATGCATAACGCGATATGCTCATCATCGACATCGCAATGCGGCTGATTTCGGTAGGCGATTTTTCCTTTGAGTAACTTTGCGACACAGGAACCACAGTTTCCCGATCGGCATCCCGACTCGACATTGGCTTTGGCGGCTAAAGCTGCATCTAGCAAGGATTCTTGATCGCTACACCGAACCTGTGTTTGAGTCTGCGTGAATCGCACTTCGTATCCCGTTTGAGACGTAGCCGACGTTGACTTTGACGGTGCTATCGAGGTCTCACTACCGAATGATTCATAATGAATGTGGTCCTGCGGATATCCGATCTGCTGCAATTGATCAACGCAGGCATGCATCCAAGCGTCGGGACCACACATGTAAAACTGAGGCCGAACCGATCCTAGTTCAGCCTGCACGTCTTGCATCGTTAGCTTGCCCGCTTGAACCTTTCCGAGATGCATGCCTTCTCGATCGGGTTGGCTATGGTAGATGAATAAACGAAACTGGGAGAATTTCTTAGACGGTTCTCTGAGTCGCTGTCAAAGGCTTCCTGTTTGGAATTTCGAACCTGATAGAATAGCCACACACGCTCGTCGTTGGCGACGCGTCAAGAATTCCTTCCAACATCCGAGAGCATGGGAGTAATCCCGATGCCAGCGGCCAAGAGAACGACGGGCGTTTTAGCCAGCGGATCCAAGAAAAAATTCCCTTGTGGCCCCTTCACTTTGAGAATCTGTCCAATACGGACCTCATCATGAAGCCGAACGCTCAACGAGTGATCGCGATTTCCGTCAGCTTTTCGCTTGACGGTGATTTGATAACCCTTTGCCGGGTCCTAAGGATAGCGAATAACATCGTCGTAATACGGAACCTGGACCAGAAGATTCCACCAATAAATGCTGCCCCCGGAAAAAAGGGAGGCAACTTATCGCCTGCGGGATCGATCAGTAGAAAGGTCTTGGAGTCACTCGATTGCTGCACGATGTCCGCGACCGCCAAAGATCGCCATAAAGAAGGTGGACGACTCGCTCGGCGATACCGCAAAAACGATTGCTGAACTTCGGATTCAACCTGGTCTTTGAGGTTGCGTGTTTCCTGTCGACGACGGGTGGCCGCTTGAAAACGTTACGCTGCATCTCCACTGCCCAGATGGATCGTTTGAAATCCAACCCAGGTTAGCCCACCCAGGGATAACGCGATAAGCAGTAGGTCCATCGTATGCCTTTAACGATTATTCCGACCGAAACGACGATCGTTTCTTGTTCTAGGCAACCGTAGCATACGCTTTGGAAAAACACTGCCTCTGGGGACTGAATCCAGTGTTTCTTGGTACTGACGCGAGATCGCAAAAGCTCTTCGCAGGCGTGAAGGTCGAAAGGATCGTTACGATCGTTAGAATTCGTCGTACGACGAGTTCACAAAGGGGACCGTCGCGTTACAGATACATCAAAGACTTTCGATGTAGATGCCATTTACTCCGCATCGTCGGTCTGGCATACCGTTCGATCCGCCATATCATGCTGGATACCAGCAGCTTCCATGACCGGAAAGTACTCTTCCACCACGCGATAGAACTCGGCGGGATTCGTAACATTCGCCACATGGGTTCTAAAATGACGAGCTCCATGCTTGGCCTGGGCATAGCAGCAAGCATACTTGCGCATCAGCAACGTCCCTTTTTGTTCGCCAAAGCGTTTGACGACTAGTTCGTAGTGCCGCAACATGCATTGCTTCTGTTCTTCGAGCGTCGGATCGGGTGGGATCGGTTCACCACGTATGGCCGCAGCTGCTTGAGCAAACAGCCATGGACGACCAAGGCTCGCTCGCGCAATCATGACGCCATCCACGTCATAATTCTGGAAAGCGTGCACGACATGTTCGGCCGTTTTCAAATCACCATTGCCGATGAGCGGAATTCGTTTGAGATGTTTCTTGATCGCAGAGATCTTCGTCCAGTCCGCGGAACCGCGGAAAAAATCTTCGGCCGTTCGTCCATGCACCGTCAGAGCAGCCGCTCCGGCTCGCTCCACCGTTTCGGCCACCTCGATGGCGTTTTCGGTTCGACGCGTACAGCCGAGTCGAATCTTGGCCGTCACCGGTGTTGGCGAACACACTTCGACTAACCGCGAGATAATCTCGTACATCCTCTTGGGATCGCGTAGGAGATACGAACCGCTGTGAGCTTTCTCAGTCACTTGTTTGACGGGACAACCAAAATTGATATCGACGACGGAGACTCGATACTCTTCGACCAAGCGTTTGCCAACCTTGGCCATCGTCTCAGGATCATTGTCCCATATCTGAACTGCCAAGGGCCGAGCTTCCTCTTTAATGCCCCATAGTCGTTCAGGATGTTCACACTCGTTCTCATGCAACCAAACGAAACCTCGAGCGTTCACCATTTCCGTTGCTTGCAGTCCGGCCCCTCCAAACTCGCGAACGATTTGGCGAAAGGCATAATTCGTGAATCCCGCCATTGGCGCTTGGAAGATGGGTGGATCAATCACCAGATCGCCAATCTGAATCGGTTCAACCTTTCGAGCGAGAGTGGCGGGGGTACTGGTTGTGGTCATGAACGACTCGGCAAGAAAGCAGGGAAAAAATCGACTCGCCGCATCGGGATGCTATCCGCGGCCAAGTAAAAAAACTAAATCTATTGTAGAAATCTTTCCCATTTTGGGCAGTCAAACTCCCGAACCGAGGCCGAATTGGGTTTGAGATTTTGGGCTTCATGGGTGACAATCAAGGGTTTTAATGGCCTTGGAGCATTCCGGGCAAACTCTCGTAAAAACGCAAAACGGAATTGGCGAAGTTCCGGTCCCATCTGACTTGCTTCCCAAGAAGAGGATCGGTTCGATCGCATGCATGCACCTTTGGAATCGCATCTGCAATGACGCTCCCAACCCACGCTTATATCAATCGAGAACTCAGTTGGCTCGAATTTAATCAACGGATCCTCGACCAAGCCAAGAATCGGTCGGTTCCCCTTCTGGAGCGGCTGAAGTTCTTAGCCATTACCGCGTCGAACATGGACGAATTCTTCATGGTTCGCGTGGGTGGATTGCAGTTGCAGTACGAGCAGCGCGTCACTGTGACCGATCCTGCGGGGATGACGCCCTCGGAACAGCTATCGGCCATCATGGAGCGCGTGAATCGGATGATTCACGAGCAATATGAATGCTACATGAAGGAGCTCGAACCAAGCTTACTCGTAGAAGGGCTCGAGCGGATATCGGTCAAGGATGCCAATGCTCGGCATCGCGAGGCGATGGAACGTGTTTTCCGTGAAGAGATCTTTCCGGTTGTATCGCCGATGGGGATCGACGCAGAAGTCCCCTTTCCGTTGCTGGTGAATCTTGGATTGTATTTGTGCGCCAAGATCTCGGATTCAAGCAGCGAAACAGGGCATCGATTCGCATTGCTTCCGATTGGCAAATCCCAACCTCGCTTTATCACGGTTCCCTCCGATAAAGGATATAGCTACATCCTGCTCGAAGAGCTGATGATGTCGATGGTGGATCGATTCTTTCCAGGACAGAAGGTTGAGGAATGCACTCCATTTCGGATGACACGCAATTCCGATATCAGTTTGCGAGAAGACGCCGCGGCCGACCTCATGATCGGCATGGAGCAGGTCTTGCATCAACGGAGAACGGCTGATTCTATTCGCCTGGAGATCGCAGCCGATGCTTCCGATAGCACCGTTCAATTCTTGCGCGATTCCTTAGAACTCGACGATCGATTCATCTTTCGGATACCGGGACCTCTCGATCTGTCCGCCATGATGTATCTAACGGATACGGATGGCTTTCCGGCACTTCGCGAACCCGCGTGGCCATCGCAACGCCCATCGGGCATCGATCCCGCTCTCAAGATGTTCGATGTGATCAGCCAAGGGGATCAATTGCTCTGCCATCCTTATGAGAGCTTTGAGCCGGTCGTTCGCTTGATTGAAGAAGCGGCGGTGGATCCCGATGTCTTAGCGATCAAGCAGGTCCTGTATCGAACCAGTCGACGAAGCCCCATCGTGGCTGCCTTAAAACGAGCAGCCGAACGGGGCAAGTACGTTACTGCGATCGTCGAATTGAAGGCTCGCTTCGATGAAGCCCGCAACATCGAGTGGGCTCGCGAACTGGAACAGGTTGGCGTTCAGGTAATCTATGGAGTACGTGGTCTCAAGACGCATGCCAAGGTTTGCATCATCGTTCGTCGCGAGCCCAATGGTATCCAGCGGTATGTGCATTTTGCCACTGGCAATTACAACGAGGCCACGGCCCGAGCCTACAGTGACATTTCCTACTTTACGTGCAATGAAGAGCTCGGCGCCGACGCGAGCGCGTTTTTCAACGCCATCACGGGCTACAGCCAACCTCAAACGTTTCGAATGATCGAAGCAGCGCCGCTGGGGCTTCGCAAGAAATTGCTGAGCATGATCGACAACGAGACGCAGCGAAAACGCCAAGGCCAGCGTGCCTACATCGCTGCCAAACTCAATTCGCTGGTCGACCCCGAAATCATCGAAGCGTTGTATCGCGCAAGTCATGCTGGCGTAACGATTCGACTCAACATTCGTGGCACATGCTGCTTGCGACCTGGAGTCCCAGGGCTGAGCGAAAACATTACGGTCGTCAGCATTATCGATCGTTTCTTGGAACACGCTCGCATTTTGTACTTCTATCACGGTGGCGACGAACAGGTTTACATTTCCAGCGCCGACTGGATGCCACGCAATTTGGACCGCCGTGTCGAACTGCTGGTCCCCATCGTGCATCCACCTAGCCGCAAACGATTAGTCGAGATCCTGGATACCTATTTCCGTGACAACCTCAACAGTTGGCAATTGCAGAATGACGGTACCTACAAGCGATTGCAGCCCGAAGGAAATCATCCGCCAACGCGCGCCCAAAAGATTCTGTTTGAACAAGCATCCTCGGGATTGAAGCAAGCCGAACAGATGCGACGCACCATCTTCGAACCGCACACCAGCGCCGCCAGCCGAAAATAAGATTTCAGCTAGTTTGTTGAAAATCTCATTTCCACAGCTTGTGTTGCTTTCGGAGAAACCCTCAATCGAATCGCATTCGGTTCCATTCCTTGGGCCTTGTCGTTTGATCGAGGCAGTGCGTCCATATATCTGGCTGTACTGCTACTAGGCCAATCTATCGACTCGCGTTGTAGGTGCTCCATAACTCGACGCAAGTCGTAAATCTCTACAGAGTTATCTTGTCGAGATACCGCGAGCAGTCCTTTTGCCTCAAGGCAATCCATGGCGATAATGGCTGACGTATTGCCCGATTCTAATTCGCAGATAGATTCCAGATCAGCTGCAGAGATCAACGAAATTCTCTGGGAGTTGGATGTTGAAACCCAATAGGCCTTCCCATTGGATGCGCAGGTCAAATAAGGAAGAGTTCTCGATGCATCCACCTTCATTTCCTTTTTTAAGGTCCAATCGACAGCGGAAAAAACGCGGATCGCTCCACGATGAGCAATGGCAATCGTATTCTCATCCGGATTGAAGACGGGACGTGCAGCTTCGTCACAACGATAAGTCCAAAGCAGGTTTCCGGTTTCTACATCGACAACGCGGATGTCTTGTCCTCCAAAAGTTCCAGGGGCTAGTGACTCACCTTTGGGTGAAAAGGACAAATATCGAACACCGAAATGTCGTCCTAAGTGTTTGGATATTTGATCATTGGTTTGCAAAACGATGGGTTCGTCTTTTTCGCTCACATACGCGATGCGTCTTGATGATGGGCTAACCGCAACATGCCATTCATGATCGCCAATCGCACTTCGTAAGACCGTAGGTGCGTCGATAACCCACTGAGATTTGTCGCTTGAAAACTCACGTTGAATCGGCCAGCGTAGGATTCCGCCTTCAGAAACGGTTATGAAGGCATCATCACTTTCGATAAATCGGCAGTCAACCGTATTCCCTATTGGTAACGTTGCAATCTGTGTCCCAAGCATCGGGTCCCAGAAAGTCACGCCGGAAGGGCCGCACGCGGCAAGCATGGCTCCTGCGGAATGAAAGCTCAGTCCACAAATCCATCCTTGTGGACGAACGCCTTGCTCACGACGAAACGAGGGATGAAGAACAAGTAATTCGGAGGCCTGCTCATAGGCAAACAACTCCATTTCATCCTCAACGATCATTAGGATGTAATGACCATCGCTGGACATCCAACGAACATCACCTGATGCATGTAAAACTTCCTTTCCCGTTGGTATATCCCAAACTCTGACAGACCCATCCCAAGATGTCGTAATGAGACGGTCACTACTTCCCACAAAGCTCAAGTTTGTAATTGCATTTTGATGCGCTTCGATCACCGAAACCAATTGTTTGGTTGCAAAATCAAAGAGGTAGATTTGGTAATCGCTCCCAGCAACCGCAAAGAATCGACGATCCAAACTCCAGGCTGCTTGCATTGGCTGAACGGGAACTACGATCTCTCCAATGATTGCTTTCGACTCAACATCGAGGAAGGTGATAAGCTTTTCATGCACATGAAAGGCAGCAACCAACTCATCATCTGAGTTCATAGCTAAGCCGTTGATATCGGGTAGTTTCGCAAGGGATTCCCATTCATCTGTGTTTTCCACCGGCGCAATTTTGACCTGCCCATCGGCATCAGCCCACACAATGCGATCGCCACTGGAAGTCACCATGATGGCGGAAGGTTTCATCGCTAACATTCGAATTTCATTCGTTCGAGAACGATCTGTTTTCCAGAGAAAACACCGTCCCAAGAGGTCGCGTCCCAGAATCATTTTCCCATTGGCCGACCATTGGAGAATGGAAGATCGCGGTAGGACTTTGGCCCTTTGAAGCAATTCGCCATCTCGAATACTTCGCCACTGAAGCCATTCACCATCAATCTCGACGTAACTGCTGGAGGCTGGATCGACTGGAGCGTAGGCATCATTCAAATCGAGCGGCAATGCGCATAATCTCCTGAAATCCGTCCTCAAAACCGCAGCGATTATGCGATTGCGAACGCGAGCCAAGTCCTCATCAGACAATCGTAGTTGATCGCGCAATTCTAAAGCGTCAGTCAGCGTATCAAGGCTCTCCAGCCTTTGCCCTATCGAGCCACTGTGAAGCGTTGCATCTGCTTGCACAAGCAAAGACTCAAAGAGCCTTCTTTGAGCAGACAATTGAGCTGAAATTCTAATTTTGAGTTCTTCGGCAACGGCATTGCGAGCGTGCTCCAACCGAAATGCTGCGAAGACTGCCCCAAAAAGCAAAAGACTTGCGAGAATCCCAACGCTGAATGAAAGTCCTGCGAGTATGGGTGATCGGCGCACAAAGCGTGCCCAGTCATCCAATCGCGTTGTTGGCTTGGCTTGAATTGGAAGGTCTTCAAGATATCGTTCGACATCGTTTGCGAGTTCTGCAGCCGATTGATAACGCTTTTCGGGACGCTTTGCGATCGCCTTGAGTACGATCCAGTCGATTTCTCGTCGGAAAGGAAGCCCGCTTCGGATGTCGCCAAATTGGTCTCTCGAGATCGATTGACTTTTCCAGACGTGGCTTGGAGGAACTGCATCTTTCTCGCGGACGCATCGAAGCGTTTCCCAAAGTCCCGCATTGGATCGGTTGGCACTTCGAAATGGCGTGGTATTGGTCAAGAGCTCATAAAGAATAATCCCTAGCGAGTAGATATCGCTTCGAGTGTCGCTGTCCGTTTGCCCATCCCCGAGTTGCTCAGGGCTCATATACTCTGGCGTTCCCATCATTTGACCAGCAACGGTGAGCTGAACGCTATGGTTAAACGGATCCCCGATCGCTTTGGCGATTCCAAAGTCGATGATCTTTGGGCGAGGGTAGGTCATCGTAGGTGGCCACCAATATGTTCGCGGGCTTCAAATCGCGATGCACCACGCCCTTTTGGTGAGCGTGCTGCACGCCACGACATATCGAAAGAAAGATCGACATTCGCTTATGAATCCCGAGTTGGTTGGAATTGCAGTATTCCGTCAAGGTCGGACCGTCGACGTACTCCATCACGAAAAAAGGACCTCCGCGATGAGAAACGGAAAATGGCTCCTGTGTATCATGCAGAGATAACTCGCTACCTTCGATAATTCCAGCATCGAGCACGCGCGCGACATTCGGATGGTCCATGCGTGCAAGAGCGTCGCGTTCAGCCTGAAATCGAGCCAGCGCCTGCCGAGACTCCAAACTTGTTTGAATCAGTTTCAATGCTACGAATCGGCGGATCGGTTCGCGTTGTTCGGCAAGATAAACGATTCCCATGCCTCCGCGACCAATCATTCGCACAAGACGATAGGGACCAATTTGTTCCGGTGGTGTTCCAGTAACTTCGGACTGGGCAATGGACTCCATCGCAGGAGTTTCTAGAAAGCTCGGTGAAGATTCATAATGAGCAATCAACTGTTCGACACGCGACAACATCAATCGATCGCTGGCGCACGTTTCCGCCAAGAAGTCGCGCCTTTGGTTTGGATCCGAAATCCGCAGAGCCTCAAGAAAAATATCCTCTTCGGTTTTGCTCATGCCGAACTTTTGCTCCCACCGAAACTCTCGCTTACGAAACCTCAATCGAGGTGAATTCGCGAGGCTTTCCTTAATAGGAATTTACTTTAAGTGAGAGCCCAATTCATCCCCAGACGCATGCCGAATTCTATGCAAGAGGTATCACGTTTTCCCAATCGCGATCGAGATCTAACAGGGAATCCTGACTCAATTTCGCAAAGAAAAGGTCGAATCCTTCGTCATTTCCGGGAAGACTTTCGAGACGATCTCCTCGCAAGACGTTCGGACCGAGATTGGATTGGACCGTACTTCCATTCAGACTTGGACCATTTCCCGATTGTATGTTCGCCACTCGTGCAGCGTAGTCACCATCCGATAACCACTTATCCAGAACTTTTCTTAATTGGTTTTGATTGTTATCGAAGGATGTCGTGCCAGCGATCAATACATCCATGCCCAAACCACCGATAAGGGTCGCTGGAGAAATTCCAGCAATCAACAGATCATCTCCAGCGCCGCCATCGAGAACTGTTAGAAGTGCATTCCCGACGAGAATATCATTTCCAGCACCTCCGATGAACCGTTGGAAGCCAAGGATTCGCCCGTCGATCGATGTTGCAACGCCCGTCTTCGCGTTTGCGTACACATCATCTTCCCACAGTTCATAGGTAAGGGTGTTGTTCCCACTTCCTCCATCGAGTCTTCCAGAAAGCGAACCGGATGGATCCATCTGAACACGATCATCCCCAGACCCGAGGTTGAACTGGCTAAAACCAATGAACCTCGCAACATCGAGAACACCTACTGTCAGAATCGCAGTATCTCGATCGTAAATCTCCCAGATGTCCGTGGCATCATTCGGGCCGATTACACGATTGTTACCTGAGCCCCCAGAGAAAATAAGCATCGAGCCTGGGGTTGCCTTGCGAACATTGGCAACTGCATTCCCGGTGGTCGTTTTGACGTGCACCGTGGGCACGCTGGAATAGGAAAATTTTGAAGTCCCAACGTTGATCGTCGAAGGTGACATCGTTGCAGAATTAGCCTCGTAGGTCTTGTCGGCAGTCGATCCTGAATCATCGAGGACCAAGCCGTTGTTACCTCCTCTTCCGCCAAAGGAAACATCGTGAATGCCTTCAAGCGAACCGTTATCGTCACTGTGAACCGTCAATCCATCAAAAACGGTACCAGCAATGAAACTGAAACGCTCAAACATGTTTCCGCCAACATGCATTGCGGTTGCTTGTGGGCCTCCGATATATGTCGTCATGGCCTTTGGTGGAATGGTAAAGAATGGATTCTGAAGTCCGTCAGCATAGCTGATGGGCGCGGCGCCTGGTCGTCGAAATTCGGTCTTGCTTAAGAAGACATTCTGGGGCATTTCATTGGACGCGGTACCATAGTCGTTTATTACAATTTTTGAACCACTCGCTGCCGCATAGGTTGAAATATTGATCTCGCCTTGAATGGAGTCCAATGTTCCCGCAGCGTTGCCGATCTCGACTTGTTGAACTCTTCGATCTTGTGTCTCAACTCGCATTGGCCCCGTTGTCTTAAAGATCCGAACGTTGGGGGAATTGACCGAAGTTGTAAATCCAGGACGAGTGTCTTGCACTTCAACCCGATCACTCGTCACGACACTTACACTTGATTCGAAGCTATATCGAATGTTCGTCTGCCCAGCGATGCTGATTTTTCCTGGTTGCATAACGATAGGAATCGTACGGGATGTGGCGGTGTCAACAGTGGATACTCGAAGCGAATTGGGAAAACGCCCTGCAATTTGGATTTCCCCGAAAATATTGTCTAGCGATTTCTGAGCAGTCCCAAACTCAGCGGTGTCTATAGATCCGCTCGCCAGTATGTCGAGGTTCCCAGTCGTTCCGCTAACATAGAACTGCGAATTGGCAATTCCCGTTCGAAGCGTTGTTGTCAATCGTTCGAGCGGTTGTCCCATTAGATTGACTTTTCTCGATGCCGTGTCGAGTATCTTTACATTCTGCGGACCTGCACCCGTATTGATCGAAATCGATGCCATCGCTGCCCCGTTGTAGTAAACGATGCTGCCTAAGGGAGATAGCCCCGTGATCGAATAGGGGAACTGGGAATTGAAGGCCGTTCGATTGAGGACTACGCTTCGAGCATCTGTGCTCGCTGAATCGTCGACGTTGAGATCGGTTTGACCATTAGCGGACGTTATGTAAATATTTCCCTGAATCGCCTGCATACTCCTTGGCCCTTGAGCCCCAAATGGATCTGTTGAGGATCGTTCGCCGATCGTAACGGTATTCGATCCGCCAAGGCCATCAAAGTAGATAGGTGCATTGCTCATCGCGACGACCATAGTATCAGCACCATCACCTCCGATTAGATCGTACTTTCCGACCGTGGAAGCGGTATTGAAAACGGTAAAGCCGTTCCCTGCGGGCGACCCTTTGATCTTCAGGGATCGTACTAAACTTCCCAACGTGATTTTTGTAGGTGTTAACCCTGCGATCGAGTCATAGCGAATACCTATCGATCGACGAAGAGTATCGCCAGAGTCATCGATCGTCACATTCGTTTGGTTCGTCCCGTATATGACGATTGGAGAAAGGATGCCCATCGTTCCTTGCCCCGTACCGAGATTGACTTCCTTGAATTCGGAGATGACCATCCGTGTGTTGATAGATTGATTCACTTGTATCGAATCGTTGTTGTTGCCGAGCAACAAAACACTTCCCACGTCGGAGTGATATATACTGGTACCTCTGGCGCCTGCAGTCATCTGAATGACGCCCCAACCATCGGTCGTATCAACCGTTGATGAGACATTCGCCGATAACGCATCGACCTTTACAGTTTTCGCACCATTCACTCGTACTGCAATGCCCAATTCGGCTGCGATTGTAACCGTGTTGAGGTTTCCTGCAGCGAAACCAGTGAACCGTAACTCCGATAAACTTGCAGCTGGTTGTGCGTACCACAGACTTCGCGTCGGCGTTGTTCCTGATTTCCAATTGACGTAAATCTCGACATCGCCTGACGCACGACGAACTTCAATTTCTGCATCGGCTGGAATGTATTGCCGATTCATGTCGAGCGTTATGACCTTGGGACTATTGAGGATAGCGTTCAAGCCATTTAGGTGAGGCTTTACTGCCTCAACAACACCGACGTCCCCGAATCGACTCCCAAGCTCCGGATTCAACGCTTCAGCTGGAACGTTGTATGGAGCAGGAATGGAATAGGAGGTGACCCCAGCAATCATACCATCGATAAACTGCGGACCACCGCTATCGCCTTGAGCCGCCAGTGATTCATTTGGAATGGCAAAACCAGAATTGGCTGGCGCCAGAACGTTGTATTTGACGGCCGAAGCGATATCACCGAGACTGGTGGGGTGGACTGGATTGTCGAAATCCATATACAAACCAGTTGGACTCGAAAGACCAAGCTTGGTTAGAGCGCTGGGTATCTTGTTCCAACCTACGAGGTCGATTTGATTGACGCCACCATGCTTGATACCGCCCCCAAACCCACCAGGAGGGACCATCGTGGATCCGCTATCACCTTGCCCCCACCTTCCATATCCAACCATGCTAACCGTCTTGCCATCGGGATTGCCGGAAAAGAGACCGTAGCGCTCGGCACCATAACCCTTGGGACCGATGGGAGCCAAAACTCCGAGATCGAGAACCAACAAGTCATTGCCGGCCAATAGGTTGCCGTTGTAGCCAGCGGAAACAATATGAGATGAGTCGAAAGGAACCTCAAACCGCATGGCAGAGTCGCCAACATGATTGGGTATGTAAAATTCGACAGTTATCCTTCGATCGGAAACGGGATCGTAGGTCCCTTTGAATACGTCGCCAACAATAACGTGCGCGGCCGTTAACACGTGCTGGCCATCACTGAGCAAGACTCCCGTCCCTGCATCGCTTTGGTTTCCCCCGCGATTCACCCAAATCTTGACGACCCCATCAAATCCCGTTCCCGGATCAACTATTGGCGTAGGATTGCCAATCGACACGACCAAAAGCGAACGGTCTTCCAATCGTTCCAGCTGCATACTTCGCTGAAACGGCTTCCTCTTCTTGCATTGATTGCCACTTTTTGTTCTATCTGCCTTCAAGCGTAAGAATCGTGGCAACCACTGGGAGGAGGTTTTCATTTTGGGTCTCCGCATCCTATCCGATTTGATCAACTAATAACCGACGGACTTCAATGCGCTATTTGCGGAAAACCACATCAACCTTTTTTCTCGAATTTTTGAACCAGGGACCTAATAGGCAGTTTTTGCAATCGGAATTTGCGATCGATTATGGAGTATCGCGGATCTCGCGCAGCAACCAAGCCTTCGAAAAAGCCCAATAGCGATCGGCCGTGGCTCGGGAAATCCCCAACGCCAATGCCGCCTGCTCGAGAGTGAGTCCTCCGAAGTATCGCATTTGCACTAACTGCGCTTTTTGGGAATCCACTTCATGAAGCTTTTGAAGCGCACCATCCAATGCTAGGACGTCCATTTCTTTTTCAGCAAGCGATTCCACCGCCACTTTGTCACGCAAGGTTGCATCAGGAAGTTCTTGCAATCGGTCTGAACCAACAATACAACGATCGCCACCTCGCTTGAGGGTTCGTTTGCGGCGAGCATTTTCCACCAGAATGCGCCGCATGGCTTCGGAGGCAGCAGCGAAGAAATGGGCATCGTTGGCCCATCGAGCTGGGTCTTCACTTCCGACGATTCTTAAATACGCTTCATGCACAAGTGCCGTGGGTTGCAGTGTTTGACCTGGGTTTTCTCCAGCCAAGCGCGCTGCCGCAAGACGCCGCAATTCGTCATAGAGAAACGGCAACAAATCACGACCACGTTGTCCCGATACCGGTTGCTCACTTGCCATCGCTTCACCCCAAGGAGCGGAATTCCACACCCCCAAACATACCAATTCGATAAGGACATCGTCAACTTGTGACAAGTTCGATAATCCTTGGGTTGCAAACAACACTTTCGAACGGGAACTACGCAGCGGCTTGATTGTGGAACTTTTTGAGACGCGAGGGTGGATCGCGCCAACGTCGATGAAGCCACCAATACTGCTCGGGGTTAGCATGGATCACTTTGGCCAATTGGTCGTTGTACCATTGCGTCAATGCATTGATATTTTCAACCTGACCTTCCCCTTCCAACGGATCAGCAATTCCGAGCAGGTCGATATGGAACCGCAAAGGTCCCAAGCGACGATTGGACATCACGAGCATCGGTGCGCCGCTTGAAAGTGTGAACAGGGCCAAGGCTTTGTGACAACTTGCGGGTTGCCCTAAAAATTTTACCCAACAACCTTTGTTTCCAGCATCCTGATCGGCAAGCAAAGAGAGCATTCCACCACCATCCAAAACCTTTTGCACCAATCCTGCGCTATCATCTTTGGGGATGAAGTGTTGGCCACCGAGAGAACGGTACCACGTGATGTACTCGTGGACGTAGGGATTATCGAGGGGCCGCGCTATGGTTGTGGTCGGAAATCCCAACAAGCCAGTGATGTAGCCGGCGAGTTCAAAATTTCCAAAGTGGCCGGTCACAGCAATCTTCGGGCGATGATCTACCGCAAACTCAACGAATTTCCCGCGGTTGGGAATGATATAGTGCTCGTGCCAATTGCTTCGATGGATCTTTCGCTTGGATAAAGCAATCTCAAACACCATCAAGAAGAGATGGTGCCACATGCGGTATCGCGTTTGATAGATTCGACCCTGCGACCAATCCGGATAGATCAATCGCATATTGGACTCAACCAATTTCTTGCGAATCGGAATCCAATCGGTGAAAACTTTGGCGAGCAAATGCGCGATCCGATCGCAGCGTTCGAGACTCATCATCTGAATCCCGCAAAGCACCAATCGCAACAGAAGATACAAAGTATAGTCGCGAAAATTGCCGAGCTTCGTCTTCCAATTCATACTGCTACTTGCTCGAAACGCAATTCCATTAAGCATGCTCGCGATAGCGAAGATACCAAAGAAGTACCACTAGCGTTTTGGCATCGAGAATCTTGCCATCCCTCAAGAGCCCATCGATCTCGGACCAAGAGAGCACCCGGTTATCGATCTGCTCGCCCACTTCGCGTTCGGGATTCCCAGGAGTCAGATCCTGCGCCAGGTAGAAATGCATCTGCTCGTCCAAGATGCCGGGTGACATGCAAAATGTATGAATTGCATTCCACCTTTTTGCACGATAACCCGTTTCTTCCAAAAGCTCTTTCTGCGCTTGGACTAGCGGTGGTTCGGGTGGTTCAAGCGTTCCTGCTGGCAACTCGAGAAGCCATCGATCGACGGCCACGCGATAGCTGTGGATCAGGCAAACATGATTGGCATCCACCAAGGGCAATATGACCACCGCGCCGGGATGCCGAACCACTTGCCGCGCATGCAAGCTACCATCGTCAAGCTTTTGATAAACTTCTTCGACGTCGAATCGCTTGGCATGAAAGAGCTTTTTGGGTGTCCGAGCCGACATAACTGCTCCTAGCCTGCCATGCGTTTTGTATCTTCAGCGGCTTCGCTTTCGAGGCCTGATTCGCTTGGCCGATACCGAAACTGCATCAAATAAGCATCTTCGGGAGAATCGTCGTAAAACTCTCGCAAGACACTGATGGCTCGGAATCCGAGCTCTTTGAAAAAGAGCTGTGCAGGAAGATTGGTCTCGCGTACTTCCAACATGATTCGGCTACGTCGTTGATAGGATAACTTGCCTACCAACTTGTCGACCATCGCGCGACCAATTCCTTGTCGGCGGAAGTCGGGATGAACGGAGAAATTCAGGATATGCAGTCGATTCTTATGCAGTTCGTAGATCATGAATCCAACGACCTGTTCACTCAACTCGGCCACCATCCCAATGCAATTGCGCTGCCGCAAGCATCGAATGAATTCATCTTCAGACCAAGGGAACTCAAAACTGTTCTCTTCGATCTCGATCACCGAAGGCATATCGCGACGAATCATCCAACGGATGTGGACACATGATTTCTGACTTTCCGTGCTGGGCATGCCCTTGCTCCTTCCAAGTGCCTCGTCCAAGCCAATGGTGAGCGGGAAACCATCGAATCGATACGACGGATTCCCGCGAACCTGCTTGCTGCAACCAACCTCTTTGGTAAGGCACAGCTTGACTTTCACGGTGGACAAAGCTTCCCATCCATGGAAAACTCTGCCATGCCGTGCATTGCGGGTCGAAAGATAACAAACCACCCCCAACTGTCCAATACGAAAAGATCCGACAACGAAGAGTTGTCCTATTCTCTCCCTCCGATGTCGGGAAAAGTCGCTCCAATAATTGCCTAAACTACCATCCAGCGACCGGTTTGGCTCTTATCCAACCACGTTCACTCCACAATCGCTCATCCTTTCTCGATGGATGCTCGCACCACAAAAAGTGCTAGCTCTCTCAAATCGAGAGGCAACTAAATGAAGTTGACCTCGTGATCAGGTCGATTCTATATGTCAACAAGAGGAGTCGTCTGAGAGCGACCCCTTGGAATCTATCTCGCAAGCGAGACCGCGATGGCAAAAACGTGTTCGCACTATTCCCTGGCACTGATTGTGACCATGGCCTTCGTTGGAACTTCCGGCTGTCGCGTACTCCATCCCGTACCGATTCATGGCACGTCGAAGCTGCCCTACCATTTGACCTCGAATGAGGAGCCTCAAATCGAACGAGGCCAACCGAGACCGATCATCGATGGAGTGGGTTGGGTGTTCGGCATCCCTTCCAAAATCGTGCTTTGGAATTGGAAGGCCGAGAATCACCATATCTCGCCCGAAACCGAAGCCATCATGGCAGAGTATCTCGCTGTCAATGATCTAGAGGAAGTCAAAGTTCGGCTCAATCAATATCGTCCCATCGATGATTGGCGTCGACTGACTCGAAATACATCGGTTGCATGGCCATGGCGGTACACGTTTGGCGCTGTGTCGGTGCTAGGTGAAACCGTATTGCCAGGCCGCGTCTTTGGTGGCGATCACTACAATCCCTATACGGCCACGGTGCATCTCTACAGTGACCTTCCCTCAGTCGGTTTGCATGAATCGGCTCATGCCAAAGATTTCTCCCGCCGAACGTATCCGGGAACCTATGCCTTCGCGTACATGATACCCGGTGTTCCCTTGTGGCACGAACGCGTTGCAACCAACGATGTGCTCTATTATGTCGATCGACAAGAAGACATTCGGCTTAAACGAGAAGCCTACCATGTTCTCTTCCCAGCATATGGTACCTACGTCGGAGGTGCCTTTGGGAATCTCGTTCCGGTTGCGTCGACTCCGTTGTACGTTGGAAGTGTCGTCGCTGGTCACGTTGCCGGGCGAATGACGGCGGAAGAGTTTTCAGACGTTCCACAGTAGAACCTCTTCCGTTCATCCACAGTCGCAAATGTCGAACGACCTAGCGGTTCGATAGACCACCCAACCATCTAACGAGAGCGTTGGTACGCATATCGCGTCTCGCAAGGGAAACCAACCGACGGCCTTCGTTTGGTTGCTTTCAGAACCTTGTCGCATTTAGAAAAGATCAGCCACGAAATGATTGTTCGAATTGCAAGCGATCCATCGGAATGGCTTCGATGCTTTCCCGTGCTATCCGAATTGCGTCCGCACCTTCAAGAGGATGCCTTCGTCGGTACGATGATGCGATTGGCGAAGACGACTCAATTTCAACTCGCCTATCTCGATGATGGTGGTGTAAGAGCCGTCGCAGGACTGCGCATTGCCGAATGGTTACACTCGGGCCGCTACTTGGAGATCGAGGATTTGATCACAGCCAAAGGCGAACGATCCAAGGGATATGGCGGGATTTTGTTCGATTGGATCAAGCAGTACGCCATCGATCAGAACTGCAATCAACTACGATTGGTGTCTGGCATCCAGCGCGAGGCGGCACACCGGTTCTACCTTCGCAAGGGAATGGTATTCGAGGCCAAGTATTTTTCTATGAATCTGCGATAGTTTATTGCGCCCAAGCCGAGTGCGCCATCAAACAATCTTTCAGAGGAATACAACTAGGCCAAGAGATCCTTGATGATGCGAGCTGGTTCAACGCCCGTAAGCCTTGCATCGAGCCCTTGGACATTGACCGTGAATCGCTCATGGTCGATACCAAGCAAATGAAGGACGGTCGCATGGAAATCGCGAATATGGACCGGATCCTTGACGATGTTGTATGAAAAATCGTCCGTCTCGCCATAGATCGTTCCACCTTTGATACCACCCCCAGCCATCCACATCGTGAAGCAACGAGGATGGTGATCGCGACCATAGTTGTCCTTGGTCAAACCACCTTGGGAATAGATCGTTCGCCCAAATTCGCCACCCCAGATGATCAAGGTTGAATCGAGCAAACCACGTTGCTTGAGGTCGGTAATCAAACCATAGTTGGCTTGATCCACATCTTTGCATTGCGATGGCAATCGTCCCGCTACATTTCCGTGATGGTCCCAGTTATTGAGATACACTTGAACGAATCGCGTTCCGCGTTCGACCATGCGGCGAGCTAACAGCGCGGTGTTGGCATAGGTACCTGGTTTCTTAGCCTCCTCGCCATAGAGTTCATAGGTCGATGCCGGTTCATCCGAAAACGAGGTTAACTCGGGCACGCTGGCTTGCATGCGGAATGCCAATTCGTACTGCGCGATTCGCGTGTGCGTTTCAGGATCGCCTACCGACTTGAAGTTGAGTTCATTGAGGGCCTTCAATCCATCCAGCGTCTTGCGACGGACATCGCTGCTAACCCCTGGCGGATTGTTGATGTAGAGGATGGGATCGCCGGTCGATCGGAAGGTCACACCCGCGTGCACGCCTGGCAAATAACCCGATGACCAAAGGCGTGCCGAGATCGCTTGAATCTGTTCCGTATTCGATGGTTGGGCCACCAACACAACAAACGTGGGAAGGTTGTCATTTAGCGAACCAAGTCCGTAGCTGACCCATGGCCCAGACAGGACGTCCGGTAACCATATTCCCCGTTTGCATGTACGTGATCGCAGGCTCGTGATTGATGGCTTCTGTGTGCATGCTGCGAACGAAGCACATTTCGTCCACGACCTTGGATGTCCACGGCAACAATTCCGATAGCCACATTCCACACTTACCATGCTGAGTAAATTTATACTTGGAAGGTGCGATTGGAAATCGAGCTTGCCCACTGGTCATCGTTGTCAATCGCTGACCATTGCGAACCGACTCCGGCAGGTCTTTGTCGTACCATTCTTGCATCTGCGGTTTGTAATCGAAGAGGTCCATTTGCGAAGGGCCTCCCACCATATGCAAGTAAATGACGTTCTTGCATTTGGCTGCAAAGTGAGGCAACTCAGGTAGACCACCGAATCGCTTCGTTTCCGATGCGGAACCGGATGAAGACATGGCAGAGCCCATGAGGCCTGCTAAAGCGGCCGAACCTAACGCGTTGCCACCGCGGCGAAAGAACTGACGACGCGTTTCCGCGCGCACGTATTCAGCAAACAATGGATGGACCGATGGGTCATGTGGAATCATCGTGATTATTCCTTAGTGTGCTATTTCTTGGTGGCTATTTGTTGAGCGCTTCGTCAAGGTTCATGACCTGATTGATCAACATCGTCCACGACGCAAGCTCACTCGGATCGAGCTTGGCATCGACAGGCGACGCTCCATAGGTCACCAAGAGCTTGGCCGCTTCGGGCTTGTCAGCATACAGTTTTCGGAGATCTTGCAGGTTGGCCTGCACGATTCCCAATTCTTCGGGAATGAATGGGCGCGATAACACGATGCATGCGAGCTTTTGGATGCGAGCATGGTCGTTGGTATTTTCGCCACCTTCCACCAAAACGCGTTGTGCCAGGACGCGAGCCGCTTCGACGAATTGCGGATCGTTCAAGGTGACCAGTGCCTGGATGGGCGTATTGGTTCGTTCGCGACGAACGGTACACGTTTCGCGATTGGGCGCGTTCAAGATTTCCATCGAAGCCGGCGGGGCGGCTCGCTTCCAAAAGGTGTACATACTGCGACGATATAGGTTGTCACCTTCATCTTGCTTGTAAAGCCGCGTATTGCTTTCGGGCATGGCAACAGCTTCCCAAACGCCACCTGGCTGATAAGGTCGAACACTGGGTCCGCCAATTCTCTTGGAAAGAAGGCCGCTCCAAAACAGAGCCGAATCGCGAATAGTTTCGGCATCGAGACGATAGCGAGTACCTCGCGATAGGAAACGATTTTCCGGATCGGCGGCCAATTTCTGCGGAGTGACCGCGCTGCTCTGACGATAGGCCGCACTGGTCACCATTTGACGGAAAAAACTCTTGATATTCCATCCATCTTGCCGGAAGGATACCGCCATGTAATCCAACAATTCGGGATGCGATGGAAGTTGGCCCGTCACCCCAAAGTCACCTGCCGATGCAACGATCCCGGTTCCGAAAATTTCTTGCCAAAAACGATTCACAGTGACGCGCGTCGTCAATGGATGTTCGGGTGCCAACAACCATTGCGCCAATCCCAAGCGATTGCGAGGAGCATCGGCCGCAAACGGTGGCAATACCTTCGGTGTGTTCGGAGTCACTTCATCGCGACGCTTGTCATACTCGCCACGGAAAAGCACAAACGCTTTGGCAGGTTCCGCCTTTTCCTGCATGACGTGCGCGATGGTTCCTCGCGTTTCAATCGCCTTCTTCTCATTTTCGAGATTGGCCAAGAGAGTCGTACGCTCGCGATAGGCTGCGTCCTTGGCTTCTAGATACCATGCCAAAAGCTCTTCCTTGTCTTTGTCTGCATCTTTGGGATCCTTGCTTCCTTTGGAAGCGAGATAGGCTGCTCGCGATTGCGTCTTGGCAACGCGAATTTTCTCGACGGGCAATGAAACCGCATAGAATTGCAATTCTTGGATGGCAACATTTGGCGTGGGTGATCCAGCACTGCGTTGACCAATGCGGAAGGGCGTTGTCGTCTTGATCGATCCTGTCAAGTTGTCGCTCTTTGAATCTTGCCCGACGGCTTCACCATCAAAGTAGATCTTGAATCCAGCGACCTTAGCCGATCCATCATACGTGATCGCGACATGCGTCCACTTATCGGCAGGCAGTGGCCGGGCCGACATGAACTTGACCGCGTTGTCGGGCCATGCATGAATCATGTGCATACCAATGCGATCGTTCTCCATCCATACGTCCCATCCTTGAAAGGCCTTGGCCTCATCCATTCTGGCGAAGATGGCACCACTCATGTTCTTTTTAGGTCGCTGCATCCAGAACGATAAGGTGAAGGGCTGATCTTTCTCCCAGTCGCCTACGGTTGGAAATGCGGGTGACACCTTTTCTTGATTGACCCATGCAAGGTCGGCGACATAGCCGGCTTTGGTCTTCGACTTGCCTTCGAAGGGAACACTCTTGACGGTGTTTTCCATCACGACATCCACAAAGGAACTTTCCGGGGCATGCAATGGGAAGTGCACTACAGGCTGTTCCGGGAACGGTCGTTGCCACACCAATTCCTTTTGGGCATCCCCGGAGGCCATCCATTGATCGAAGCCCGGACGGGCTGCCGCTTTGGCTTCTTCGACGGCCTTGCGAGCTCCTTCGATCTCGCCAGACAGTTGGTTGTAACGCGGCCTATCTTCCTTTTTGGGAACGTTGATGATAGGAGGCGTATCTTTGCGATTGCCATCGCGAGCATCTTGCGTCGTGTTATTGAAGAAGGCGCTCATCGAATAGAAATCGTGCATCGTTAAGGGATCGAACTTGTGATCGTGACAAACTGCGCATCCCGCAGTGAGCCCCATCCATACCTGTGCGGTCGTTTCCGTGCGATCGCGGGTGTACAAAACGCGATATTCTTCGTCGATGATTCCACCCTCATTGGTCGTGATGTTGCATCGATGGAAACCTGTCGCGATGCGTTGGTCCATAGTGGGATTGGGAAGAAGATCGCCCGCTAGTTGTTCGATCGTGAATTGATCGAAAGGCATGTTTTGATTGAATGCATCGATGACCCAATCGCGATAAGCCCACATTTCGCGGAAATTATCGAAGTGGATGCCGTGCGTGTCGGCGTATCGAGCGTAGTCTAGCCAGAATCGACCGCGATTCTCGCCCCATTGCTCGCGAGCCAACAAGCGATCGACATACTTTTCATAGCGATTCTCGGATGGGTCCATCGCTACTTCATCGACTTCTTCACACGAGGGAGGCAGCCCCGTCAAATCTAAACAAACGCGGCGTACCAACGTTCGGATATCGGCTTCAGGTGCAGGCTCTAATCCAATCGCTTCGAGTTTGGCCAAGATGAATCGATCGATCGGAGTCTTGACCCAAGCTTTGTTTCGAACTTCGGGAAGGTCAGGCATCGTTGGTGCAATCAACGCCCAATGGGGTTGGTACTCAGCCCCACTCTTCACCCAATCGATCAACTTCTGCTTTTGCTCTGGGGTCAACACCTTGTGAGAGCTAGGTGGAGGCATGACCTGATCGACGTCGGTGGTCAACAGGCGTTGAACCAACGAACTCTCCTCGGGCTTGCCCGGCACGATGGCATTGGAAGCCAAAGCATTCTCGCGAATGTCGAGCCTTAAGTCAGCTTTGCGAGCTTGGCTGTCGGGACCATGGCATGCGAAACAAGTCGATGACAGGATCGGCCGGATGTCACGATTGAATTGGATGTCGCCAGCATGGACTCGTGTCGAACTCACGAATACCAACGCCACGATTCCCAAACGAATGGAAGCAGGGACGATTCGCAACATAGATTTCAATAGCATCATGGAACTTGCGTTCGGAAAGCAATCCTTCCATGCCGAACAGGGCAGGGGAGGAAGCCTGGGAGGTGGGAATGTTAGGGTACTATCGGATCGTTTCGACCTGATATCGGAAAACATCATGGCAGCGAAAGCGATCTTGGCGAGGCCTTGGGTGGTTTAGAAACCAAGGGTGGGACGGAGCACGACCCCAAAACCTCATTCCTTATTATCGCCTACCCCGATAGAACTGCAAGGCAAAACCCCTTTGCTTCATCGGAAACCACCCTCAGAAACAGGGCGGTTTTCTGCGGCAAATGTTCGCGTTACCCGAATCGGGTTGGTATTTTAGGCATGTTCCCCGCCTCGAATCCCTTTCGCTGCTCGCAGAGCGAATCCATTGCGATCTAGCCCTCCCTCCGACTTTTTGAACTCCCATTTCCTCCCTCTCGACCAAGGATTTCCGCCGTGCCCTCCACCATCCTTCGAATTTGCGTGGCCTGCGGGTTGCTCGCCACTTGCGCCTCCTGGGTTTCGGCAGCGGATCGAGCCCCAAATTTTGTCGTGATCTTCATCGACGATTTGGGATACGGAGATATCGGCCCCTACGGTGCAACCAAACAGAAGACCCCGAACCTCGATCGCATGGCCAAGGAAGGCATGATGCTAACCAGCTTTTATGCCGCCCCGGTCTGTTCGGTATCGCGAGCTCAATTAATGACTGGTTGCTATGGCGCTCGAGTTTCGGTTCCGGGAGTCTTTTCTCCCGCGAGTACGAATGGACTGCACCCCGAAGAACAAACGATTGCCGATTATTTGAAGAGGCTTGGTTACAACACCATGTGCATCGGCAAATGGCACCTCGGCGATCAACCTCCCTTCTTGCCCACCCGCCAAGGCTTTGATCGCTACTTAGGCATTCCTTACTCCAATGATATGCAACGTGTCGCCTCCGCCAATTCGCAGCGCGTGGTACCACTCATTCGAAATGAAAGCGTCGAGGAACTATTGCAAGACGAGGATCAATCGAAGCTTGTGGAACTCTATACGCAAGAAGCGATTCAATTCATCGATCAACAAAAGGACCATCCTTTCTTTCTCTATCTGCCACACAATGCTGTTCATACACCGATCCATCCGGGCAAAGCTTTTCAAGGTCGATCTTCCAACGGTCGGTTTGGCGATTGGGTCGAGGAGGTCGATTGGAGTGTTGGCAAGATTCTCGATCACTTGAAGCAGAAGCAACTAGCCAACGACACGTTGGTTCTATTTACGAGCGACAATGGCCCATGGCTGGTGAAAGGATCTGATGGAGGCCAAGCGGGACCTTTGCGAGGTGGGAAAGGAAGCACTTGGGAGGGGGGCGTTCGCGTTCCCACCGTTGCGTGGTGGCCGGGCCATGTTCCCGCTCAATCGCGATGCGATGCCGTAGCTGGAACGATTGATGTGTTGCCCACTCTCGTCAATCTTGCAGGTGGTCAAGTCCATACCTCAACCGTCATCGATGGTCGCGATATTCAATCGCTTCTCTTTGGCAAGAGTACTCGTTCGCCACGCGAAGCCCATTACTACTTCGCCGGCTACTATCTTCAAGCCGTGCGACAAGGCCCGTGGAAATTGGCGATCGCCCCTCAAAAAGAAAATCGTCTCGGAGAAACAGAAGATCCTGAGTCCGGCTTGCGATTGTATAACCTCGATCAAGAAATTGGCTAACGAACCAATGTCGCTTCTAAGCATCCCGACATCGTAGAGCGACTCCAACAATTAGCCTCGACGATGGCGAGTGAAATCGGAGGCACGAATCCCAAGTCACGCAGGCCTCCAGGAACCGTTCCCAACGCGCAAACCCTCTATCCAAGCCAAACCCCAGCCAAGGCCAATACGCCATCATCCACCAAGCCGGTCGATTGGAACCAGGCTAAGTTGGGGGCAGAAATTTCAAGTGCTTCCCTACCATCGCTACAGGATCATGCCTTCTCCGTGCAATGCGAATTTCAAACGACACCAACCGATGGCGTGCTGTTTGCGCATGGAGGTATTTCAGCGGGATACGCACTGCATGTTCAAGATCGAAAAATCACTTTTTCCTTTCGCACGGCCAATGATGAGATCACCCACATCGCTTCGGAGCCATTGGCGATGCCACCGCGGTCCCTTGAAGTCAAAATCGGCAAGGACAAGCAAGTCGTCATCATTGCGGATGGAAAGTCGATTGCGAAAGGCACCGTTCCTCGTTTGCTACCGCGGCACCCTCAAGAGGATTTTTGCATCGGCCTTGATAATGCTCGCCCGATCACTCGCTATTCCAACAACGAAGCTTGGAAAGGAGAACTCATCCGATTTCGACTCGATGTATTGCCTTGACCTTTGAAACGAAGGGTCATGCATTCCTTTTGGGCAATGACTCTCGATCGCGCCCTGCGATCGCGAAAAACACGAAAGCGGATTCATGAATATCGATTCATGACAATGGTTTCGTCTATCTGAGAAGTGTCGCAAGTTTCCAAACGCGCATAAAAAAACCTCGCCGAATGGTTACTCAGCGAGGTCCCGTTGATCCGATTGGTATGCGTTGCTTAGAACACAAACTGCAAGGCATTGAGGCGACGATAGGTCTCTTCCATCAATCGATCTTCAGCCGCTTCGTCATCGGCCACGTAGGTGACGGAGAATCGCAAGAATGATCCAGCATCATCCCATGGAACGGTCACGGTCGATTGCGTTGTGATCAAAAACTGGGAAGCTTCTTCCGCATTGGCAAACGAAGGGCCATTCTTAAGTCCCTTGGGAGCTTTGGCGTAGAGGAAGTAACTTCCACCTGGCATCGAGCATTGGAAACCGCAACGCTGCAATGTGGCAACGAGTTTTTCGAGGCGACGTCGGTACTTCGCGCGAATGCGTACAGGAATTTCTGGGGTTCGCAACGCGGTAGCCGCTGCTTGTTGAATCGCCGAAAACTGCCCACTATCGCAATTGTCCTTGACATCGGCGAAGGCTTGAACCAACTTCGCGTTCCCGCATACCCAGCCGATGCGCCATCCAATCATGTCGAATCCTTTGCTTAAGGAGTGGACTTCGACACCCACATCCATCGCACCAGGAACTTGCAGGAAGCTCAAGGGTTCCCCTTCAAAGGTCAACAGAATGTGAGCCGCATCTTGCACGACAACAAACTTGTGCTTGTGGGCAAGTTCGATCACCTTGGCATAGAAGTCGCGAGTGGCTACTTTTCCGGTTGGACTGTTCGGATAGTTGATGACCAAGAGCTTGGTCCGTTCCCAAACGTCGGGCGCGATCGAATCAAAGTCAGGGAAGAAGTTATTTTCGGCCAACAACGGAAGGCGATAAACGGTTCCACCGTAATAACGAGTATGGGTGCCAGCCACTGGATATCCTGGGACGGTCATCATCGTGATGTCACCGGGATTGATAAAGCAAGCAGGCAACATGGCTAAAGCTGTCTTGCTGCCGATGCAGTGGTTGATCTGGGTAGCAGGGTCGAGACTTACTTGGAACTGCCGTTCCATGAATTCAGCAACGGCCTTTTTGTATTCGAGGATGCCATTGTCGGCATAGCCGCGATTCTCGGGTCGATGCACTTCTTGAGCCAACTTGTTGCGAACCACTTCATCGGCCATAGAATCGTTTTCGCCGATACCGAAGTCGAGCAACTCGCGGTCGGGATAGTCCGCCAAAGCTTTGCGCTTGGCACGTTTGATTTTCTCAAACTTGTAGATCTCAGTTCCCTTGCCATACTGAATTCCTCCGATTCGCTCGGCAAACAACTCCTGGAAGTAGGGATCGGAGGGAACGGATGTCGACATAGCGTACTACCTGAAAACGAGGGAGTTCTAAAGAACGAAAACAATCTTAGAAGAACTATGAATTCTAGGGCAAAGGCCTATTTCAGCAACGCCTGTCGTGAGACCTTCTAAGATCTCCTCACATTTTGCGCAAGCGTGCGGTAAACTGTCCGCATTCTTTATCGACCTTTTGGAACTGAATCAGAGCGATTGTCACATGAAACTGCAAGGAAAACGAGCATTGGTAACCGGGGGCGGACGAGGCATTGGTGCAGCGATTTGTACCGCTCTCGCCAAGGAAGGCGCCCATGTTGCCGTCAACGATTTGAGGGAATCCACCGAAACGGTTCAGGCCTGTTCGGCCTTGGGTGTCCGAGCCATTTCTGCGGTGGCGGATGTCGGTGACCAATCGGCTGTGGAGGCGATGTTTGATCAAGTCGAAAAAGAACTCGGTCCAATCGATATCCTTGTCTCCAACGCGGTCTATTCCGATCGTGAACTCTTTTACAAAGCCAACATGGAAGGTTTTGAAAAGACGATTCAGGTCTGCATGTGGGGACCGTACTATCTGGCAAGAGCTTTTGCCAATCGAGCCATCGCGCGGCAACAAGGGGGCTCGGTGGTCTTCATTAGTTCGCCTCATGCTTTCTCCGCCATTCCCGGTGCGACCGCGTACAACATGGCCAAAGCTGCCACCGACCAATTGGCGCGTACAGCCGCAGTCGAACTGGCGCAGTTCCGCATTCGGGTCAACATCATCCATCCCGGTTGGACCAATACTCCTGGCGAGCGAAAGTTTTTTGCGGAAGAAGAACTCTCACAACATGGCTCCAATCTACCTTTAGGACGTTTGGCCGAACCACGAGATATCGCTCGCGGAGTCGTTTTCCTTTGCGATCCGGAAAGCGACTACATCACAGGCAGCACGCTTACCATCGATGGCGGTATCATGCTTCCTTACCAACAGATGTTCCGCATCAAACAATAGGCCCCAACCTCTAAGAACGCATCGGCAAGGATACTTGGAACGCTCAGTGCTAATTGCAAGCATTGATTCCTGAGCGTTGATGACTCAGGGGAGATAATCCTTTCTCCTTTGTCCGATTGTGGATCATCGTCGCAACAAGTCACACGTTCCCTTCCAAGGGACGGGAAGCCAACACTCGAATATGAGGTGAGCGATGTATGAAGAGATGACTCGCAGGCAAGTCCTGACGGGACTAGGAGCATTGGGCATTGGAGGCATCGCATTTCAAAGGGCCTTGGCGCATTCGGTTGCCCTCGAAGGTGAGGTAACGGCCGAGATGATCAAAGCGGCCCAGTGGATAGCGGATGTGGAACTCGATGAAGATCAGCAGGCCAAAGTCGCGAGCGAAGTTCAAAAGTTGCTTCAAGGACAAAAGGCTTTGCAGGCCTATCCAATCGATGCCGATGTTGTCCCGGCAATGGCCTTCGTTCCCGCATTTTTTGCCAATCCTCCACTGATCGATCGGCAACGTCAAAAGAACCTCTTTCATGCCGAGGCTCCGTCGAACCCTCATCCTTATAAGGGCATCGACGATCCGAAGTTACCCTTTGCATCCATCGCGCACTTGGCCGAGGGATTGCGAAAAGGGCATTGGACCAGTCGTCAATTGACCAAACTGTATTTGGATCGCCTATCGCGATATGACTCGGTGCTTCGATGCGTCATCCAACGAACCGAAGATCTCGCTTGGGAGCAAGCTGATCGGGCCGATCGTGAATTGAAGAGTGGTCAAGAACGAGGACCACTGCATGGAATTCCTTGGGTAGCCAAAGATATCATCGCGGTCCCTCCATACCCAACGACGTGGGGCGCCGCACCCTATCGCAATCAAGTTCGACCTCAACCCGCAACGGTCTACGAACGTCTCGTCGAGGCAGGTGCGGTGCTTCTAGCCAAGGTATCCGTTGGTACTTTGGCTTGGGGTGAAGTCTGGCATGATGGGGTCACCAAGAATCCATGGAACATTGCCGAAGGAAGCAGCGGCTCTTCGGCAGGAAGTGCATCTGCAACGGTGGCTGGGCTGTGCGGTTTTTCAATCGGTAGTGAAACTCTGGGAAGCATCGTGTCTCCGACCCAGCGGTGCCGAGTGACCGGGCTCAGACCAACCTTTGGCCGTGTGAGCCGCTTTGGCTGTATGGCATTGGCTTGGAGTATGGATAAGTTGGGGCCGATTTGCCGAAACGTAGAAGACTGTGCCTTGGTCTTCGCCGCGATTCTCGGTGCGGACGGAAAAGATCCTTGTGTGATCGATCAGCCCTTTTCATGGAAAGCCGATTCAAACACTTCATGGAAGATTGGTTACAACGAGAATCAGCTATCGGAACAAGAAAAGAAAGCGCTCGAAGTACTCAAAGAAAATGGTTGCGAGTTGGTACCGATCGAGTATTCCAATACGATTCCGGAAAGCGCCCTTCTCGACGCGTTATCAGCCGAAGCCTCGACGGCTCACGAAGATCTCATTCGTTCGGAGGCCAAAGAAAGCGACTTCGGCAAATGGGGACCAACGTTTCGTCAATCCCAATGGATTCGCGCCATTCATTACTTGCGCGGCATGCGAGCTCGATCGATACTCATCCAAGAGACCGAAGCCGTGTTGCAAAAAGTCGATGTGGTCCTTGGCACGAATGATCTCGGCCGCACGAACTTGACTGGACATCCGAGCATAGTCGTCGCGGTCGGAACGCGACCGAATAGAATAGGTGATGCCCCAGGGACGATCAAACTCACCTCGCGGATGTTCGGCGATGATCGACTTTTATCCGTGGGGCATTGGCTCCAGAAACAAATGCCTCCGTTACCCGTGGAGCCACCGCTCGAGCGGTGGCTGGATGAGGCCGCCAAAGCGGCAAGCGATTCATCGAACGAAAAGGATCAGGACAAGTGAACGTTCCCGTTGACAGGCCCAAGCGATGGTGGATTCCCATAACAGCCTGTCTTACGATCCTGGGAGCGATTCCATGTTTGTCAGCCGTTGTGGAAGGATTGCCTCATGCGCAAAAGACGGTGACACACATGCTCATGCCCGTCTTTATCTGCTGGGCATTGATGATTGTGCTCACCTGCGTGGCCTATGCGATCCATCAACGATGGATGTTTCGTTCTCTCTTCGTGGTTATCATTCTCTACTGGATTGCAAGTTCGGCTTGGCTCAGCGATTGGCTCGTCGCACGCATCGAATCGTCCATAACACCTTGGTCCGTCGACCACGATCCTCCCTTGGACACCATCGTCGTCTTTGGAGGTGGCACCGGCCTAAGCCCTCATGATCAAGCTCAGGTGAGTTCAGCGGGAGATCGAGTCGTGCGAGCCGCTCGGCTCTATCATTTAGGTAAGACCAAGCGATTGATCACGACTGGGGCTTCATTGGACCAAACCGATCAACCGCGGCGCAATCCTTCTGTACAGACTCGCGAGATTTGGGAACAACTTCAGATTCCTTCCGAGAGTATCTCTGAGATCGGCGGCATTAACACCTTTGAAGAACTTCAACAATTGCGATCTCATCCGTGGGCTCAACCACCGCAGCGTGTTGGCCTATTATCCAGTGCCTTCCATGTTCCGCGTATCGTGCGATTAGCGAAAGCAGCGGGCATCGATGGAATCGCCGTTGCTAGCGACTATCGGACTAACAATGATTCGACTTATCGCATTCGCGATTTTCTTCCCAGTGCCGGAAGTGCCATTCGCTTGGAGATGGTTTTAAAAGAGCACCTGGCCGCATGGGTCGGCAGGTAATGCACGGGCCATTGCTTTGAAGAGAAGAGAATGCCCCTAAGGCATCCCGCGAAGAATTGCCGCGTTTCTCATTTAAAAATTCTCTTCGCAGGTTCTTTTGAATCGCAATTCGTAACCTACAGTTCCCTAGCTTGAGAAGTGTTCGAGCTGTCCTCGATACAACCGATACAACTGTCTCAAACGCTCATCGAATCGGGATCCTGGAACCTCGTCCATTCGAGGATTCGCGTCCAGGGTGGTAGCTGCAAGGGAACGTCATGAATTCACCCGCCAATCTCTCTTCTTTGATAAGCACCGACACCAGTGTTGCGGTGTGGAATGCAACGCCGGCCTTGCAGGCATCGAAAACCAAAACTCTCAAAGTGCTTCACGTTATCAACGGAGAACATTTTTCCGGCGCAGAACGGGTTCAACAACTCTTGGGCCGATGCTTGCCTGAGTTCGGAGTCGATCCCCATTTCGCCTGTGTGAAACCTGGCAAGTTCCCCTTGATGTGCGGGCTTCCTGACGAGAAGGTCCACTTGTTTCCGATGCGAGGTCGGGTCGACTGGAAATCGATTCGTCAACTCTCCAACTTCGTTCGAAGAGAAGGATTTGATCTCCTTCATGCACATACGCCTCGTTCTGCCTTGGTGACTGGATTGGTTGCCAAGTCTTGTGGCTTGCCTTGGGTTTACCATGTCCATTCCCCGACGGCCCGCGATTCTACGCGTGCTATCCTCAACCGTGTCAACGATCTCGTCGAACGATGGTCGCTGCACAACTGCTCCAAGATCGTTACAGTCTCGCGATCCCTTCGTCGTGAAATGCTTCATCAAGGATGGGATCGAACCAAGCTTGTCGCTATCGGCAATGGTGTTGCGTGCCAGGATCCAATCGTCCCCGAAGATCGCAAAACTCGAAACTCATGGACCTTGGGAATGGTTGCGCTTTTTCGTCCACGGAAGGGCATCGAGGTTTTGCTCGAAGCCCTCTCGCTCCTTCCTGATGAGCTGGATTCGATCGAGCTTCGTGTGATTGGAGGATTTGAGACCGAAGCGTATGAGCAACAAGTTCGTCAATTGATCGCCTCGCTCGGATTGAAATCACGTGTTCACCTCACGGGCTTCACCACGGAAGTCGCCAAGGAAATGCGACAACTAGATGGAATGGTATTGCCGAGCTTGTTTGGTGAAGGAATGCCGATGGTGGTTTTGGAAGCGATGGCCGTTGGCGTTCCCATTCTGGCGACGCGGGTAGAAGGAACACCCGAGGTAGTTCGCGATGGGGTTGAAGGATTTCTTGCGGCACCGCGCGATCCGGTTAGCTTGGCCAGCGCTATCGAACGATTCACTCAAAACCGGGATCGCTGGATCGAGATGTCGCACCACGCATTTCAACGACATCGCGAACACTTCACTGATCGACGGATGGCCGAAAAACTGGCTCGCGTTTATCGCTCCATGCTTCGCTAACGCTAAATCACCTTTAGGCCTAGCCATGCGCTAGGGAAGAGTCTCGGATGCGTTGAGGTCAAAGCGTCCGCCCATTGTCCTACGATCCCTTCAGATGGGCGATATAATCAGAAGGCGGTCGTTGCCGACCGTCCTTACCGCTTCTCCAGCCATCCCAAGCGGTTGGTTTCCTGGGATTTCGGTGAAAACCTTCTTTCTCGTCGCGCGTGTAGGCGATAGGATTTCCCTTCTTCTACGGAAATCGGTCGTTCGTCCCGAAGGACGCTGGCTCTTATTACCCATGCGAGCATCGTACGGGTCTGTACATTTGGAGTTTTGGAATGAATCAAGCGATGGCAACGAAGACAAGTCCAGGCGTGCGCTGGCAACTCTTCTTGATGATGGTCTTGCAAATCTTTATTTGGGGCGCTTGGCTCCCACTGATCTTCAGTTACCTTCCAGGTTTGAAGTTTAAGGCTGACAAAGCTCCTGATGCACTCGCATTCATTCCAGAATCGATTCAATGGTTGTTCTCGGAACAGTCCCTGATTCTGAATGCCTTTCCCGTGGCAGCCATCATCGGCATGTTCTTTTCCAATCAGTTTGCGGACCGCAAGTTTGCTGCCGAAAAGTTCTTGGCATTTAGCCATTTGATCGGAGGCGTTTGCATCCTGGGCCTCTACTTCGTGACGTCGTTCTGGCCTTTCTTTATTTTGATGTTTGTTCATTGCCTCTTTTATGTTCCGACGCTATCGATCACCAACTCGATCGCCTTCGCCAACATGAAGGATCCACAGAATGAGTTCGGTCCGGTGCGGATGGGTGGAACCATTGGATGGATCGCTGCCGCTTGGCCCTTCACCTTCATCTTCGTCGATTGGGAAAAGGTTAGTGCCGCAAAACCCGAAGGATTTGTGAATTGGTTGGGAACCGTACTTGGAAGTGGACTCGCCGGCGACTCCTTGCAATCGGCTACCAAGTGGACCTTTGTGGTGGCTGGAGTTGCTTCCTTGATCCTGGCCGCATTCAGTTTGACACTCCCCCACACGCCGCCCAAGCGAGTCGGTGAGGGTGGCGCGGAGGGTTTGGCTTGGTTGGAAGCCGTCAAGCTTCTCAAGAAACCCTTCGTGCTGGTCCTGTGGTTGGTAGCATTCGCCGACTCTTTCGTTCACAACTGCTATTTCAGTTGGACCGGCACCTTCTTGGGTACGCCGGTCGATCAGGGTGGTGTTGGCATTCCTGGCAACTGGATTATGCCGGTCATGAGCGTTGGCCAGATCGCTGAAATCTTGACCATGTTCGTCCTGGGAATGACCCTTCGCAAACTGGGTTGGCAAGCCACGATGATGGTGGGAGTGTTAGGGCATGCGGCTCGCTTTGCCGTGTATGCATTCTTCCCAGAGAACTGGATTTTGATCGTTCTCATCCAAGTATTGCATGGTATTTGCTATGCGTTCTTTTTTGCGACGGTCTACATATTCGTCGATGCCTACTTTCCAAAGGATGTACGCAATAGTGCTCAAGGCTTGTTCAATGTGATGATTCTGGGGATCGGCGCCTTGGTTGCGTACTCTGTTTGCCCTTGGTTGATGCAGTCGGTCTACACCAAGGTAACACCGGCCACCGAATACTCGACGCAAGAACCCGTATTGGCCAATGGACCTCCTCGTCCTCGCGGTGAAAAACTACCGCCTACGATTACGGTCCCGGAGAAACGTGAAACAGACTTCAAGAATCTCTTCTTGTTACCATGCATGATTGCTACAGGTGCCGCATTTACATTGGCCTTATTCTTCAATCCACCTCCAGTCAAACCGGAGGAACCAGAAGGTGGTACTGGACACCCCTAATGGGTTTGATCGGTCCATGATTGAAAAAGAACATAAGGCCCTGCCGTTGGACAGGGCCTTGTTTTTTGCCTCATGGAGAAAGAGCGATGAGGAAGTCGGGACCAAGGAAAAACAGATTCACACGGTGGAATGAACGTAACTCGCGAATGTGATCGCTTATTCGCCCAATCGCCGTGTACGTTTCGATCACCGAGCCATCGGTGTGGATTGCAGTTCGGGAATACTCGACCGTTCGATGGACCCAACCGAAATAGAATCCCGTTTCTTCAAATTGGGTAACCACAATCGTTCTGACCATTTCCCCGACTTGGAGCGTGTTGCTCGCGAATGAAGCATCGGGATCCCTTCGATGTAATTCGTTTCCAACGAAGCTTGATAGGATGCGGTCTTGACGTCGCGGTCGCTTAGACTAGCGGATTGTGGAGCCCGATCATAACGTTCTGCCCATCGAAGTTCATTGCGAACCATTTCAAGATGCTCGCGCAGAATCCTTCGAACTTCGAGAATCGCTCTGGGAGTTCGATGGATATCTTGATGCTGCGACTGCACCATGATCTCGCTCTGCACGTCATCCATATGAGCACTTTCAAAGTCGACCACGCCATCGCTGCCGCTCGAGAGTCGATTAAAGAACCCTTCATCGGGGACCACTCCGATGATGTTGTGATAGTAGACCCACGGTGCCCGTTTCGATCGCAACATTACAGGAAAGATGGGTGATTCGGGACTGAGAGAGTCGATACTGGTATTGGTCGTCAACAGTTCCGTGTTGCGAAACAGGCTTGGGTTCTGACGGACCAACGAGTGTCCCGTATCGGTCAAGGTGGTAGGCAATTTGATGATCTTTCGCCCAAGCCATCGCGTATAGTCGTTCGCAAAATCACTTCCACGATGAGGTGTACCAATGGTGACGACTCTTCGTATCGAAGGATTGGGCTCGAAGAACAACGCTACTTTGAGCTTTTCGATTTCATCCGGTTTTCCATGAACTTCTTCAAAAGGATGCTCGCTCAAGATCCGCCAGAATTCATCGCCGCTCGAAATCGTTTGCATGCGACTGACCAGGCCACCCATGCTATGACCGACCAAGACCATTTGCTCCATGGCGGGATTCTGACCGGTGGGATCAAGTTTGGATCGTAGTTCCGCTAAGTCTTGCCGCAACTGCGTGGCGCTGATCCAAAAAGGTTGCCCCGTAGGGTACTGATAGAACCAAAACTGGTAGTTCTGCCGGAGTTCCTGAAAGCTCCTTAGATCATTGAACATCGGCATCCACGTGAGTGGGCTCGACCAAAGGCCGTGGACCATAATGACGGGAATACGATTGGGATCGTAGGGTTCCAGCATATAGATTCCGCGGAGATCTTGGGACTTGTTGGGATCGATCAGCCCCAACGTGCTATCGGTCTGCTTGCGGAAAGAAGGTGTATCCAAGAAGTAGGCCAGTGGAGTACTCAAGTCGGTTTGCAGAGGGACGAGTCGACTAGCCAATTGAATGTCGTTACTTTCGAGTGGATCATGCAATTCGAGTACGCAATGGTGTCGGAAGTCCGTTTGCTTTCCTGATCGAACCCCAGGTGCGGTCACGCGTAGCAATGCCGTGATGGGAAACGACAACCCGTCAGGATAATAGTCTTCCGCTCGATCGATACCGACTTGCTTCTTGCGCACGGCAATCAATGGAACGCCGACTCCATAAGTGACATTGGCGGTATCCAATCCCTTTACATCGTAGTCATTGCAAAACTCGATGTGATCGAAGTCCTCATTCTTCCAATTCCCTTTGGCGATCACAGCGATCTCATAGGTCTTTTCACCGACGTGAACCTGATACGCTGTTCCCGGGCGAAGCGTGCCATGTTTATTGACCAGTCGCAATGAAGATTCGAGCGCACCATTATAGAGATCGCATGCACCACGGAATTGTGGATCGTAGGGATTACGCGCTCCATCCATCTGCGGTGAAAACAAATAAAGGTAGGCATTGGATCCACTGATGCCGTACATATCCAACGCTTTGCCTTGATCACCAGCTCGCTCACTCCGCTGCCCAATGATGTAGGCTAGCTCGGATACCGCATAGATTTTTTCGCCACCTTGCTCGTTTTCGGCCAACTCCTGTAGCCGCAGCAAACAGGACTCGGGATCTCGCTTATACAACTCCAAGAGATCGTAACGGCGCAATAGCATCTCCGTTCGAGGCGATACCGTGGGACCCGACTTGGAAAAGAGATGAAGAGGATCGGCCAAAGGGTTGATCGGCATCGATCGCATCGTCACAAACTTTTGCGAGGCACACCCCGCACTGAGGACGAACAAAATCAAGCAAATCCAGGCGCAGGCCCAACGGGAATGAGATGCACACCACGGCACATCGCAAGCAGCTTCTTTGCAGCTTGGCATCTTTCCCATCCTTGAAATTGCTTCGTTGAATGCGCACTCCAAGCGCATTTTCCCTGTCCCGAACATGCGGAGAGTAGCAAGTCACTCCCCCTCGATGCAATTGCAATCTGACTTCAAACAAAAAACGCTAGCAACGACACAGGCCATCGCTAGCGTTAATGCCACCATCGCGATTGATTGGAAATGCAACTACTTATCGCGGCGAAGGCTGAAACCTGTCGCGTGAATCCCCGATTCGTCTTCGTACACAAACGATCCCGAGGGTGCCAAATACTTGGCGACGACATCGAATGAAGGAAGTTTGTGACGCTCAAGGACGTTACTAAGTACCTTAAACATAGGATTGTTCTCGGACATCTCCTTGAGACGAGCCTTGTTATTGGGATCGCTAGCCAAATCATAGAAC
>JAXMBN010000048.1:0-38116 GCA_046349875.1 Pirellulales bacterium
GATTGAAGCCGCTCCCATTTGAAGTAGCATCCTTCTTCGATTCATTCATAACTCCTTTATGAATTCACAGCTGCAATATGAGCCCTCGTTTGCTCACAACACGGCTTTATTTTTTAGCGTCTCGCTCGCGGATCTTGCGGCGTGCGCTCGCCATCACAGCAAACATCGTCCGCCCCATATCGTCCCGTCGTTCCGCATACTTTTGAACCTCAAAAGCACTATCAACATCGGCCTTGGGATCGAGAAAGGTCATGGAGATCCGTACCGCAGCTCCCGTCACCACCGGAGTTTGGATTCGAACAAGTGAAAGTACCTCTGCACCCAGCCTACTCCCGAAAATCTTGCTCCAAAGAAGCATCAATCACAGCATCGATTGGCAGTACTTTTCCGCACTCTCACGACTTTAACACTGCCTACATTACTAATCCATTTCAAGTCAGACTTTTTGCAGGAAAATTGGAAACAGAAAAGCCCTGGCACTCAATTGGACAGTTAACAAAGTATTCCCTAAGTGCTGGAGGTGCTGACTGATTATGAAGTGGTCAACTAGGGAAAATAATGGGATTGAGCGAATCGGTAGTAAATTGCTCATCCGTTGGACCATCATCCAAATGCCGAATTCGTTTTCACAAGTCCAGGAGAGGAATTACCTGACGAGTCTGAGGGAACTGACGTAACAACTGTCCGTTCTCTCACCACGGAAGGCAATGCTCGTTTTACGAATTAGACCATAGATCCACAGACCCAATCTTGCACAGATTTGTTCATATTATGATGAGGCAATGAACTTTCAGCCAGTTCAACTCGATCCAGTAGATTCGCGACTGAACAACATTTGCGAAGGAACTCTTTTCTGTAGTCGCGATGACTAGATGCAAATTCGCGTGCCGGCGTCGCCTACGAAGCCTTGTGTGCCGGATTCAACTCGAATCCAAGATAAAGCATTTTCAATTCGTAAACTGTAAAGATATTTGGTGGCTGTATCGAAGTCAAAGGAACGAGCAAGCGGCCGAATCAATCGACGGCAACGACTTCACCGCCTGTTCGCGTAACGATTCCACGCAAATTTTCTGCAGACATTTGCTCACTCAGAAACTGAACTGACCCGTCAAGCAAAACGCAATTAGCTCCACCATTATGTTGGCTGAAAATCTCCTAAAAAGGCCCGCAGTTATTCTCGGTCCACGGACAAGATGGTGGACCATTCTTCGGTGACTTGTTATTGTTGATCAGCTTGGAAACACCATACGCGCAGTCTGGATCGGCCCAACGCCAAATGCGCCGCTTTTGTCCATCGATGGGATCGATATAAACATGGTTTGCCTGCATCGAATCGTTTCTTCCAACATCCTCGGCGAATGATATCGTATTACTCAAACCATCCGTGATGGCGGCAATCTTTGGCCATCCATCGGTAATCCCTCCATCTGCACGAAGTGCCTTATTTCTTAAACCTGTAACCGGATCAAGATCGACGTAATAGATTGGGCCGTAGTCGGTGCAACCAAATCCGTCTTTATCCGTTGAACTCGGTCGAATCGCATTACTCGGACAAACGAAAGTAGAGATACCTTGCCTTGAAGCGGAGACATTTCCAACGGTTTCATTGTAAGCGAAACGCAGGTCAAGCAAGTTATACGTACTCGTTTGCTCCATGTACGGTAGGATAGAAGTAAAGACGGATTGACGACCTATCGTCGTTGAAGCAGGAGTCGTGGCGTAGTTCGTTCCCTGACCTGCCGAAGGCAAACGCTTGTACGCGGATTCGTAGTTAAGGACAGCGAGCCCTAGTTGCTTGAGGTTGTTAGAACATTGCATACGCCGAGCCGCCTCCCTCGCAGCTTGAACTGCGGGAAGCAATAATCCGACTAAAACGCCGATGATGGAAATCACAACGAGAAGCTCAACGAGGGTAAAAGCTTGTCGCCGCCTGGTTCGTGACAAAATCCACATTCTCACAATCCCCGCAACATTCGAAGGAACTCATTCTGACGCTTGGCAGAATATCCGAATGTTTTCTGGTCTGTCAACGGGGCCGTCGAGATATAAATGAAATCACTGCACTCGCAAACCAATCGTACAACATCCCAAATCGAGTTCCTTACCCGATGATCGTTTTGCAGTGAGACTTGGACTCAACCTGTAATACCGATACTTACCGTCTTTTTGCACAGTAAGAACCTGCGCATGAAAAAGAATGCGCAAGTGATGCGAAATTTTCTGAATGTCGACTTCCAGAAGCTCAGCCAAATCAGACACAGTGAGTGGCCCCATTTGTAGGGCTTTAACAATTTTCAATCTGTTCGAATCTGCCAAAGCCTTCAAATAGTTCGCGCAAACATCATCTATATCAGACTCAGGTTTCGGCATTTTTAGGTAATACCATGAAGGTGCATGATGGAGCAGATATCGCCCTCATTATTTCAAAATCCATCTGGGATACAAGCATTTCTCCTTTTCAGTCTAACTGAAATCTAATAGAACATTCTAGCTTTTGTCAGAATGTTGTCCGGAAGAAAGAGGGAAACCATTCATGAAATCCACCTACCTGATGTTGACCGTTTTTGCGTTATTTGCCTCGACGAAATCTGTGTTGGCGGATGTTTCGATCATAACATGCTCCGAAGCATTGCGACTCATCGAGAATCCAAATGAACAGCAGCGACCATTGGTTCTAGACACACGAGGTGGGTACAAGGACTATTTTCGCGGTCACCTTCCTACAGCGCATCACATCAACTTCGATACGTTGCGTGGGACCGACCTCGGAGTTCCTGTTCAGTATCTACCGGATGAATTGACCAAAGCCCTTTTGGTTCGTGCTGGAGTCGATAAGAATCGAATACACCTTCTCTATGCCACTGGGGAACAACTTCCGAATGATGAGATTCTGAGCACTAGTATGGTTGCTTATGTTTTGGAGAAGTTTGGCGTCAAGGATATACGAGTGATTGATGGCGGCCTAGCGGAATGGAAAAAACAAGGCCTTCCAGTCACGCAAGAATACTTCGGGAACCCCAAAGGCAACTTGCCTTCCGAAATGAACACTTCGATAGGAATCTCGATCGAAGAGCTATTGAAGGTCAAGAACAATCCCGGTGTGTTGCTGGTAGATGCTCGCCCACACAATGAATACGTTGGCGACGACGACGTTTGGCTTCGAAAAGGGCATATACCAGGTGCCATTAGCTTTCATTGGGCTCGACTTATGGAAAAGGACAATACCCATAAGTTCATCCCGAAAGAGAAAGCACTTGCTGAATTGACAAAGGCAGGGATTTCCAAGGATAAAGAGATAGTCGTCTATTGCGGAACCTCCAGAGAAGGGAGCCTGTTGCGATTCTATCTGACGCACGTCGCAGGTTTCTCAAAGGTACGGTTGTACGAAGGTTCGTGGAAAGAGTACGCATCCCTTAAGCATCTACCCGCAGAAACCAAAGATCCTGTTGTAAAGTAGGCGCGAAGTGCTTTTGACGATACTGCTCCTCTCGGTCGCTTTCGTCGCTTTTACAAATGGGGCCAACGCCAACTTTAAGGGCGTGGCCTCTCTTTACGGAAGCGGCACGACGTCCCTAAAAACTGCACTAGTTTGGGGAACACTGACAACGTTTGCGGGTTCGATCGCCGCCACTTTCCTCGCTGAGGGTCTTCTCAAAAAATTCAGTGGCAAAGGTCTAGTTAGCGACGAGCTTTTAACGTCTTCAAGCTTCACTTCCGCTGTCGCATTAGGGGCCGCACTTACAAGTTTTTTGGCGACTAGGTTCGGATTCCCCGTCTCGACAACTCATGCTTTGGTGGGTGCTCTCCTTGGCGCGGGTCTGACTGCTGGCGATCAAGTCCATTTATCCGCGTTGGGTAAGAACTTCTTCTATCCATTGTTCTTTAGCCCATTGGTCGCCATCTTGTTTGGTGCGGCAGCTTATTGGATCCTACGTTTTTTCCGATTGGCACCAGACCAACGTAATCGATTACTCGACATTACTCATTTTTTGACAGCGGGCGCGGCAAGTTTTGCACGTGGACTAAATGACACACCCAAGATGGCTGCATTGCTACTCGTTGTGCCCCAATTCTCGATAAAGCACGGGACGCTGTTGATCGGTCTAATGATTGCCATTGGCGGCATGCTCGATGCTAAGAGAGTGGCTGAAACGCTTGGAAAGAAGGTCACTGGTATGACACCCGGACAAGGATTTGCGGCGAATATCGTTACTGCGTTCCTGGTTACCACCGCGAGTCTCCACAGCCTTCCAGTGAGCACAACGCACGTGAGTGTCGGTGCCCTAATGGGTATGGGCGCCAGCACACGTCAAGCGAAATGGAAAAAGGCAGGTGAAATACTTGTCGCTTGGATAACCACTGTTCCCTGCGGAGCTATCCTAGGTTCAATCTCGTATGCAGCGTTACGATTATTCGTGATGGCTTAACCTGACTATGGTGTCGAGATCTTCGCTTGAATCTTGCTGCGTGCTTGTGCCATTACTGCTAAGAATGTGCGACCAATATCATCACGTCGTTCGGCATACTTCTTAGGTTCAAATAAACCATCGTCATAGGTTTTCGGATCCAGAAAAGTCATCGAAATGCGAATCGCTGCCCCCGAAACAACCGGACACTCTGCATCGGCTTCATTGCAAACCAAGATCGCTGCAAATCCCGAATGTGGATTGGAACTGTCTTTGTAGTTTTTCGAAAACTCGGTCGCCTCCAAGTCCTTTCCCCATCTCACTATATATTGAGGATTGGGAACTGTTGGATCGCCGCGCTCGGCCTCCTTACCTGTCGGAACAATTTGAAATCCAATGTCCTTAAGACAAGCGATCGTCCGCTTGTTAAAGGCCGACGGAGCCGTTCCGCCTGAGTGGAATTCGAGGTTGTCGAAACCATAGTAAGTTGCCGCGAGATTCCCCATCGTAGCGCCGAGGATACTGCGTCGCGAGTTCCCGGTACATGTCGTCAATATGTGGAGGGTCTTATTCGGCATCCAATTTTCGGAAATCCAGTCAGATAACTGCTCGATTGCGACATAATGATCGTGAGCTATGAGATCAAAGGATGTGGTCAGAAGGTCTGCATGTTTTACGAGTTCTGGATATAGCTTGTTACGTGACGCAGGGCAAACCGATTCGAGTGCTGCAGAAATCTCTGACTCTGAAAGTCGGTCATCAGCCCCAGCAAATTTACTGAAAGCTCCTTGGGAGATCATGCCTCCGATTTCGTCAATCGAAAGCTCTCGGTCTTTGGCAATCGCTTTAGCAAGTACGCTTTTCAAATGATTATCGTTTCCTGCACGCACGCATTCCACATCGCCAAATGCATGCAAAAACCAAAGAGATTTTGCAAAAAGCCCTGCATCAGGTTCGTGGCCACCTGCCTGCAATCCTGCTATTAGAATCAGTAGCAATTGAATCATCGATTTTTCCTTTTCCAAGGAATTGGTTCTGTCACGTGAGCGAGTTCATATCGCTTTAGAATTTTGAACAACCTCAAATTTCAAATCTAGAGCCTATAGATCCTCACATTGCGCATTTGAGACCACATCGAATTCTGCCGTTTCATTAGACGGGCTAAGATTCGATCTCGCAACCAGCGATTTCAGAAAAATGGAAACATTAACAACGCTAACTCTACCAAACATGCAATTGCGTGTGAGTGAATTGCGTACCTGATTTCCTAATCTCTTGCAATAATTTTGCCTGACACGAATCGAAACAATTGCTGCGTTGTCATATGCCAGTAGAAACTCTAACAATGGCGCTGATAATGCTTCGAACGATTGAACCGAATTCGCGTGTTCGCTCACACTGAGCATTCAATGACTGCTAGATCCTGAACCTACTTTGAATCCTAGAATGTTGTGGGCTAGAACATTGTGGACGACAGGCGGCGCAGCCCACGTGTGGACTAGCTCCATGATCATCGTCTTCGCTTCTTGATGATGTCCATGATATGCAATGGATGAAACTGAATTTCATCCCCAAAACCGGCTTCAGAATGAATGGGGTCGTTATCGATAAACCCACAGTAATAACCATTGTCGTCATCGACTTCGGTAATCGTAACCCACATCCGCTCGGTCTCGTAATCTTTGCGAGGCGCATCTTCATTCGAAAAGCGAAAGAGCAACTTCACGCTATCGCCGACTTTGCAGTTTCCGCGTCTCCGTTCGGAGGGAGGCGTCACATCGTCGCGGTGTTTGGCTAGCTCGACAGCGTCCTCCAAGTAATAGCCGTCTTCCTCAAAGGATGGAAAGGGATGGTTCTTGAATCGCTTCCACTTGTGCTTGGGAGATTTTCGTTCAGCCATCCAACCGATAGGGAGATCGTGAAGCTCTTCGACCGATTGATCGAGTTCAACGATGCATGAAAGACAAACTAATTTCGGTTTTACTCGACTCGCATCCTGATCACCGTGAAACTGCCAGTCGCCATCGAAGTCATGGTAGACTCGAGTGATCGATGAGCCCTTCAAGACAGGGTTGCTCGTAAAACAAGCCGTATCTGGCGAATCGGCAAATCTCCACGGTTCCTCAACCAATAGCGATTTCTTCATGCCCGTTTTCTCGACCGATGATTCGTAGAGCAGAGGCTGAGCTTTGCGACTTCTTTTCGTGCAGTGATCGTCCCATGGGAAATAGCCGCGACGGTCGGGCCAAAAGCACTGCATTACGGGAAATTTTTTATAGCGGTAATACCAACTTGCAGAGCGCAGCAAAGGCTCGCACCACTGGACATAAACTTTCTTTAGAACACACACTTGGCCCGGAACGAGTCCTTCCACTCGAGCCCCATCTTTGAACTTTTCACCTGCACTTAACATGTCGGAATATCGAGAAATGATTTCATGCAACGCTTCGATCTCAAGACCGAAAACAATGAGTTCTGGTTGCCTATACTTCGCAAAGAGTCCCACGCTATAGGCCCAGTTTGGAGAAGAATCCTCACCTGGAATCCCGTTGGCATGCCAGCCGTATTTTTGAATATTCTTGAGGATCCTACGCTCAAAGCGGTTCAGGTCCTCATCGGTCAATTCGCGTGTCATGGTTGCCATTTCAATCATCCTTTACAAGCCGAATATACCCATAGGGATTGAAGAAAAAATCATCTTCTGCATACCGATTGCAATCAACGAGTTCTATGATGCGACGCGGTTCGTTAGCGCTGAAACGAAATCCTTCACCGTTTCTCAGCACTCGTTTCGGCTTATCAGCGACCAAGTACAATCCCATTAGGTCAATCCATTTCACCGCTTCAGGTATCTCAAGATCATCGTCTACTTCAGCATCGCGATGTCCCAACAGATGCATGCCAACGGAATAAAAGGAATTGGTGTCTTCACCATGCACGACGCGCTGCACCCATGCCCGATAAAGCGTGGCCGACGCAGCATGTGCATCACCATCCTTGCTGGCCTTCCGGTATCGACGAGCCAACTCAAGCCAGTGATCGCGTCCATGAGCCAATCCTGCGCTTTCGCTCTTGGCCGCCACGCCACCCTTCTTCAGTAACTCCGCAATTAATAACAAAGCCGTCGCCGAGATCGACTCCGACTCCGATTTCTTCATAGGTGGTGACAGAACATAGGCCACAGACGTATGCGAATCCATCGTTCGCCACTCCCCGCCGTAAATTGTAGGATGACTACGATCCAGCGATGCTTTAAATGCATCCTTCATACGCTCATCCGGCTCGAGCTGCGAATAGTCGAGATCAAGCGTAAAACCAGGGCTTACGTTATCGACAATCGATTGAACGGGGGCAAAACTATCCCACCGGCCAAGCACGCAAATGACTGATCGCGGTTGTACACTCATGGTTCGGCTTGATGTCCGAATGAAAAGGGGAATCGTTGAGTATCCATTGCGACTGCATGCCACCTGTCGTTGGACATGAAAACGTGTAATGACGTTCTTGGAGCGATTTGAAAAATGGGATCTTCGCGGGATCCATTGTATTGAAGCCAGCACATCCCATGATCTGACACCAAACCGTCGATTTTCGACAAAGTTTTCTGAATTCTTTTCTAACGAACATGATCCCTTGAGGCGATGCCTCGAAACGGGATACATTGGATAGCCTCTTCATTCGGCGTGATTCGCTTCATACTCAACAACATGAGGTGAACGGGCCTACTTTCGAATACCATTTACGAACCCGCTCGGTCCTTCCAACAAACGATCGAGACAACTTTCATGAAACTCGTCAGACTTAGTGTTTTCATCACGTGCGCATTTTTCATGGTCCATGAGATTGCGATTGCACAATTTCAGCGCGGACCTCAGGTCATTTCTCCAGAGCTCAAAGAAGGTAAAGTCACCTTCCGTTTGCTGGCTCCGAATGCGAAAACGGTACGGCTAAACAGTTCGGATATGCCTGGCGTAGGGCAGGGGACCGAATTGAGCAAAGGTGACGACGGGGTGTGGAACGTATCGTTGGACGCGAAGCCCGGATACTTTAGATATACCTTTAGCGTCGATGGTTTGAACGTCGTCGATCCTCGCAACCCATCCACCAGTGAATCTGTTTCCAACGTATGGAGCCTTGTTGGAATCCCTGGTAAAGAGTGGATGGATACGAAAGATGTAGCCCACGGCGCTGTATCAGAGGTCCACTATTTTTCGAAACCATTGAACCGTTTCCGTCGCATGCACGTTTACACGCCGCCCGGATACGAAGGAGGCGAAGGAACTTATCCAGTTCTCTATCTCTTGCATGGTGCAGGTGATAGCGACGATTCGTGGACCACCGTCGGACGCGCTTCGTTCATACTCGATAATCTGATCGCATCTGGAAAAGCGAAGCCTATGATCGTTGCGATGCCAGCTGGCCACGCAGGTGCTTTTCGATTTGGAGGCGCGACACCTGACGAGTTCTCGCAGGACTTCACCGAGGTATTGATGCCCTATATCGAAAGCCATTATCGCGTGAAAACCGATCGCTCCAGTCGAGCCATGGCAGGACTGTCCATGGGTGGAGGCCAGACCCTCAACATCGGAATTCCAAACCTTGAGAAGTTTGCTTACCTCGGCGTATTCAGTTCAGGAGTCTTCGGGATCGTTCCCAATCCCAATGCGCCTCCACGGCAGGGCCCTTCCTTTGAAGAGCAACATCAGAAGGCGCTCGATGATGCAGCCCTCAAAGATGGACTCAAACTTTTTTGGTTTGCGACTGGCAAAGAAGATTTTCTTCTGGAAACTTCTCGGGCCACCGTTGAGATGTTAAAGAAGCATGGGTTTCAAGTGACCTATGAAGAAGGTGACGGTGGTCACACTTGGATTGTTTGGCAAAACTATCTCAACACATTTGCCACGAAACTATTTCAGTAGACTTGCAAGATTGTTCCTTCGGCTTGAAGGTAGCAATGCAACAAACGCTCACGCGTGGGATCCGGCGTTTGCCAGTCCCTCGCTGACATGCTGACGCTACGGAATGCGATGGAGCTTCGCACGATGTCACCTTGGCAAGACTCGCCATTTAGGAATGGATGTTGAGTGCTTTGATACGTGAAACGAGGGTCGTAGGTTTCATACCAAGTAGTTTTGCAGCTCCGTCATCTCCATAGATCTTGCCCTTAGAGCGTTTCAACGCAGCTTGGATATTCTTTGCTTCAACATCGCGCATTTCTTTCACCGTGAGAATCCGATCCTCGGACCGTTCCGAAGAGAGCGAAGAGGTTGAAGGGCTGCTCATTCGCAGATGCTCAAACGAGAGTCGTCCTCGGTTGGAAACGATGCAAGCTCGTTCAAGTTCATGCTGCAATTCTCGGACGTTTCCGGGCCAATCATAACGCTGAAGGTCCTGAATATTGGAAAGCGAAAGCTTAAATTTGGCGTTACCAATTTGCCTCGATAGATGTTTCAGAAAGTGCTCCGCAAGCAATGGGACATCTTCAAGGCGTTTTCGAAGCGGAGGAAGCTCGAGTGGAAAAACGCTTAATCGATAGTAAAGATCCTGTCGAAACCTTCCTTCTTCCGCTTCGAGTCGCAAATTCCGGTTTGTGGCCGCGATGATCCGCACATCGACACGGCGAGTCCGTTCTTCTCCAATCCGCTCGAGCTCACCTTCTTGGAGAACACGCAAGAGCTTTGCCTGCATGTCGAGAGGGATTTCACCAATCTCATCCAAAAAAAGTGTTCCGCCATCGGCTAACTCAAATCGCCCGATCCGATCCCTAAGAGCACCCGTAAAAGAACCCTTGCTATGTCCGAAGAACTCACTCTCATAGAGTTCGCGCGGGATCGCTGCGCAGTTGACCTTAATGAGTGGACGATTAGCGCGTCGGCTGCAACGATGAATCTCTCGTGCAACGACCTCTTTTCCAGTGCCGCTTTCCCCGAGGATGAGCACGGTACTATCGGTGTTCGCAACCAATTCGATTTGTCGCGTAACCAGGGTGATGGCCGGACTAGCGCCCACCAAGTCACCAAATGAGGAACCGACGTTGACTTCCTCGCGCAAATACTCATTCTCAACTTCAAGTCGACTCTTCAAGGCAGCGATTTCGTCGACCATGCGAGCATTGGCGATCGCAGCGGCCAGATGATCGGCGATCATCCGAAACCATTCAAAGCAGGTTGGCCCCGGCTTGGCCCTGGCGAATAGCCCAAGTACACCGAGCACCTCTCCACGATGAATTAATGGGTGCCCTGCAAAAGAATGAATCTGTTCCTGAACGATCCAAGTTGGTTCGGCAACCCATTCATCCGCAGATCGAACATCTGCAACTTCCATCGATTGTCCCGTTGTGGCAATGCGCCCAACCTTTCTTACTCCCAATGGAAACCGCTTGAATCGACCATCCAGCCTCGACCAATCCTCTTCCTTGTGGCATATCGAGGCACCGCTACTAGCCACCAAGTGGAGACAATGGCTTCGGCTTGGACATTCTTGTTCGAAACTGCAACTTGAGCATGTCGAGGATGGCGTTGGAAGGGTAAGCCATATCCGGGCGAGGGCAACGTTCGGGTTGGAGGCCAAACGGGCGACAGCAAGAGGAAGCAAGTCACTCAGTACATGGTGCCCTGCCAATTCCAGCAACATCCCTTTCGGATCTTGAAGTAGGCCTTCTCGTTTCAAATTCGGATCAGTGCTTGCCATGAACCAAGCATAGCGTTTTTTCGTTGCCACGGCAACGAATTTTCGTCGCACAACGAAATTTCGCTGCCATGACAACCGCCGCCAAAAAGCCGTAAGCCTATGACAAACAACTTGAAGAACACCGTCCAATTGGCACAACAATTGAATTAGGAGCTCTTTCAATGTGGCAGCCATTCTGGACCACAAAAGAAAACATCTCTTAAGGAACGTGAACATGACCCGAATTCAAACCGTTGCACCTGAGCAAGCCACTGGAAAAGCCAAAGAACTGTTGAACGCCGTAAACGGAAAGCTTGGGTTGGTACCCAACATGATGCGAGCAATGGCGAATGCCCCTGCCGTGCTCGATGCTTACCTTGCCTTTAGCTCTTCGTTAGGCAAGGGCTCGCTATCACCCAAGCAGCGAGAGCAAATCGCTCTGACTGTCGCTCAACGCAATGGCTGCGATTACTGCCTCGCTGCTCACTCGGCCATCGGCAAGATGGTAGGTCTGACAGAGGAGCAGATCCGCGACAGCCGACAGTCCAATGCGATTGATACGGCAACCGATGTGGTACTCAAGCTTGCTGATCGATTGGTCGTGAATCAAGGACGACTCAACGATGCGGATTGGACTGGCTTGCGAAGCGCCGGAATGGACGATGCAACGATTGCTGAGGTAGTCGCAAATGTGGCCCTCAACATCTTCACGAACTACTTCAATCATGTTGCGGAAACCGAAGTGGATTTTCCGAAGGCGACTCCACTCCCTGTTGAATCGCAATCTTGTAGCTCCCAAGGCACTTGCTGTTCCACACACTCGTGATCGACTCCAAGATCCCATCAACCTCCAACAAAGTGATCGTCATGAACTCTGTATCACCGCTGTGCCCGCCCTTCAATCTTGAAACGGCAATGGCGAAAGTTCGCGCCGCCGAGAACGTTTGGAATTCGCGCGATCCTCACCGAGTCTCGCTTTCCTATACCGAAGATTCGGTTTGGAGAAATCGTGACATCTTCCTTCGAGGAAGGGCCGAGATTATCGAGTTCCTTTCGAACAAATGGGTTCGCGAACATGACTATCGGCTCGTCAAAGAATTGTGGGCGTTTGGTGACAACCGCATTGCCGTTCGATTTCAGTACGAATGGCACGATGACCACTCGCAGTGGTTCCGCAGTTACGGAAACGAACTTTGGGAGTTTGAAAGCAATGGGCTCATGCGACGCCGCGAGGCGAGCATCAATGACGTAGCCATTCCCTCAGATCAACGCCGCTTTCACTGGAAGGCTCCGGGCCATCGCCCGGAGTTTCACCCAGGTATCAGCGACGTTGCGTAATGTTGAACCTTCTTGTTGCAAAGCAACACTTCCATCAATCCATTTTCATTCTAAACGCAGGAAAAAAGCATCATGCGAAACCTTTCTCCATCCATGGGTTTGTTCATCGCGAGCATTCTCGTCAGTCATGCTTCTCTATCTTCGAGACTGCTTGCACAGTCACCAACATCAACGAAGGCAACCGAAACTCAAGTCATTCATCACAAAACGCAAAAAGTTGATGGATTGGAGATTTTCTACCGCGAAGCAGGTCCTCAATCTGCCCCAACGATCGTTTTGCTGCATGGATTCCCAACCAGCTCGCAAATGTTTCGCAATCTCATTCCCAAGCTAGCGGACAAGTATCATGTGATCGCGCCCGACTATCCTGGATTCGGGCAAAGCTCAATGCCCAAGCAGACCGAATTCGAATACAGTTTCGATCGACTAGCAACGGTTGTCGATCATTTACTCGAGAAACTCAAGGTGCAGTCCTATGTGCTTTATGTACAAGACTACGGTGCTCCCATTGGATACCGAATTGCGTCAGCTCATCCAGAACGCGTCCGCGGATTAATCGTCCAAAATGGGAACGCGTACGATGAAGGTTTGGACAATGATTTCTGGAAGCCCATCAAAGACTACTGGAAGAATCCCAAGGACACTTCCAAGCGTGAAGCATTGCGAGGGTTACTCAGCTACGACGCGACCAAATGGCAATACACGCATGGAGTACCAGATGTCGAACGCATCAGTCCCGATGGGCCAGCTCATGATCAATTTTTGCTTGAGCGTGAGGGCAATAAGGACATTCAGTTGGATCTATTTCTAAGCTACGGTAGTAATCCACCGCTCTACCCAAAATGGCAAGAGTACTTTCGAACGCATCAACCACCGATGCTTATCGTTTGGGGAAAGAACGATCAGATTTTCCCAGCCGCAGGCGCCGAACCATACCGCCGCGATCTTAAGAATATCGATTTCCATTTGCTTGATGCAGGCCACTTTGCCCTCGAGTCCAACGGAAACGAGATCGCGAATCATATTCTCGCATTCTTAAACAAAGCGAATTTAAAATAGCCCTAAAGCATCTCACGGCACATTCGCCCTCGAATTTCAAGGGCGAATGTGCTTACCGATGCAAAGCGAGTGATCCAAATGGCCGAGCGACGACCGACGAGTGATATCGCATTCACGCCCGCTGTCAAAGCGATTCAAACTGCAAAAGGTTCACGACCAAGCTATGCTCGGATGGAATCGCGAGGTGGTTGGCAGGTTGATATTACACCGGACTTTGCAGACTTCATTGCGAACCTTGATATGTTCTACTTGGGAACCGCCAATAGCGACGGGCAACCCTACATACAGTATCGAGGTGGTCCCAAAGGTTTTCTGAAAGTCATCGACGAACGAACACTAGGGTTTGCCGATTTTGGTGGGAATCGCCAGTATATTTCTGTGGGAAATCTATCGGAGAATCCGAAAGCTTTTCTATTCCTCATGGACTATGTCGATCAGCAGCGAATCAAGGTGTGGGGTACTGCCAAGTCGATCGAGGGAGACGCTAACTTGGTCGAACGCCTCAAGGATTCCAGCTACGACAACGGCAAAGCGGAACGCGTAATACTTTTCCATGTCGAAGCATGGGACGTCAATTGCCCACAGCACATCCATCGTCGTATCCCCGCGACCGAGGTTTCATCAATCGTTAGTTCTTTGCAGGATGAGATACAGTCATTGCAAAATCAAGTGGCCGAACTGAAGCGAGAAATTAGTAATCGAACCTGATTTGCGCTCTGAGTCTCAAACGGCAAGCACTCACAAATTTCGAAGACAATGGGCAAAAAGATGTGGGGCAAAAAAATGATGAACTCAGACGACATGTACTATTTCCGGCCTTCTCATGATTCAAAAACATCTCAGCAAATCAATCGAACAAATCTATTAGCCATTGCGACCACTGCATCAAATTGTCTTTCATCTTTTTGCCCTACATTTTTTTGCCCTACATCTTCCGCTCATCATGCCGTCCTGCGTTAGCGATCTAGCTGACTGACTCAGGCCGAATGCCAGGGCATAAACAGCATTCACTGAAGAATCACAAATTTCGAAGACATAGGGCAAAAATATGTGGGGCAAAAAAATGATGACCGAAGACGACATGTACTATTTCCGGCCATCTCATGATTCAAAAATATCTCAGCGCCGGGTTCGGGCTGGTCCTAGGCTTGGTGATGCGGTGGCAAATCAATCGAACAAATCTAGTAACCAGTACGATCACTGCAGCTTTTTGCCCACCTTCTTTTGCCATCGTGATGGGTTACTCAAATGATCGATTTCGCATCGGCTGAGTTGGACTCGTCTTTCTGCTCGAGTGATGAAATCCTTACTTCGCTCACACTCTCTCGTCCCATCGAACTACCGTTTATCGCATCGAGCTTGGGATGAATGAGAGGGAAGAAACCAGGATATTTTCGTTTGCAGTAAACCGAAACACGTCGGTTTTCGCGTTTTGTTGCCGACCTGGATCAGCAACATCATCATCGATTGCGGGTTCGATCTCCAACATCATCGGAGAGGGATCGCTTACTGGGCACGTACGAATGGCATGCCGCTGTCGGGAACACCATCGAGCTTGAAGGTGAAGTTGGAACCGTTGCCAGTCCAAGTGCCAGCCATTTGCTGAAGGTCGCTGGATCGAACGAGCACCAATCGCTCTCCATCCAATCGATACTGTCCTTCCAAACGTGATTCCTTACCTTCTTTGATGACGATCCACACAAACGTATTGTTAGGCTGAAGAACCAGTTTGACCATTTGATTCCCATTCATGTTTACAACCCAAGTACCAAAGTGGTTTGGTGGAATCTGGGTCGCTGTTGGAATGCCTGGCATCGTCTCGGCGTTTCCATTAGCCCCTCCGAATGAACTTAGAATTTGGAGAGCTGTTAGTCCACTATTATCGCCGGGGACATTGCCTTGCATGGCCATGTTGGCACCGCTTGCCATTTCGGGACCAGCTTGGTTACCAGCAGGCATTCCATTGTTCTGATTGGGCATCGATGCTTGCCCGGGAAACATACCTTGGGCCTGATTAGGCTGCATCTGAGCTTGCATGTTCATTCCGTTGCTAGGAGCATTGCTTCCATTGCTGGGCATTGGCATACCATTGTTCGCCATTGGCATACCGTTATTTTGAACGTTAGGAATCTGACCTGGGTTCACGGGAGCCGATACTGGCTGTTTGGCGTAAGGACCTGATGGATTGGCTTGATTAGGTACAGGTTGTCCAGGGAAACCTGGATTGGGCTGACCGGCTGGAGCTGCATTGGAAGGGAAGGGTTGAGGCTGTCCAGGCTGTTGATGCACAACGGGAACGGAATTGGGATCTTGGTAGATGACAGGGGAAGGCGATTCATAGCCACTTGGAAACGATTGCTGATAGGGAGCAGAGTATTGGCGTTGAAACTGAGGAGCCGAAGGCTGAATATGGAAGTGGCCGATACTGATGCCTCCACCTCCCACAGAGATCCTTCCATGTCTTCCACAGCCATCGGCTTGAACGGATTGGTAGGAAGAAGCGGCAACCATCAGAGCGAGCAATTTGTATCGAAGTTTCATGATCCATTTCCTTACTGGGTTCGTTTTGCGACAGGTGGTTTTGAGCTTTCAAGCTCGGTTAGTTCATTAAGCGGATGTTGGAGGGAGGTGTTACAAGAAATTTTTAGAAAGTTCTTTGGCGGAAGATCGAGGCAGAAGGATGCCCTAATTAGCCAACCAAGATGCGAGAACTTCGGCGGCCGATTGAGCATCTCTCTTTGGAGAAAGCTCTAGTTTCATGGCGTTGGCGATGCGGGCAACGTAGTCGATCGTTCCCTGAACAGCCTCATCGGAGGCGGAAGCATCCAACTTAGCGACGTAGATCACCATGAATTCTTCAGCCGAGTTCTTCTCGATCGCCCAATCGCCGATCTTGGTGGCGGCACTTTGCCGAAGCAATCGCATCATCAAATCTGAACTTGGAGCCTCTTTGCTGATGGAAACGAGCGACCAGATTTTGCGAACGTCGGCTCGGAGAAAATACTCCGTATCCTTGGCAATAAAGACCGACTGTGTCGTACCGTTCGAGATGGGTTGATCCACCTGATAGTGCCCGCTTTCGGTCAATTTGTGCTCAATACCAGCGTCTTCCAAAAGTTTCTTGCTTGGCAAAGGGGCTTGTCGCCAGGCACTCGCCAGCAAAGACTTGATTTCGTGGATATCGACACAGTAGCTGACGGAAGTGTTTTGCGAGGAAAACGATTGGGCGAGAGCGATCAATTGCCCTTGTTCATTGACCACCGGAGCTCCGCTGTCCCCCTGTTTGATCGGACTTTGAATCTCGACTGCGTGGAATTGGTGTTCGCCGTGATCGGACTTGAATTTCTTGTCGTAAACGGATCGAACCGTACCCGAGGTACAAACCCAAAGCACGTCGCTTCCTCCAGGATTTCCTATAACTTCAATGGAAGATCCTGGTTTGGCACTGGTCTCGGCCAGCTCAATGGCCTTTACTCCCTGAGGGATTTGCCCAATTTGAATCAGTGCTAGATCGCGTTTCCGGTCCACGGAAACAACCTTGCCAGCTTGGCCCAGCCGCACAACGTTGTCGAGATAAGTCTGACGTTTGTTCTCAACTTCTCCACGACTTTGATCGGGAAAAAACACGACCGCCGTCCGGCTATCACCCACGACGTGAGCGTTCGTCAGGACGATGCGTTTTTCTGCATCCACCAAGACGCCAGAGCCCGTGGACGTTTCGTTGTCGGCATCGCGAGTGATAATCCAAACGGTCGACCCAACGGCTTTCGAGTAAGTGTCCGAACCGGCCATCACGGAGAGTGGGATAATCGACCATCCGCAGGCCAACAGCAGGATCCGGAGAATTCGGATGGGAGTCAAGGAAATCATGATTGCCTCGTAAATGTAAGGGTTTGTGGGTAGTCGGGAGTTGAGAAGTGATTGTTGATGTCATTGCAAGCGGAAGAACTGCGCGGTTGTTACAACTTTTTTTCAACATCGCGGGCTGGGGTAGGGCTGGGGGCGGTTTCTTGAGCCTAATCACGTCAAGACTAGGTCGATTTTTGGAAATCGACTTTCAGCTTGGCGTTCCCCTTTTCGTCGTGGACGTGAAGCTGAAACTGGTTGGCGGCCGACTGAGATACCGTGCACTGAAGGGTGACCCCGTCATCTCCAACCAGGGTCAAGCGATTGCCATCTCGAGTGAATTTTCCATTGGAAATCTTCGCCTTTCCTGACTGGACAGTGACCAGTTTGAAAGTGGTATCTTGCTTGATTTGAATGGCGATAGAATCCTTGTCGTTCAGGGCCGCCCCCCAATTTCCTAGCAAGGAGAATCCGGAATTGGGTGTCTGCGACGCAACGGCCCCAGGGTTGGATCCGTTCGAGCTCCCTTTGCCTTTGAGTTCCTCAGCCGACTTGGCTTTCCATTGCGACCAAAGGCTTGAGTATTTTTCACCGAAGGCAGCAACTTGGTTGAGTTGATCTTGGATCTTCTTCGCCGAAAGAGCTCGGTTTTCCATCGAGGATCGGAGCACAAGCAATTTTCGCGAGGGCTCGAACGCAAAGAAATGACCCGAAACGGCGTCGTTCTTCTCGAGCAATTTCAGCAGTTCTTTGGGGGAAACGACGTTGGCATCGGACACGGTAACGAGCGCCATTTCGATGGAAATTCGATCTTTCTCGATCTGCACCTGAAGATCGGTGGGAAAGTTCCATCCTGCATGAGGAACCTGAATGGAAACGCGGCCCGAGTTTTCTTTGGGTGTGTAACCGGCATATTTCATGGCTTGTATGAGCGAAGAAACGCCGGTGATTCGCTCCAGAGCTTCACCGCCGCTTTGAGTCGCCCCGACAACGGCTGGAACGGCCTTCTTTTCAAAGACCGATTCCATCGCAACTGCTGAGAAAAGGTCATCTGCAGAGGCCACAGGTGATGCGCAACAAAGAGCTAGCAGTATTTGAGTCCATCGAATTCGGGTCTTCATGATTTGCCTCTTACTTTCGTGATTTCGTTGTATCCATCGCTTTCATTGCGATGTCGTAAAAACGAAAGCGGAGTTTTTCCCGAAGTGTTACAGCACTTTTGTGATCTCTATATAGATGTCATCGAAGTCGGCACAACGCGATCGATTGAGACTTCAAAAAGAAATTCTCCGAGAGCGTAACTTTTTCTGTAACAGTTTGATCGAAGCCTCGCTTTCAATTTCGTTGAAAGCAAACAGGATTGACGAGCGGAGCAGACTCTCAAATCCTGAACCCAACCTTCTGCTCGCAGAAAAGGAAACGTTCCATGTTCAAGAAATTCGCATTCGCTATCGTTCCAGCCCTGATGCTCTCGGCCAACATGTTTGCATCCGACGATTTGTCAGCGATTGTGGCAAGTTTCGAATCCGCTAAAGGCGGAGCACAAGATACGAAGGCAGTGGTGGCCAAAGACGATGGCCTGGGCAAGGCGGACGTTGATTCATTGTTAGGCGAGAAAACCGTCGAAGAGAAAGATGCCATCGCAGCCTGCTTCCGTGGAAGTCGTGGACATGGCAGTTATGGTCATAGTCACTTCGGTGGCTACGGTTGCTACGGTAGCAGTTACTCTTCATGCTACTATCCCAACTACTGCTCGTACGATTCCTGGTGTCCAACCACGAGCTGCAACTACTACCCGACGTACTGCACCAACTACACTCCGTCTTATTGCACGACCTACACCCCATCGTATTACACCACGTACACCCCAACGTACCATACGACCTACACACCAACGGTTCATGCCTGCTACACACCTTCGTATAGCACCTGCTACACGCCCAACTATTGCACAAGCAATACTTCGACCTGGCAAACCACCTGCAGCACCAGCTTTACACCATCATGGAACTCGCACTGCAGCAACTGGGGATGGCGCTGATCGCTGAGCGGATCGCTCGAAGCGACTATGTATCAAAGCGATCCGTTCGCTCGATATCAAAAACAGATCCGGTCATCGACGCAGGTCGATGACCTTTTTTTTCGAAGGTCTGATATCGGTGACGATTCCCTTCGCGAAGTTCTCATGAAGCTACCCCTGCAAACTTTACTGATAAGGATCAGTTCGATGAAACTATCGATCTCAAACTTTTTCTTGATCGTTGCATTGATAACCTTTTCGAATCCTTCGAACGGTTTTGCTCAAACGGTCACGTTCACATCGACCACGACATCCGTGGTTCCAGCAGCGCCTTGCGATCATGTCATTCAACAGTTGCTTCGGCATGGGGTGAATAATCAGTGCGATCGCTCGCTCGGCGCACGCCTTGTGACACCCTCCCTGTTGATGTGTGGACCCCATGCATTAGTCGAACCTAGCGATCTCGAAATCGTCTACGCAAACGTATTGCCAGAATCGGAATTGTCACTGGGACCGCGACTTGCCCATTGCCATCGCGAATCGCAGCTCGATGGAAGCGCTTGTTCCATGTATCAGTTGTAGCCATCCTGGGTCAAATCCGTCATCCTCATTCTCCATCCAGTACCGTTCGGTCAGGCCGAATTGGCCCCAATGAATCGTTGGAGGTCATGGTGCCTTTACCATTCGAGGCTTCGATCGCCAATGGTCCTGCGATCGTCACTCGCTACGATCGGCTCATCGTCTCCGTCGATTGTTTCAATAGGATTTCGGAGAGCGACGAGGCTAACAATGTTCGTCTATTCGAAAATCATCAATTGCAACAAACGGCCTCGAACATCCCTTCATCGAATGCTATGCGAATACAAGTGCCAGCTCTCGCTCTGCTCGAGAATACGGCGATCCGATCTTCTTCGTTTGGAAGCGATTCGCATGTTACCGTCGATGCTCTCGACTTGGAGCAACCAACACCTGACTCATTACGCTCTGCGATACAGTCGGTGAATCCTCCCGTTGTGGTTGGAAAGGCACCAACGGCTCCTCCGGTTGAGAATCCTTTTTAGCGATTTACGCCGAATCAAATTCTGGCAAGTCATCAGCAAAAGAGGAGAGGATTGCTCTTGTCGGTGGCAACACAGAAATGCAGAGCAGAGGGGCAAAAAAGAGGAACGGGCAAAAAGATGTTTCAACTTGAAAGACTTCGATCCTCGCGAAGATCTCGAATCTTTGAATTTCATCTTTTTGCCCTCACGATCATCAAGCAAATCGATGGAGAGGCTGACGCCATTCGTCAAGAAGCTCGGATGCGAAGCACGAGGAAGGCTAATTCGCTAGTATGTTTATTAGGTGACTCAATTCCTCGTCGACATGATCCTTGGATTCGACCGTGCTTGCAATCGAGGCGCGAAGAAGTTCTCGGAATCGTAGCTTCATTCGACGGGCGGCTTGCTTGATGGCGTCTTCGGTCATGTTCAATTCCGAGACAAGCTGCGAGTAGGGAACTCTGCCATCATCAAGATTGAGATGCGGTTCGAGTAATTCGAACATCTTTCCAAGATTGCGATCTTCATATTCTGTACGCAATATGGTTCGAACATTCTGCAGTAGCGTTTCCGCCCAGCGCCGTTCAAACAGATGATCAGGGGAAATCGAATCCGAGGCCAACTGCCTGTAGGCACGCTCGCCAGATTCGAAATCGAGCGACAGTTGGGTGCGGCCTCCACCCCTTTTCTGCGCATTCTGGCTTCGATGGTCTGCAGCAACGAAATTGGATGCGGACTTGAGGAGATAGGATCGAAATCGGCCTCGCTCACGATCTGCCGATTTAACGAAATCGGACTCAAGCAAATGCATGAAGAAAGCTTGAGTTAGATCTTCAGCATCCGCCGATGAGTGTCCTTTCTGTCGGATGAAAGCGTAAACCGGGAACCAATACATTTGGCATAGGTTTTCCATCGCAACTCTGGCGACTCCGCTTAGGCCATGGCCCGCAGCATTGACTAAGCTCCATTGCGTGGTAGCAAAACGGTCCCGGTTCAAATCATCCATGCTTGGAATGCCACCTTTTGAGGCCGCAAAAGACCGAAGAATCGCAGGATAAAACAAAATTCTCAAAAATGTCTGTCACCTTCGAGTACCGATTTCTTAGTACATGATAGCAGCAACCTTTTACTCGGGGCAGATCATGTCAGAACAGTCCAAAACCTGCAATCAGTGCAACGCCAAGCTACCTTGGGATACATCGGCGTCATTGTGTTCACAATGTTTGCTTCGGATTGGCTTTGATACTCAGTCGGGAATGGCGATCGATCCTTCGTCTTCCAGTAACTACCGACCTGCGTTTCTGCCACCTACCATCGACGAGCTAGCTCCTCATTTTCCGCAACTTGAGATTCTGGAAGTTCTCGGCCATGGCGGAATGGGAGTCGTCTATAAAGCACGACAAATTGACCTGGATCGCATTGTTGCGCTAAAGATCCTACGACCCAATATTAGTCTCGAACAAGGATTCGCAGAGAGGTTTCAGCGGGAAGCCCGGGCATTGGCCAAGCTGAGTCACCCGAACATCATTACGGTCTATGATTTTGGCCGCAAAGATGCGTTGTACTTTTTTATTATGGAGTATGTCGACGGCACCAATTTGAGGCAAATCGAACGATCTGGCCAATTGAGTCCAGCGGCAGCTTTGACGATCGTGCCTCAAATCTGCTCAGCACTTCAATATGCGCATGACCATGGTGTCGTTCATCGGGACATCAAGCCAGAAAACATCCTGCTGGCAAAATCTGGAGATGTTCGCATCGCCGACTTTGGCCTAGCTAAACTTGCAGGCACGGATGAGCAAATCCCCCTAACAGGAACTTGGCAAGTCATGGGGACGCCGCACTACATGGCTCCTGAGCAATTTGAAAAGCCCTCGAGTGTAGACCATCGAGCCGATATCTATTCACTGGGTGTTGTGATCTATGAACTACTAACTGGCGAACTGCCAATTGGTCGCTTTCGATTGCCTTCCGAGAAAGTCAAAGTGGACGTGCGACTGGATGAGGTCGTACTAAAATCTCTCGACAAGGAGCCCAACCGGCGATACCAACGCGTGACCGATGTCGCATCAGCAGTCGAAGCAGCCTCATCCTCAGACACAGCTGCTTCTTTAGGCAAGAACCCCATGTCGCTCGCAAGAACCTGGTCCGAATTGAAAGCGAGTGTTACACCATTGCTCGCCTGGTGTGGTGAGCAAGGCGACAGAATCGGAACGATTTTGATCGTTGTCGGCATTGTCAACGCCGCAATGGCAATCGCTCAGCGTACCGGAATGTTTATTAGGCACCAACATTTGTCGGAAATGGAAATACCCGTCATTGCTGTCAGCAGCCTGGCAGTTTGGTTTGGAATACATCTTCGTCTGAAAAACGTTTCCCATTTGCTTCGAGGCCTAGGGCTTTTGTGCCTTCTTCCGGTAGTCACGGATGCCATATGGCCAGATGTTTGTCGAATGCTCTTCATGGCCCTTGGCATACTCGCTTCACTGCCAATGAATCTCTCTGGAAGGCCTAAGTAGCCGCTTGATTGCCATGATCCTCTGATCGCATGTCAAAGTGTTTCGAAACGATCGAACACTAGCATGACGGCTCATGCTCGTCAGTATCTCTGGTACTCGGCAGACTCGTCGCTCACTCTACGTTTTCGTCTCCTCGAAAGGATGGCTATCTCTTATGAAAAATCTTCTCATGCATTTCGTGCCAACGACGCTGAAGGTCGCCGCCTTTGCCTTCATGGCAAGCCATGCCAACTTCTGCATTTCTCAAACTCAAAGCCCGAACGAACTACGAGTTCTCACTGCAAACTCTAGAACGGTTCAAGTCAAAGATGGAAATCAACTCGTTCTAAACGACTGGACTCTCGATCCAACCATCGAACTCGACACGTATTACTCAGCCCGGTCGGACGAGCAACGAACGATTACTTTTACGTCGGATGTCGACTCGATCCAATTTGATGTCGAACCCGACCGAGAATATGACTTTGTAATCAGGCTCCAAGATGGAGGTGCCTGTAAGACTCGCATTTCGACCAAGCTTCGAAGCTTTACTCGACCTAGTTCCGTCGCCCCTTTAAAGCCGCTCACCATTCCCATTTCGATCGAGCGTGGCAAGCTCCATATAAAGGGGAAGGTGAATCAATCAGAAGCACTCGACCTCATATTCGATACGGGTGCAGATACGTGCGTGATGTATCCCTCTTCAATATCCAAAGGCGTTAAGTTGACGTTTACCGGGACTGTCGCGAACGCTGGGACGGGAGGAACGATCGTTCGCAAGGTGAGCGACGGTAACCAGCTCACTATTGCTGATGCAACCTGGCATCACGAATCATTCCTATACGTGGAAAAGCAGGCGGATCATGCAGATGGAATCGTAGGCTTTAGCGTGTTCTCGAATCGGATCGTTGAAATGGATTACGACCGTATGGTGATGATCATTCACGAGTCTCTTCCGGCTCATGCAGTACATTTTTCGGAGACGGCTTTGACTTATTCAGGATCGCTTCCAGCGGTTGATGTTTTGATGACCAGCGGTGATTTTTCATGCAACGGCCCCTTCATCCTCGATACAGCTGGCACATCGTGCATGATGGTCAACCAAGCCTTTGGAAATCAGCATGACCTCCATGGCAAGCTGAGAAAAGTTGGAAATGGGACCGCGCGAGGCGTGGGGAGCAAATCGATCCGTTTAAGCCAATTGATGTTGCCGGGCTTGACGATTGCAGGGCAAACACTTCGAGATGTGCCCATCCATGTCGAAGTACCTGCCAATGGCAATCAGGCCGCACCGGGAGGAGTGATATGCATGGATGTGCTATCACGATTCAACACCATTCTCGATTTCCCTAACAAGCGAGCTTACTTCCAACCTAACACACATTTTACCGAGCCTTTCAAGGTCAGAAGCCGAGCTTACGGTGTATTGATTTCTCTTATGCTGTCGAGCGGGCTGCTCATTGCAATCGCCGCTGTATTTTTCCGAACGAGGATTCGGAGATAAGACTCCAAAGCACTTGATGAAGGAAAGCACCTCTTGTAAGTATGAGATGCCTGGATTTGTTTACCACGGTGCTTTCAATAACGAAACTCGGCCAATACACCTGAGCCATCACCATTTGAATAGGGATAAAACCGCCATCTAGCGTTAGGCGAATCGGTCGAATCGATTGCACTCGCTGCTAGGTAAGACATCCACCAGCCTAATGCTACCTGCGATGGATAATGCGCGTTATCGTTCACCCTGGAAATTGGCGCAAGGGCCGATCCTGCGTAGAATAGTAGTTTATAGCCTCGGTTCTCAGTCATTTTTGCAGCGGTGATGAAGGGTAACGATCCCATGAAAGCGTGACCGCTGATACCGTTGCTATCTCGAAACGGATGCCATTCCGAACTTTCGTTCGTCTCCTTAGGCCTTGATCCTCCCGTTAGCTGTTGCATAACAATTAGTGGTGGTGCCCCCACGACAAAACCCCGAATCGAACGTTCACCCCACCGACCACTCGTTTCTACCAGAGGATTGTCAGGTGCCAATTCTCCTATTGCCCATGCGGTAGCAAAGACAGGCAAAGTGTACATTCCGTTACCGAGTTCCTTGTTTGCATGGAGATACTCAAACCACTCATCCGAAGTGGCGCCACGAATGCTGCTTTGAAAATGTCGATGGATACCTTCGTCGATCGAAGAATTGGCCATTGCACCACCAATGATCAGGCCTCCACCCAACAAACTCATGGATTCCAAAGAATAGAAGTTCTTTTGGTCGTCCCACATTCGACTACCTAGTGAAGCAGGGGGATCACGCTCCCGCAGTTCGCTGAAGTCCTTAAAATCGGTGCGCGCACCGGTACGCAGATCGAATATCCCTGCGTTACCGCTGGCAAGATTCAAGTCTGCTCTGCTTTGCGGCGTGGAATCATTGTTCCAAGGTTCACCACTCATCAGTGAAGCAATCGGTTCTGATAGATCGAACTGCGACGTGAATCGGTCGTCAGATTCGACCTGAATGAGACGAGGATCTGGAGAAGACTCAAGAGAAGATTCAGTTGAGTTCTGATGGACGAAGCTTACTGGCTCTACAACAAGTTTGCTCGTCTTTTGGGTAGGTGCCTCCGCCTTCACCAATGCCGTTGGGTTCAATAACGGAGCACGGCATCCCGAAACCAGAAAAAGAACGCTAGCGATCAAAACACTGATACTCGCCCCTGTTTTCTTGAGAGTACACCTCGATCCTAGGAGCCAATTCATGGTCAACAATAGCTTTCAGTGGCAGTGGAGCGTATTTCGAGCTCCGCGGTAAAGAACCCGCGTCGACGCACGGGCCGACGATAGATGAATGGCTCACAATGCGACAAGTCGAACTTCGAAAAGATTCAAAATTGTAATTGAAAAAGCGAAAAATCGATCGGCGTTCGCATGGGCTCTCGCAGTCACCTGTTCCATGTCCTAGCCCCCTATTCGCTAATACTATTGCTTGGCCGAATGTGGTCCGCTCCCCAAAACTGATCCGTATGGTTTAGGAGTCTAACGCCATTGTTGAGGCAAGGGGACTTTCAAATGAGCCGAAACGCAAACGCCACACTTCAACATCATCCGTTAGATTCCGACTCGTATTCGTCCACGATGTCGAAATAAACTTCACGCATGGGTAGCCAAAAATCGTTCTTTAGCAATGGGTCGTTGGAACGAACGATATTAAGACTAATCTGCAGCTTCTTGAGCGCCGTTTCAAACTGGCTTTTGGAGCACGCCAATACCTCCATCGCTCGCTTGCGAAGGGGACCTGTATAATCAGGCTCAAGACGGATCAAGTCATAGACTGTTTGGGCGAGTACATCTAATTCGCTAACAGGCTGATACGATCCTGGGTAATGGATATCGCGGAAGTATTGCATCTCCATAAGCACGGCATCACCACCCGAAATTTTTCCATAGTAGATCGATTCCGGATAGGTTTGGGGGAGGCGCGTTTTCCAGTCCCACACGGCGACGACTTTCGGGCTCCAGCCGCCGGATTTAGGCTTCTTTTCAGACAGAGCCGTGTTCTTCCACAACGATGGATGGGACGAACCCTTGCTCCCAAAAACGGTGACGATCTTTTGTTGCAAGACGAACTCGTAAGCATCTTCAAACGTTTTGATCATGTGCTAAGGAAACCTTGCATGTTCAATTCGATCGATTCTTACCTTTACGTTCGTCGTAGCTTTTCGAGTAAACGTATAACCGCTCGACTTTTTCTCGGGCCCATTCCGTCTTGCGCAGAAATTTGAGACTGCTGTTGATGCTGGGATCGTGAATAAAGCAGTCGATTTTGATGCGCTGTCCAAGTCGCTCCCACCCGTACTCGTCAACCAAGTATTCGAGCATCGCCTTGAGCGTGATGCCATGGAGCGGATTATTGGGCTGAGCTTGATTCATTACGTTACTTTGGCTGTTTCTCGAGGCACTTTAAAAACAAAATTATGACAACAAACTCTCCGTCGTCAAAGAGTATCAGGCAACATACTGTCGAACAGGGCACCACTCATTCTCTGTAACCTAGTGAAACACCTCTGACGACCTTTCTGCCAGCGCGAACAAAACAGGCAGAGCAATGTGCAGAAGTATGGATGAGCAAAAGATTGCAACTTTAGAGTGATTGGAGCAACTTCTAAAGCAGCGTCCCTCGGAGTATTGCGATCGCAACGGAGAAATAGATGATCAGTCCAGTTACGTCCACCAAGGTTGCAACAAGGGGAGCAGACGATGTGGCAGGGTCGAGTCCAATTCTCTTAAGCAGAAATGGCAACATGGCCCCTGCGAGAGTCCCCCAAAGAACAATGCCAACCAACGAAAGCCCAACAGTCAATCCAACCAGAACCCAATGAGGCCCATAGATATCGGTAAATGTTGTCCAGAGTGCAATTCGCGAAAATCCGATCAATCCAAGAGTGCATCCCAAAGCCAAACCTGATAGCACTTCGCGTCGGAAGATCTTGAACCAGTCTCGAAGTCGTACTTCACCCAAAGCCAATGCTCGAACGATCAACGTTGCCGCTTGCGATCCCGAATTTCCGCCGCTTGAAATGATGAGTGGAACGAACAAAGCTAACACGACTGCCTTTTCAATCTCCAATTCAAAGAAGCCCATGGCAGTCGCGGTTAACATTTCGCCGAGGAACAAGACGACAAGCCATACCGCGCGCTTGCGGATCATGGTTAGTAGTGGCGTCGTATCGTAAGGCTCGTTCAGTGCCTCGAGCCCCCCAAGTTTTTGCATATCCGCAGTGGCAGACTCTTCAGCGATATCGATCACGTCGTCGATCGTGACAACCCCCACGAGCTTTCCTTCGTCGTCAACGACAGGAAGAGCAGTGCGGTCATACTGTCTGAAGATTTCGACAGCTTCGCGTTTAGGATCGTTTGCTTTGAGTGCAACAAAATTGTGGTCGAGGATTTCAGAAAGATACTGTGTTGGTTTAGCGAGGAGGATCTTTCGAATTCGAAGGTCGTCGATCAACTTGTGATTCTGATCTACGATATACACGACATTTAGGGTCTCACTGTCCTGGCCATGTTGGCGGATATGATCGAGCACATGTTGCACAGACCAATGTGGAAGAACTGCAACCAAATGCGGCGTCATTAACCGCCCGACGCTATTCTCGGGATATTTGAGCAACGATTCGGCGATCTCACGCTGTTCGTCCGAGAGTAACGTGAGCAAACGCTCTTGTTCTGACTCGGGAAGTTCCTCGAGAATCGCAGTTCGATCGTCATCCGCGATTTCATTCAAAAGAGACCGAACGGATTCGGGAGGAAGGGCTCCTAGGAGATGTTTTTGTGATCGTCGGTCGAGATACTCAAAGACTCTGGCACGCTGTGGTCCCGACATCATCTTGATGCCGGCCAGATCTTCCTCATCCGAAAGTGAATTGAACAATTCTACGACATCGGCAGGGGACCACCGATTCAATAATTCGCGCAGCGTCTTTTCATCGCCGATGGCGATGAGTTCGCGCACCTCTGGGAGCAGGAATTTTCCAAGCATGAATTCGCATTGCTTTCATACCAATGTGTATGGCGACGACAGACGGAAATACACATCCAACAGTCAGCAATTCACGTTCCGTAGCTTTAGAATTGTTGGACAGAGGAAATATGGAAGCACCGAATTCGTCTCCAAACGTAACATGGTTTTCATACCCCAGAGACTCTGAGAGTTTTTGTCTCTGATTGGCCCCCGGAGAGGGTCTGAATTGGCGAGAGTCGCAACCGAGACCGGAGTGCCTGGAGAGTGATCGAGCCCAGGAAGATCACAGGCAGATACGAAAAAAAGCCGGTGTTTTGCTTTACATCAAAACACCGGCTTCATCGAATAACCTACTGCGGTCAGTTTCACAGAGTCACCTCTGCAAAAGCTGGCAAACAGAGAAGCTGAGTGGGACCGAACTCTTTTCAAACCGCTCGCAAGATCGCAGCTGTTTTTCGCCGACCTTCGTAAGTTGTTGGCTGTAAGCATGTTGCGGCGACGTCCGCTAACGCGACGCCAATCGAAATCACATAACCCCAACTCCGCCCATCAAAGTAAGGTGTTTCACGATCCGTTGCTACTCAGTTAGCAACTGGCGAGGTACAATTGATTTCGAACAAATAAACTGGAGATCGCAATGACTCAAAAAGAACTTCTAGCCGCCGTCGAGGCGTTACCCAAAGAACTACAATTCGCCCTCGCAAGTTCCGTGCTGGACCGTTTGGCGGCCGAAGGTCCGCCGCCAGTTTCTGAGCAACTCAAAGCGGAATTTCTGCGACGCGAAGACGCGTTTTTCTCCAACCCAAACACCGGAGAGCCGTGGGAGTCCGTTCGTGAGGAACTGTTTGGAAAGTGAACCGAGTCCCCATTGTTATTGAGCCCGAGGCCAAGTCGGATATTCGTGTTGTCCGCGACTACTATTCTGACAAAGGCGACCATACATCTGAACGTTTCAGGGATGAGCTGACACAAGTATTGGATCTGCTATCGCGTCATCCCGAGGCCGTTGCTGTAGCTTTCGGTAGTACGCGTCTAAAACCAATGCGATACTTTCCGTATGTGATTGGCTACATCTATTTCGAAGGCGTGATCCATGTAACTGGAGTCCAGTACGGCGGATTGGGCTGGGATGAATTTGAGCGCCGACAATTTTGAAGTTGGATGACTACGCACGCATCAAGAATCAATAACTTCAATCTCGACACGGCTTTCCTCCTGCCAGAACTTATCAGCTCGTTCGTCGAGCAGCTTCATTGCCTCGCGCCGCGAGATCCCCATGTACTCGGCAAACTTACCGGTTCCCATCAGACCTTTGTCCATCGCCTCGATCGCCAGAGCCTCGAATCGTAGTGGCCTCCGCGATGGTGGATCATTTGTTCGAGTCTCCCAATAGCTTGATCGACCTTTGATATGCTCCGCAAGCTTCTCCGCGTCTTCTCGCTTAACGATACCAGCCGACTTCATTTGCCAAACCACCGCTGGCACTGATACTGCGAATTGACGTGCTATGTCAAATAGGTCCTCGAAGTCGAGTGTTTTCTTTTCCCGCAGCTGCTTGGAAACGGCGGTCTTCAACGCTTCAGCTGGCAGTAGCAAGTGGCCGGCAAAACAATTGGCCAGTTGCTCCTCACGCGATGGCGAAGTCGCCGCACTCTCTGAACCGGCGATTCGAAATACCCTCCATGTCAACAAGTGGAACAGCTCATGGGCTAAATCGAAATTGCGTCGCCAACTCACATTTCTCGAGTTCAGTAAGATTGCCGCACCAAATCGATCGGACAGAGAGCAAGCCGCTGTGCCGGACGGTTCGAAGTCGAGGAAGAAAATCTTCACGCCGATAACATCCTCGAGTACCCGCAGTAGAACCTGGCCAGGGCGTTCCCCAAGTGCGTATCGATTACGAAATGTGTGGGCGAGAGCTTCTGCTTTGGCGAATGTAAAACTTTCGGCGGAACCCGAGGCAAACTCAAACTGTGGCGGCTCAGGATTGCCACAAAGTTGTTCTAACCGATGAAATTGTTCTGCTAACTGAATGAGTTGCACCTGAACGGATGACGCAGAGCCATCGGCCGGACATTCTCGCCAAAGCACTATCTCAGGTTCGGGCTCTCTCTGCTGGAAAGAAATCGTGACTGCAGTTCCTGAGCAATTTGGGCTAACTGCAGCAGACGGGTCCATGGAATCATTTTCACCCGGAAAGGGACGAAATCCTAACATTTGTCGCCTCGGAAAGCTGCTTCGGGTCAACCCCGCAGCTTCTCTGGCATATCGCAATCTACCGCCAAAACTCATTTCTCCACCTCGCTATTCTATTATCGAGAAGCTCATGTGCGAAATTGACAAATTCTTAAGACGGCATTGTTCGCTATTCCAGAACTTGTTCGACTAGGCGAGCAAAGATCTTCGAATATGCTGGCTTTTCGTTAGAGGCCCCGTTATTCGGCTGATTTCTCCATTGGGGTACTCCTTATCTGAAAGAACTGAAATCCGTTGACGTGCGATCCCGTCATCGTGTTGGCAACGGCAGTGAGTGAATTGAAGATCTGACCCTCGTATTCAACCATCTTCCAGAACGAGTACTCGGATCGGCCGGCCCTTGTAATCGCGATGGAGCATTGTGCCGTTGGGTGGCAAACGAAGGTCGCGAACTGGCTTCGCTTCGACGGCCGCTACGACAACTCGCGAACGCTTCTGTTCGCGAGGCGGTGTGACGCGAACCTCGGAGTCGAGTGCCAGCTCGGCCGCACGCTTCAACGCCCGTTCCGAAAGGCCACCTTCGGCGTTGGCTTGCAGTCGCCAGGCGATTCGACGAACGAGGTAACGCTTGTTTCTACTGCGACATTTCTCGCCGACGAGCGATTCGAATTTCTCGACCAGTTTGGAAACGGTCATCGTGTCCAGCTTGGCAATCTCGGCTGCTGTTACCGAGTCCATAAGCACTCCCTTGGTTTGTGGTATCTCTGCGTATTCACTTGTGCCCGATGATGACGCTCATGTTTCGTCGGCGTTGCCCGGTTCCCCGACTTCGGGTTGAGACACAGAGAGCCTCAAGTCTGAGGAAACATCAAGGCTTGAGTCGCCAGAGTTGGTAGAGATTCGGGCCTTTGATCGAGCACGCTGCTGCAGGCCAACAGCCAAAACAGCCGCGATCCGTTCACGGCGTTGGCTGACGGAGAGATCCGAGAATGAGAGATTCGACATGGCATATCCCACTGGGTTAAAATGTTCGAGCTGACGACGATTCAGCTCACCCGGGTTATGTATGCCGTAGAAGATGGAGTCGTTTTGCGGACGAGAGTTTTCGATTTCGAGCGACGAACTGCCGACATCGCCTCACCGTCCAGCGGTGCACGCTTCTCGCTAAATTGGGATTCTGAGGCGATTGAAAAACGTTTTCACGCCCGTTTTGGGCCAGAGACACTGAGTGTTCGCGGCTAGAATTCTGCAGCATTCATATCATGGTGCTCTGCTGTCGAATTATTCAAGCATACTTCCTATACAAGGGTACTCCAATGTCCGATGTCACTCGCATCCTGTCCCAAATTGAGTCCGGGGATCCTTCTGGTAGCTGAGAAACTATTGCCGTTCGTTTATGAAGAGTTGCGAAACTGGCTGCGGTCAAGCTGGCTCAGAGAAGCCGGGGCAGACGCTTCAGGCCACGCGCTAGTACACGAAGCCTATGTGCGGCTGGTGAACCCAAAAGTACCGCAACAATGGGACAATCGAGGACATTTTTTTGCAGCGGCAGCCGAGGCGATGCGACGGATACTCATCGACGAAGCAAGACGAAAACGGTCCTTAGCTGAAGGATATAAGCGACGCGATCTCGAGGATTTGGCAACTCACTTTTGTAATACATCCGCAGGAACTGCTCGATCTCGACGAAGCCTTAGAAAAGCTCAAAGCAACTCCACAGCTCAGAAATTGCCAAGTTACGGCTCTTCACCGCTTTCCATTGAGGATGCGTCCGATATGACCGGCGTTTCTCGGCGAACGGGTTTTCGGCAATGGACGTATGCCCGCCTTTTTGCAAGCCGAATTGTCAGGATGACGCCGATTCCACGACGAATGAACAATCTTCTTAAACGGTTAAGGCACTGACTAGCGCTGATTCTCGCATTACCATCAGGACGGTCTTTGCGCCCGTTCTCACGCCGCATCGTCTAACGCATTTGGTCCTACCAGAGTCCACCATCCATGACCACAATGAAGCCGAAGCCGAACGGATTTTTTTGAGTGCGATCGACAACTACCCACCGGGAGAATGGGAGTCGGTTTTGAAACAACTCGGCGAAAAAGACGCTCAGTTATCGGCACGCCGGGGCAGCTTCTGGACGCCCACAAAGCTGCGAGCCCGCTGATGGAAGCCCTTCCTTCCCTCGCAACCCTGGACCTGAGCAGCCCCGCCAAACTGGGATCGTCTATCGGCCCCTATAAACTCCTCGAACCGATTGGCGAAGGCGGAATGGGCGTCGTCTACATGGCCGAGCAGCGTGAACCCGTTCGCCGAACCGTCGCCCTAAAAGTCATCAAGCCAGGGATGGATACCCACCAGGTCGTCGCCCGGTTTGAAGCGGAAAGGCAAGCCCTGGCAATCATGAATCACCCAAATATCGCCAAGGTGCTAGATGCGGGCGCAACTGAGCTTGGCCGGCCTTATTTCGTGATGGAACTCGTAAAAGGCGTTCCGGTGACCGAGTTTTGCGATCAGCAAAAACTCGACAATCGGCAACGGCTTGAATTATTCGTTACGATTTGTGGCGCCGTTCAGCATGCCCATCAAAAGGGCTTAATTCACCGCGATCTCAAGCCAAGTAATGTGCTTGTGGAAATGCACGATGTGACGCCGGTTCCCAAGGTCATCGATTTTGGCGTCGACCGGGCGATTGGCCAGCAACTGACGGAAAAGACGCGGTACACGGGATTTAATCAACTGATCGGCACCCCGCTTTACATGAGTCCAGAGCAGGCAGGCCTGAGCAGCATCGATGTTGACACCCGCAGCGACGTCTATTCCCTGGGAGTGTTGCTCTACGAACTGCTTACCGGCCACACACCCTTTGAAAGCGAGACGCTCCGAAAGGCGGGTTTTGATGAGATGCGGCGGATGATTTCGCGTCGATCCTCCTTCTCCCAGCGTTCGTGTTAGCACGCTCGAAGCCAAGGATCAATCGACGATTTCCGAGCGCCGCGGCGCCGATTTTCGGCGAGTCAGCAAGTCTTTGCGCGGTGAACTCGACTGGATCGTGATGAAGGCGCTGGAGAAGGATCGAAACCGGCGATATGACTCGCCCACAGCGCTTGCGGCCGATATACAGCGCTTTCTGAACGACCAGCCAGTTCTGGCAAGCCCACCTTCGCCCTTCTATCGAATTCATAAATTCGCCCGCCGTAATCAGCGTTACATCGCCACCGCAGCTGTGGTTGCCACGGCGTTGCTAATTGGCACGGCTATCAGCGTCTGGCAAGCGATCGAGGCGAATCAGGCTCGACGAGAAGCAGAAGCCAGCTTACGAAGCGAATCGGAAGCTCGCGATCAAACGGAAGTGAGCTTTAGGATCGCCCGACGTGCGATTGAGGCGACCACCAAAAAGATTGCCAGCGACCCGCGACTACGAGAAGCAAATAATCTGGTTTTGCGAAAGGAGTTACTGGCGTCGGCGCTGCCGTTCTACGATCAGCTGGGTAAGCAAAAAACGAACGACATTCGCCTCCAACTGGAGATGGCGATCACGCTTCGAGATCTTGCGAGTCTTAAGCTGCAGTTGGGCGACTTCGAGGCGATGAAAGCTGATTACCAGCGCGCGATCACCGCCTTTGAGGAGCTAGATAAAGTCATTCCCCATCCTGAGCTTAAATTCTATTTGGCTGATAGCCATTCGTCCTTGGCGAAAGCACTCGCGGATCGAGGTGAAATGACCGATGCCGAAACCCATTTTCGATCAGCTCAGAAGATCATTGACTTATCAGCGGAGACGTCCAAAGAAGGTTCGACCTTACTTTGTCAAGCTACGGTGGCCTTAAGTCTTGGCCGCTTCCTGCACACTACTAGAAAATACGACGAGGCGGAGCGAGAAATTTTGCGCGCGATTGATGTCTACAAAACTTACTCGCCGAAGCGGAATACAAAGGATGGAGCGGAAGACCTGCTTGCAGATGCCTGGTCAGCACTCGGCGTGTTGCAAGCCACGCAAAATCGTATCCCCGAAGCGGCACAGAGCTTCTCCAATAGTCGCGACGAATATCGCCGATTGATCGAAGCTTATCCTCGCGATCCCGACCTTAAATCTGGCTTAGCAGGAAGCTTAGATAATTTGACGATTGCCCTTGGTTTCGTGGGCGAGCATCCAGACGTGCCCGCGCTCGAGCGCGAGAGCCTAGAAATTACCGAAGCGTTAATCAAGGAGTTTCCGAATGTTGCAAGCTATCAAATTAATTTGGGAGCTAAGAATTGCAATATCGGCACCCGACTGAGTGCAAATGGCTCGCCTGGTGAATCAATCCCCTATTTCGAAAAAGCCATATCTGCGCTTCAAGGCGTTCTATCGCGAGACTCACGAATCGTCCCTGCTCGTCAATTTCTTTCGAATTCCTATGCGTCGATGGGAGTTGCGCTTACACGCTTGCAGCGATACCAAGAGGCAATGACGGCATATGACAAGGCAATGGAGTGGGTCGAAGAACATCGAAAGCCATATTTTACGTTCATGAAAGCGCGGGCCATTGCACGGTCAGATGAAAAGCAAGCAGTGGGTCTTGTCGAAGCTTATCTGGAACCGGAAAAAGTCGCCCCAGAAACACGGTACGATGCGGCGTGCTTCTATTCGGAATTGGCGTCTATCTCCGCAGAAATGGTTGATCAAGATCGCTACGCCCGGCGCGCGTTGCAACTGTTAACGCAAGTTCGTGAGCAAGGCTACTTTACGCCGCATCAAGTAGCTCATTTTAAACGCGACGGGGATTTTGCTCCGCTGCGCAGTCGTGAAGATTTTCAAGCCTTCGAAAAGAGCTTGCAGGTTCCGACGCCGTCTGTCCCGAAGTAAGCCGTGACCTCGATTCTCGATGGAACTGAAGGCCGTGCGGCGTCGCTTTCCTCGTAAATTTCGCCAACTCGACGGAATTTGGCCATTCCTGGCACAAAGTAAACCCCGTTTCCGCATTGATTTACATCGAACACCTTCCTGGGATTGCTGAATGTTGCGATTCATCGTCGAGATAGATCGCTTTTGCTAATCCCGTTCCAAACGAAGACAAGTTCAGCTCTCGCCGCGGTTTGCCAGCGACAGCTTTTCTTGCTTCAGCCTTCAAGATTTGACCAGGAGATCCAAAATGAAGTCACTTTTTTCTCGTCGACGTTCTGCTTCTTTTCGTCCCGCAATCACCGCTACGCCTCGCGTTGAAGAACTTGAGGCAAGACGATTGCTCACTTCGTGGGTAGGGCAAATTGGCGGTGCCCTGTACGACAGTGTTGCCAGCAGAGCGGTCATGGACAGCCAGGGAAACAGCTACGTAGGTGGAGTCTATTCGGGCACCGCGGATTTTGATTTGGGAGCGAACTCCGCGACGCTAGCCAGCGCTGGTGCCGAGGACGCTTACATTGCTAAATACGCGTCGAATGGTGAGCTCTTATGGGCTCGACGATTTGGTGGCAGTGGCAGTGACTTCACGTCGAGCATTCGGCTCGACCCGGTGACCGGAGCACTTTATGCGACGGGAGGCTTTCGCAACGCCGCTGACTTTACTGGCGATTTCCTTCCAGATCGTACTAGCACTGGTGGTTTGGATGTATTCGTTATCAGGCTGGACCCCGCGACCGGAAACACTTTATGGAGCAAACAGGTCGGGGGTACAAGCGACGATAGTGGTTCCGATATCGCAGCATTCAATGGAAGCGTTTTTGTCGTTGGCAGTTTCAAAGACACAGTAGACTTCAATCCAGGTTCTGCAGTGAACTCGTTGACGACTGCAGGGAAAGGCAAAAATCGCCTGGCAGATGGTTTTGTTCTGAATCTCACTGACGAAACTATGTCTGGGCAGGACAAGTTGATGGAAGTCCATAGATTCGATCAGGAGTGTGATCGTTGAAGATGGAAACCTCTTTATTGCAGGGGACTTCAGTAGTTCGGCGGACCTGAATCCATCAGACACAGTTACAATGCGTACCAGCAGGTCGAAACGATGCATTTTTGGCAGCTACTCGACGACTGGTGCGGCTCAATTGGCTCCAATTGGTGGTCCCGGAGGAGATGGAAACGACTGGCGATTGAGCAGTGATTCTGGATCGCTATACCTGACAGGATTCATTTCAGAACCCGCCGATTTCGATCCTAGTTCAGGCTCTACCGTACTCAGTCCGGTCGGCGGCAACGATGCCGTAATCGCAAAGTACTCGAAGAACGGCGGCACTCTTCAGTTGGCTAAATCTTTCGGTAGCACTGGCAATGACGATGCAAGATCAGAAGTCGTTGTGAACCCCATCGATGGCTCCATTTATTGGGGAGGCGTGTTCACTGGTTCTGTGGATTTCAATCCAAATGTTCCAGGAGGAGAATTAACCAGCGTTGGAGCCCAAGACGCTTTCTTGATGAAACTCGACCAAAATGGTGGCTACCTCAATGCTTGGCGCATGGGTGGTAGCGGCAGTGATGGCGGAATAAAGCCGATAGGAGTTTTCGGCAACACAATCTATGCAACAGGCCGCTTTGAGGGAACCGCTGATTTCCCTACTGGCGATACCTTGACCAGTTACGGCAACTCGGATGGCTTTTTGATGGCGCTCGATGAATCGACATTGGCCAGCAGTAGTTCTTCCAATGGAATCTCAGCGACTTCAACGTCTGGATCGTCGATCAATGATGTGAACAGTCAATTAGGCATTGATAAACTTGCAATCGATAATTGGATCGAATCCGTACTGTCCGATCCGTCTCAAATGTCAAAACGAAAACGAGCCTTACTCGATTCAGTGGACGAAGTTTTCATGAACTTCGCAAATTCCGCGACCGGAGGCTTGGCAATCGATTGGGTCGGGTAATAGGAAGATCACCGTTGACGTCGAATCAATGGGCGTTGACATAATGTTGATCGCTGGGCACAAGCTCTATGCTCAGCAAGGCATTGGCGCGTCGTATTTTCGGGAAAGTATAGAGTTTGCGGCTTTCATACATGACACGGCGAGGGGCACGAAGGCCCCCGACGCTCGGGAGCCGAGGGCAAAATTGAGATCGCCGCGCTCTGCGTCGCTTGCCGAGAATCAACGGATTGGTTTGACGAATTCGAACCACCATTTTGCGTGACTATTCTTGGGAGAGACTGCAGGACGAATTCCGCGAGCATATCCATTTGGACGAACGATGGGTTATGTTCGCAGAGGCTTTTCACGGCGATTTCGACGATCAAACTTCGAGTTTCCTAAACCGGGTTATGGAGTTAGAGACATTTCCATAACCCCAGAGTCAAGAGACTTTGAGACTCGGGAGAGTTGTGGGCGGAGGGAGAGAAATCAGCTCAAACGGATGTCGCGCCGGCAATCGGAGAGTGGTCGCGATGGGAAGAGTTCGAGAGGCTAGAAACTCGCGAAACACTGGAAAAACAAGGGCCAGAAACGCGAACAGGCCGACGTTTTGAGGCGTCGGCCTGTTGGTATAACACGAGGGTCAAACTGAGTTTGAAACCCTTAATTCAGTTGCGGGAATCACACTCCTCTCGAACCGGAGAAGAGAGCTCTC
>JAXMBN010000049.1:0-36904 GCA_046349875.1 Pirellulales bacterium
ATCGTCGCATGCTTGGCCGCGACGATATCGATGCCGTGATGATCTTGGAATCGGATTGGTATGGTGCCGCCCCCTTTCTCGCTGCGTGCGAGTCAGGCAAGGCCATCTACTGCGGATCGGACGTTGAGTTCGGCGAGGAAGATGCTGCGCTCGTCAAAGCGCGAGTGGAGGAATCTGGCGTGGCGTTCATGACGGAGTTACCGCGGCGTTATGCTCCCGCGACCTTGCGACTCAAAGAATTGATCGCCACCCGACTCGGTAAACCCAAACTTCTGTTTTGCCATCGCCGGCTCACCTGCGAAAATGGACGCATGACCCGGTCTCTTCGCTCGCTCGAAACGCGATCGCATCGCGAACTGATGGAGCTAGTCGATTGGTGTACGTATATCGTGAGCGATCAACCGGCATGGGTTCAAGCTGTTCAGCACATGCCCTCCACGGCCGAAGCCACATCGGACTATCAAGTGTTGAGCCTTGGATTCAGCGACGCGTCCTCCCCTCATCCACCGATTCTTGCGCAGATTAGCTGTGGCGCGTACATGCCTGCGGCTTGGCATGAAGCCATTGCCTATCGGCCTCCAGCGGCCATACAAGTCTGCTGTGAGAAAGGTCTTGCATTCGTCGACCTTCCATCGACGCTCGTTTGGTTTGACGATGCCGGTCGCCATCAAGAATCGCTCGATACCGAATTGCCTGTCGGTCAACAATTGCTGACTCAGTTCCATCGCGTAGTCACCTCGCTGGTTCGAAAACAGAACGGCGGAATTGGCGACATGCTCCAAGCTTTCTCGGTACTTCGCTCGGCCCACAAGAGCATGGAGACGGGGCAGAGACAACCTTTGGCGCTAAACCAATAGCATTGCCGAATCAAGAAAAACCTGTCCACTCTATTTGCGATGGGAGATCCATGCGTGGGAGGGGTACAGATGGTATCGCCACATTCCGATGTATCGCGGCTCTCAATAACGCGAAGTTCCCCTCGAGCGCGAACATGGCTTGTTTATCGATTGTCTAGGTCCCTAAGGCGTCCTGTTCGATCGAGCCGCCCGTGATACACTTGTGGCATTGCAGTCGCAACATCCGCAGGATCACCATGCACGAGGGAAAGGTAGGAAGGCCATGATACGCGTCGGAATTATTGGAGCATCGGGGTATACGGCCATCGAGTCGATCCAATGGCTTCTGCGCCATCCTCAGGTCCAAATCACCGCTGCTACCAGTCGTCAAGGTGACGGAAGTGGTATCGCCGACATGCATCCAAGCCTAGTGAACCGGCTTCATCTTCCCGTGGAAGATCTGTCACCTAAGCAAGTGGCCGAACGTTGCGATGTGGCTTTTTCGTGCCTACCCCATGGAGCCTCGGCCCATCACGTTATGGAGTTGCTCGATGCGGGCTGCAAAGTGATCGACCTCAGTGCCGACTATCGTTTGGGTTCGCCAGCGCTCTACCAAAAATGGTACGGCGAAGCGCATCCCGATCCAGGGCGTTTGGGAGCCACACCCTACGGCTTGCCAGAGCTGTTTGGCGATCAACTTCACAACTCCGCCTTGATTGCAAACCCGGGGTGCTATCCAACTTCCGCGATTCTTCCTCTTGCCCCACTCCTCAAAGAAAAAATTGTCGAACCTACCGGGATTGTCGTCGATAGCAAGAGTGGTGTAAGCGGTGCAGGGCGTACACCAAAACTTGGCAATCTTTATTGCGAATGCAATGAGAGCTTCACGGCCTATTCCGTGGGCAACCATCGTCATCAACCGGAGATTATCGATATCCTCCATCGCTTCACAGGAATCGAGCCCGAAATCGCATTCACACCACACCTAGTTCCGATGGAACGAGGCATTCTCTCGACGATCTATGTTCGCCCTGCAGGACATGTGAGCCCCAATCAGATTCGCGATTGTCTATCGAGCTTCTATGCAAACCAGCCATTTGTTCGAACGATCGCTCATTTGCCTGCAACGCGATACACGGCACGTACGAACTATTGCGATATTACCGTTCGCGAAAATGGTTCGTGGATCATCCTCATCAGTACGATCGACAATTTGGTGAAAGGTGCCTCGGGCGCTGCCGTTCAGAATCTCAACTGCATGTTCGGTCTGGACCCAACGCTCGGCCTTCATGCATAGCATCGAATCGTTGTCGAATGAGTAGTGCCCAAAAGGCGAGTCATGACGAGCGTCTTCCACAATTGGGGCGCCGCAATCCCTTCCTCCCAAGCGCTGCTTCATACTTCCCATTGCATCCAACTTTATTACGTCGCATTCGTTTGAAAGGCCAACTATGGAATCGCTCCCGAATGGATTTCGCTATGCAGGTGTTTCGTGCGGCATCAAGACCAAACCCAATACCAAAGATGTTGCCTTGATCGTGTCCGATCATCCGTGCGTCGGAGCAGGCGTTTATACGACGAACCAAGTGGTCGCAGCCCCGGTTGTACTAAGCCGTACGCGGACTCCAAGCGATTCTATGCGAGCGATCGTGGTGAATAGTGGCAACGCAAACGCCTGCACGGGTACTCGCGGGATGAACGATGCCAAAAAGATGACCGAACTCGCAGCTCAAGCCCTCGGCATCAAAGACGCCGAAAGTGTTTTGGTGATGAGCACCGGAGTGATTGGTCGATTCCTTCCGATGGAGAAGATTGAAAAAGGGATTCTTGATGCCTCGCAAAAACTTGGCACGACGATGAGCCATTTTCATGACGCGGTCGATGGCATCAGCACGACTGACGCCTTCCGAAAACTCACCACACGTCATGTCGACTTAGGTTCCCACGGACAGTACTCGATTGCTGGGATGGCCAAAGGGGCAGGTATGATCGGTCCTAAGATGGCAACGATGCTTGGAATCGTGGTTACCGATGCGCCTCTCACGCAGTCCCAAGCGCGGCAATTGCTCCAACAAGCGGTCGACCGTTCCTTCAATTGCATCTCGGTTGAAGGACACATGAGCACCAATGACACGGTGGTATTGCTTTCGAGCGGGATCGGGCTTGGCAAACCACCCTTGAATGCCGAAGGCGAAAAAGCGTTCGCGGCCCAATTAGAAAGCATGTGCATTCAACTTGCCAAACAGATTCCCGAAGATGGTGAAGGAGCAACACACCTCATCGAAATCCAAGTCGAAGGTGCAGCTTCTCCATCGGATGCCGATACGATTGCTCGAAGTGTCGCTCTCAGCAATCTCGTCAAAACGGCTATCACTGGCGGTGATCCCAACTGGGGACGAATTGTTTCAGCGGTTGGTTATGCTGGCGTTCCAATCGAAACCGAACACTTGGCTCTCAAGCTCAACGGATTTGATCTCTTCGATCGCGGTGAACCTCTTGCGTTTGATGCCAAAGCGGTTAGCCATGCGATCAAAGAAAAGAAGGACACCTTGATTCAGCTCAAAGTAGGCACCGGCCCTGGAAAGGCCTCGCACTGGACAACCGATCTGAACTGCGAATACGTTCGCTTTAACTCAGAATACACAACGTAAGCGTCTTTCTTTGCAAACACCTTCCGAAAGGCTGCAAACGAAGAATTCTCAGACCGATTCGACAACTTCCATAGCCACAGGCATGACATAGTTGTTGGCTTCATCGATCCGAACGTGCGAGCACCGCGAGAGCTGAAACTGTCGCGGTTCTTCGCGGCTGAGGCAGAGGCCCAGAAATCGATCACTCCCCAGAAAACGCACCGGGCTAACGATGCGTCGTGATTTCAATCCTTTGCTGTCGACATAATCGAACACCAACACCAAATCGTCCTGCTGACGCATAGCTCGGTGAATCAGTCGTTTGGTGAAATCCATTGCATGCTCCTTCGAAAAATACCCGCGGTTGCATGTTTCTAGGATCGCCTCTCCGTGGGACACCTTTGGTCACGGAAGCAAGCATTTTTCTATTTTCTTGCCGATAATCTGCAAAAGTAATGAAAAGCCGTGGGGATTTCATACCCCAAGGTTTGGATGGCTTTCCAGTTTGCTTGCAGCGGATCGGTACGCGCCGATCGCTGAAATCCAATCCTTACGGTTTTCTATGCTCGTGCAAACGAGCTGCAACTTTCGATACCTCACCGACGATCGCTTCTTTATCGCAGGCATAGAGTCCAGCAAAGCTGAATCCTCCGATTTCGAGCAGATGATATTGACCGTCATCCGTTTTGCACACATCGAGTACCCATACAGGATCGGGCTCGAATCCCGATTCTAAAACCGATTGCGCAAACGCTAACGCTCGGGAATCCTCGGTCGAGCGTGCAATGAGAGTGCTTCCATCCATGTACTGCGACCCCGCAACGACCCTACGATCGGCAATGACATAACGCCACTCGGCAACGATTGTTTTTGGAGAGCTTACAACGACCAATGCTTCTCTTGGAAAATCATAAAACCCCATAAACTGAATATCACGTTCAAATGTCGAGCGAGAAATAGTCATTCCCGTAAAGAGTTTGAGTGGAGAATCGGGGCGAACAAACAAACGATCACTTCGACCAAGCGATTGAAACAAGAAATCCTGACATCGTGGTATCTCGGCAAAGGGAATCATGATGTAATCACGATTCAACAAATACTTACCCAAATGCGCATAGTAATAAGAGCAAAAGAAATGCTCGACCGTTGCAAAGACACCGGCGAACACGTTTGACAAGATCGATATCGCCATGCGTGACGACACAAGCTCCCTTTGAAAATTCGTTTAGGAAAGCGTTTCCTGTATCGTCCCATTGATAAGGTGCATCCGGCCGACGAATTGAAACCGCAATGTGCCCCTGTCTTTGAATCGCGTCCTTCAACTCATCGTGATACGCTTCAAAGGCAACTGCATCCAGCAACCAACCAACCTTCATATCATGATCCATTTCTATCTTGAAAATCTCATCAGGCAATCAACTACAGCGCCTCGCAATGGTCCAAGACTCATCCGATAAGTTCATCTGATGATCATTTCCATTGATGGGACGCAATAAGAGGCCTACTTGTTCGCTCTGTAAGCAGAACCATACCCATGAATCGGAATGGAACAGAAGTTAGACCGTCGGCGAATGGCACCACACGGTCCGTTACCAAAGCCAATCGCACACAGACTTGGGATTGGCCGCTGCCAACTCTCTCAACGCGCTGGCCAGTTCGTCGGCATGGGGTAGGGAACGACTGAAGAAGATGCCGCGTCCATCTTGAAAACGCACCCGATATCCACGGGTTTTCCCGTATTTGGACATTCGATTTTCGACCCAGCACACTTCACGTACACTACGCGTTGTCTTGTCCAACGCTCGCGGAAACCGAAAGACAAACTGTTCCTCATCAAGATCGAAGCCAACGATTCTCGGATACCGACGATGATCCAAGTAGACCAGTACGATCGGCAAAACAATTAAAGCAACCCCCGCAGGGAAGCAAATCAACAATGACCGGTCGCCACGAAAGTACGAGCCAACTCCCACCACCATACATCCCACTGCAACCAAAATCCATGGAGAGAGGACGGCAGCGACAAATCCCATTCCGATCCAGCCGATGACTTTGTCGCGAGTGGTAGCTTCGGGGTATTGGCCAGAAAGTTTCATGTTCTCACCTTCTTGGAAATCCCAACTGTGAATGGTGAAATCCAACTCACTCCGATCCAATATAGCCACTCAACCGTTTGAGTTTCAAATAGATTTCCATGCCGCGCAGGCTGTCAGAAATGATCCCATTCCTCGATTGCAACATTATTTCGCATCCAGTTGTTGGAGATGCTCCTTGAGCTTCGCTTGCCAAGCCTCGTCCGATGTTTTCTGAATCAAGTGGCGCAGTGCGTGTCGATACGCAACTTGAAAAGCATCTTCCGATGCCATGGCGATGTTAGGAACAACTCCTTTGCCTTCCCAATTGCCTCCACTCACAGAACTGCGAATCTGGCCATTGGGAACTGTCACTTCAAGGCGGTCATTAATGGGATAGGGTCGTCCTGGGTTGGCAGCCCCTGCGGTTTGCTCCCCGATGACCACGGCCTTTTGATGCTCCTGTAAAAGAAAGGCCATTCCCTCTCCACCTGAAAAGGTCCTCTGAGAGGTCAAGACAAATATCGGCCGATTACCCTCTCGATCCCAAGCATCGACTTCCGCGGTCTGGTAAACGCGATTCGATGGACCGGATCGTGGATGGATCGTAAAGAGAGATAGATTGGGCTTACCCAAAAGGTAGCTTGCCACAAGGACAACTGTATCGGGCGAACCACCCCCGTTGTCACGGAGATCGAAGATCAAGGCATCGGCATGCTGAAGCAATTTCATGGCCGATGCAATCGCTTCACTTGCTTCTTCGGGACGATAGAACGACGTTAATTGAAAGTACCCCACGTTCCCCCCAAGGATTTCGACTCGCTGAATACCGAAGTTCGATCGGCGAGCCATCACCTCTCTCGATTCTGATGGCCTCGAAGATGACGAGTTCGTCGTGTTTGCGGCGATAACCGAAACAGCCAAGTGTTTATCCTGAGTCCATGCATACAAGTCCCGCGTCACAAACTCAGATAATTCTTGAATCGAAGCAATCTTGTCGTATCGCCCCTCCGTCATCTGCATACGCAAACGAGAGGCTACTTGGCCAGCGATCTTTTCGTCAAAATACTCTTGATCGATGTGATGCGCGATCGACTCAAGCGATTGAATGAAGTTTCGATCCACATCCACAAGGGCGACCAGGCATGGGAAGCCAAAATTATTAATGAGCCGCCTAACATCTCATCCTCCTGGGATGCAGCTACTCCATCTCGATAATATCCTAATCGGATTTGAAGTACGAAATTCGGCCAAGCCATCGTTCGTCGATTGTGCAATGGAAGCTCATTCCATGAAGGAGAAAGGTGGATGCTTGTTGCTAGGAATCACTATCATGGAAGTCGATCCGGTTCCTTCATCAACGCACTTGGGGATGGGATGTTGCGTGGTTGGCTCATGAAAGCGAGGATGCGCGGCGCGAGTACTTGAAAATCGTCGAGACTGTATTCGAAAGGATCGACGTGATCGCGTCACAACACTTGATATTGTATGGCTCCACATGATCGGCTTGGGCTTCTTCCACTTGCCGACGATGGTCCCGATTTTTTGGGCTCATGCAATCCATGACGTGAAAGAACTTCTACCTGATTTCCAATTTCCGCCTTCTCCATTGGCACTCGCGTCCACAAGGAAGGACGCACATAAATTACGGTCGCTCCATATTCCAGCCGATAAAACTCTCCATCCCAGTCGGTTCTCTTCCAAACGCGTCGGCTCGGCAACAATTCTTGCGCTAAGATTCGATCGGCTTCACGAATCCACTCAACACCTTCCTCAGGCCATCGAAGATGGGCACCACAATCGGGCAAAATCGGGTCTTGCTGCCATCCATCCTCTGAAGATTGAAACTCACCCCTTACCGTCGCTTATCCGCTTGGCGGCGTCACGGGTCGTCCGCCCCAAGGTGTTACGATCTCTATAGGGTAATGATAAATCGAGTTCGCATCACCGAACCCTTCTGAAAATCTTGGATCGATTGCATGCCAAAATCGAGAGGCCATGCGGCAAAAAACGCAAATGGACCGCTCGACGTACGCCCTTTCCCCGCCGACGCTCTCTGGCAACTACCGTTGTTCAGAAAACAATGCGCGTTACCAACCCCACCAACCAGTGCTTTGGGAAGGTGCTTGGCTGCGTAAAAAACCGCCCCCTGGTTGCTGCTGCCGCAACTTCGCATCGACCTCAATTGGTGATCGTGCCCATTGCTTGATGCCGAAGCAGTCGCCCGAGATCTCGAGTTTGCACCAGGAGATCGATCGAACTTTTCCCGCTGGGACGGTGATGTCGATCCTACCCCCGGAATCGCTTCTGCAACAGAAGGTTTTGCGGCGGCTACAAGTCGTGAGCCGTCTGCATCGCTTTATTCGCAATCGCCGGAAGCCCGATCAATCACCTGTCATCTCGATGACTCGACTGGTTGATAACGCCAGTCTATCTGGAAGTCCGGTGCTCCGCCAAGACCGCCGGCAATTACCGGTAAAGACCAGCGTTGCGATGTATCGACCTCGAAAATGGCTGGTGGACGAGTGGATACCACTCGACGACCTATCGTTGCAGATCCTGGCGGGGTTCCGTCCGCGGTGGCATTCTCGATATTTTCCTCCCGATGCTACCGAACCTTTGCGGATTGAATGGTTTGATGATGAGATCGAATCGATTCGCTCCTTCGATGTGGCAACGCAACGTAGCATTGAACGCGTCCAATCGCTCGATCTGATCGCAGCCGGCGAAGCTATCGCAGAACAGGGAAGCTTGCTCGACTACTTGGATCCATCTGCCCTCGTCTGGTTGTTTGAACCTACGGGAGTTCTCTACGCTGCCAATGCCTTCTTGGCTCGCGTCCCATTCCCAACGCGTTTTGCAGAGCCTACGGTCCTCTTGGACCGCATTCGATCGACCTGTTCCATCGAACTCATGGCCTTGGCACCAGCCGAATCGCCTCACCCCGCAATCAAGATTCCCATCGGCGATGTCCAGCGCGCGGGAGGAGATCTTGAACATCTCGCTAAGGCCGTCGATGCCATCGCCGAACCGAATCGGCGGGTCCTCTTGGTCTGCGTGAATGAAGGGGAAGTCGAACGGATGCGGGACCTCTTGGCGGAAAGCCAGGTCGCTCAAACGCAACGTCTAGAAATCATGATGGGAGGCCTGGCCAATGGTTTCGAGATCCCGCCTGATGGACCGATCGTTCTGACCGTCAATCAGCTATTGCGTCGAGCTCAATTGCGAAGAACCTCCAGGAAGGTACCTTCGCGAGCCATCGATAGCTTCTTAGATTTGCGCGAGGGAGACTTGATCGTCCACTTGTCGCACGGCATCGGTGTGTATCGCGGAATGCAGTTGATCGATAAGCAAGGAATCCAACAAGAACACTTGGAACTAGAATTCGCAGAAGGAACGAAGCTCTTCGTCCCCACCTCCAAAATCGATTTGGTGCAGCGGTATGTCGGAGGGACAAAATCGAAACCAAGGCTCGCCAAGATCGGGTCGCAGTCGTGGACCAAGCAAAAGAAGGCGGCCGAAGAAGCGGTCACCGATATGGCCGCCGATCTTCTAGAACTTCAAGCCCGACGCAAAGAACACCCCGGAATCCCTTTTTCTCCCGATACGGTTTGGCAACATCAGTTCGATGCCTCCTTCCCCTATGAAGAAACACCCGACCAGCTTTCCGCTATCGCCGCCATCAAGAAAGATATGCTGGTGGCGCGACCGATGGATCGCTTGATTTGCGGTGACGTGGGATTCGGCAAGACCGAAGTCGCCATGCGAGCTGCGTTCAAAGCGATCGATAGTGGATATCAAGTTGCCGTCTTGGTTCCTACGACCGTGTTGGCGGAACAACACTACAAAACCTTTCGCGAACGCATGGCAGAATTCCCCTTTGATATCGAACGACTGAGTCGTTTTCGAACGGGTGCCGAACAAAAGGCAACTCTCGAAAAACTCGCCAAAGGACAGATCGATATCATCATCGGTACGCATCGCTTGGCTTCTTCCGATGTTCAATTCTATAACTTGGGATTGGTGATCGTTGATGAAGAACAACGATTCGGTGTATCGGTTAAAGAGAAACTCAAACTACAGCGCCCGAACGTCGACGTGCTCACCCTTTCAGCAACGCCTATCCCACGAACCCTGCACATGTCGCTCTTGGGTGTGCGCGATATTTCTAATTTGGAAACGGCTCCTGAAGAACGACTCGCCGTCGAAACACGAGTGATTCGGTTTGACGAAAACCTCATTCGCAATGCCATCCTTCGCGAACTCAATCGCGACGGCCAAATCTACTTCGTGCACAACCGCATTCTCGATATCGAAGTCCTCGCCAAACGATTGCAACGGATCGTCCCCGAAGCTCGTATCGTCATCGGCCATGGTCAGATGAACGAACACAAGCTCGAAAAAGTGATGGTTGATTTTATCGATCACAAGTACGATATCTTGCTCTCCACCACGATCATTGAAAGCGGCTTGGATATCCCAAATGCCAATACGATCTTCATTGATGAGGCGGATCGCTATGGCCTTTCGGAATTGCACCAATTGCGCGGCCGCGTTGGACGGTATCGCCATCAAGCCCATTGTTACTTGCTCGTCGATCGCAACAAACACCTCACGTCCGATGCGGCGAGACGCCTGCACGCAATCGAAGAGTACAGTCAAATCGGTGCGGGCTTTGGAATCGCCATGCGCGATCTCGAAATTCGAGGTGCAGGTAACCTTCTAGGCACGCAACAAAGCGGTCACATCGCTGCGATTGGCTATGAACTTTATTGCCAACTCCTCGAAAGTGCCGTCCGCAACCTGACGCACCAAGCCCCCAAACTCACCATCGATGTCGAACTCAATCTACCCATCGAGGCCTTCATCCCTTCCAAGTATGTTCCGGAGATTCGCCACAAAATCGATCTCTATCGGCGCATCTGCCGGATTGATAGCATTGATCAGTTATCGGATCTTCGCAAAGAAATGGTCGATCGATTCGGCGAGCCACCGATCGTTGTTCGTCGGCTTCTGGAAGTGGCCGAGTTGCGAATCGATGCGGCCCTTTGGCTGATCAAATATGTGGGAATCGACGAGAATTTCTTAGTAGTTCACTATGCGGATCGGACTCGCATCGAACAACTTGCGCGACAACACCGTGGAAAACTCAAGGTATTGGATCGCCAACAAGCTTATTGGCCTATCCCTGAATTCGATCCAGACTACTTGGCCGAACTCCAGTCTCTCTTGCAACCGAAACAGTGATTTCCTAATTTTGTGGCTGGCCTCGAGACGTCTTAGGTTCTCGCATTAGCAAGCTAATCCTTTCATGAAGGATCGAAATGCGAATGTGGGAAGGCACGCCACAGCCATGAAGGCTGTGTATCTATGGATGGAAATCATGTTGTATCGCCGCAATTCCGGTTGGATGAACCATTGGGAAATCGCAGGTTGGCACCTTGCCCTATGCATGGTCTCGTCCTCGCTTTGCCAGGCTCAGTTTCGCGCGCCGAATTCCAATCCCAATTCGACTCCGATCATGGATCGAAAGCTGGATGCCGATGGCGTTCCCATGGCGATTGGTAATGAAGTATTTGGAGCTCAAAGTAGCCTCACGCCGGCAGCGATCCCAACGCCCGTTCCCACACAACCCCCCTCTGGGCAGCCAACTCGATTTGCAGATGTAAGATTTGATGCGGCCATTCCGGCACCACAACCTGCCGCCCCTGTTGCCAATGAAAAGTCCTTTACAGCTGGACGGCTTATCGCCATCGTAGGCGAAGAACCTGTGTTGGAAGGCGACATCCTCCCGATGGTCGACCCATTGTTGGCCAAGAACGGAGTCCCTAGAGAACAATGGGATGCCTACCGCGAAAAGCTGTTGCGTCCAGCCTTGGTCGAGTACATCAACAACCGTTGCCTAGCTCAAAAATTCATGCACGACATGGTCGGCTCCAAACCACCCAAGGAATATATTGAGGCTCGCAAAAAGATCGATCCTCGGATCGCCCAAAGCTTTCACGAAAAGATGATTCCGAAGCTCATGACCGATTACGATGCCTCGTCCGATGTGGAACTCGATCAGAAGCTTCGCGAGATCGGGACCTCGATTGGAGCGCAGCGAGCAAGCTTCCGCGATTCGATCATGGCACAACAAGCCATCGAAAAGAACGTCCCCCGCAAGAAAGATCCTACACTCAACGATCTTCGAAGTTACTACGAAGATCATGCCGACCAATGGCAAAAACCAGCACGAGCAAAGTGGCGGCAACTCACCGTTCGCTTCAAGAATCATCCCACCAAACAAGCCGCTCATGAAAAGATCGCCAATCTCGGGAATGAAATCATCTTTGGTGGCGTTCCGTTCGAAGCGGTCGCTCGCAAAATGTCGGAAGGCTACAACACCAGCCAAGGTGGAATGAATGATTGGGTCAATCAAGGATCGTTACGGTCGCAAGCCATCGATGCCCAGATCTTTAGCCTGCCACTGCGACGTTTGAGCGATATCGTGGAAGATGAAGAAGGGTATCACATTCTCGAGGTTCTCGAGCGTGATCCTGCTCGCGTCGTTCCCTTCGAAGAGGTTCAAACCGAGATCCGTCAAAAGGTTCAAGACGACTATAAGTCGAGCGCTCTCAAAGAGTTCATCGTAAAGACGAGAACGCAAACGCACATTTGGACGCGTTGGCCGGAAGACATCGCAGGTTCGCATGCGTTGTCTGAAATCTCGCCCTAGTCCTTAGGTGTTCATACCGGCGCGGCTAACGCTGCGACTTTCGCTCCAATCGATCAGCGATTTCGGGATACCCCGATTCGCGAAGCTTCTCGAGTGGTATGAATCGCAATGCCGCCGAATTGATGCAGAACCGAAGGCCACCTCGATCTACCGGGCCATCGGTGAATACGTGTCCCAAGTGGGAATCGGCATAACGCGATCGCACTTCAACGCGCAACACGCCTTCGGTGTTGTCTTCATGGACCGTCAAGAAATGCGGATCGATCGGTCGAACAAACGAAGGCCATCCCGTCCCCGACTCAAACTTGTCGAAGGACGCAAACAAAGGTTCACCCGACACGATATCGACATAGATTCCTGCTTCATGGTGATCCCAAAATTCGTTGCGAAATGCAGGTTCCGTTTCCGCGCTTTGAGTAATACGAAAAGAATTTCGCGACAACTTTTTCTTTAATTGTTCTTGTTCAGGTTTCTTGTAGTCCTGCCATTTTTCATAGAGCGGATCTTTGGCTTGGGAAGGATCGCCCTTCACACCTTGACGCTCCATTCCAGCTGGCGCTTTAACAAGATCGCTCGACTCGGGAAACGCACCTGTCAACTCCAATCGATTGGCCCGTTCGCCCCACATCTTGCGCACATAGTCATCGCGACCGCATCGCTGGCGATAGACACCATAGGCCACCGCATTGAGCGTATGGTAATTCTGATGGTAGCCTTCCGCGGGGAAGAAATCGGTTCGGTCTAAGACGGGAATCGTTAGGGCACTCTTCAGCACCTTCATATCATCAATCGCTTCGATAACACGCTTGGCATCCTGCCGTTCTTCATCATTCTCTACATAGATGGCAGGACTATATCCCTTTCCACGATCGATGAAAGCACCACCTTTATCAACCGGATCAATGTGCTTCAAAAAGTATTCGAGCAATCCAGCGTAGGTAACGCGAGAAGCATCATAGGTTACCAGCACCGCTTCGCGATGCCCCTTGATGGCATAGTTTTTGTAAGTGGGCTGATTGGATTTACCACCGGTGTATCCCGAAACAACATCGATCACACCCGGTGCTCGTTCCATATCGGATTCGACACACCAAAAACAACCGCCGGCAAAAACCGCGGTCTTAGGCATCGGTTTCCGATCGCCTTGACCTAGAGCAACCGACGCAATCCAACCCATCCATAACAACGTCAATGACAAGCAGCGCACTGCATGTCGGGATGGATGAAGCCAGAAGGATCCATTGCATAACCGTCACCTCAACGTACGGAAGCGGAACCTCGACGAGTAAGGGCAGAAAGAAATGCCAAGCACCATCCTACGATCATCAACATCCCACCGGAAGGGACGATCGCCCAATGCCCCAATTTTTGAAAAAACACAATGCTGTAAATCCCGCCGGAAAACAGCAAAACACCCAAAAACATGAGCCAAGCAGACCATCGTAGGACTCGATTTTGCGATGCCCATGGGGCAAGGCCTATGGCCAAAATGGCTAACGCGTGAAACATCTGATAGCGAACAGCTGTCTCGCAATCGTGTACGCGTTTGACGATCAACGCTTCCTCTAACCCTTGCTTGGTCAAGTAGTCCGTCAACCCGTGCGCTCCCATCGCACCCACACCCACAGCGATGGCACCCAACATGCACGCCACCATCACCAACGTTCGCGAACCGATCATGGCATCGTCTTCCTTAGAGGATCGTTGCCATACCGATCGGATACCCAACAGGCTTCCAGCGAGTCATCGATGATGGCTTGAACATAGTCTACACGACAGATCGTTCGCGCTGGAACCCACCTTGCTCTCAAGACTCTTCCAACCGCCAAGGAGAATCGACTACGCTTGCAACACGACCATATCACCAACAGGTTTTTGGCGATTGGCTTGCACAGCGCGGTCTTCGAGTTCCTTCGGTACGAGTCGATAGAACACGTCACGTTGCCTTGGCTCGAAGCCTAATTCTTCGATAGCTTCCCGCATCTGATCTAACGTCAAGAAATGAACCGTCCCCGCTTCCGCTACGACGTTTTCTTCCAGCATCAATGATCCCATATCATTGGCGCCGTAGGTCAATGCTAACTGCCCAACTTTAAGTCCCTGCGTTACCCAACTGCTTTGAATGTTGGGCAAATTATCGAGATAGAGTCTCGAAACGGCTTGGGTCTTCAAATACTCAAACGCACCCAGTTTGGCATAGTCCTTCATCTCGGTGTTGTCAGGCTGAAAGGTCCAACAGATGAACGCAGTAAAGCCACCTGTTTCATCTTGCAGATCGCGGATACGTCGCAGGTGTTCCACTCGCTCTGGCAAAGTTTCCGCATGACCGAACATCATGGTGGCCGAACTCTTGCCTCCCAATTGATGCCAGACTCGCATGACATTGAGCCAATCGTCGGACAGAACTTTCCCACGTGTGATGGCCTTTCGTACGCGATCGACCAAGATCTCGGCACCACCTCCAGGGATACTCCCAAGTCCTGCCGCCTTCAGTTTCTCCAATACCTCTTTGATGGGAATGCCGTTCACCTTGGTGAAGTGGTGCAATTCCGGAGGACTGAATCCATGGATATTGACCGATGGAAAATGCGATTTGATGTCGGACAACATCTCTTCGTACCAGTCCAATTTGAAATGGGGATGAAGTCCCCCTTGCAACAAGATCTGATTACCACCGAGCTCCACAGTCTCGCGCACTTTGACGAGCAATTCTTCGCGCGAGAGCACATACCCTTCTGCACTTTTTGGCGATCGATAGAACGCACAGAAATCGCAAACTGCGGTGCAGATGTTGGTGTAGTTAATGTTGCGGTCGATATTGTAAGTGCGGTACGTTTCAGGGTGCATTCGACGCGACACTTCATCTGCAGCCGCACCGATTTCGGCAAGCCGATTGCTTTCAAGCAACGATAGAGCTTCCTCATCAGTGATTCGATCCCCGCGAACGGCCTTATCCAATATCTTCTGAATCATGCTGTCACCACACACGAATTGGGTACGACACGTCCGCTAGGAGCTAAACCGTGTTGCACTGCTTTCTCATAGAACAATTGAAGCCCGCGTTTCTCTTGGGTCCCCAAAAAGAATCGCAGATGATAAGTCAAATACCGATGGCATTGCTCGATGCTGATCCCATAGGCTTGGGCACTCTCGAGTGCAATCGACTGGGCGGCTGCTAAGCCTCGATCTCGAGCCGCCGACAACCGCCATTCCCAATCGGCCGAACAAGCACCTATTTTGGCCACCCACATTGCAAATACGAAGGGGAGCCCCGTCCATCGAAACCATTCTTCGCCAAGATCCCACTCGTCTACGAATGTGGGAGGCGCCGTCCGCATCGCTCGATCCCCAATGATGAGCAGCGCATCCGCTTCGACCGAATAAGGATCTCGATCGATGGGGAGCGGAACGCACCGCGGAGAGATTCCATGTTTTTCTGCGAGCAAAATTTTTCCGAGCGCTACACTCGTACGTGACCCTTCGTCCAATGCCAACGTTTGAACCTGCGATGGAGGAACCCGGAAAAGTATCTTTACACTCCAGACAGGTCCGCAGCATGCTATACATGCATCCGAGATAACGCCGTAATCCCTTTCCTGAAAGTATTCGATGGAAGGAATCAAAGCGACGTCGAGTTCCCCTGAACGAAGCTCGTCGGCCAGACGACTCGGAAGTGCCAAGGATAAATGATCGCCTTGGCCGAAATCGTCTTTGAGGCCATAGATCAGGGGCTTGGTATTCAAGTAAGAAACAGCACCTATCCGCAGTCCATGCGAGTTTGGTTCACTGCCAGGAATTGGATTCTTCATAGTTTTATCAATCTTCCGAAGGGCCAGTTCCTAGACACACGGCTACCAAGGCCTCACCAAGCCGTTTCACATCATCCTCAAGCACCACGGCTTTCCATTGGATCGACGGCTTCCATTGCCCACCGTCGTCCACCCCGCCCTTCAAGTCCCCCATTGTAAGGCGAATGCCCCATTTCATTAAGGGTGTTCTGCTGTCCGCTCTGACTCTAGGGTGTCCTAACCGCAAAAACATGGCCCATTTAACGCAACTCTTTGTAATCCGCCTTCCCTAAAGTGGGCCTATCCGTCCTAAAATGGAGGGCCCTGGTCGTTCACCATCCGTAGGGGAGACAACCTACGCGACCATTCCGGTAGGGCAAGATTCCGTGAAAGATCCGTCGCACCGGTCGATCATCGCCTGAGTCCTTCGTTCCTTAAGTCATTCCATTCATGAAAACGTTTCCGCTCCTAGCGATTGCCGTCCTCGGTCTTGCGTTGGCTTGGGCCGCTTCCATGCATTCACAAGACCGCGAGGCTCAAGTCCCATTGGTGCAACCACCTTGGGAGAGGCGAACGGTATTGACCGACCATCAAATTACGGAGAGCAGCGGATTGGCTCGCTCGGTCGAACATCCATCGATGATATGGACGCACAACGATTCAGGAGATGTGGCTCGCGCATTCTTAGTAGACCGTGAAGGAAAAACTCGCTCCATCCTCTCCCTTCCCATTCCGCGACCGATCGACTGGGAAGACATGACGAATTTCCAAGTCGCTGGCCACAGTTATCTGGCTTTTGGCGATATCGGTGGAAACGCGATGCAAAGAAAATCGCTCGTCATCACGGTGGTCGAAGAACCCAAACAACTTCCCGCAAACGGAGCCGTTCAAGACGCAAAACCAATCACCACGATCACCGTCAAGATCCCAAACAAGCTTACCGATTTTGAAAGCCTCGCCATGGCTGGCCCGAAGAGCTTTCTCTTGGTTGAGAAGCATATCCTTGGTGGTCGCGTGATGGAAATCCCGTTTGACTTACATGCATCAGAGCAATCCGTAGAAGCGCAAGTGATTGGAACGGTTTCCATTCCTCTCGCGACCTCCTGTGATGTTTCACCTGATTACTCGAAGCTCGCGATCGTTTCCTATCGTCATCTCTATGTCTATCAACGTGATCCATTAGACGATGGCTCGATGGCATCTTGGGAGAAAGCATTGCAACGCGAACCGGTAAAGATCGAATTGCCTAAGGTCACCCAATGTGAAGCAGTAAGCTTCAATGAAGATGGATCTCGCATTCTCATTACTTCAGAACGAATCCCCACCCCACTCCTTGAGATTCCTTTTCCTTGGCCCGCATCCGTCGATGCATCCAAGGGAAGCCAGCCATAAAGTTGAGCAACAAGCCAAGTCGTGACCTGTAATCCCTTTCAAATTATGGTTACGATGAATCCCTTACGAAACGTTCCCCTCAGCCCGTATCCCATTTGGATAGGAAAGATCCCATGTTGAAATCTCGATCCTTGCTTTTGGCACTTTGTACATTGATGGGGGGCGTCTGTCTCCATGCTCAAGAAAACCTCAAGCCCGGCGATGCCGGCGGCAAGCCTAAGGACTCGGTAAGTTACCGCATTGGCTGGGATCTCGGACAAGATCTTCGCCGCAGTGGCTTTACCGCCGCAGATTTTACGAAGGATGATTTTTGGAGTGCCTTTTCCGATGCACTTGGCAACGGAAAGTGTCGATTGGATGACAAAGAAATGGAAGCGGCCGTCAAGTCTCTTCGCGAAAAGCTGACCGCTCGCGTTCAAGAATCTGCCAAGCGAAACCTAGATACCGCCAAGAAGTTTCTCGATGAAAACAAGGCGAAAGAAGGCGTGATCGCTCTGCCAAGCGGACTCCAATACAAAGTCCTCAAGGCAGGTAGCGGCAAGCAACCAAGCCTAACAAGCACGGTCAAAGTTCACTACGAAGGTAAGCTCATCGATGGAACCGTTTTCGATAGCTCCATTCAACGCGGTATGCCTGCGGAATTTAATGTTCGCGGTGTCATCATGGGCTGGACCGAAGCGATTCAACGCATGAAGGTTGGCGATAAGTGGCAATTGTTCATTCCACCCAACTTGGCCTATGGCGAACAGGGCACTCCCGATGGAAGCATCGCTCCTAATTCGCTGCTAACATTCGAAGTCGAACTACTCGACGTCAAATAATTGCAGCATCTCGGCAGTGCAGGGGAGTCCTCCTCGTCGACAATCCTGCATGGCCGTTTTGCAAGACGGCATGTTATGCCGCTGGAACAAGGGAGCCCGCTTCGGCGGGCTTCAGTTTTCCTAGCTCCGCCAGTTTCGCTTCTATTTTGGCGTTGAGCTCTTCGAGCCGAATCAGCACTTCATCTTGCCGCGCTTCTAGGCTCGTCAATAATTCGATGGCCGTTTGTGGCTGATCAATCTCTTCCACGGTGACAGCTTTCTCTAAGGCGACTCAACCACCCATTCGCATTTCGTCCACAACGAAGAACCGTATTGTGCTAGCACTGGATTCAGAGTGGTCCTAAGTTGCTCTTTCGGTTTCGTCCAAACGCTTACTCGTCCTTGACGATTGGCGTTGAAGGTCGCATCAGGAAGACCAGGCAAAACAGGAAAAGCAGCGATCTTGGGCATTTTCAAAATGCTCTGGATTCCAAAAGCGAGGTTCGCTACCTTCCTCGCCATGGAGACGCCGAGTGAGCTTGTTATCCTTGCCTAAACGACCGATGCGATTGGCTTTGATGTCCTCCCAAAACAATTGGGGCGGCGGTGAGCAATTTCTATGGTCATTGGGAATGGGACTGAAAGACCGGGGACACGAAGTTGTCTGGATTAGTCCCCACCGCAGCGTCCTGACCGAGCGGCTCGTTGCAGAAGGTGTTAGCCCTTTCACGATATCAGGGCGTTACCCATCGCTTGTTTCCATCATGCGACTGCGTCGTTTCCTTTTGGATCATCAAATCGAGATCCTGCATCTCAATGATAGCCATGCAGTGACGTGGGGCACCGTTTCTACCTTGCATCGGTGCGATATCCATCGCGTCAGTATCAAGCACACCAACTTCCCAGTGCGATCTGCCGCCAAGTACAACTGGTTTGTGGAAAAGATGGCTTGTGTTTCCGCTACCGTGTTTCAGACGTGTATCGAAGGTGGCATCCTTGAAAACAAACTTAGAGTCATTACGGGAAGTGTTCCTCCACAAAATTGGAATCATAGTATCCAACGCAGTCAGCTCGCGCAAAAGCTGAAGGCGAACAGTGAGCGAGTCTTTTTGGTCTCGGTGGGAAGTTTGATTGAATGCAAGGGACATCGCATCCTTCTCGAATCGATGCGAAGTTTGAAGCTTCGCTATCCTCAGATCTTGTTAGCAATTTTCGGAGAGGGATCGGAACGAGCTGACCTCGAAGCCAAGATTCAAGCGTATGACCTTGAGCATCACGTTCAGTTGCTAGGCTTCCAAGATCGTCCCGAACAATACATGGCGGGTGCCGATTATTTCGTCCATCCCGCTTTGTCAGAAGGATTGCCTCTCGTTGCGATGCAAGCGCAGATGCAAGGCATTCCGATGATTGCGTCGGATGTGGGTGGGTTGTCAGAGTTGCTTCGCGATCCCGATTCCTTGACACCCTTGGGATGGATCGTGCCTCCCAACAACAGCGAACTACTCACACGAGCCATTCAATTTGCCATCGATGAGCCTGAGAAGTCGAAGTGGATGGCAGAGCGTGGCAAAGTCTGCGCCAACCGACGTTACTCTCTGGAACGAATGCTTGACGAGTACGAAGTATTCTATCAATCTGTGCTCGAGCCGAAGTCACTGCCATTCCGTGGGGCGGCCTGACCCTCGATTCGGTTCGTACTTCCTACCGATTGCGATGGGAATTTCCATCGATGCTCTTCGATAGCTCGAATCCTTGGCGTTTCGTCCCGATCTTCCTCACGCTGATCTTCGCGTTGGCGTCAACGGTTCAAAGCCAAGAGTCTTCCATTGAAACCCCGGTGGATATCAAGTTCGAATGGAATGAATGGACTCGAGCGCCCCATGGTCGCGGTAACATCTATGCTCCCGAACTACTCTGTGTGAACGATACATGGTGGATGTACTTCGGCGGCCAAGGGACGGATGGGCATGATCGAATTCTCCGCGCAACTTCGAAGGATCGCATCCATTGGACCGATCTTCAAATGGTATTCTTCCCACCAGAAGTCAATCATGTGAATGATCCTTCGATCGTCCGTGATGGTTCCACCTATTACATGTTCTATACGCGAGCAACTCAGGGAGTCACCGACACCATCGGTCTCGCAACTTCGCAGGATGGTTTGTTATGGAACGATCAGGGAACCGTCCTAGGCCCTGGGACAAAAGGTTCGTGGGATGCGCTGCTGGTTGGACGCCCATCGGTGCTGTTGGAGAACGGTCGGTGGCGAATGTGGTACGACGGTCGCGAGACCTTACCCTTGGGAGCACCAGACAAGACGGCGCCTCAGTCCGCGCAATCGACGCGATGTGTTGGCTATGCTGAATCCTCGGATGGCATCACCTGGACCAAGCACTCCGAGCCGCTGCTGTCGCACGACGAAGGTGGGCTCCACGTCGTTCGATGGAAAGAACGACTTTGGATGGCCTATGAATCGCGAAATGGTACACAACTCGCTATCAGCCAGGACGGACTCCGTTGGAAACATCATTCGACGATAGGAAAGGATTCCGTAAAATCACCCCATGGACACGTCACGCCCTTTCTCCTTCCTTCATCGACTCAAATTGAAATCTACTACGGTGCCGCCATGGGACCGCATTGGAATGAAAATCGCCTTCAGCGTTTAGCGATTCCCTGGAAGCCTTAGGATTGGCAATCGTTTTGGGATATCTTCGTTACGTGATTCAACCAATCCAACGATGAAGTCGTAGTTTTCGCCCGAACTCGTACACACTCAGGGGCACGATCCACGTAGCCCATGCCGAAAAAGAATAGCTTCCTTCCCAAGTGACTTCGATTACCGTCAATAAACCCGCAAACAGTCGCAAGACGATCGCCGAACAAAGAAGGACGAAGCACCGCGTCATCCAAACTTGATGAATCTGCCAACGACGTTGCGTAGCTGAGTACCATCCCCAGCCAGCACATATTCCAGTGCATAAAGCCAAGCATGCGAATCCAACGCCCGCGATCCAATCCGACATGGCATAGCGAGCCATGAGGATCCCGCTCGGTACGATACCCAATAGAACGATGAGGATGTGAGCCTTTCCAACGCGTCGATGCCAACGCGGGAAACGACGGCGCAGCGTCTGATTCATCGCCACTAGCCCCGTCAACAAAGCGGTTGGTCCCGTCAGCAAATGCACAAAAAACGCAATGGAATACGAGCCCCAAAAATGAGGCTCTCTACCGCGCAAAAACTCCGACTCGAAATTCAATTGAAAGTAGTCGACATAGTTTCGAGTGATGTGGCACGTCACGTAGAGGATGAGTAACACCGTGGTCCATTTGAGCAGCGCCAAACTTTGCCGTGGTGTGATCATCACATACTCATTTCTCAAACGAATCGTCACATAGCGATATTGGAATCCAGAACTCCATACCACCCAATCCCGTCTTAGCATCAAACTCAGGTAGATAACGCTCGACGCTGGCACCGCGTCGAATGCGGTACGGGCATCGCGGGACCCATCGATTCCATAACAAGTCGATCGTCTTGACGAGCATGGACACATGACCGCGATGAGGAAAGACGATATAGTCTCCACCCTTCCAAAGATACTCTATCCATGGATTTTGTGGATGTTTCAATAGGGAAGGGGTCGCTTCGATCGTCGTCCAATAATCAAAGCTACAATCTTCGGCTCCATTGTCACAAACGCCGTAGTAGATCCCCTGATACTCGGGCAACTCTTGGGAAACCTGCGGGACAAACTCCGCCCATTGCTGCGGAATGGAGACCCGATTCTGCGAAGTATAGCGTCGTACCAATCCCATCATGGCCAGGTCGCATTGCGTAGTCTCATAGGGAGCTTCAAGACCCAACGACGATGCCAATTCGGTAGCTTGCTTCAATCGACTCATGCTGGCCATTCCTTATGGCATTCCATTTCCAATGATGAACTAAATCGTATAGGTTCGATCGTTGTCGCCGACATGTATCGACAGCAACGGTGCTGAATGAACCAAGGTTTCACGCGCCTTAATCGGCATGCAATGGGTCACTGCGAAATCCAGATTGGGGTAGAGCAGGGAGGTCAAAGATCTGGCGAACTTCTACCGCACCGAATCGAAGTCCTGGATGTCGCGATGCATAGTGCAGCGCATCTTCCAGGGTAGGTGTGGCGACGATGAAATATCCACCCAAAATTTCGCGGGTCTCCGTGTATGGTCCATCGGTGACAGCCTTTCGGTTTTGACGAAGTCGCACGCAAGTGGCCGTATCAGAACCATGCAATGGTGCTGCAGACACATACCAACCCTTTTGAAACAGTTCTTTTGCATTGTTAGATGCCACTTCCATTGCTTTTCGATGTTCTGCCTCACCAAGATTCTTCCAGGCTTCCTCATCGTCATAGCAAAGGAACATGAACTTGGGCCCACCTGCGTTTGTCTCATGAGAAGCAGGCGGCAATGATTCAAGATCGCGGACAGGTCGAATTTCGATTGTCCCTTTCTTGGCGGCTGGCAATCGTTCCGCGATGGCAATCGCATCATCCAAGTTCGGAACATCGATCGCAAAAAATCCTCCTAATTGCTCGGTTGTTTCGGCAAACGGCCCGCGAGTAACGATCGCCTTCCCTTCTTGTTGTCGCACGCAATGGGCGGTCGCAACCGGATGGAGTGGCGATGCAAATAGATATTGTCCCTTGGCCTGGAGCTCGCAACAAATCTCGGTCGAATCCTTTGTACACTGAACCCACTCTTCCGGATTCCATGCCTTCTCATCGCTATAAACCAGCAACATATACTTCATGTGTTCCCTCCACTTCGCAAAATCGTATTGGATGTTTGCTGTTCACCCTTTGACAACTTGCTTTTGAGCCTCACTCTCACCATCCCATCGACAATGGTCGATTGGTTTGGCTACTGTTCGACACCGATTCAAAAATTTGTTTGACGTTCGAATTGCGAGGCGAATACCCACCAACATTTCACGCGGTATTCGCACGAAATGTTTCACTATTTGTTGGCCGCTGCGGTATCCTGCGACAGAACTTCTTGATAGCGCTTCGTCAAAAAACGCCGTTCGGGTTCCTGTTGAACGCGTTGTAGGGCCTCGCGATATGCATGCGCAGCTTCGGCAAATTGGCCTTTTCGACGATGGAGATCGGCTTTTGCCGCATGGGCAAGATGGTATTCTGCCAAATCTGGTTGCTGAAGAAGTGCATCGATGATGTTTAACCCCGCCTCGGGTCCATCCCGCATCGCAACCGCAACCGCTCGATTCAATTCAACGACCGGCGACGGATGGATCGTTAGCAGCGCATCATAGAGCAAAACAATTTGCCCCCAGTGCGTTTCTTCCGGACGTATGGCATGAGCATGGACGGCAGCAATCGCCGCTTGCAAGGTGTAGCTCCCAAAGCGACGTGTCGCCAACGCTCGCTCCACCCATTGCGTCCCTTCGGCGATAAATTCGCGATCCCAACGCGAGCGATCTTGATCTTCTAGCAGGACGAGATTGCCATCCGCATCGGTGCGAGCCGAATGACGAGATTCCTGAAGAAGCATCAATCCTAAAAGCCCCCACACTTCCGGATCGGGCTGAAGCTCGGCTACCAAGCGTCCCAAGCGAATGGCTTCATGAGTGAGCTCTGCTCGCATCAAACAATCGCCCGACGACGCAGAGTAACCTTCATTGAAGACGAGATAGATGACCGAAAGAACACTTTCCATCCGGTCGCTCAATTCGTGCGCGGGTGGAATCACGAACGGAATCCCTGCGGTCCGAATCTTTGCTTTTCCTCGGACCAAACGTTGTGCCATGGTCGTTGGTGTCGTCAAGAACGCCTTGGCAATTTCTTCTGTCGATAGTCCACATACCTCACGCAACGTGAGTGCAACCTGCACTGCCGGAGCAATCGCAGGGTGGCAGCAGGTGAAGATCAATCGCAAGCGGTCATCTTCGATCTCTTCGTCGGCTTTCTGCGCATTCAGCGTGGCAATGCGATCGACTCGGGCAAGCCACTCATCTTTGAGTCCATCCAATCGCGAGCGTCTTCGAATGGTATCGATGGCGCGAAAACGACCTGTCGACACCAACCATGAACGTGGATTTTGTGGAAGTCCCTCCCTGGGCCATGCATCTGCGGCGGCCGTGAAGGCCTCATGCAATGCTTCTTCCGCAAGATCGAAATCACCAAGCAATCGAATCAAGGTCGCTAGAACGCGTCGCGATTCTTTCTGATAGATTTCGGCAATCGTATCTTGAATATTCATGGATGAACTCGATTCGAGGATGGCGTGACTGCGGCCCCTAGTGGTTCAGGGCAAAGCCTTCCCTCAAAAAAAGAATGCCAGGCAGCACTACGATTTGGTTTCATCATCACTCGAATCGATACCATACTTTTTGAGCTTGCGATCCAAGGTCGATCGTTCGATTCCGAGAATACTTGCTGTCTTCGACTTATGACCGTGATTTGCTTCGAGCACCGCCAAGATGTGCTCGCGTTCTACGTCTTCTAAAGATCGATTCCAATCGAACACCGGCGGCGGAACGACAGAATGCGGAAGGATCAAATGGGAAAGCGCCAGATCCTCGGGTTCGGCCAACGATCCTGTGGCCAATACAACAGCCCGCTCGATGGCATTCTTGAGTTCGCGGATATTGCCGGGCCAAGCATATTCGAGCATGGCCTTTTGAGCTCGTGGTGAAAAACCTTTCGGCCCATGGCCAATCTCATCGACGAACTGCGCCAAGAAGTGATCCGCCAAGGGGAGAATATCTTCTTTTCGATCCCGCAAAGGAGGAACCGTCAATTCGATCACACGCAACCGAAAATAAAGATCGGCGCGAAAATGCCCTTCCTTCACCGCCGTCTCGAGGTCGCGATTGGTTGCCGCAATCACGCGAACATCCACTTGAATCTGTTTGCTACCACCGACGCGTTCGAATGGTTTTCCTTCCAGCACACGAAGAAACTTGGCCTGAATCTCTGGACTCATCTCGCCAATCTCATCCAACATCAACGTGCCACGATCGGCCAATTCGAACTTACCAATCTTTCGCTCGGTAGCCCCAGTGAAGGATCCTTTCTCATGACCGAACAATTCGCTTTCTAGCAAGGTCGGTGAAAGCGCAGCGCAGTTCAAAGCAATGAAGGGGCCATCTTTGCGAGAACTACTCTTGTGAATGGCCCTTGCCGTTACTTCCTTGCCACATCCACTCTCACCACGGATAAGGACGGTTGCCGAGGTTGGACCAACACGCGTTATCTGCTGTCGTAACTTGGCAAGGTGCGACGAGGAACCAAGCAGTTGCGTTGTTTCGCCAATCTGAGCTTGTAAGGACTGTATCTGTCTTTGACTATCCTTGAGCTTTTGGCTCAGCTTCTGTGTGCTACGAAGATTGAGCAATGCTATGCCCAATGTTTCGGCGACGGCAATCGCTATCTCCAATTGATTGGGACCCAACATCAATTCATCATTGCTCGAATAGACGTGGAGCAATCCATCGACTTGCTTGCTGTCGCGAATCGGTGCACAAATCACGCTCGTCGTTTGACGAACCGCACTCGCTTGCGGGTCGATCAATTGGCTATCGTCTTGAATATTGCGAGCCAAGATGGCTTGCCCTTCCCGCATCACTGTATCGGCCAGAAAATCATTGATGCGATGGTAGGCTTTGCCCTGGCGTTCGCGTGTGGCCAACAACGAAAGCGAAAAGGCTTTTCCATCTTCCTTCTCACGACGATTCACACGGAGCACGCCTCCGGCAGAGGCTTTGATCAACTGCAGCAATCGATCGAGAGCCAACTGAGCAGCCGATTCGGGCGTGAGCTCTTTGGCAAGATCATAGGAAAGCCTAAAAAGTTCGGTGGCCGTCATGGCCGATTGCGACTCTTCGACCGTCTCCTGTTCAGACATTGGAGCCCGTTTAAGCCAAGACGCTTCGCGGCGACGATGGGTGATCGTTTGTGGCTCGGAGTGCTCTAAAGTTCTTTGATCGTCTCGCGTTGGCGAAGGATCCTCGGTTGGTGTTCGGAAAGCCTGCCCCAGAGAGCGAACAAATGTCATCTGGCAGGAAGCGACCTGAATCGTGTCACCTTCTTGAAGTTCCACCTCGCCTGAAATCGTGGTTCCATTCACCAAGGTGCCATTTCGGCTCCCCAAATCACGGACAACCCACCTACCTGAGGCATTCCGAATTTCCGCGTGGTTTCGGCTGCAACGCTCGTCTGCGACCACGATCGGGTTTTGAGAAGCCCTCCCAATGACCAGGGGTAGGGCCGGTTCTAGCCGAAATACGTCGTTCCACCGGCTTCCCAGGCGGATGATAAGGTAAGCAGATTGACTGTTTTGTTGCATCGAATTGCTTGCTGAACTATTCTTAAGGATAGGTTTTATCCCGACCTAAGAGAAAGAGAGTTCGATCGCTACAATCCGCCCAGTTTGCCTGGTCATTTGCGATCGAAATTCACGTCCTAACGGGAAAAGACTTGGAACCCCGACTATCATTCGGATGGACGAGGTTTCGAAACAATCGCGCCACGATGCTAGTTTAGCTTGGTTCGCTCATCTTTTGGCATTCGCCGTCAAATTCTTGAGTCGTTCCTCCTTAATCTACTTTGCTTTGGGAAATCCACACACTCGGAGTCGTTTTATGAAGTTCGGCATTCGATTCAACACTGGTCATGGGTTGGCTCGTTGGGCTTGCTCAACTCTTGCAGTGGTTGCCACGATGGGGTTCCCAGGCTTGGCTCACGCTCAATTCGGTTTTGGTTTCAACAATTTCCGCGGCGTGGTCGGTGGTGTAAGCATCGACGCTGAAGGAGTTGTTCGCGATGCTCAACTCGCGGATCAAGACGCAGCCCTTCGGGCATTGCGAGATATGTACAAAGGGGCTCCCAAGGAGATGGCCAAAGCATCCTCGATGCGAATGGTATCTTTAAAGGGGCTTCAAAAGGAAATTGCAAAAGCTCACGCTGAAGGCAAGCAACCTGCGGAAGAAGTTCTGTTCATGGGTGGACTGACTCGGATCGAGTATGTCTTCATTTATCCAGAGCTCAATGACATCGTGCTCGCCGGTCCAGCGGAAAACTGGATCGTTTCCAAGAGCGGTTCGGTGGTTGGACAAGCATCAGGTCGTCCAGTACTTTACCTTGATGATTTGTTGACCGCCTTCCGATCCGTCGGCGCAGCACAACGGGAAGCGGTTTCGGTTTCGATCGATCCAACGCCCGAAGGAATCGCTCGTCTTGAAGCATTGCAGAAGACCGTTGGTGCTCGATTCAATCCCGGCATGGAATCGCAATTCCGCGATGCATTCGGACCTCAAATGGTTCGTTTGACAGGTGTACCTTCCGATAGCCATATGGCTCGCGTCCTCTTGGCCGCCGATTATCAAATGAAGCGTTATGGAATGGATTTGGCAGAAGCTCCTGTCAAAGGACTTCCAAGCTATCTGGATATGATTCGCAACACCAATGGTGTTCCTCAGTCGCGATGGTGGATGGCTTGCGATTATTCCGCCGTGGAGCATACCAAGGATTCTCTCGCTTGGCGCATCTCGGGTCCTGGTATCAAGACCATGACCGAAGAAGAGTTCATCGACAACCAAGGTCAACGCAAGGGCAAAGGCAAGGTCGATGGTAAGGCTCAAAAGTGGGCCGACGTCTTCACTTCCAAGCTCGATGAATTGGCAACCAAAGACTCGGTCTTCGGTGAGCTTCGCAACGTGATGGACCTCTGTGTGATTGCTGCACTTGTTGAGTCCAAGAATTTGGAACAGCAAGCTGGATGCGATTTGTCGGTCGTTCGCGGAAAGAGCGAAGGCTTTGAATTGGCAAAGTTGGGAACCCCCAAGAGCCTTCCCGCTCAATGCAGCTTCTTGAAGACCAGCAATGGCTGGATCATTTCGACCAGTGGTGGTGTGATGGTTGATAGCTGGTCGGTCGTTGAGAAAACCAAGATCAACGATTCGCTCGAAGAAGTTCGTTCCAAGGCCTCGCATTCTTCTGGAAGCTGGTATTGGAACTAGTTGAATTCGACCCATCGATGGATCCCCCCAAGCCGCGAGTGACCCTCGCGGCTTTTTGTTTAGGTAGGCTGATCTCCTCCATTCCCGTGGTAAGTAGCTTGCAAATCGAGCCCTATTTCATCGAAAGAGGGCGATTCCGTAGGAGGTGGCATCAACTGGAATTGACGGGGTATATCCAAGCCAACTACGCTGACGCCTTTGTTTTCGGTCGCACGTGAGCCGATTGCATATCTTGGCGTCCGAAAACAAGGGCTAGGCTTTTGCTTACCACCAACAACGAGGCTCTTCTATCCCCACCTGCGGATCGAGGCTCGGTTAGCCGCCAGCTATTGATTGACAGCAAGAGTTACGCAACCGAGATTCGTTGGAGAAGTTGGTGGCATCTGGGGTCGACCCTGGCCGTACTCGCAGCATTAATCGCAACAGTGGCATGGTTTCCTTCGATACCACTGCGAGCAGCCTGCAGCGTTGTCATCGCTTTGACGCTGGTTCGCATGTTCATTCTGTACCATGATTTTTTGCATCAGTCGATCTTCAAAGATTCTTGGGTCGCAACCTTCATCTTGCACGTTTATGGCAACCTGATGTTGACGCCACCCGGCGTTTGGAAGCGTTCCCACGATCATCACCATCGCCACAACTCAAAGATCTTTGGAGCCAGTATTGGCTCGTTTCCGATCATGACGACGACAACCTACCTTTCGTCGACGTCTTCACAGCAGTTGGAGTATCGAATCGCTCGGAGCCCTTGGGTGATCGTCTTCGGTTACGTCACGGTGTTCCTTTTTGGAATGTGCGTCCACCCTCTCCTTTGCGACTTCCGAAAGAACTTGTCGGCCTTGGGAGCGATAGGTCTGCACTTTGGGCTGAGCGGACTTTTGATCATGCTGGGTGGTTGGTCGTTCGCGGCTTTTGCCTTTTTGATTCCCACCTGGATCGCGATGCTCTCGGGGGCCTACCTGTTTTACATCCAACACAATTTTCCAGAAGCCAAGATCGCCGATCAACAGGATTGGGCCTACGTCGATGCTGCATTATCGGCCTCCAGTTATTTGGAGACGGGGATGGTCATGCGGTGGTTTACAGGCAATATCGGATACCATCACGTCCATCATTTGAACGCCAAGATCCCGTTTTATCGCTTGCCCGAAGCCATGAAAGGTCTTGTCGGACTGCAGAATCCAGGGCGAACTTCCTTATCGATTCGCGACATTTCAGGTTGTTTGCGACTCAAACTTTGGGACTCGGATTTGCGACAATTCGTGACTTTTGCTGCCGCAACAGCTGCAAAGTAAGCCCGGAACTATGCTGGTTTGCAACCTATTTGTGTGGTAAGATGCTTGCACGTATCTAGTGAGCTCTTTCAGTTGATCTGAGAACGTTGGTTTCTCACTTCTTGCTCCAAGTCCTCATTTGCTGCGGAAATCAATCGTTCGAGATTGATGCCGTTGGGATTGCAGCTGTCTTTAAGGACTTGTTTCAACAGATCAGTGGGTAGGTACGATCGATCCATTGAACCAAGGTTTGCCCTCCCAGCCACGATAGCGAAAAACGCTACCCACGAAAGAGATTCGATACGTCATGGCAAAACGCCCACGCGACGAAAGCACTCAACCGAAACCTTCGATCGAACCCCATGGGAACGAAGAAGGCCTCGAAGATGGGACTCGCATTCTTAGAATATTTCGGCGCTACCTCATGTCGACCGGCCAGATGCTTTGTCTCAATGGCAAAGAACTGGAAACCTATCGGCAAAGCCTCAAGAAACTTGTCTCCGAAGGACTGCTTACCGCAGAGTCTTTCCATGGAGGCTATTCCTTAACGGAAACGGGCTTTTCTGCCATGAAACAATTGCCACGCGAAAGCGAACCTTCCAAGCGAAGGTCATCCCAATAACCAAAGCTCCGTTCTTCGGAGTGAACCCTGCGACGAGATATTCCCGGTTCTTTATCTTGTTGATAGATACATGCAAAGGACCCGATGGAGATTGGAAGAATGAGTAAGAAGTTGTATTGCGGCAATCTGAGCTACAGTGTTGGATCCTCCCAACTGGAACAGATGTTTGCAGCTTTTGGAAGCGTCGTCAGCGCTCAGGTGATCGTCGATCGTGACACCGGTCGAAGCAAAGGATTCGGATTTGTCGAAATGTCCAGCGCGCAAGAAGCCACCGCTGCAATCGAAGGTCAATGGCAAAGACAACGATGGTCACCAGCCTACAAGTTAATGAAGCTCGCCCTCGTGAACAAGAGGCGGTGGTCGCTCCTTTGATGGTGGTGGAAATCGCCCTCGCCGCGATCGCTGGTAATTCCAACGATTGGCATGCGAAGAAATGCTCCTCGCATTCTCGCATCGGCCTACCATCCTTGATGAGAACTGAATCGATTTTCCATCTCTCGCAATTTTTCGGGACCCGCACTTGGGTGCGTGTCCGAAACTCCTTTTCAGGCTAGCCAGTGACGCATGGCCTTCTTTCGTGGTAAGTCATCGGTTCGACAGAGATGCTCGATCGTCTTTCGGAAAAGATGCGATTGGGAAAAATCGAGCGAAGATTATTTACGATTGGGACAAGGCACCAATCTCGATTGGGACAATCGAACGACAGGACAATCGAACGACGGAACAATCGAAACAGTGGATCGTGGGTCGAGTGCGAATCAATGAGGCTCAAAGGGAAACCATGCTGTTCGGCAAGGGGTACTCCGAATACTGAGATAGTGTCGCTCTTCGGCTCGCATTTCTTCCGCGGATTCGGGATCAGGGATCCCCAAGACCACGCAAATTAAACATGCCGTGAATCACGTAGAGCAATAGCTCGTCCTCAGGTCGCCACCCATGCTCCACCGCACATCGTGTCGCCGTTTCAAAACTCACCAGAATTTCGCCATCGATTCTTCCCTCGGTCTCAAAGGGAAACGAGATCACATCGGTTTCATAATCATGACCGAGATGCTTGGCGTTGACTTCGCGTATCTCTGCATCCTCGAGAACAGCCACACTGATTTCGCCTAAGCCGTAGCCGTAGTCATTGGCAATCCGCCGAACCGCATCCGAGATTCGATCGGTTTCAAGATTCCATCGTTCGGATTCGCAACAGACTAAAACTTGAATCAACGTAGGACGCATCGCCATCCACCTACGCGCTTTGTTGGCCAGGATACTTCACACGACCATGATAGATCGCTGTCAGCGATTTCACCAAGCTTCTCTTGACGAGCTCTAACTGCTTGAGGGTCAATCCGCATTCATCAAACTGACCATCCAGCAATCGCTTCATAGCGATCTGACTAACGAGACTTTCAATGCGAGACGGAGTGGGCTCTACCAAGGTTCGGCTCGCGCTCTCCACTGCATCTGCCAGCATCAAAATGGCGGCCTCGACAAACTGAGGCTTGGGACCAGGATAGCGGAAGTTCAATTCCGAAACCTCTTCGCCGTTGGAATTCTCTTCGCTTCGCTTCGCTGCTTGGTTATAAAAATATTCGACCAGCGTCGTTCCGTGGTGTTGCTCAACAAAATCGACCAAAGGCTTGGGAAGATGGTGTTGGCGAGCCAAGTCAGCACCATCTTTGACGTGAGCAATGATCACGAGGGTGCTCATCGCAGGCTGCAAAGAATCATGCGAATTCGGACCCTGGCCCTGATTCTCAACAAAGTAATTTGGCTTGAACATCTTACCGATGTCGTGGAAGTAGGCCCCAACACGCGTGAGAAGCCCATTGGCTCCGATGGTATCAGCGGCCGCTTCGGCTATGGCCGCAACATTGATGGAATGGTTGTAGGTTCCAGGGGCTCGCTGCGCCAATTGTCGCAAAAGAGGATGGCTGGCATCGCCAAGCTCCAACAATCTCAAATCGGTTTGAACGTCAAAGATACGTTCAATCAGAGGCAATAGCCCCGTCATCAATAGGCAAGCCACAAACGCGAATCCGCCTTGGCGTCCCGCATCCAACACGAGATTGCGAAGCAACGGCATGGTGTCGCGTTGAACGGTCGACGTCAACGCAATCGGTTCAAGATCGTGAAGCGATCCACCACCGCCTTGCCCAACCAAGACACCAACACCCAAGGTTGTAAGACTCGTCACCACAGCCGCACCAAGTCCTACCCACATCAATCGAGTGCGAGTTCGGATCCGTCCCAACAATAGGACCGATGCCGCAGAGGCACTGATGAGTAACACGAACTCTGCCACGTCGAGCCCCAGAGACAACGTGATGGAAAGGGCTGCTGCAGTGATGAGCATCAAGGCTAGTGATCGCCCAAAGGCAATGGAACCGGTCACTGCGCAAACCACCATGGGAATCACTTCCGCTCGCCAAGGATCGCGCGATAAGAAACCTGCCAATACGACACATGCGACCGGCAAGGCGATAATGCGAGTCAACGCAAGAGGATCGGTCAAAAGTCGTCGATCGAACTGAAAGTAAATCGTGATTCCGCATAAAAGATAGATGGCTGCAATCATCCCTGCAAAAGCGAGTACACGGATGAATTGGTCCATGAACAGGAGATGCTGCGAAGTCCATGCATCGTATTCGGCCTTGAGCACACTCAGGTCGCTCTCCGTGATCGGCACCCCACCACGAACCAATGTCGTCGCGCCTGGCTGAAACGAAATCATGGCCGGAGGCACTGACGCTATCGCCGTTTGTCGCGCTTTCTCGCTGAGATCGCTTCGATAGGTCAAGGTTTCTGGCAGGTTGCGAGTCAAGAAATTGTGGACCATATCGGCCACACTTTCCGCTTCCGGTCGATTGACTTCGCGACGAAAATCGGTCCGCAACTTGGTCCGCAGATTGGCCAAGACCTCAGCGATTCGCACCCTTTCAATCTCGAACGTTTTGACCTGCGATTCTTGTCCCGAAGGAAAGACGCGAATCCAACGTTGGTTCCCTTTGTCGATGTCGTGCGTCAACGATTTCAACAAGCCATGCTCTTCAATCGACTGAAACACGCTCAACAATACCACATCCAATTTTTCACGATTGGTCTGATCGGCGAAGGTAGAGTTAATCGCCGAGAGGGCATCCTGTGGCGCCATGGGTGGCTCTTCGCTACCACCAGCCCTCAGCAGCAAATCGTCGAGTGTTTGACGCTGGGTCGTGTCTAATTGATCGATCGACGTGGCATCTAGAAAGCGATAGATCTGGCCTTTGATCTGCGACGCGAATCTGAACCAAAGCCTGCACGCGGTTCTCGCAAAAGCAGATGACTTCGCGGCTCTGGTAGGGCTTTAAGAACTTCCGTTTTGGTCACGTCGGGCATCTTGAATGGCATGAGCCACAATAGAACGCGGGGGAATATAACCTTGGCGAAAGGCAAACGGCGGTACCATCCACGCATCAAGACCGTCAAGGCGACAGCGAATAGCAACGCGATTCCAAATCGAAGCAGCACTGGCATCTGCGTAAGGGATTGGGTCCACTGTCGCAAAGCACCCGGCTCCAGTTTGAAGCGATGCCACACGCTCGCTTCTTGTGCGTTTTCTAAGTTGGATGACATAGATAGAGATTGCCTGAAATCAACTCTCAGGCGGTTCGAACTGTATCCCTTTCACGCTATGGCCAGGAGCATCGTAAGCTCGCACAATTTTTTGGACGAGAGGATGGCGAACGATGTCGGTCTCTTGCAAACGAATGAATCCGATTCCGGAAATCCCTTGGAGACGCTGAACAGCATCTCGTAGCCCACTGGTCTCCTGATGGTAAGTCGACCTGTGAAACGTCTCCGGAAATGACGACTTTGGACCTTCCCCCATGCGCGTCAAAACATTTTCATCTGGCTTAACCGTCGAGTTCTGCGCCTCATCCAATATGATGAAGGCTTGGTTCAACGTGCGCCCGCGCATGTAGGCTAGCGGAATCACCTCGATGATTTCTTGCTCCATCAGGTATTTCACGGCAGTCATAGTCTACCATCTCGCTGATGGCATCGAGCAGCGGACGCAGGTAGGGATTCAATTTCTCCTGCAGATCCCCCGGAAGATAGCCTAAACTTTCTCCAGCTTCCACAGCCGGACGAACCAGCACAATTTTCCTAACCATTCGAGCCTTCAAGGCTTCCACGGCTGATGCGACTGCCAAATAGGTCTTCCCGCAGCCTGCTGATTATTTCAAAACGTCATGTCGTGTGCGGATCGTCTCCACGTACCGAGCTTGCCCCTCGGTACGCGGTTTGACGCGGCGTCCAGGATTGCCGACAGCGACTTCCTTGGTATCCGGGGGCTTGATTTCTCGCCCCGTCAATTTGTGGATCGACTCTGCCGCTTCATCGGGAAACGCTCCGACGCGATACACCTTCTCCTTAAGGCGTTCTAGCACTTCCGTCGCTAGTCGTACCGCATCCGAAGGCCCTGATATTCTGACTTGACCCGAACGATGCGTAACGGTTACACCCAATTGGCTCCGAATGAGCCGAATATTTTGGTCTTGTGGTCCAAAGAGCTGCAAAACCACATCTGGATCGGAAAGAGTCAAAGTTGCTTCGACATCCCGCGTTTCCATTCATATTGGGTATCCCACCATCGCACTCTTCCCATCACCAAGATGGCACTCTTGACAAACGACAAGAAGTCAACAAGACCCATGCTTTACTAGGAAGGCTGATTCCTTGGGATGCACATTCCGTGCCTAAAATTTGGCAAAACGTTCCTGCAAAGAACATACGGTGAGTTCGCCGTGTCGCAAGGCTTCCATCGCCTTGATGGCAGCAAACCCCGCGTCGATCGTCGTGATACAGGGAACGCCAAACTGAACTGCCGCTGCCCGAATTCGACCTTCATCGGTTCTCGCTCCCTTGCCATTGGGAGTGTTGATGATGAGGGACACATCTTCGTTCTTGAGGTAATCGATTAAGTTCGGATTTCCTTCCGCAAGTTTTCGAACGCGTGTTACCGGGATTTGATGCTTCTCGATTTCCAGCGCCGTTCCACTCGTCGCCAATAACTTGTAACCCAATCGATGCAATTGCTCGGCCATAGGTCCAATCGATCCCTTATGGCGTGAGGATATGCTCAAGAAGATGTTTCCTTCGCGAGGCAGAATCACGCCTGCAGCAAGCTGACTCTTAGCAAAGGCAATCGCCAAGTTCTCGCTCACTCCCATCACTTCCCCGGTGCTTCGCATCTCAGGACCGAGAACAATATCGACCCCAGCGAACTTGCGGAATGGGAACACGGCTTCCTTGACCGATACATGGCGAGCGATAGGTTCGTCGGTAATGCCCAACTTCTTCAAGCTTTCTCCTGCCATGACCTTGGCGGCAATCTTGGCCACGGGCACTCCGGTTGCCTTGGCGACAAACGGTACCGTTCGGCTAGCGCGAGGATTCACTTCCAGCACATAAAGTACCGGTCCATCTCCATCGTCTTTGATGGCGAACTGAACGTTCATCAATCCCACAACGCGTAGCCGTTGCGCCATCGCCCGAGTCGCTTCTTTGATCTCGGCCAACATCGCAGGAGTCAACGAGTAGGGCGGAATCACACAGGCGGAATCACCTGAGTGAACACCAGCCTCTTCGATATGCTCCATGATGCCCATGATGACGACATCTTCGCCATCACTAACGGCATCCACGTCGACCTCGGTCGCATCTTCCAAGAATCGATCGATGAGCACCGGCTGGCCTTGAGCCACGACGAATGCTTCTGCAACGAAGCGATCGAATTGCGTATGGTCATAGCAAATCTCCATCGCTCGACCACCTAGCACATAGCTTGGTCGAACCAACGATGGGAATCCAATCTTTTGCGCTTCGGTGCGAGCCTGCTGCAAGTTTCTCGCGATTCCGTTGGCAGGCTGCTTCAACTTCAGTTCCATCAAAAGCTGTTGGAATTTCTCACGATCTTCAGCCGCTTCAATCGTCTCAACCGAAGTGCCAATGATCGGAACGCCAGCCGTGGCCAAACCACGAGCCAAATTGAGCGGCGTTTGCCCACCGAACTGAACGATCACACCATCGGGTTGAACTCGGTCACAGATATTCAAAACGTCTTCGGTTGTCAGCGGTTCGAAGAAGAGAATGTCGCTGGTATCGTAGTCCGTACTGACGGTCTCAGGGTTGCTATTGACCATGACCGATTGGATGCCCATTTCACGCAGAGCATAACTGGCATGGCAACAACAATAGTCGAATTCAATCCCTTGACCAATGCGATTCGGACCACCTCCAAGAATGATGATTCTCTTTTGATCACCCTTGGCCGGCGTTTCGTCTTCGCTCTCGTAGGTACTGTAATAGTAGGGTGTGTACGCTTCGAATTCCGCTGCGCAGGTATCCACCGACTTGAAGGTAGCGACAATGCCGCGATCCTTTCGCCACGATCGCACTTCCATCTCATCGCTTGAAAGCAAATGAGCCAGCTGTCGATCGGAGTATCCATATTGCTTGGCGGTCCGCATGACTTGCGGATCCAACCCATGCAATGTCCCAACCTTCGCGACTTCTTCCTCGAACTCTACCAACTCTTTGAGTTGGTCCAAGAACCAGGGATCGATATTGGTAAGCTCGAAGATTTCCTCCATCGAGAAACCGGCCTTCATGGCATACCGCAAGTACCAAACACGCTCGGAATTTGGACGAGCCAACTTGCTTCGAATCTCTTCCGCATCAGGCTGACGATCGGTTGCCCATGCATCCT
>JAXMBN010000050.1:0-36788 GCA_046349875.1 Pirellulales bacterium
TTTCTTTTGTTGAGTACCCAAGGTGGTATGCGAGGCGAAGATGGCAAGCCTATTGCACTTGGATACCATACTGGCCACTGGGAAGTGGGACTGATGGTTCGCGCAGCGGCTGACTCGATTGCGAGCCTCGGCGGCGTTCCCTTTGCGGGCTATGTCAGCGATCCCTGCGATGGTCGTTCGCAAGGGACAACAGGCATGTTCGATTCGCTTCCCTATCGCAACGATGCAGCGATCGTATTTCGTCGATTGATTCGATCCCTACCGACGCGTCGCGGCGTTCTGGGAGTCGCGACCTGCGACAAGGGCCTTCCCGCGATGATGTTGGCATTGGCCGGGTGCAGTCAACTACCAGGCATCATCGTTCCCGGTGGCGTTACCTTGCCAGCTCGGGCTGCCGAAGACTTGGGAAAAGTGCAAACGATTGGTGCTCGCTATGTGCATGGTGAGATCAGTCTTCAAGAAGCGGCCGATGCCGGCTGCCGCGCTTGCGGATCACCAGGAGGTGGTTGCCAATTTTTAGGAACGGCTGCAACATCGCAAGTCATCGCCGAAGCCTTGGGAATGACCGTTCCCCATGCCGCGTTGGCACCAAGTGGTCAACCCATTTGGATCGATATGGCCAAACGAAGCGCTCAAGCCCTGTGGGATATGTCTCAGCGAAAACAGACACTGGCAGATGTACTCACCGAGGATTCATTTCACAACGCATTGGCTGTACATGCAGCCTGTGGTGGTTCGACCAACTTGCTGCTACACGTTCCTGCGATCGCCTTTGCCGCCAAAATTCGAAGGCCGACGGTGGAAGAATGGACTCGCGTGAATCAACAAGTGTGGCGTTTCGTAGATGTGCTGCCCAATGGCCCGCAATACCATCCCACCATTCGACTGTTTCTAGCTGGTGGTGTTCCTGAAATCATGTGGCATCTTCGTGAAATGGGAATCGCTAGAACGCAGGCCAAGACCATTACGGGACAAACGTGGGACGAAATCTTGGATGCTTGGCAAGGGTCGGAACGACGCGCCTTCTGTCGCGAACTTCTGCAGCGCGAAGATGGAGTCGATCCCAATGAAGTCATCCTTCCGCCAACAGTTGCCAGATCGCGAGGCTTCACTTCCACAGTTTGCTTCCCACGCGGCAATCTCTGCCCAGAAGGATCGGTGATCAAATCGACGGCGATCGACCCAAGCGTCATCGATGCCGATGGTGTCTATCGCAAGTCGGGACCAGCCCGTGTATTCACTCGCGAGTCCGACGCTGTTGCGGCCATCAAGGGTCAACACCCACGTCCCATTCAGGAAGGAGATATCCTCGTGCTCATCGGCCGTGGCCCGATGGGAAGTGGCATGGAAGAGACCTATCAGGTAACCAGTGCGCTCAAACACTTGCCTTGGGGCAAGCATGTAGCCGTGGTGACCGATGCAAGATTTTCTGGGGTAAGCACGGGAGCATGCATCGGACACGTAGGCCCTGAAGCATTGGCAGGAGGACCGCTCGGCAAAGTTCGCGATGATGATTGGATCGAAATCATGATCGATCGCAATCGATTGGTTGGCACAGTCAATCTCGTGGGAACGCGTGAAGGACGCTTTACCGATGACGAAGCGACCCAACTGCTTCAAAGCCGTGATCCCCATCCTGATTTGCGCGAAGATGCGAACTTGCCAGAAGATACGCGACTCTGGGCGGCATTGCAAAATGTTGGTGGTGGCACGTGGGGCGGTTGCGTCTATGACGTCGAGGCCATCGTTGAAGCATTGAAGAAGTCGGCGGATCGATAAGACCATCCAAAGATGTGTGTCGTTTTGTTGAAGCCTTTGGATCGACTTAAAGTGGATTCGGCGCGCGGCCCTCGCTTGCACCTTCCATGTTGCATCCGATCATTGGCTCTGCGCGAGCCGAGCAATCTTGAGGAGCGCGACACACGTGGGCGCATGGGTAATGGTTTGCGAATCGATGGCAAGCAATGCATCTTCCAAGGACATCTCCACTCGTTCGATACATTCAGTCCCTTCGTTCTCAGGAGGCACGAAGGTAAGATGGGTCGCAAGGTAGAGGCGGGTGGGTGAAGCAATGGCGGAAGTGAACGGATCTACCCAACCAAGCTCCTTCCATGTATCTGCAACGATCCCCAATTCTTCGCGTAGTTCGCGACGCGCACATTCGATGGGATCCTCACCTGGTTCGATGCCGCCGCTGACACCCTCTAGCGTGACACGGCCAACCGCGTAGTGAAATTCGCGGGTCAGATGGACGTTTTTATGGGCATCGACCGCAATTACGCAGACGCCTGCTTTGAGCCGAACTGTCGAATACGTTCCCGGTTTTCCGTCGGGACGAATTACTTGGTCTAATCGTAGGTCCATCCACGGATCCGAATAAATTTCCTGGGAAGACACGATTTTCCAGGGGCCGTGAATTTCCATGATAGGGGGGCTCAACCAAGAGGGGTTTGGAGTATCAAAACGGTTGGTTCGGGTTAAGATAATAGGAAGGAAGCGTGCGATCAGGGAGGGCATTGCACGAAAAAGGAACGATTCCAGGGACGCAATTCCTCCCGCCTTATTTTCCGCAAGAAGTTTTCTCCATGCATGCGCCCCTCCCCAACGAATCTTCGAATCGCATCGACATTCCGTTCGAAGTTCCGTGCTTTCATCGGCTGCGTTTCACCGAGGATTGCTTTGGCATCGATTGGCCCATATTGAGTGAGCTCTTTCTGGCTTCCGATGGACCTGCACGCATTCAAGTTTGGATCGACGAGGGACTCGAAGCGTGGGATCCACAACTACCAAGCCGTATTCGCGATTGTATTGAAAGCGATTCAGATCGCATGGTTTTGGTGTCGCCCGTCCATCGAATCGCCGGTGGGGAAACCATCAAGAACGATCCTGCAACCGTTGACCAGATTTTGATGGAGATCGATCGCGATAATCTTGACCGTCGCAGTTACATCCTCGTGATTGGTGGCGGTGCTGTTCTTGATGCCGTGGGATTTGCTGCGGCTATTGCGCATCGCGGCATTCGATTGATTCGCGTCCCAACCACAACGTTGGCCCAAGCCGATAGTGGTGTCGGCGTAAAGAATGCGGTGAATGCATTTGGCAAGAAGAACTGGAAAGGCACGTTCGCGATTCCTTGGGCTGTCGTCAATGATGAGCGGATGTTACTGGGTCTGACCGATCGCGATTTTCGTTGTGGCTTTTCCGAAGCCGTCAAGGTTTCGTTGCTGAAGAATCCAGAAGCCTTTCAATTCCTCGTACGGAATGCATCTCATATTGCGCGACGTGATATGCGTGTTGCCATGCACGCCATTCGTTCCTCGGTGCTTATGCACCTCCATCATATCACGCAAGGTGGCGATCCCTTTGAGGCCCTCGAGGCTCGTCCGCTCGACTTCGGTCACTGGTCAGCTCATAAGCTTGAAGCCTTGACGCGGTATGAGGTTCGTCATGGTGAGGCAGTGTCGATTGGTGTTGCTCTCGATACGGCCTACTCTGCGTTGACGCTCGGACTATCGGAAGATGTAGTTCATCAAACGCTCGATACGCTCACCAATATGGGCTTACCGATTTTCGATCCGTGGCTCGAACGCAAAGAAATCTTCCAAGGACTGGAAGAGTTCCGACAGCATCTCGGAGGACGGCTCACGCTGACAATGCTTCGCGATGTGGGGCAACCTGTCGATGTTCACGAAGTCGATTACGAAGCCATGCGGCAAGCGGTTTCTCAACTAAAAGTTCACGCCATGGCGACGTCGGCAACTTTGAAAACCGTCTCGGCTCTTCGGAATCCAAGCCGCTGGTAGAGACGCACGGCAGCCGTATTTTGAACGGTGACTTCCAGGTGCGCCATTTGACAGCCAACATTGGCAAAGCCTTCCAAGGCCTTGAAAAGAAGAGCTGACCCCAAGCCTTTGCCGCGATGCGAGGGGATGACCCCTAAATTCTGAATGGCGCCTTGAAAGGTCTCGGCTCGCAACCCTTGCACCGTTGCTACAGGTAGCGAAAGCCCTTCGGAATCATCGATGACCAACCATGTCGCTTCCGGAACAAAGTTGCTGCGGAACGCGATATCGCGCATGAGCTGATGGCAGCCCTCGCGTGAACCCAAGCAGGGAAAGACAGTTGCATCGAGTTCATGGCGAAAGCATTCCCATTTCACCTTGGCATGGAAGCCTAAAATCGATTCATGCCATGGTGCAAAACGATACGTCGACGGAAGTTGACTAGCCCCATCGGGAAGATTCGCTAACGCGATCTCCATTCGGTATCGTTTGAAATAAGTGACGGCCATGGATTCGACGAATGATCGCAACTGTAGGATGATGAGAACCGCTCAATTCTAACTCTCTGCTCCATTCCAGGTCAAATTTTGTCAATTCGGCAAACCAAGTTCTCGTTGAATTGCTTCCTATTTCCCGTATAACCATTGCATTTTGACATCCTTTGCAAGATTGAGTTTCTCCACAACCCGACGCATAAACGCGGAAGTTGCGAGTTTGAGTATTATCCTTAGGGAAGATTCGTTACCCCTTTTCCTGCGCAAAATCTTGCCAAGCCTAAAAGCGGACCGCTACATTGGTGGGCGATTGCAAGAAATCCTTTCAAGCCTCCACAACTCGCGAAGATTCCCTTCTTCGATCGCCAAGACACAATCGCATCCTAGCACCAAGAGTGTGCCATTCAGGCCATTGTGAATCTCAGCGATAGCCTCATCCACTCAGCCCGATTCGGGCCCATCGCTTTTCAAGTTGAGCTGATTTCATGAATCATTCGATTGTACGCATGCTGTCGAACCTCGTCTTGGTTTGCCTATTCGTGCACGGACAGAACCTGTATGGACAATCGGAGATTCGCAAGTGGCATGCAGCCACGGGAGGTTTCAATGTAGAAGCTGAAATGCTGGACCTTCGTGACAATAAAGTCCAACTCAAAAAGAAAGATGGCACCGAGATTTGGGTGGAATTAGAGAAGCTTAGCTTGGCGGACATTCGTTATGTCGAAGAGACGATGAAAAAGGCTAGACAAGGCCTACGTCAAAACATGAAGGAGACAAGTAAAGAAGAAACCTCCAAGGAGGATGTCCCTTCCAACAATGACGATGGTGAAACGGAAGGGAGCTCGCGTCTTCCGGGATGGGAAGTCGATTCGGATGGAGGTTCAACCAAGTCACCGTTTGCGGGCATGAAGGAAGTGAACCTGGTACTCACCGGTTCATCGCATGATGTCACATTTCCAAGTGTGCCTTCTCTATGGGTCGGTACATCGCGGCATGCTGGAACAACACGGCAATTCCAAGTCGCCAATATACGAACCGGCAAATTGCTCGATCCCGTTGCCGTCGATGCAACCGCTCAGAAGTTTGCGCTCAGTCCAGATGGATCGAGTTTTGCAGTGGTCGGTGGCTTCCCTTCCAAGATCGCCATCTATTCCACCTCGAATGGCAAAAAGTTGAAAGACATTCCTTCGGCCGAAAACAGTTTAATGAATAAAGTCTTTTACACTTCGCCGCAACAATTGGTCGTCGTTGAAAGTGGACTCCGCCACAACATCTCACTCTTCGATATCAAATCAGGCAAGGTGACGAAGACCATTGAGATGGATCATTCTGCAACTGGCGAGATTGCGTTGAGCCCGAATGGAAAACTCCTCGCCTTCGGAGGCTCGCAAGGCGTCATTCATTTGGTCGATCTAAAACAAGGTAAGCGAAAGCCTGATCTCGCGATTGCTCCTAAAGAAGGTTCCTACTTTCACGTCGCGGACCTCTCGTTTTGCCGCGATGGCAATGAACTCGCGGTGTTAGGTTCGGGTACAACCACCGAAATGCAAGTCTTTTCGATGAAGACGGGACGTGTCGTCGCCAAACATATCTTGAGTGAAAGCCTTCATTCTCTGTGCCCAAACTATTCGGGCTATCAAGGTCCTGCCGTCGAATCGTATGCTGGCAACAAAGGCTGGATTTTGTATGGTCGCGCAATCATCGATCGGGACAAGGGTGGGCCGATTTGGCTGGCCGAGAAACCCAAGAATGGGTCGCTTTCAGATAGCGTCTTCCGCGTCATGATCGATGATACGCGACAACTCGCGTTGGTCGGCAACTTTCAGTCACAACGATTCGAGATTTCCGAACTCCCATTGTCGGAGATTTCCAAATCGAAAGAGATGGTTGTCAAAGGTGGAACGGTTGAGGACGCAGGGCTTCCCGAGGCTCGGCCCGTCAACGCTTCCAGTAGCAAGCTTGTCGATGTCGATCCCAATCTCGATCTCTATCAAGGCCAAAAGAAAGCGACGGCTTCGAAGAGTCCGGCCAAGACCATCTCAATCAACTCTGAGTTGGGGCTTTTCAATCAGGTGTTGTTTGCAAGGGATGAAGACAATACTTGCGTCGCCATCTCCCTCCAACCATCAAACAGCAAAAAATCGGCGGCGGTAATCTCTCTCGATTCAGGCAAGGTTGGCAAAGTGATCGACGTTAGCTTTGTGTCGAGAATCCATTGCATCTCGCAAGATGGCAAGTGGATCGCTGCCACGACAGGCAAACAAAATGATCGTGTCGACCTATTTGATTTGAAAAGTGGTAAACATGCCTATGGCTTTCGACCAGGCAAAAGCACCGACACCCTCAATTCCATTCAGTCGGTGCGATTCTTGGGAGAAGATCGTCTGGTGACGGTTACTTCGCGCAATGAAGCCGTCGTATGGGAAGTACCTTCGGGCGATCCTGTCTATCGCTTTCCAACCTTTGGAACGGTCTTTCCATTTCCGTCGGGTGATAGATTCGTTCACTTCTCACAGGGTGGTTGGATGGTACGCCAAAGCTCCAATGGCAAGCCGTTGGGGCGTTTGGATTCCAAGTCTTTGAATGGCAATGAGTTTCCAACCCATATCATCATTCGCGATGACGAGACCGCATGTGCAGCATTGGTGGGTGTGAATGATCAGCAGAGGATCATCGTATGGGATTTGCAATCAGGGAAGCGTTCGCATGAGGTAGCCATCACAAGAGTTTCATCAGCAATTGCTCTTTCGTCCGCCAATACGGGCAAGAGCGTGCCGATTCGCGATATCGTCACATCTCGTTATGAACCGCGCGCAACTCCCGTCGTCGAAGGTATCGATTGGTGTGATGACGAAACACTGATGCTCCATTGGAACCGATCCGATCAAAGTCGTTTCGCCAACTCGAAGTCGATTTCTCCTAACGTCATCTCGCTCCTATCGCTGAAAGAACGTCGTCTACTTTGGGATTACCGACTTCCGCTCGGTATCGCCCTTCAAGGAGTCCCTGAAGGACAACTTTGGTTCTGCGAATTTGCAACGGGTGCAAGTCGCTTGGTCGGTCGCGACATGCCTTCGAAAGTGGCTCAAGAGCGAATCGCGCAAGCAGGTCCACCGAAACGAGTCCTGAAAGCCGACGACAGCATCATGATCGATTTGCTCGTGCGCATCTCAGGCGACAAACTGGCCGACGGATTGCTGGCAGATCAACTTCTCGCTGCCATGGAACCATCGTTGAAGGAAGGCAAAGTCACGACTTCCGAACGAGCCGGACTTAAGCTTAGCGTTCGCGCCGTTTCGTTTTCGGATCGTGGCAATCGTTCAAACATTCCCGACCTTTTACTCTCTTGTAAACTCACCAATATTTCCGATGAGATTCTATGGCAACAGGAACAACTTTTTACCGGTGTGCCATCCAACGACGTCAAAGCGGATCTCGTCGAGAATGCTCGCAAGAAACAGTGGCAAAGCGCTTTGGAATGGCTTAAGGAAACGGTCGATCCCAATACTATCTATGAGAATTGGTATTACCGAGGCGTGGGGGAATCGTTGCTTTCACAAAACGATGAAAAGGTGATCGAAATCTATAGCGGCAAAACAAAGTAACGATCGATTAGTGGTATCTCACACAGAATTACCGATTTCCTGGCGTGGCTTCATCGAACAGCGGTGTCCATAGTTCTGTTGAAACCAGCTAAAATGCTTGAGTCATTTCAGTTGGAATTCTATCGGGAGATCGAATCATGATTCGAAGTTGGATGTGGATCGCGTTGGGAGTACTGTCGGCAAGCACCGCTATGGCCGACGATTGGACGCAGTGGAGAGGTCCTCATCGCGATGGTCGATCGGAGGAAAAGGGACTTCTTTCCAAATGGCCTGAAGGCGGTCCCCGCTTGCTGTGGCAAGCGAACGACATCGGAGGTGGTTATTCAACGCCTTCGATCGCCAACGGAAAAGCCTACATGGTAGCAAGCATCGGTACCGAGCAAGAAGAAGTCATCGCATTGTCCGTGAACGATGGAAAACAGATTTGGAAACAAACGATAGGAAAAGTAGGTCCGAACCAAGGTCCGCAATATCCTGGATCGCGTTCGACGCCGACCATTGTTGGGAAAGACCTTTATTGCCTCGGCTCCGACGGTGACTTGGTTTGCCTCAATGCAGAATCAGGTTCCAAGATTTGGTCAAAGAACCTGCGTAAAGAGTTTGACGGCCAAGCTGGCATGTGGGCGTATACCGAATCGCCTCTGATCGACGGTGATCTCTTGATCTGTGCACCAGGTGGTAAAAAGGCGACCGTCGTCGCGCTCAAACGCGGTACGGGAGAATTGGTATGGAGTTGCCCTCTACCCGATGGTGATGCCGCCAGTTATTCTTCGCCGATGGTCGCGACGATCGGCGGAACCAAACAATACGTTTTGTTTCTCGGCAAAGGTATCGTTGGAATTCAGGCCGACCGAGGTGAATTCTTGTGGCGATACAACAAGACATCCGATGTCGCTGCAAACATCGCCACTCCTATCATCCAAGGAGACATGGTGTACTCGGCCGCAAGCCGCGTCGGGGGAGCGTTGATTCAAGCACCGGGCAAAACAGGCGAACCCGCAGAGATCTATTTCGCGAAGACACTTCCATCGGGCATCGGCGGAAGTGTTCTCGTCGACGGAAAGTTATATGGCTCTTCAGGTCCAGCCATGACATGCGTCGAGTTTGCAACGGGCAAGGTCCTTTGGCAAGATCGTAGCATCGGGGCTGCCGCAGTTTGTTACGCCGATGGAAAAATCTATCTTCATGGCGAGAACAACGAGCTAGCGATGATCGAAGCTTCGGATCAAGGCTACAAGCTGTTGGGCACTTGCACGCCCCCCAATGCACCTGATCGTGGTAACAAGAAAGCTTGGACTCATCCCGTCATCGCAGATGGCAAACTCTACATTCGGGATCAAGGATCGGTTTGGTGCTACGACATTCGTGGCTAGCCTTCCTTGAAATGCAAGATGTTTATCCATCCATCGAAGCGTTGACTTAGCGGTCGAACGCTGCGATGGATGGAGATTCGGCGTGGGTTTCGTTGGAAGAACCTTTGCCTACATTAGGAAAACGATAGTCTCGCATAGTATCCACAATCGAGTTCTTGTTCGAACTGCGATACTAAGCTCGATCGCCCTGTTTCGAGGTGCGCTCGTTGACGATGCGGCGACTGAGCTCGCCGCAAGCCTTCAAAAAGCCATCCTCCGAACTCTTCGTGTTCGCTATGACCAGTCAGCAAGATGCCGATGGGTTCCTCGGAAAGCAACATTCCAATCAAGCAACATAGGCCGACGATATCGCGGTCGATCTTCCAAGCATTCCCTTTGGGACCATGCCCGTATGTCGGTGGATCAAGAACCACCAAGTCATAACGTTGACCTCGCTTGATTTCACGGGTCGCGTAGATCGATGCGTCCTCGACGATCCAACGAACATTGTGGACTCCTGACGCTTCCGCATTGGTTCGCCCCCATTTGACTGCGGGCTGCGAAGCATCGACATGGGTCACTTGGCCACCGGCCTGCGACATCGCCAGCGAACTTCCACCGGTATAACCAAACAAGTTGAGACAACGCGCGTGGGGACGATCGGTTAGTTGAGCCCGAAGCCATTCCCAGTGCATCGCTTGCTCCGGAAACAAGCCGACATTGCCCGACGGACCAAGGCCAATAAGAAACCGTCGTTGTTGATGTTCGATCCACCATTCCCGCGAAGGTGGACCAGTCCACGTCCAACCAGTATCCGAATCAAAGACTCCTTCGGCTTCACCCCATAAGCGAGGCTGTTGCGGAGTAATACCAGCCGCAGCCGGCGATGGCCTTTCCAAATGATACGGGCCGAATCGTTCGAGCTTGCGACCATATCCAAAATCGATGAGCTGATATTGGCTCGCATCCCATAAAGAGCGATGGTTGTTCATGCGATCTGATGACGCTGATAGGCAGCATCAAGTACTTGGATGACGTGAAGGACAGGGCGAGTTGCTCCCAGTTTTTGAAGATGAATGGCGATCTGCACTTCGCAACCAATGTTGGCCAGAGCAACGAAGTCACAACTCGAATCGACGATCGTCTTCGCTTTTTTCTGCCCCAACTCATGAGCGATTTCCGGCTGATCCATATTGTACGTCCCTGCTGAACCACAACACAGATCGCTGTTGGTGAGAGGCACCATCGTTAGATTCGGGATCAACGCCAACAAACGCCGTGGTGCTCGCGTCTCTTTTTGAGCATGGGCTAAGTGGCAAGCATCGTGGTAGGCAACCCGCAACGGTCGAGCGATCGGTGGAGGAGCCTCAATCCCAATCGAATCCAAATAGGTCAAGACATCTTTGCACTTCGATGCAAAGGCTCGCGCTTGATTTTCATCGGCCGATCGTTGAAAGAGAACAGGATACTCATGCATGGCCGATCCACATCCAGCAGCTGTCGACAGAATGGCGTCGACATCTTCAGGGAAGACCTGCATGTTGTGTCGCGCTTGATCCATGGCGTGATTGCCATATCCAACATGCCAGGCCAATGCACCACAACAACCTTGATTCTTAGGTACGACGACTTCGATGCCATTGCGAGTCAGTACCCGCAATGCCGCTTGATGAATCGCAGGATCCAAAACACGCTGTGCACAACCTTCCAGCAAAGCCACGCGACCTCGCTTCAGTCCTTGCGCTGGAAAGACTTCCTGATTGGATCGCACAGCTTCAGGAACATTTTCCGGCAACAGATCGAGCATGGGCCGCAAACTGCGAGGAATCATCCAGGCAAACGCTTTGGCAAACTTGCCCGTCTGAATAGCCCACCGAAATCGTTCGGGATAAGGAATGGTTTCCAATGCGATCAATCGCTTCAGCGAGAACGACCGCTTGCCTTGATCGCGAGTCAAATCTCGATAGGGGGACAGCAAACTCGAATAGGGCACACCCGATGGGCAATTGGTCTCGCATGCCAAACAGCCTAAGCATCGATCGATGTGAGGCTGAATTTCCTCTGCCTGGAGATTTCCTTCGAGCACATGCTTCATCAATAGAATGCGCCCACGTGGTGAATCGGATTCTTGCCCTAAAACCTGATACGTTGGGCAATTGGGTAAGCAAAATCCGCAGTGCACGCAGGTTTGTACGGCTTGCGCCATCGCATCGGCACGAGGGCCAATTTTGTCGGTAGGAATCTTGTGAAGCATTTCACACGAATCATTCGGGAAGGAAAGAAGCTATCAACCCGCTTCCAAAAGGACAAAGTCCTTGCAGACGGAGACCCATCGTTTTCGCAGGGATTGTCAGTGTAGTCATTCCATCACACCCGCGGTATGGTTCTTGACTGGCGTCTGCCTTTCCATCGAATTCGAATCTTCGTTGCCGAACCCACTTGGGCTCGCCGTGTCCCTCGCAGTATTGAAAAATCGGAAACCCAATACTTCGCACAGCACCATTAACTCACCTTATCCTAATTTGCCGACTATGAGAATCGTTGGACTCAGGCCCTGGAGCGAAAAGGGAGGGTGGACTATATTTAGGCCTTTCCGACCGGAGAGTCGTCCCAAGCGGCCCCTCGGTAAGGGATCCTGCGCGATGCATGTGGTTCGTTAGTTTTTGGTCACTTTTGGGCTGAGTTTGCGATTTGGGTCTTCGTTGACTTCAGCCAATTTTGGATGGATCGATGCGGCATTTACTATCTGCTCTGGTTCAAAACGTTCCGGGTGTACTGGCTCATATTTCTGGCATGCTGGCATCGCGCGGCTACAACATTGATTCGCTGGCGGTGGGTGAAACCGAGGATCCTCAGCTTTCCCGCATGACCTTCGTCGTCGTCGGCGATGACCGGGTGCTGGAACAGGTCCGAAAACAGCTTGAAAAAATCGTAACGGTCGTCCGTGTCGACGATATTAGTTCGCGAGATTTCGTAGAGCGCGACCTGATGCTCATCAAGGTAAAGGCGCTTCCAGGCGGACCGCGAACGGAAATTCGCGAGTTGGTGGACATCTTCCGAGGCAGAATCGTGGATGTTGGCCCCGAGGCTGTGATGATTGAAATATCGGGGCGCGAAAACAAGATTCAAGCCTTCATCGAGCGGATGCGTCCGTATGGAATCCTGGAAATGGCTCGAACTGGGCGAATCGCTTTGGTTCGTGGTGCGAGCGCAGGCGCGGATGTGGAAATTTCTTCCGGCGATGCCTCCTAAAAATAACCTATCGTGATCGGTCTCCAAGCGATCGATTTCTACCTCTCTCACTCCCGTTTTTTAAACTCAATCTGGATTTAGTTTCATGGCAGCTACTGTTTATTACGACAACGACGCCGACTTGGCAAAACTCAAAGGCAAGACCATTGCAATCTTGGGTTACGGATCTCAAGGACACGCGCAAGCGCAGAACCTTCGCGACAGTGGATGCCAAGTGATCATTGGTCAACGTCCTGGAAGCAAGAACTACGACCTAGCCGTTAGCCATGGATTCCAGCCATTGTCGATCGATGAGGCCACGCAAAAGGCTGACATCGTCAATATGTTGCTTCCCGACGAAGTGCAGGGCGATCTCTATCGCAACCATATCAAACCGAACCTCAAGCCGGGCAACGTGCTCATGTGTTCGCACGGTTTCAATTTCCATTTCGGGCAAGTGGAACCTCCACAGGGAGTCGACACCATGTTGGTCGCGCCCAAGGGACCAGGCCACTTGGTTCGCAGCGAATACGTCAAGGGTGGTGGCGTTCCTTGCTTGATTGCATTGGGACCGGGTGCCAGCGAAACCACGAAGCAATTGGGCTTGGCCTATGCTAAGGGTATTGGTGGTACGCGCGGTGGTGTGATCGAAACCACGATTGCCGAAGAAACCGAAACCGACTTGTTCGGCGAACAAGTCGTATTGTGCGGCGGTGTTAGCGAAGTGGTCAAAGCGGCCTTCGATACTTTGGTCGAAGCAGGTTATCAGCCTGAAATGGCTTACTTCGAGTGCATGCACGAACTCAAGCTGATCGTGGACCTCTTCTACCAAGGTGGTCTCAATTACATGCGGTATAGCGTCTCCAACACGGCTGAGTTTGGTGACTATACTCGTGGTCCTCGCATCATTACCGAACAAACTCGGGCTGAGATGAAGAAGATCCTCACCGAAATCCAAACGGGCCAATTCGCCAAGGAATGGATCCTCGAAAACCGCGCTGGTGCTCCTGCCTTCAAGGCCCAGCGACGCCTGCAACGCAATCACCTCATCGAACAAGTCGGTCGCCGACTCCGCAAGTTGATGAGCTGGATCGATTCGAAAGAAGTCGACTAATCGACTTCCTTGCTTCTATGAAGAACGCGACCCCAGCTTGCTTCAAGCTGGGGTTTTTTATTGCCGCGGCCAGAAGAAACCGCCAACTCCATCTGTTTTCATGTGGCTGCTAAGGCTCAAGCATTCGAGTCGCCACGACCGAACGACGGGTGGAACTTGCAGCAAGCATGCAATCGGCATTTTCTTCTAATCGATTAAGTTCGTACTCAAGTTCGTTGTGGAAAGCGGCATTGATCGGTTTGTCTCGAGCATCTTCCAACGTAGAACGGGCCGTCGCCAACCACGTTTGGGCAGCTCCAAAATCTTCGGCTAGTAGGTAGATGTCAGCCATCGTCAAATAGGTTCGGATGCGGTCGTATCGAAACTCTTCATAGGTCTTCTCGACCTTTTCAAACTGTAGGAAACTTGCAATCAGCCTTTGGTAAAAAGGGATGGATTTGAGCGGTTCGATTTCAGCGACGATCTCCGCTAGCTGCCTTTGATTCTGTATTCTTAGAAACAGAATCTCATTCGCTTCTTCACTCTTCGAGTAGTTTTCATCTAGCATACGCTCCGCATCGAGACATAGCTTTTGAGCATTCTCCAATTGATGGTGCAACATCGCCCACTTGGCAAGGCTGCGCAGTGCATAAACAGCGAACTTGTAATACTTGGGACGATCCGGATAGGAATCGCCAAGTCGGGTTGAGAGAGCCAAGGACTCTTCCAAGTAGGACTTTGCCAAATCGTCACCCAGACCAATGTTCAATTCACCAAGAGTGTACAAGAGCCCTGCTAAAGCCTCCAAATAGTCGGGGTTCTCGGGATCCAACTCGATGGCTGCTTCCAAATGTTCCTGAGCATGCTTGCAGTTTTGAACATACTCTTCTGCGGTGAGCCTTGAAGGACGAATTAGGCTATAGCTCATAAAAAGATCGAACTGAAAGTCTGGATTTTCGGGATGTCGCTGCGCCAAGGATTCCACGATTTCAATACACTTGTCTCGGTGAAGATCCTCTAAGTCATAACTGCGACATCCGGCAGCGCTGGTCGCCACCAAATGATGCATGATGCTCATGCGATAGAGACTCTCTTCGTCAAACTGGCGTTGCTGAGCAATTTGCCGGCTGATTTCAAACGCCTTGAGATGAAGGGCGAGGCGTTTTTCATTCGCTTGCGGCACATTCTTGAGCATTTTCTCGGCTGCATAACGAATATCGTCGATCGCACGTGTAGCCAACTTCAACGAGCCCTGAGATCGATCCTGGAGTTGTTCCAGCGAAGTCGAGTGGGCAAGATTATCCGTCAACAACCAAGCCATACTGGGCATGCCTATCACATAGGCCAATAAGAGACCCGCTGACACCGATGCCAACTTGGGATTGCGCCGAGACCAACACGATAGCAGAAGCCAGGGACCGCAGGCTCTTGCTCGCGTCGGTTGGTTCGACAAAAATCGTTCCAAGTCATCCGCCAACTCTCCTGCCGAATGGTATCGATCATTGGGATGCTTGGCCAAACAACGCATGACAATCGCTTCGAGATCCCTTGGAACCCATGGGTTCTCGCGTCGAATCGATGGTAGTGGGCGATTGACGATTCGATCCATCGTCTCCCAAGAGTTTTTTCCTTCAAACGGTCGGCGAAGCGTCAGCACTTCATAAAGAATCGCTCCCAACGAAAAGAGATCGGAAGGAATTCCAATCAACTCTTTTTTCTCTTCGGCTTGTTCGGGCGACATATAGTGGATCGTACCAAGCAACACGCGTTCTTCGCGTGAGTCCATCTCTTGATCCGGCGAGGGGAGTAGCACTTTTGCCAACCCAAAGTCAGACACATGCGTCGTCCAAGGACAATCCACTCGCTCAGGAGCCGCCGCGAGAAGAATGTTGGATGGCTTCAAGTCGCGATGCAAAAATCCACGTTGATGGGCTGCATGAACCGACCTTGCGATGTCCGCAAGCAAACGGGCTGCAAGGGTTGATGGAGGAGGAACCGAGAGCGATTCCAACCAATCCTTCAAATTCGGACCTTCGACATATCCCATGACCAAAAAGGGCAGGGCATGATGAACACCTACTTCATGGATCGGGACGATCCCATCGCTCGAGCAACGCGCCAACACTTCTGCTTCGAGTTCAAATCGCCTTCTCGCTTCTTTGGAATCTTCTAAGCCGGGGCGAAGGGTTTTCACCGCGACATCGCGGCCAAGCTTTCGATCATGCACCTGCCACACCACTCCAAAGCTACCTTCTCCCAGCCATCGAAGAACTTGATACCTGGCTGGCCCCTCCTTGTCGTCGGGACTCAAGGTTACTGACTCGATGCATGCGATGCAACGTTCCACGTCCGCTTTCGTCAGCGACGAGGACGTCGATAGAGTCCACGTTGCTCGCACATGAACGTCGAGACGCTTGTCTCTTGAATCCATCGTTAAATCGGGCTGCAGGACCACGTCTCATCCTCGTTAGGACTGGGAGCAGATTGTAGGTCGGTAAAACGGGGAGTGAACGTAATGAGTGAGGAGAGCTGTGTAGGAAATGGATTGATGCAAGGCGAGGTGTTTAGTGAAGCAACTATCGATTGGCCGTGATGGTAGAATCCGTACCACGTGCATTGGGGTGATTGCGGAGTTCCGTATCGAATTTTGCAAGTTGCTGTTGCAAGTGTTCAAGCCTTGGCACATGCGATTCCATTCGCTCGCAAAGGTTCCAGGTACGATTGGCGAGATCGAGGAAGTTCTTGGCCTGTTCGATCTTTCCAAGTTGCAACGACGATTCACACATCAGAACGTAGCTATCCGTGCGATCGATTCGAAATTGCTCGTACGACTTCTCTTGTTTTTCGAGCTTTTCCGTCAGATTCGCATGCCGACGCAAATAGACGATCGACTTGGCAGGATGAATGACACGGTAGGCGTGACCACGCACCCATTCCATCTGCATGTTCTTCATCAGGACATCATTGGCCTCACCCCGAAGCTGAAACTTCTCAAATATTCTTTCAGCCTCGTTGCAATGCTCGACCGCTTCATCCCATCGCTGCAACGTTAGATCGTTTCGAGCCAACTGCAGATGGGCACCAAAAGCATGTTTGAAGTAAGTTGGTCGTTGCGGATTGTTGTTACCAAGTTGATTCGAAACAACGATGGCTTGATCGAGCCAGACTTTGGCAGCGTCGACGTCTGTGTTGCTTTCGATCTCACCAATTCTGCAAAGTATCGCCGCATAGGCTTCTTCGTAGTCGACATTATTGGGATCCAGAGTTCGAGCGACCTTCAAATGTTCCAATGCGGTCATTCGATGCGTTCGAATAGCATCCAATTCGAGCCCATGATGCGGAAACCAAAAGTAGCTTGTAAACAAATCGAAATGAATCTTAGCATTCTGCGGTTGCTTTTGAGCAAGTCTATTCAATATCCCAATGCACTCACGACGATGATGAAACTCCAATTCATACTCGCCGTTTTGGCCCGCTGCTGTTGCAACTAAATGATGAAGAACGCTCAGTCGATACAAACTCTCACCATCGTACTGCCGCTGCTCGGCCAAATCCTGACAAATCGAAAAGGCCTTTTTCTGCAGTTCCAAACGCTTCTCATTCGCCTGCGGAACACCGCGCAGTATTTCATCGGCTGCATAGCGGATATCTTCCATGGCCTGCATGGCAAGTTGCGTGGACCGTTCCGACTTGCGGTTGGAGAGCTCCAACTTCTGCGAGTAAAGGACGTTTCGCGAATACAGGATCGCCAACAAAGGTGTACCCATTGCACACGTTAAGAGCAACACAGCCGAGACCGTGGCCAGTGCAGGGTTGCGTCTTGCCCATCGCCAAGATGCTTGTACGGCTCCTACCGGACGAGCATGCGTTGGTTTACCACTCAAGTAGCGATCTAAATCCTCGGCCAGTTCTCCGGCCGAGTTATATCGATGCGAAACAGACTTCGCTAAACACTTGCGAACGATGGCATCCAAATCGCGAGGAATCAAAGGGTTCCAATGCCGCGTCGAATGTTCATGCATGTGAACGATTTGTGCAACTGTTTCAAAATTACTGCGTCCCACAAATGGACAGCGTAGGGTTAGCATCTCGTACAAAATCACTCCCAAGGTGAAAATGTCGGATGCAATTCCTATCGACGCCATATCTCCGGTCGCCTGCTCGGGAGACATGTATTTGACGGTTCCAATTAACGGCGTATCAAAACTCTGAAAACTCCGTTCACGATCAGGATTGGGTTGCAGGTCTTTGGCCAATCCGAAGTCGGTGACAAAAGGTGTCCAAGGGCAATCGATGCTTTCGGAGGACGCTGCCAAAATAACGTTGGAAGGCTTGAGGTCCCTGTGAAGAAAACCTTTCTGATGCGCCCCATGCACCGCTTTGGCAACGTCGGCCAACAGACGTGCACACATCCGCGGTGTCCATGGCTCGGTTTGCTCTTTGAGCAGCGCATGCAACGTGGGCCCTTGGATGAGTCCCATAACGATGTACGGTATCTCGTCGCAAACACCCACACCATGAATCGGCACCACCCCTTTCACGCTGCATCGAGCTAACGCTTCCGCCTCCAATTGAAACCGAGAACGAATGGCTTTCGAACGCAGCAGTGAAGGACGAAGTACCTTGATGGCAACTTCGCGTTGCAGTTGTCTGTCCAATGCGCGGACGACAACGCCAAATCCACCGATGCCCAAGATTTCGATCACTTGGTATCGGTTGAGCGAAGTATCGGTATCGGCTTCCGATTCGGAAGCATAGAAAGGAATGCGCTCAATAACTTGCAGGCATTGATCGATATCCGATTTCAAATCCTCCCGAGCTCCATTGGACGCGTCTTGGAGAATTTTGGTGATCGTGTCGTTATCTCGCCAAGGTGACGACAAGCGAAGCGTAGGCGCGCTCGACTTCGACGGAGTTCCGCGCGTGCTCGAAAAATCAGATGAAGTCATGGGCGAATTGAGCCGTAGTGAGTGCGACGAGAGATTCCTTAAAATTGTAACATCGCCATAGAACTTCCGCCAAAACCATTGCGCGAAAGTGCTCTGGAGAACCAACGTTTTTGATGAACCCCCTAAGGATAGGCAATACCCCGTCGAAATATGGATTTGCCTCCTAGTCACGAACGATCGCTTGGTGATAATGAAAGAAGAGAAAGGCCGAATGCCTAGATCTCCAGTGTTCCGCCGAAGTGAAAACGTCGATAGAACACATTGGTAAAGGGGGCGATTTGGATTCGACCGGATAAGTTGAAGGTATCGGTGGCGTGTCGTGGTTGGTCAGTGGGCCACGTAAAAAGCTGACTAAAAAAGTAACTGCTGAAGGTAACTTCGCACTAGCAGCCTAATTAAGGCTGCTCTGATTCCAGGGGTTCGTCGGAGACGCCTGACAATCAGTCGCAATTCCGAATCGTTATCGCTCACGTCGAGCACAGTGATAACTAAATAACGTTCTCGACTGGTTCACCAACCAACGCGGTCGACAGCGGTGGTTGGGAACGAGACAAGAAGAGTCGACTACACACGTAGAGGCTGTGCTGGAAGTATCACGGGACCCGGGTTCAATTCCCGGCGCCTCCACTTTGAGCCGATTTGCGATTCGTCGCACGTCGGCTTTTTTTATTGCCAAGATCCATTTTAAATCCTATTCCCTCATTCCATATACAGAGAGTGAAACGACTTATCCCTAAGAATGTCTACAGATAGCTTGCCGCTTTACTTCAATGGAAACTCTTTCTAAACGCAGAGGGCGCTGTGGACGCTGAGCGAGATATTCGATGAAGAGGGAAATTTCCTAACAATCTTTCAAAGAAGGTATTGATGAATAGCCAACCAATCCACAGATCTCCATCACCAAAATCTTCCTCTTCCTCCTCTGCGATCTCCGCGTTCTCTGCGGTTCAATCTTCTCATCCTCCCCACAGATGCAAACGAGAACGATTTAAGCCGCGAGCCGTTTTGCTTCTCTCATCGTCCCCAGATATGCCCGTTCTCCGTGGTTCAATCTTCAAAGCTCTCGCAAGGAGTTCTCTCTATGTTCTCGTGGTGAATCTTATTAAGTCTGTGGATGACAATCGGGACCTTGATAGTTATTGACGATTCGTTTCAATCCATCTTTGAGGCGAGGCACATGAAAGTTGATGAGTAGGCCAACCTCTAGATGGCTTAACCTCAGATACGAAAGCAATTGAGCTTCGAAAATTGGGTTCACTTTCTCAACCGCCTTAAGTTCTACGATGACTCGATTTTCGACGAGCAAATCGATGCGGTAACCTGCGTCTAGCTTTAGCCCGTCATACTCGATGGGAAGAATCTTTTGCACTTCCACATGAAATCCTTGCTTGCGCAGTTCATGTGCCATGCAGGTTTCATAGGCTGATTCGAGCAATCCCGGCCCAAGGGACTTATGGACCTTAATCGCAGACTCGATGATGCCCCCGGTGATCTCGTTAATCTGCATGGAAGATTCCCCGACTTACTGCAGTATTCTCGGATCAGAAACGCCGCAGACCCATTTGTGAACAAGCGGCGTAACGACGCTGATCAAGACAGAGCCTAAAGCGATCAACCAAATGACACTGATGCCGAAGGAGAGAATAAGAAAGCGGAACAGTCCTTCCTGAATGGGAAACATAAGCTGAGTGGAAACGATTCCGAGGAGAATGCCCAGTACAAGCATGGCGATCACTGCATTCTTAGAGCAAAGGAACCGCGAAAGCGGTCCAGCGTGGCCAGCCAAGCGCTTGCGATAATCGACCAAATTTTCCAACGTATCACTCCACGCAAACTCTTGAACTTGGAACATTCCCTTGCAGTTGTTGCAGTAGGTCTGTGAAATGTCACTCAAGGGACTTGCCATGTTGGAAAAGGCAGAATCCGACACCACCGTTTCACGCTTGCATCGATCGTGCATATAACGTCGCGATGTTGGTGCTTTTTCTTGCATTTCACTTGGCTCCTCTGTAAAACGCTGTGCAGTTCCATTCGCCGCGTCATTCGCAACTCAACGTCTGAAACCGCTACGGTTAGAAATCGTTTATCTTTCGAGTCATATGTAAGTAGGAATTCATGCATGGCCCAATCGAATAACCTGAATCCCAACGACTATCTTACCGAGGATCCAATGGTATTGCCTTTTGGTAAAATGGTTAAGGTATTGCGAGGCCAAGTTCCACTACCATTTGCCGTCGTGCTTGCCGCGATTCTTAAGATTACCAAATTATTAGGCGGAGGCTCCGCCCTTAACGCCGGAGCTCGCGAAAGTCATCCGGTCGAGTATCCGCAAATACCAAGTCTCGGGAAGAAGGCATTCGAATCGGCTCATACGCAGCTTGTCGATTTTGATTTCGTGGCCTTCGCCAAACGAGACATCGTTGGAATGCGTCAGGACTATTCTGCACTTGCGCTCCATCGAGGACAAAAGTGTGTGGCCATCTGCCAATGGCAACAGCACTTGATTGTCTTACCCGCCGATAAAATGGCGGATGAGCGCGACAAATCGATGGAGTCCCTATCGATCGAATTTGTTTCGTTCGAAGGAGATCGCCCGATCGTGACTTCCAGTGTACCACGTGAACATATGGGAGCAGCAGATCTCTATGACCCTTCCTTGGGTGACATTGCGATCCGCTCCAACGAGACCCGGCTGGAAGAAATTTTTGCAGAGCATCTTTCGCGCATCCAAGATAAAGCAATCGATACATTGGCCCCGGAATCGGCCATTATCCGAGCCAAAGAATACGGACATCGCGTTCGCGACTCATTTATCAACTTGGGTTTGCTACGACCGATCACCGAAAAGGAGTTGCAAAAGATCTTGGCCGAGCAAGAAAAACACAAAGATCGATTTGCCAAGTACACGACATTGAATCCTAGCCCACTCGACTAGCTTGGGTTACGCTTGGGTGCGTGACAAAGTCGTTCGTGGACGAGAGTTTCGGAGAGAATTGCTGCAGAAGCTTGATGCATCTGCTTGGAAGGAGAGAAGCGACTCGTAGAATAACGGGTCTTCGGTCCCTCGATTCTCCTTCGATCTTGAAATGATACGAACTCTATGAGCGAAATTCCCCCTCGCAGTCCGCACTTGTTATCCGCGGAAGATTGCGTCTTGTTGGTAGTCGATCTTCAAGAGAGATTGCTGCCAACGATTCGCGGCGCTGATCAAATTGAAAAGAATGCCTCGGTCCTCATTCAAGCCGCCGCTCGCCTATCGATCCCGACGCTCGCATCGGAGCAATACCCCGAAAAACTTGGGCCTACGGTCCCTTCGCTCGCCTGCTATCTCCCGCAACGCGACTCGAAACGCATGTTCTCCTGCCGCGAACTCTTTCCCAAATGGGATACGCTTTGGGGTGAAACGCGACGACATGCCATCCTGATCGGTATCGAATCGCACGTTTGCATCTTGCAAACGGCCTTCGATCTACTCAGCCTTGGATGGAATGTCTCGTTACCTATCGATGCGCTCGGTTCTCAAAAGCAAATCGATCACGATACGGCGATCCAAAGATTAGGCAGCGAAGGAGCGATCCTCACGACCTCCGACGGGGTTCTGTTGGAGTGGATCGAGACATCGACCCATCCCGATTTCAAAACGATCAGCCAGTGGATTAAAGAAAAGGCTGCCAATGATGCGCGTTAATGCAAACCTGCGATTCCTGGTGAAGAAGATTTTTACAATGAAACAACAAGCCCTGACAAACCGGTCTCTGAAAAACCAAGCCATCTGTGCATTGCTATGCTACTCCCCAGTAATTCGCTTCCAGCCAGCAGGATCGATCGGGCCTGCAGGCTGAAGAATCCGCGTCGGGTAACGCGACATCGAATCTGGTCGCCCGGACGCGATGGAAGGACGCGGCACCCAAACAACAGGATTGGCGCGAGCTGGCGAATCTATCGCGCAGCGGCAGGAAGGAACTCGACCAGGCGGATAGCTTCGACGGCCAGCCTTTCAAAACTTTGGCATCCCCAGTCTTCTTCGGATTACCGAACCATCCAACAATACGCTGTCCTGGATCGGGACGATGGAAAGTCTATCTCGTTTGAGTTGGGAAAGATTTCACTCCTGTCTCGCTTGGTTCCGTCGCGTTCTCTGACGGCGATTCCGTATTCGTCGGATACGGTATCTCTGCCAAAAGTGAAATGCAGTACGACGACTACGAGGGGATCGATGTCCAAGGAAAGATTGTCGTCATGAAAGTGCAAAGAACTCCTAGCAACAGGATCCGAAGAGTCGTTTCCGCGGGGACAGACCTCTTCGACTTTTCATTCTACTCGGCCAAGTTAGCCAATGCCGTATGCGAAAGGTGCTATGGCCATCATCGTCGTGAATGATCGCATCACGGCTCAAACAACCATCCCATGGTCGACCGATGCTCGACAAGAATTTGCCAAAGTGGTGGAAGAACTACGTAAGGTGCAACTGGATTTTGAACAAACCCCATCCGATGCGGCGGCTCAAAAGGCCATGCTTGGTCGATTGCAAACCCTTCAAGACAAACTGCAATGGGCCATGAAGGGACTCCAAGTCGATGGCGACCAACTTCCCTTGCCCGATGGAGTTGGCCGATCGTTTGGACGCAAAAAGATCCCCGCGATCTTCATCAAACGCGAGAAAGCAGACAGCCTGATCAAGACCGTGATGGGAAAATCGCTCGAGGAAATCGAAGTCGCAATCGATAACGATCTGACTCCTCGCTCCCAAGTGCTCGCCGGTTGGAAAGCGGTCGGCAAAGTTGAAATCAAAGAAGCTCGCATTCCCGTTCGCAATGTCATAGCCGTCCTTCCAGGCAAAGGGGACTTGGCATCCGAGTATGTCGTGGTGGGCGCCCATTATGATCACGTGGGAATGGGAGGTGTCGGATCGCTCGCCCCTGGCACGATCGCGGTTCACAATGGTGCCGACGACAACGGTTCAGGAACGGTATGCTTACTAGAAGCCAGTCGGCAACTCAAAGAAAGGCTAGCTCAAACGCCGAAACATCGCACCTTGGTTTTCATGGCGTTTACTGCGGAAGAACTTGGGTTGCTCGGAAGCGCCCACTATGTCCGCAACCCTCGCTTTCCCTTGGAGCAGACCGTCGCCATGGTCAACATGGATATGGTGGGACGATTGGCCGACAATGTTCTTACCGTTTATGGAACGGGCACCGCGAAGGATTTTGATCAGCTCATCGAGTCCACAAATGAACGCTATCATTTCGAACTCGACAAGAGTCCGGAAGGGATGGGGCCGAGCGATCATCAATCGTTCTTTGAGAAAAAGATCCCTGTTTTTCATTTCTTTACGGGGCTTCATGGGGAATATCATCGTCCATCTGACGATTTTGACAAAATCAACGTAACCGGCATGGTCCGCATAACCGATATGGTTACGGACGTTGTCTCTCAATTGGTCACTCGTGAGACGCGGCCTGAGTTTGTCGCCATTCGTGGAAGCGCGAATCCCAGACAACAATCGAATAATCGGGCCAAGCTTCAGGTAACCATTGCCAATGGAGAAGGCGTTGTCATCGAAAGCGTTCAACCAGGTGGTGCCGCAGACAATGCTGGCATTCTTGCAGGTGATCGCGTGATTCAACTTGGGGACAAAGCGATCTCCTCGATGGATTCCTTGCGTGAAACCTTAGAAGCAAGAAAACCTGGAGAGAAGATGTCGATCCAAATTGAGCGCAACGGTGAAAAGAAAACTTTGGAGATTCGACTTGGCAGGTAAGAGATGCGAATTTCGATCTTTACCTGACTTGGAAGAATCGCCACAATGACCGCGATTGACTGTGGCAACAGGCTTTACCATTGCTGCATCACCATACAAAACGGGTATCCTCGCAATCGCATGATGGGAAGGCGAGAACCCTGAAACCGCTAATTCGTCGAGCAAGGAGTGCGACACATGCGAATTCGGAACACATTGGCTGCGTTGGCCTTGAGCTGTAGCTTTGCGGGCCTCTCGTTGGCGCAAGCCCCTGCTGCTGGAACTGCAGCTGCTCCCGCAACCCGCGTGGGAGTGATTGATATTGGCTACATCTTCGATAACCATCCCACCATGAAGGCGCGGATGGAAGCCATCGATGCCGAAATCAAGCGAGCCGAAGACGAAATCAACACACGTCGCGAAGCCATGATGAAGGAAGTGGAAGCCCTTCGCCAATACAACGAGAACTCTCCCGACTTCAAGAAGAAGGAAGAAGCTCTTGCCAACGAAGAAAGCAAACTGAAGCTCGACTTTGTTCGTCGTGAAAAGCAATTCCAAACCGATAAGGCCAAGGTCGTTTACGAAACCTACAAGCAAGTAGAAGAGATGACCAAGGCTGTCGCTGCGGCCAATCAATTTGCCTTGATCATGCGCTACAGCCGCGTCGAAATGGATCCAGCCAAGCCTCAAACGGTGCAGGGTGGTATCAATAAGGACGTCGTCTACTTCGACAAGAACTCGGACCTCACGGATTTCGTTCTTGGCCAGATTCGACAGATGACGCCTGCAGCAGCACCTTCGACTCCAGCTCAGAACACTCCACGTGCAGCCAATGCACCGAGTGGTCTTCAAAATCGCAAATAACGGATGAAGGAATCAATGTGGGGCGAGAATGCGTTCTCGTCCCCTAAGGGTTGGCGCGAATACCGATCGCGTCGACGGTTGATCTCGCAAGTTCATGAGGACCTTGCAAGTATCAACAATGGAAAACGAATGATTTAGAAAAGGATGGCAGGGAAGCTCATGCGAGTATCGCGGTTTCAGCACACACTCAGACATAAGTGTCACGTGAGTGGACGAGGCTATTGGACAGGATGTCCAGTCAGTCTTGTATTTCACCCTGCCGAACCGAACACGGGCATCGTCTTTCGGCGAGTCGATTTACCAGGTGAACCTACCATCCAGGCGCTTGCCTGCAATCGCACCGAGACTGCTTTGCGAACTCGGCTTCGTCAAAACAACGCCGTGGTCGACATGGTCGAACATGTGATGGCCGCTCTGTACGGTATGCAGATCGACAATTGCATCGTCGATGTCAATACATCGGAAATGCCAGGGCTTGATGGTAGCGCTTACGTCTATGCTGCTGCTATTCAGCAAGCCGGCGTCGAAGTACAACCCGCTCCCCGCGAGATGCATGTCATCGAACATCCACTCCGTATCGGTGATGATCAACAATGGATCACCGCTATGCCTTCGGCGTTTCCTTCCCTGACGATTGAATATCGCTTGGACTATGGTGACAAGAGCCCCATCGGAGCTGCCACCGTTACAGCGGAACTCGATCCTGACACGTTCTTTGAATCGATTTCGCCCGCGCGAACGTTCATCTTGGAATCGGAAGCCTCCTCGCTTCAAGCCAAAGGACTGGCTCGCCACGTTACCTATCGAGACCTCTTGGTCTTCGGAGAACGTGGTCCCATCGAAAACACACTTCGCTTTCCCGATGAGTGCGCGCGGCACAAGTTGCTGGATCTTATCGGAGACCTTGCCCTTAGCGGTAAAGATATCGCTGGGCGAATCACGGCCTGCCGCAGTGGGCACATTTTGAATGGACGCATGGCGGAAACCCTAACAAGCCAATCGAGCGCTGCCAAGGTATTTCCCAACGTAGCCTAACTCGATTTGCAACATCAAGACACACTCAGGTTTGGAAAAGGAATTCATGGCCACGATCATCGCCCACACCGCTGTGGTAGACCCGCGAGCCGAACTCGACGATGAAGTTCGGATTGGGCCTTTTTGTGTTATTGGCCCTCATGCCAAGATCGGGCGTGGCACGCGTTTGGAAAGCCATGTAACGATCACCGGACATACGACCATCGGCCGTGAAAATCACTTTTTCCCCGGCTGCGTCATCGGTGGAGAACCCCAAGACCTCAGCTACCAAGGTTCACCAACCCAGGTCATCATCGGGGATTGCAACGTGTTTCGCGAATCGGTGACCGTCAACCGAGGCACCGAAAAAGAAGATGGCATTACGAGCGTTGGCAATCAATGTTATCTCATGGCATGCTCGCACGTGGCTCACGACTGCAAGGTCGAAGATCGCGTCATCATGGCCAATACCGTGATGCTCGGTGGTCATGTTCATGTTCAACATGATGCGACCTTGAGCGGTGGTGTTGCGGTGCATCACTTTGCATCGATTGGTTGCTATAGCTTTGTGAGCGGACTGAGCCGCGTCTTGCAGGATGTTCCGCCCTACATGTTGGCCGAAGGTTTTCCAGCTCGGCCTCGCTGCGTCAACGTGGTTGCTTTGAAGCGAAAGAACTTTAGCTCGGAAGCCATCAAGGCGATTTCCGAAGCACACAAACTATTGTATCGGTCCAAAGTCGGTGTCAAACATGCTCGCGAAATCCTTGCGGGCACCACAGGATTGGCACCTGAACTAGAGGTCCTCTTTGAGTTCATCGATAGCTCGACCCTTGGACGTCACGGACGTGGTCGAGATCGGAGAAAAGCAGCGTGAGTCGAGTTCGCATTGGTGTAGTCGGTGGTGGACATCTCGGACGGATCCATACACGGCTCTTGAAGGGCTTGCCCGAGTTTGATCTAGTCGCCGTCGCAGAACCCGTTGCAGAAACGCGACAAGCCATCGCCGAACAGTTCGGCGTCGCTACCGTGGCGGACTACCATGTGCTCGCAGGACAAGTCGATGCCATCGTCATTGCATCGCCAACGTCGCTTCATTATTCGATGGCCCTTTGGGCTTTGCGCCATGGCCTGCACACGTTTGTAGAAAAGCCGCTCGTCAAATCACAACAAGAAGCTCGCGAACTCAATCGACTGGCCAGCAAGCAAGGCTGCGTGCTTCAAGTGGGACATGTGGAACAATTCAATCCAGCATGGACGACCTCAGCCGAATACATTCAATCGCCGCACATTATCGAAGCGGTTCGTGAGAGCTCCTACACCGGGCGAAGCACTGATATCGGTGTGGTACTCGATCTAATGATCCACGATCTCGACTTGATTTTGAGTGTAGAGACCAGTGACGTCATATCGGTGGATGCCAAGGGCTGGTCGGTATTGGGTCAGCATGAAGATATCGCTCAAGCTCGCATCGAGTTTGCCAGTGGATGTGCCGCCAACGTTCGAGCATCCCGTATCAGTCGCTCGTTGACGCGACGCATGCAGATTTTCTCGCCCGAGGCTCAAGTCGATATCGACTTTGGAGCGAACACTTCCGATGTGGTTCGGACGAGTCGTGAAGTGATGGCCAAGCAATGGCAGGCCGATATGCTTCCTGCCACCGAACGCTTGCAGGTGAAAGACCAGCTCTTTTCGCGTTGGATGCCTCATCAGCGTTTAGAAATTCAACCTGCTAATGCCATTGAACTGGAATTGGTCGATTTTGGCCGAGCCATCCGCACGGGGTCTGTCCCCAAGGTCGATGGGCGACAGGCCGAACGGGTGCTGGGCGTGGCCGAGCGGATTTTGCAGACGATCCATTATGCGGATTCCCAGCCAGCAACAATCCCGATGACCCGAGCCGCCTAATTAGCCCTGCTAATAACACGCTGTTTCATGGGCTTGTGAACGAAAGTCGTGGGGTGATCCCCCCAGTTCCTGTCCGACTGAATTTGGGAATGCCAGGGTTGGGCTTGAGGTACTCGAAGAATCACGCCAAAAACCTAGTGTGAATAACGAAAAAGGAAGCCCAAAAGGCTCTGGACCGAATTGTGAGTCATCGTTACACTACGGGACTCAATCAGACGAGAAATATTCGAAGCACTTTCCTGGAAAGTGTGAGAAGGACAGTAAGTTATTTGTAGGCAACCCTTGAAATCAAGGGTCTTTTGGAGGCATGCATGGTCAAGTTGTTGGTCCGTGACCGGGAGACGATCCAGGAAGCCGTTCGTCGCTTCCGTAAACTGGTCGAGCGCAGCGGATTGAAGAAGGAAATGCGTCGGCGAGAATACTACGAAAAGCCGAGCGAAATCAAGCGTCGCAGCAAGTTGCGAGCAGAACGTCGATCGCGTCGCACGCGGTTGATGGGTGGAATGTAAATTGCCGATTTCGCGAACGTATAGGTTTCGCGAGTGTCGATAAACATAGCGGCCCTGTGAAGGGCCACGAAATCATAGCGGTTTGGCAACAAGCCGCATCGGGCGAGTAGCTCAGTTGGTTAGAGCGCCACTCTTACAAAGTGGATGTCGGGGGTTCGAGTCCCTCCTCGCCCATTAAGACGATGTTGTCAGAAGACGCCATCCGATGACCATAAGCGACAACCTCAGGGAAACCTGGGGTTTTTTCGTTTACAGAGACACTGAGGATCCCATCCACCGTCGCCGACGGTAGCCCTAAGTAGACAGATTTTGGGCTACGGATTGGGCTACGGATAGCTCTCTCGAATGAATCCTCCCTGGTCATGGCATAGTGAGCCATCGCCACGGCCTCTGAGTTGCCAATCCAAGCGCAGACGTCCTTGATGGGGAACTGGTCCAATAACTCCGTCTCACGACTGGCTCTCATGTTGTGGAAAAGCTTAGGCCATGGCTGGATCTTCGCTCGCCTCAGGATCCGCATCAATCCTGTCCGCAAGAGGGCTGGGCTGCCTCTATGAGTAACGATAACGTGGGCAGCGGGTGAAACTCCGGATTGCTCTGCCTCAACGTACAGGGCCTCTAGAAACGGCTTCAACTCAGGGAAGATCGGGCAGTACCGAACACCACCGTCAGCATGATGCTCTGTTTTGCTGGCATGGATCCGCATCTTGCACTTAGCGAAGTCGAGATCCCCCCAGGTCAACTTCAGTATCTCTGATGGAGATCTTAGGCCACCAAGTCTACTCAGCGCCAGGATGGCCTTCCATTCGACGTCTGGACAGTTCTCAATGACCTTCTGAAAGACCTCTGTGGTCACGAAGAACTGCCGTGCCGCATTGCCTCGCACCGTAGCCGGCAGGCCAGAGAAAGGGTTCTCGGCGATTACCTTCGCCTTGACTGCGGCATCGAAGAACTGCTTGGCAATCGAGGTCCGCTTCCGGACTGTATTGTCCGCCAAGCTCGTGCGCCCCTGGATCTTCTTACCCGACTTCTTACATGTCCTGGCCTTACCCTCGCGAACGTTGCCCTCTACAGACAACCACTCCCGCCAAGCCTCAGCGTCGCTTGTGGTTATGTCAACGATGTCACACTTGCTTCCAAAATGACGGACGAGACACGACTTCGCCTTCTGGTAGGTCTCCTGGGTCGACTCCTTCACCGACTTGCGCCGAGCGATGTACCAATCAATGAACGGTTCGAGGTGTTTCGGGACCACATTGACCTTGGCAGTCTCCTTGGGAGCAAGAGGCTCAACAAGTGCTACTTTGACAAGCTTTTCATGCTGCCTGGAAGGCAAGCCACTGACCCACTTGAACGTAGCAGAGCAGGGAGGACTCCCACTCTCAACACTGAGCAGCAAATGCTCAACGTGGTCAGCCCATTCAATGGCCTCAAGTGGCGAACTATGTGCAAGCCAGATCGCTCGTCGCTTGCCTTGCTCATCGGTGAATCGCAGTTGATGCCCAACCCTGCCGGCAATTTGCTGCCTGACCCTGACCCTTTTCTTCATAGTGCCTCACCCCTGCAAAGCTCTTCCATGGGAATCAAGATTCTTGTCCCCTCCCTTCGAACCTTCAGCTGCCCTGCACGAATCTTCCGATCAATGGTTCGAACACTGACTCCAAGCTGACTCGCATACTCATCTCGACTCAGGTAGCGTTTGGCTTGCGCTTCCACCAGCCTCTCAACCACCTTTACTGCTATCTGCTCAATCACCTTTTCTGAAAACTCCATCTCTCCTCCAATCCTGTAAACGCTCACGGTTCTTCAAAGTTCACTCTTCTGGCGCAAATTCCTGCAATAATCGAAGGGCAGCACGTAGAAACCGACTCCCCTTAGCGCCTCCTTCCAGGAAGATTTCGACAACACCAAAAGGTCGTGCTACCACGACACGCAATCATATTAACCATGGCGATTAGAGTCAAACCGGGTCTACTTAGAGAAGTCGCTTTAGCTCTGCCATAGCGAGGCTTAATACGATTCAGATCCAACTGTTAAGTGTTGTCTTGGGTATCGAACTGATTGATGGCAATCGAAGCTGGACACTTGAAGCAAAATCTCACACCTCTTTTCGCCTGCTTCGCACGCTCAAAGAGGACCCTCGTGAGCATTGACATGCCCCAACAACTGTTGGTAGCCATCGCCTTTCGGACCCGAGGTCAAACCACTGACACGGTTGACATAGTCTCAAATCGCCTGAAATAAGCCTTCTAGGCTTGCCAACCGTGCAACGCCATTGGGCAACGACACCCACGCAAAAGCCCTCACGATTCATGCAGGCGGGGCCTCTAAGGCGGCTTGCGGGGAACAGAGACAGGCATGGCAGAATATGCCGGCTGGACACTTGGTACGTCTCTCCATGGCATCACTCAGGCAAGTATCCGCAGCCTAAGACTTTGGTGGATACTTGGCTGCAGTACTAGGCATGAGAAGGGACTCGACAGCACACCGTATGCCGAGCTAATTTGAATGAGGGTTAGCACGGTAGAACTCCAGCGCCCGTTCTCAAGCTCTGAAATGCGGGTGCGGTGAATACCCGACAACTCAGATACCTTTAACTGGGACCAGCCAAAATGCTCGCGAATGGCCTTGAGGTTGTCACCTATGATTTTCCGATAAGCTGCATCCTTCGCAACAATCTGTGCTGAGAGTTTCGTAGTAGGGCGATGGATCCTTGGATTTTGAAGCCTTCTTCATCATTTCTTCCACCTTGAGGACGTTCGCAGCAACTGCCATCATTCTATGGTACCACGGCAGACCATATTTTTCTAGCCAACATCCACGCACCAGCGATCGGCAGCGATTTGTGACAAGGTTGTCAACAATTCTAGGGCAAGACTCCCAAATTACCGGAGCCTAGGACTTACGCTTTATTTCCGAGAAAAGCCATCAACTTGTCCGTCGGCGCATCCTCCGAATACCACTCACGTCCAAAGCCACGAAAACTCCTATCCGGCCATAGGCCTACTTTTTTGAAAATGGTAGTTTACATAAAAGTAGTGTTACCACCACAATAACACAGCACACCGCTGATACTGAACGCTTGGTATCGACGTTCGCCAGCCGGAATCCAGAGCAACTGTTTGGCTCTGACTTAGAAAAACAAAATGCCTCGCTGCCAATGCTAATTGGGCAGATGACTCACAAACACTCAGGAAACTCTACCAGCATGGACCCAATAACCGCAACAGCCAGCACAACTGACACCCATATAGCCCAGGAGATCCTCGACTCCATCGACGGTGACGCCTTCTATGTCGCTTCAATCGAGGTTATCGATGACATGGCTGTCGCTTATGGACTCAAGGGACACGTCCTCGACGAGATCCGCCTAGCCATCCACAAGGCCATCGCCTATGGCAAACCAATCAAGATAAACACTACGCTCATTAAGCACATGTACGGCGACTACACACGCAAGCAGATCGTCAGGTTCTTTCAGGAATGCCCGTACATAAAGCTTGTGGAGAACTACTGCATCGGAGCGAAATGCAAAGTCCGTGGAATCGACTTCAAGAGACTCAAGGAAGACCACCCTGAGGCTTTCAGTGCTAGCAAGAGGCCCACTAAGGGCCGAAGGCCATGTCCAACAAAGACGGGGGTTCGTTGGGGAGGTTCCCTGGATGGTGTCCCTGGGGGTGCTAGGGGGTGCTCTGGGATTTTTGCGAAGTCCAAGATTTCCATGGGTTTCTTGAAGTGGAGAATCGAAAAGTGGAAGGAGGTTTGCAAGATCCTTGATTGGAATAGAAAGGTCGAGACTGAGTTTGAAGGTAAGGAGAAGTTCGAGGAGTTCTTCGCTGCACTAGAACTCGATCCATCCGTGGTTTATGCCATCGCTGACACTCCCGAGGAACTCCAGAAACTTCAAGAGCAGTTCGCTCGGCTGTTGGTGGCGAAGAAAGACTATCACTGCTTTAAGCTCAGAGGTCGTGTCTATGACTCTATGACCAACATCTCCAAGAAGCTACGCAGGGCCCTGAGGATCAGGCACAATGGCAAGCTCGAGCGTATCGCTGAGGTTGATCTTCATGCCACCTACATGTACCTACTGCTGGGTCAGATGGAACAAGACTCAGAGGAAATCAGGAGGGAGATTGCTGAGATCTCGAAGTATTTTCCTGGTTGTAGTTTTTATGAGTTCGTCTACTCACTCCTTCCGGATGATGTCGCTCGACGCATCAAGAACATCAAGAAGGAGTTCCAGATGCAGGTCATGTTCCCTGCCAAGCGCCCATTCTCTTCATGTCCTGTCTATCATGCACTGCTAAAGAAGTTCCCCATCGTCTTTGGTCGAATCCGAAAGCAACAGCTCGACCATGGCTACACTGAGTTCAGTCACTTCCTAACCGAATCTGAAGGCACTTTATTCATTGATAGCGTGTTGAAGAAACTCAAGGAGACACTGAATGCGCTACATGTCGAACCCTCCATGATGCGATCTTGGTTCCACTCTCCTTGGCAGAGAAAGCAAGAGAAGCCCTGATTCAATGTGGACAGGAACTGTTCGGTATCACTCCTGGCGTAGGTGTGAAAGGTATCTAATTTATTTAGAAAGCGAAGCAAATGCAGTATCAAAAGCTAACCAACGATCAAAAGTCCATTCGCAATTGGCGAGCAAAGCGAAACAGTCTCATCGGTCAGATTATGGCGGATAACCCGATGATCACAAATGACGAGGCACTGAAGATGGCAAACAAAATCATGCGATCTAACAAGGCAAAGCCTCCAAAGAAACATGACATTCCCAAACAATCTGACTACCGGATCATTAGGAATGACCAGTCCTGAATCGCAACCTGTTTGCCATCTGTATGATCACTTGTGATTCCAACTTGGAGACCTAGCTCCACCACGTTGGAATCGTTGCCACAACTGACCTATCTGATACGTCTGATGGAGAATCCAGCCGTACATGTTAGTTGAGTGACTAGAGTCAGAAAGCCAGTGACAAGGATGTCACTGCTCACACGTCGTTTTCAAGACGGGAGGCCGGAGTTCATAATCCGTCGTCCCGTGGACGACGACCTTTCGACTTACATTTTTCCAATGCTTTGCAATCGCCAGTCCCTCGTTGCAGAGCAACATCTGACTCCTGAGCTAACCCTCTAGCGAGCTAATGCCATTTAAGGCTCGTCACGCGGCCACCCACGCAACAAATCGCCCAATTCAAGAAAAGGAGCCGCTTAACTCCAGAACTCAGTAGAAAGCCCGCAAGACACCAACATTCATCTCGCACTTTCGTTGCTAGTCCGTTTTTTTGGGAGTTGCGTGGCTGGAACGACGACTACCGATCGAGGGTTTGAAGATCTCCTCTGGCGACGGTATGGTCACGCGAACTTTCGCGTGGAGGACGCTCGCGACTGCAGCATCATCGCGAAGTCGCATCGACGTAACTTGATCTGCTAAACGAGGAGACAAGCATTCGGAGAACTTGAGTCCACGGATTGCCTTTTCGTGAGCAATAGGACGCAAGTCCCCGGGACGGGCCTCCATAAGTATCCGTAGAGAAGCTTGTATTTGATCGCTCGTTACGCCTTCAGAGAACTTGAGACTGAAACCATCGCTAGAAACGGTCGATTTCAGGTCCTGAGCTAGGTAGTAAGCCAGTGTCGCGTTCGCCTTTGCGCCTGCGAAGGTCCACCAAGACCAACGATCGCCGGATTCCAGCAGCAGCGATGTAGAGTCCGCCTGCAGCCACGCGAAATCATCACGCAATCGATCGATCTCTGTTTTGCAGCGTTTCGACCAGCGGTCAGATTGATCAGACCGACATAGGATTGACTGCATCGTCTTGCAAATTTTGAATGACAGGCCTAGGCCAGATCCAGGCCACCGAGTTCGTCCAAGCTCATCGGTTGGTTCTACGAATGCAATCTTCCTCTGCCAGTCAATAAAATTCACTTTCCATGCATTCCCCCCCAGCGATAGAACACGAGGTCCGTCCTGTTTCACCAGCAATGCCGATTCGTCAACTTGGCCAATCTCTTGCCGACCATGCAGTACTCGGAAGATAGGGGGCGTCATGAAAACGGAAAAGAGTTCCATGAAATTTTGCCGACCAAACGTTTGCTCTCCTTTGGCGCCTAACCAAAGCAGGCCCGAGTCGTCGGACAGGATCTCGGTATCGATCATCCATTGGACAAGTTCCGTGATCGATTCCTCCGGTAGCTGGCTGAATCCATAAACGCCTTCAATCCACTTGAACCAGTCGAGTCGCCCGATACCATTTTCTTGCAGTGCTAGCGCCATCAACTGCTGTGAGAGAATGTGGTACGGTTCTGGGGGAGGAACAATAGGTTCGACGAAGCCGCTTTCCCACAATTCGCTCAGTGCGGCTGCTTGAAGTAATCGCTCAGGCTTGGTCGCCAACATCAAACAATTGCGAACCGTTCCTGCTCGCCGTCCTGTCCGTCCCATCCGTTGCAAAAAGCTGGCAACCGTTAAGGGAGCGTCGATCTGAATAACGCGATCTAGGTCGCCCACATCGATGCCCAGTTCCAAGACGCTGGTCGCTACGATGACGCAATCGCTTTCCTGAGCAAACGCTTTTTCCGTTCTGTGTCGTTCTTCTTGGCTCAAAGAGCTGTGGGTGACGAACGCATTCACGCCATACGACTTCAGTATCAAGCCGAGCTCTTCGGTACCAGCACGACTATCCAAAAACACCAGTCGTTTCTCACCGCGATGAAGGCGGGAGAAGACCCTGGCTGCATTCTCAAGTGAACCGACGGAGTCGATCTGGACATCTGCCGACGCGGTTTGGCTTGGTGGTGGATAAGCTACACTCTTCTTGCCTTCGCAAGTACCCGCAATCCATGTCAGCAACACTTCTGGATTGCCAACTGTTGCAGACAATCCGATGCGTTGGATCTCTCGTCCTGCCAGGTTCGAAACGCGTTCCAGTACGCTCAGCAGGTGCCAGCCTCGATCGTCACCGGCAAAGGCATGGACTTCATCGACGATGATCATCTTTAAGTCGCCGAACATACGTCGATCATCAACACTTCGAGATACCAGCATCACTTCCAATGACTCTGGCGTTGTTAACAAACAATCAGGCGGATCTCGCAAGATCTTTCGCCGTGCCGATGTTCCCACGTCACCATGCCAAAGGGCCGACCTGCGACCAAGCAGATTGCAATATCGGGAAAGTCGATCATCTAGGTTATTCAACAGTGCTTTGATCGGACAGACATAGAGAACACTCAGGCCGGACCAATTCTCGGTCAACATTCTCGAAAGCGCTGGAAAGAAAGCTGACTCCGTCTTACCGCCAGCAGTGGGCGCGAGAATAATCAAGTGGTCTCCACCAACCACCTTCGGAATGACAAGGTCTTGAAAGGGACGTAGTTCTCGCCAGCCGAGGCTGTTCACGATGTGGTACTGAAGCGCTGGGTGGAGTAAATCAAAGTTACGAGGCATAAACACCAGGGCTTCCTGAAATCACTCGTCGACATTCATTACGACACCAATCGTGACCGGCAAGTCGTTGATGAAATTCCTCATCCGAGAAATCAATAGTCCCGTTGAGTATCTCATTGACTGATTCTTCATAAGCTAGCTGAGGCAGGTCTTCCCGATTCAGGATGCGAATCAAATCGTCTCGTCGAGCCTCAAGCTCAAGTCGTTCGTTTGGTAGGATGTCTTCATCTTCGAGGTCTTCTTCAATTTCCTCGAGTTCCTCTCGGTCAGTCTCCGTGTAGCGTACAATGGGATCCCAATCCTGACTAGCGATGACCATACTTGCAAAGAACCGTGACACGTCACCGAATCCTGTCACAAGAGCTTTGAAAATCTCAGGGCGCAACCTGAATGCAGCAGTTGCACAAGTTCTGGCTGCAAGATCCGATTCAAGCTCTTTCTGGCATAAATCCATGGGATCTGCAAACTCCTCGATTTCATCGGATTTTCCGAAGAACAGGGCTTCTGCAAGCCAAGAATGGCATGATTTTTGTTCCGTTGCAACTGCGAACGCAATAAGCGGTGAAATCTCCAGGGTTTGGTACCAGTCTTGCCAGTAAAGCTCCCGATCTTCAAACTCTTCGTAGGTGGCAGAATTAAAGTCGTGTGCCAACCAGCAAAGGGAAAACGCAGTTAGCTTGGCGCGCGTCACATCAATAGGACGATTCACCTCAATGAGCTTTGCATTGCCCAAATGCTGCCAAGCCGTTTCATACCATTTTCGCCAACTCTCACAACTCCCGCGATCTG